>CAMYNG010000005.1 GCA_947259765.1 uncultured Ectothiorhodospiraceae bacterium
ACCGCGCATGACGGCGACGAGCTCAGCTGTTGCTACTACCGCGGTAGTTAGCGCAAAACTGTCAGCCGAGCTTTGCAGACTTGCCTTGATTTCCTCAGCGTCTTTTTGCAGCTCTTCGGGCAGATTTAGCCGTTCCAGTAGTTGCGTCAGGTATTCGGCGGCAAGGCTATATCCGTCGGCGACACCTGGCATAGGCAATTCGCTGGCCCCAACGGGCTCGGACGGAGCGGACGTTTGATTTTGCTGTGACTTTTGCTGCGGTTGCGGGACGTGATTTACAGTCTCGTTTTCTTGCGCCGGACCGGGCTCTGGTTTCACACCGTGCTTCGACTGCGGTGTTATTTCTGGCTCGGATTCCGGCTCCCCGGCCGTGTCACGCGCCAAAAGTCGTTTGAACAGGCCGGGTTTTTCCTCCGCGGGCTCTTTACCTGGCGGTTTTTCGTTTTCGTTTTGTACCGCCAGCAACATGGCGTTTATTAACTGTCCGACTTCTTCGGTTAGTTTTTCAGGGTCGCCGGAGTTACCGGAATCGAAAAGCTTCTGCCGAGTCGCACGCAACTGTTTGTTCAGGCTACGCGGCACACGCAGGTCATCCACCAGCCGACCGAGGGTTTCCGCGGTATCGGGCAGTTTGGCGCGGGTCCTGCGCGCTTCATCAAGACGTGAAATATCTCCGTTAACGTCGTTTAACA
The DNA here is from genome assembly GCA_947259765.1 of uncultured Ectothiorhodospiraceae bacterium. Taxonomy (GTDB): domain Bacteria; phylum Pseudomonadota; class Gammaproteobacteria; order CAMYNG01; family CAMYNG01; genus CAMYNG01. The sequence continues at coordinate 693 of CAMYNG010000005.1, forward strand.
GCGATTTTAGTTGCAGCGTCTTATGGCCGTCCCGTATGGCCTTCCGAAGCTGGTCAAGTTTCTTAATGAGCTCCGGATATTCAGCATCGGCGACTAACGTCAGACGGGATACCGCCTGCCGCAGCATGTGTTCGATTTGCTGCGCTTGCTTTTCGCGGGTCTCCAGTTCCTCCAGGCCATCGTAATACTTTTGCTTCCAGCGCTGGATCTTCTGTTGGTCGGATTCAGGCATAGCGTCTTGAGCACCCTGAAGGAATTAGTGATCAGAACCTGCGTGGTACTTCGGGTGTTAAATCGACGCCCCTGGGCAATTCGATTTCCATGGCGATGGGCAAGTGATCGGAATACGCATGTAACGAGGGAATGTGCACATCGTTTACTGCCAGGGCGGGCGTCACCAGGATGTGATCTATCGTGCGCTGTGGACGCCAACTAGGGAAGGTATGAATTTGTTCCAGTGGCTCGTGTAGATGCGTTTGATTAAACAAGCGATTCATTTCCCGGCTGGCGGTCGGACAATTGAAATCGCCCATCAGGATGACATGGGGAAACGAATTAACCAGATCACTCAGGTAGTCAAGCTGGTTACTGCGTGCACGTCTTCCCAGGGCAAGATGTAAAATAGAGACCACAAGGGGTTCCTGTTCACTACCGTAGCGCGCCATGATGGCGCGACGGCCGGGGATCATACCTGGCAGTTTCAGATCGCTAATTTCCGACGGCCGTAGGCGGCTTAAGATACCGTTACTGTGCTGGGCGAAGTGGCCCAGGTTTCGATTGACCTGATGGTGCCAGTGCGTAAATCCACCGACGTGGGCCATGTATTCGGTCAGGTTAATATAGTTGCTGCGTAAACTGCCGGCGTCGACTTCCTGCAAACCAACAATGTCAAAGTTTCGAAATTTTTGTGCAACACGTTCGATATTGTGCAGACGTTGAGTATGCGGCAGAACATGTTTCCAGCTATGCAAGACATAATGGTGCGGACGTGAGGTACTTATACCGACCTGTACGTTATAGCTGATCACGCGCAAACGGCGCGCAGGTTCGTCAATTGGCACGGCCAACTCTGCGCTTGCGGTTCCTGAATCCATCTCGATATATCAATCCTAATTTAGTTTAGACGGGACAAACCATCTCGCCCAGTCTAGCAGTCAGTTTAAGGTTTTCGCTGTAGTCCACTGGACAATCGATAATACTTACAGTGTTGTCTTGTAACGCTGTTTTCAATGTCGGCAGCAAATCTTCGGCTGCTTCGATGCGATACCCTTTGGCACCAAACGATTCCGCGTACTGGACAAAATTGGGGTTGTTAAAATCCACGTGCGATTTACGCCCGAATTGGGTCATTTGTTTCCATTCAATCAGTCCGTAACCTGAATCATTCCAGATCAATATGACAATCGCGATCCCTAAACGCATTGCGGTTTCAATTTCCTGCGAATTCATAAGAAAGCCGGCATCACCAGTAACCGCGACAACTTTCTGTTCGGGATTTGTAAGTTTCGCCGCGATCGCTCCAGGCACCGCAATACCCATGCTGGCGAAGCCATTGGATATTAAGCAAGTATTCGGATATTCACAGCGAAACATGCGTGCCATCCACATCTTGTGCGCACCGACATCGCAGATGGCGATATCCTCCAGCGCCATTGCCGTGCGCAGATCCCAGATTATTTTCTGCGGCTTGATGGGCATACTGGTGTCTTCGTGATGAGCATTCATATCATCGATAAGCGCTTCACGCAGCGGGCGCATGGTAAACCCCGGGCGCGGCGTTGCCAATGCCGACATGCGGATCAGCGAGTGCTTGATGTCGCCGATCACGCCAACTGCCACCGGATAGTACGCATCAACCTCCGCCGGTGCGTTATCTATGTGGAGTATGGTGCGATCTTTGGTGGGGTGCCAAAGATAGGGGTGATATTCAACCAGGTCGAAGCCAACACAAATAATTACGTCGGCACGGCTGAATCCGCAACTAATGTAGTCGTTAGCCTGTAAGCCGGCACTGCCCAGCGCCATCGGATGTTTAAATGGAATAACACCTTTTGCCATAAAGGTATTGGCAACCGGAATATTCCACTTGGTGGCAAAATCAGCCAGTTGCTGCCAGGCTTCGCCGCGTATAACGCCATTTCCGGCAAGAATGATGGGGTGTTGCGCGTGTGCGATGATCTCTGCGGCCCGCTCGACCTTCTCGGTGGGTGGTTCCGGCAGGGTGGGATGCTTAATGATAAGAGGATCATCCTCGACATCCATTTCCGAAATGTTTTCCGGAAACTCGATAAAACAGGCACCCATTTTTTCCGTTTGCGCGACCTTGAACGCCTTGCGCACCACCTCAGCAATGATATTTGGTGTTAACAAGCGCGCAGAGTACTTGGTGACGCCACGAAACATTTCTTCCAGGTCCAGAACCTGGTGCGACTCCTTATGCAAACGCGTTGTACCGGCCTGTCCTGCAATAGCAACCAGCGGTGCATGATCCATGTTGGCATCGGCAACACCCGTGATAAGGTTGGTCGCGCCGGGGCCTAGCGTGGCCAGACACACACCGGCCTTGCCAGTCAGCCGCCCATACACATCCGCCATGAATGCCGCGCCCTGTTCGTGGCGTGTGGTGACAAATTTAATCGGGGAATCGAGCAGCGAATCCATGACATCCAGGTTTTCCTCACCCGGTATGCCAAAAACGTATTCCACGCTTTCATTTTCGAGGCACTTGACGAACAGGTCTGAGGCCTTCATCGGGTGTTCCTTGTTACGTATACAACTTTTCTATCGGCCGACACTGCTGATCCTTGATGCGACGGGCGTTGGGAGGGACTACTTTGCGCTTTTCGTACCCGACTCCTTGCGAACAAGATAATCCAGGACCTTTAACATTCCGTCGTGGCCGTTGGCGATACTGCCGGTGGTGCGAAATTTGCCGTTAACTACCAGGGTCGGTACGCCGTCAATCTGATAGCGCCCGGTCAGATCCTTGGCGCGGCGAACTTTCGCGTCAACCGCAAACGAATTGTAGGTATCAAGAAAATCCTTCTCCGCTACACCAAACTTAGCAAAAATTTTCGCAAAATCCCCGGCATTGCGGAATTTCTGTTTTTTGACATGGATGGCCTCGAAAATAGCCTTGTGGGTCTTATCGAGTACACCTAGAAACTGAGCGGTGTAAAAAGCCCGCGCACCCGGGATCCAGCTATCACGAAAAATTGCCGGAACACGAACTACCGCCACATTGTCCGGCTTGCCTGCGATCCATTTTTCCCAGCTGGGCTCAAAGTGGAAACAATGCGGGCAGCCATACCAAAACAATTCAACCACTTCGACCTTATCACCACTTCGAGTCGCAACCGGCGGATTGATGGGTATGTATTCGATTCCCTCGTCGAACTCCTGCGCGGTGACGTTCAACGCCAGTAAGGACATGAAGAAGGCAATGACAATGTTTGTTGTTCGAGTTCTGAAATGATGCATGTAATTCTCCTTGAATTTACCCATCGAGCGTAGGCAATCCACAAATATGACGCAAGAGCCGGTGACAAGTTTCATATTGCATGCCGATGCTCTCGATTTTCTGTCGAATCAATGAACTATTTCCGCTCCGCTCACACTAAAGTGTGCCCCGACCGACAGTTTTCGGCACCGGGTTTGGTGCTGTAAGGCACCTCGGCTACAATAGCCGTCCTTTTTTTCCCAAAAGATGTCATTCCGCACGTTCGCATGATTGATTCCCCCCAAGCCGCCAGATCACTGCAGGCCCATTCGCTGAGTTGCGAGCGGGGCGACCGGGAACTCATTCGTGACCTCAATCTCGAAATCAAGCCCGGCAAACTGGTGCTGGTTGAGGGCAGCAACGGTAGCGGAAAGACCACCCTGCTGCGGACCCTGTGCGGTCTGCGCACACCCGGGGCGGGCCGGATCACCTGGTGTGGTGAAGATATTCGCCATTTCCGCAGCGAGTATCACGCCGAGCTGAATTATATCGGTCACCTGCCCGGTATCAAGGACGATCTGAGCGCCATCGAGAATCTGCAGATTGGCTGCCAGCTACAGACCATGCATGCAGATATTGATCTCATGGATGTATTGGACAAAGTGGGCCTTTTCGGTTTCGAGGAACTGCCTTGCCGCACGTTGTCGGCGGGTCAACGCCGCCGGGTGGCGTTGGCACGATTGTGGGCCATCAAGGCGCCCCTCTGGATCCTGGACGAGCCGTTTAACGCGATTGACAAAAAGGGCGTTGAACTGTTGCTTGGGTTGCTCGAATCACACATTAATAACAAGGGTCTGGTGGTGCTAACCACCCACCAGCATCTTGATATCGGCGAAGGCCGTTTGCAGCGGCTGAACCTGAATGAACACCGGGCCCAACAGGCATGATGCGGGCGGCCTTTATTCTGCTGCGGCGCGACCTGCTGCTGGCGTTCCGGCACCGCACCGAGCTGGTCAACCCGCTGTTATTCTTTCTCATAGTGGTCAGCTTGTTTGCTCTGAGCATGGAGCCCGACCCGCGAGTCCTGGCGACTATCGGCCCGGGCGTAATTTGGGTCGCGGCCCTACTGGCCGCCATGTTATCGCTGGACAGCATTTTCCGTGCCGATTTCGAAGACGGCACCCTCGAGCAGCTCATGCTGACCCCGCATTCCGCTGCGCTGTTAGCGCTGACCAAGGTACTGGCGCATTGGCTGGTGAGCGGTTTGCCGCTGATGCTCATGTCACCCTTGCTGGCCTTGCTCATGAATCTTCCGATCGAGGCCTTACCGGCGTTACTCGCCACCCTGGCAGTCGGTACGCCCGTGCTCAGCCTGATCGGTGCGATCGGTGTCGCCCTTACGGTAGCCTTGCGTCGCAGCGGGGTGCTACTGTCGCTGCTCGTGCTGCCGCTGTATATTCCGGTTTTAATTTTCGGTTCCAGCGCAGTCGGTGACGCCGCGGCGGGCATCCCCTACAGTGGGGCATTGTTGCTCATTAGCGCACTTCTGGTGCTGACGCTTACCCTGGCGCCGTTTGCGATTGCAGCGGCTTTACGAATAAGTTTGGAGTAGTTATGTGGGTTTGGTTCCATAAACTGGGTTCCCCCCGATATTTCTGGGGTTTTTCTCAAAAACTAATGCCGTGGCTTATAATGGCCTGTTGCCTGGCATTTCTCATCGGTCTGCCCTGGGCGTTGGTGTTTTCACCTGCTGACTACCAACAGGGGGAGACCGTGCGCATCATGTATATCCACGTACCCGCGGCGATGATGTCGATGATGATTTATGTGGTCATGGCCTCGGCTGGCGCGGTGAACCTGATTTGGCGGATCAAGCTGGCCGAACTGGTCGCAGCCGCATCGGCGCCGATTGGCGCCTCATTCACGCTGCTGGCGCTTATTACCGGCTCCCTCTGGGGCAAACCTATGTGGGGGACCTGGTGGGCCTGGGACGCGCGGCTGACGTCGGAACTAATTCTGCTTTTCCTCTACCTGGGTTTTATCGCGTTATACAATGCTATCGAAGATCGGCGCTCCGCCGGGCGAGCGGCCGCCATTTTGGCCCTCGTGGGTGTGGTTAACATCCCTATAATCCATTATTCGGTAGAATGGTGGTTCACGCTACACCAGGGACCGACCACGCAGGGCATGCGGGTGGGCGGCAGTATCGATCCGAGCATGCGTTATCCACTTTTTACCATGATGATTGCCTTCAACCTATTCTATGTTATGACGCTAATTAAACGCACCCGCACCCTCGTGCTGCAACAAGAACGCAACAGTGGCTGGGTTCGGGAAATGGTGGGCAGCCGATGAATTGGGCCGAATTTTTTCATATGGGCGGTTATGCCCTGTATGTTTGGCCGGTGTACATCGTCACCGCCGTAATTCTAATTGCCAATGTCGTGATTCCGTTCCGGGCGGAACGCCGGATTTTACGCGATATTGCGCGCAACCTCAGACGCGAAAGCAGAGATGTGAAATGAGACCTAAACGTAAACGACGCTTGTATCTGGTGGCCCTGTTGCTCGTTGGTGTCGGCGGTGCCGCGGCACTCGCGCTGACGGCATTTGAGCAGAATCTGCGGTATTTTATCACGCCCACTGAAATCGTGGATGGCAAGGCCCCCAAGGACCGGGCTTTCCGCACCGGTGGTCTGGTCAAGCCGGGGACGGTCAAACGCGCCGAGGATGGCGTAACCGTCGGCTTCACCGTGACGGATAATGTCAACGATACCCGTATTGCTTATAAAGGAATACTTCCGGATCTGTTCCGCGAGGGTCAGGGCATTGTCGCCAATGGCCGCATGCGCGCGGACGGTGTGTTTGTCGCCAACGAAGTTCTGGCCAAGCATGACGAGAATTACATGCCCCCGGAGGTTGCCCAGTCGCTGAAGCAGGCCGGTGCCATGCCCGAGCACGAAATGGGGCGCAAACAAGGAAACAAGTTATGATCGCGAATCTTGGACATTTCGCTCTGGTGCTGGGGCTGTGCATCGCTTTCGTGCAAGCCGTGCTACCTTTAGCTGGCGCCCAGACCGGTAATCTGCAATGGATGGCCGTCGCCCGCCCCGCAGCGCGCGCACAGTTTTTGCTACTCGCCATCGCCTTCGGCGCACTGACCTGGGCGTTTTTGAGCGACGATTTTTCCATTTTGTATGTCGCCGGCAACTCCAATTCCGCCATGCCGAACATATATAAGGTGAGCGCGGTGTGGGGAGCGCACGAAGGCTCTCTGCTGCTTTGGGTATTAATCCTCAGCACCTGGACGCTTGCCGTATCAATTTTCTCACGTAGCTTGCCAATAGAGTATGTCGCGCGGGTACTGGGCGTGATGGGCCTGATCAGCTGTGGCTTTCTTATGTTCATGCTGTTCACCTCCAATCCGTTCCAGGAGGTCTTTCCGGCACCCCTGGAAGGCCGAACTCTGAACCCGCTACTACAGGACCCGGGGCTGGCCATACATCCGCCCATGCTGTACATGGGTTACGTCGGTTTTTCCGTCGCGTTTGCGTTCGCCATCGCTGCCTTGCTGGGCGGCAAGCTGGATGCCACCTGGGCGCGCTGGTCTCGCCCCTGGACCACAATTGCGTGGGTCTTTTTAACCGTCGGTATCACTCTCGGCAGCTGGTGGGCCTATTATGAACTGGGCTGGGGCGGCTGGTGGTTCTGGGACCCGGTGGAAAATGCGTCATTTATGCCCTGGCTGGTGGGCACCGCATTGATTCACTCATTGTCGGTCACGGAAAAACGCGGCAGCTTCAAGGCGTGGACGGTATTGCTGGCGATTTTTGCCTTCTCACTCAGTCTGCTCGGCACCTTCCTGGTACGCTCCGGCGTGCTCACCTCGGTGCATGCGTTTGCTACCGATCCGGAGCGCGGCCTGTTTATTCTCATCTTCCTGGTCGTTGTCGTAGGTGGCTCGCTGGCGTTGTACGCCTGGCGTGGCAGTCAGATACGTAGCACCGGCAACTTCGCACTGTTGTCGCGCGAAACACTGATGCTCGCCAACAACGTTCTGTTGGTGGTGGTCGCCTCGGCCGTACTATTGGGCACCTTATATCCCCTGGCGCTCGACGCGTTGACGGGCGACAAGATTTCTGTCGGCCCTCCTTATTTTAACGTGGTGTTTATCATCCTGATGATTCCGCTTGTCGTATTGGTCGCGATTGGACCGTTGGTGCGTTGGAAATCGCAGGACGCCGGCACGCTATTCAAGTCTCTGCGCGTACCGTTAATCGTCACTGCTATCACATTTGTTCTCGCGCTCTCACTACTTGCGGCTGACCATTCAGGCAGCGTGCTAATGACCGCTGTAGGTATCACCTTGTCAGTCTGGGTATTGTCCGGTCTGGTGGTCGCCTTACGGGACAAGTTCCGCCACCGCAAGATCAGCCTTAAAGGTCTTGCCGGTTTGGGCTACGGCTTCTACGGTATGTGGCTGGCACATCTGGGTGCCGCGACGTTTATCGTTGGCGTGACCTTCGTATCGGCCTATAGCATAGAGGACGATGTCGCCATTGCCTCCGGTGGCAGCATCGACATGGCCGGCTACCAGTTCCGTTTTGAAGGTGTGTCCAAGGCAAAGGGGCCCAATTACACTTCTGACCGCGGCACAGTTTTTGTTTACCGCGACGGCAAGCTGGTGGCTGAGCTGTATCCGGAAAAACGTAATTACGGCATGGAGACCATGCCCATGACAGAAGCGGCGATTGACGCCAACCTGCTGCGCGACCTGTATGTTTCCTTGGGTGAACCGGTTGGTTCGGGTCGTGACGGCACCTGGCTCATGCGTATTTACTACAAACCCTTCCAGCGCTGGATTTGGTTGGCGGGCATATTCATGTCCATTGGCGGCATACTGGCCGCAAGTGACAAACGTTATCGCCGAGTGCTGCAGCGTGAATCCAAGCAGCGCGAGGCCGACGCCGAGTTGCTGATAAAGGATCTGTTGGGACCGGACGCCGTAACCGGAAAAGCATAATGACACGTACGTTAATTCCCCTGGTGTTGTTCGCGATCCTGGTTGGCTTTTTGTACGTTGGCCTGAATCTGAAACCGCGCGAAATTCCCTCGCCCCTGATTGGCAAGCCGGCGCCGGAGTTTGATCTGCCACGCTTGCTGGATCCACAGTCGCGCGTTGCTTCAAAAGATCTTCTGGGCAAGGTGACGCTGGTGAACGCGTGGGCATCCTGGTGTGTATCCTGCCGCGCCGAACACCAACTGCTGATGGAACTGGCGAAAAACCAGAATACGCAAATTTATGGCATTAATTACAAAGATAACCGCAGCGATGCACTGCGTTACCTGCAGCGACTGGGCAACCCCTATGTTGCCAACGGGCACGATCTCAATGGGCGTGTTGGTATCGACTGGGGCGTGATAGGCACGCCCGAAACCTTTGTCGTCGATAAACAGGGCACCATTCGCTACAAGCAAATCGGTCCGATCAATGCGGATGTCTGGCGAACCACCATCGCACCGCTGTTACAGCAACTTGAGCAGGAGCAGGGATGAGCCCCCATAGTCGTACCACGTTATCGGTTCTTGTGTTGTTTTGTGTCCTGGTCATGCCGGCGCAGGCAATAGTTGAAAGCAAGGACATCATGCCTGAGGAATTTCAGAGCGAAGCAGAAAAACAGCGCTTTAAGGAGTTGGTCGCGGAACTGCGTTGCACGGTTTGCCAAAATCAAAACCTGGCCGACTCCAATGCGTCGCTGGCGGTTGACCTAAGACGTGAAGTTTTCGAAATGATCCAGGCGGGCAAAACAGATCAGGAAATTGCCGACTTTCTTGTCGCCCGCTACGGTGACTTTGTACTTTATAAACCACCTTTCAAAAGCACTACGGCGGTCCTCTGGATTGGGCCCTTTGTTTTTTTCATTGTCGCCGTTTCGATTCTCATCGCGCTCATCATCCGGCGTAGCAGCGCGCCCGCACAACCCTTGAGCGGACAGGAGTCCAACGAGTTAAACCGTGTCCTGCAGCAAGCTGCCCATGATACGCAAAAAAAGGCAGACGAATAAATGATGTTCTGGATTGGAGTTTTGATTTTGGTTCTGGCCGCACTGGCGTGGCCACTTTATGCACTGCTCAAGCAACAGCACCGGCGCACGAACAGGAACACTACCCTCAACATCGCAATTTATCGCGACCGTCTCGACGAGCTTCAAGCCGATCTCGAAAACGGAACCCTCGACAAGAGTCAGTTTGAAACTGCCAAGAGCGAGCTCGCACGCTCGCTGTTGCAGGATCTTGGCCACGCACCGGAGGCTCCTGACGCACCGCGCACGCACAGATACGCAAACTGGGTTGGCGTTGGCTTATTGATCCTGACTCCCCTTGTGGCGTTTGCGATATACGACCACATCAGAAAAGAGATCCATTTCGTCGATGTCGCGCCGAATAACCGTGGCGAAGAAGCGCAAATCGCACAACGTGAAGTACGTCGACAATTGTTCCAGCTACAAACCGACCCTGATCACGGCGAAGCTTGGGTAACCCTGGGACGTGCGTACATGATTATGGGACTGCCGGCGGAGGCCTTGCAATCCTATGAGCGGGCGATCCGCCTGCAGGGTGAATCCGCAGAATTGCTTGTCAGCAAGGCACATGCGATGGCGCGGTTGCACGATGGCAACCTTGAAGGTCAACCGGAAGAACTCATTCGCCGCGCCCTGGCGCTGGATCCTGACAGTCGCGGCGCGCTTACGTGGGCCGGCATGGTACGCTACCAACACGGTGACTACGCTGAAGCGATCCGTTACTGGGAGCGCTTGTTAGCGTTATTGCCCGAGAACGCTGAACCGGTCGGAGCCATACGTGGCCTCATTGCCCAGGCCCGCAAGCAACAGGCGTCACCGGATACGACGGCGTCGACTGCAGGCACACCGGCCCAGGCGTCGCCAACACCACCTGCTACACCCACGCAGGATAAAGGCGCGGCAGCGGCTTCCATCAACGTTGCGGTAAGTCTCGATTCGGGCCTGCAGTCCAAGGTTAAACCGGAAGATACCGTCTTCATTCTTGCGCGTGCAAGCGAAGGTCCCCGCATGCCGCTTGCGATTGTGAAAAAGCAGGTACGCGATCTGCCGCTTACCGTCAAATTAGACGACAGTATGGCGATGATGCCGCAAATGAAATTGTCCGCATTTCCCAAGGTTACCGTGGTGGCGCGGGTATCCAAGGCCGGAACAGCGAAGCCACAGACCGGCGATCTGTATGGCGAAAAGGGCCCCTTAAGCCTTACGGATACCGAAAGCGTTGACGTAATCATCGGGTCGACAATACCCTGATACCCGGGCGCCCGCATTTCTGGGCGCCCTGATGATTCCCCACGCGTTCAACGGCCAGCCATCAGTTTTTTCGGCTGCGGACAGGCCGCATGGTCCGGTTCGCGCAATCTGGCTTACCAATTTACCGTAGGGTCATTTTCCTCCCTCGCGGAAGAGATTCTTAATATCCCCCGTTTTTTTTGCTACATTGCATTAGACTGTAGGCCTTCTCGCAAACAATAAATTACTAAAAATCGTAAGAATTTCAGGGATGGCGAGCGAAACAGATTTTTGGCAGCGCTACCAGGACCAGGCCAGTGTCCTGGTCGTTGATGATGTGGCCGAAAACATAGACATCGTTGTCGGGCTGTTACGCGACAGTTATAAAGTACGCGCTGCAACAAATGGCAAGCGCGCACTCGAGATTGCAGCATCTGAAAACCCGCCTGATTTAATTCTCCTGGATATCATGATGCCGGAAATGGACGGCATGGAGGTATGCCGGCAATTAAAACAGTCCCCCGATACGCGCGAGATTCCGGTCATTTTTCTCACCGCAAAGGGTGAAACCGCGGACATTGTTGCAGGCTTCGGACTCGGAGCAGTGGATTATGTCACCAAGCCGATCAACCCTGCGGTTCTCAAAGCCCGCGTACAAACCCATATCCGTTTAAAAATGGCCCATGAAGAATTAAAACGAGAAATGGAGCTGGTCATCGAGAACGCGCAACTACGCGATGATGTGGAACGTATTACTCGTCACGACCTGAAAAATCCTTTGGGTATTATTCTGGGTTATGCAAATTTTCTTGCCGAAGATACCGAGCTCTCGGATCAAAATAGAGAGGCGGGTCGGGTTATGGAAGAGTCTGCCTACAACATGCTCGATATGATTAACCGCTCGCTGGATTTGTATAAAATGGAGCAAGGCACCTACCAGCTTGATCCCCAACCTGTTGACGTGCACAAGGTCATTAACAGGGCGATGGCCGAAGTTAATCGACTGGCTACTCTACTGGAAATTAATGTTGTGTTCCAAAGTTCCCTCAGACAAAGCGTCGTCCTGGGGGATGAGCTGTTGTGTCATTCAATGATCGGCAATTTACTTAAAAATGCGGTAGAAGCCTCGCCCACCGGAGGTGAGGTTCTAATCTCCGAGCAAATAGCGAATGGCCTCTGTGTGTCCGTCCATAATACAGGCGTAATTCCAGATACGATTCGCGACACCTTTTTTGAAAAATATGTCACCTCCGGTAAACAAAAGGGTACCGGACTGGGCACCTACTCCGCCAAGCTGATGGCGGAAACTCAAAAAGGCAGCATCGCGTTTGCGTCGACTAAAGCGGACGGCACAACACTGACTGTGTGCTTACCGACTCCCGAACAACCCGCTACTCAAGTGCAAGAAGAGTAGCACCCCATGTCGCTCTCCATCCGCGCCAAAATTCTTTTGTTTATTGCAAGCCCCTTGTTGCTCATCTATGCAGCGCAACAAATCTATGAACTAAGACTTTTCAAAATATCCGCACAGCGAAGCGTGGAAGCCCGCATGAGCGAACTGACGTCTCACGCCGCGTCGCGCCTGGATGCACATCTCAGGGAATTGGCCGAGACGGCACGTACGACTGCTCGGCATCTGCAGGTGGACTCCCAGCTCACAGTGGAGCAACTCTCCCACCAATTGCAAAGTAATGTATCGGCCCACCCGTTGATCTACGGTGCAGCGATCGCGTTTGCACCGCATACATTTGAAAATCGCGACAGATTTGCGCCGTATGTTTTCCGCGACGGAGATCAATTGTCCGAAATCGACATTGGCGTTGACGGTTACGATTATACCGCCCCTCAATGGCAATGGTGGCACGCCCCGCGGAAGCTGGGACAGGGCGTCTGGACCGAGCCGTATTTTGACGAAGGTGCGGGAAATATCCTGATGAGTACCTATTCCGTACCCTTCAAACTCAACGGCGTGTTCGGTGGCGTTACCACTGTAGATATTCCGTTATTGGCGTTACGGGAAAAGCTCCCCGTTGAGGAGTTGCAAAATCGCGAACTCTATTTATTGAGTTCCACCGGCCGTATCGCACTTCATCACCGGCCCGAGGTCATCGGACGCCACATTGACGAACTTGCTGACGAAGTAAATCGACCAAAACTAAAGGAGTTGGGGCGATTAATGCTGGCGGGTAAGCCCGGCATGATGCGTTTTCAGGCGGACAATGAATTTCCTGCACGCTGGATCTTTTTCGCCCCAGTAGACTCAAACGACTGGGTGCTTGCCCTAAGTGTAGATGAAGACGAAGTATTGGCACCGGTACATCGTCAGGTAATGTGGAACATCGCGACCTTCGTAATCCTGTTGTTAATGATAGGCGGCGCCGCCACGTGGATTTCAAGTTGGATAACGCGACCGATTGCGCGACTCGATTCGGCGGCGCGGGAAGTGGCATCTGGAAATCTTTCCGTGCGCCCGGAGGTTAAGGGCAACGACGAACTGGGACGCCTTGCGCAGAGTTTTTCGGAGATGGCAAGCAAATTGTCTGAGCGCGAAACAGCACTGCGGGACCTTAATGAAGCATTGGAAGAACGGGTCAGGGAGCGCACCGCTGAGCTGGAATTGGCGCAGCAAGCGGCCGAGGCCGCCACTCGGGCGAAGTCGGATTTTCTTGCCAATATGAGTCATGAGATCCGCACACCCATGAACGCCATCATGGGCATGTCACATCTCGCGCTCGGAACCGATCTATCTTCCAGGCAGCGCAACTACATCAATAAGGTATATAACTCCGCCCAGGCCTTACTTGGCATCATTAACGATATTCTCGATTTTTCCAAGATTGAAGCCGGTAAGCTGGAGATGGAAAATATTCCGTTTCAACTTGAGGAGGTTTTAGAAAATCTGTCCAGTCTTATCGGCATGAAGGCACAGGAAAAGGACGTCGAGTTATTATTCTCCACTGATCCGGAGGTGCCTACCGCCCTGGTGGGTGACCCGCTACGCCTCGGCCAGATCCTGATTAACCTTGCGAATAACGCTACCAAGTTTACCGAGGAGGGCGAAATCGTCGTCAGTACGCGAGTACTTACTCGCAAGGATGATAACGTCGAACTTGAATTTTCCGTAAAGGATTCCGGCATCGGCATGTCGCCTGAACAACAAGCCAAGTTGTTTCAATCCTTTTCCCAGGCCGACACTTCAACGACCCGGAAGTACGGCGGTACCGGACTGGGTCTGACGATATGCAAGCGCCTAACTGAGATGATGCGCGGAGAAATTTCCGTGTCCAGCGAAACTGGAGCCGGTAGCACGTTTACCTTCACCGCATGGTTTGGTGTGCAGTCTGATGTCCACCAAAGCATACCCCGCCCAAGCGCGGATATTGAAGGCATGCGCGTTTTGGTTGTGGATGATAATGCGAGCGCACGCGAGATACTGAGCAATATGTTGCGCTCATTTGGCTTTACTGTGAAAACAACCACCTCCGGTGAAAAAAGTATCGACATGCTCAGAAACGCTAAGGCAGATCCATATCGACTTGTACTATTGGATTGGAAAATGCCGGGTATGAACGGTGTACAGACTGCCCGCACTATTTTGTCTGACAGAACAATTCCGACTGCACCGAAGATTATCATCGTGACTGCCTTCGGCCGAGAGGAAGTTATGCATGAAGTTGAAAACGCGCAACTGGATGGCTTTTTAATCAAGCCTGTCAGCCCATCACTCATGTTTGACACCATCATGGAAGCGTTCGGCAAAGAAGTTTCAGGTCGCCGCGTGACGGCGAATAATGACGACAAACTCCAGGAGTCCATCAATCACCTACGGGGCGCACGCGTGTTATTGGTCGAGGACAACGAGATCAACCGGGAGGTTGCCGTAGAGCTATTGGGTAACGCAGGTATTACTAGCGTCGTCACAACCAACGGCCAGGAAGCATTGGATGCCTTGGTCAAAAACGAATTTGATGGCGTGTTGATGGATGTACAAATGCCGGTGATGGATGGCTACACGGCAACCCGCGAGATTCGCAAGCAGGACACGTTCAAAGGTCTGCCCGTGATCGCGATGACCGCTAACGCCATGGCCGGCGATCGCGAGAAGTGCCTGGATGCCGGCATGAATGACCATATTTCCAAGCCCATAAACGTCGCTGAAATGTATGCGACCATGGCCAAATGGATTACGCCCGTCAATCCTGCCTCCGCGCCAGAGGCGACCGACGTGCCTTCGACGGCGTCCGCGATCGATTACGAACTACCAGATTTCAAGGGCATCGATACTGCGGCCGGGCTGGCAACGGTGCAATATAATCGCGAATTGTACCGGCGCTTGCTGATTAAATTCCGCGATAATCAGTGTGAATTTGAGCAGCAGTTTACACAAGCACTCGCAGACGGTGATCAGGACTTGACCACGCGTCTGGCCCATACACTCAAGGGTGTGGCCGGCAACGTGGGTGCAAAGGAAGTCCAGGCAGCTGCCGGCGAACTGGAGGCAGCCTGTGCGGATCGCCTGCCGACCGAGAAGCTCGAAGAAAATCTGTCTGTGCTGATCAATGCATTGCTTCCGGTAATTCAGGAGCTTGAAGCGCTCGAGAACACATCTGCCACTCCTTCTGAGGACAGCCTTGGTGAAGAAGCGGACACAACCCGTTTAGCACCGCTTGTCCGTGAGTTGGCAAACCTGGTCGCAGACGACGATACGAGCGCCGCCGATATTTTGGATAAGCTTGAGGGTTCTGTGTCCGCAGCGGGCACCGGAGCAACAATCCGGCAACTGCAAAAATTAATCGGCGAATACGATTTTGAAGCGGCTCAAGCGCTGGTCGAACAGCTGGCCGATGCGCTGTCAATTGACCTGAGTAAGAGTACATAGAGAACTCAAGCACGTATTGTTTAACTAGCGGTTTGTCATAGTTCCGGACACCGCAGGCAAGACCCGAAACCACTGAGTAGGCTAAAGGGATTCTACTTGTACCAAAAAATTGGCAACCCAAGCAGGAAACACACATGAATGAAAAGTCCGCGAAGCAAACCGTACTTGTTGTCGACGACACCCCGGACAATATTGATGTACTCAGTGGTGTGCTACGCGGCGACTACAAGGTCAAGGCGGCTTTAAATGGAGAGAAGGCTCTACGTATCGTACGTTCGGACTCCCCGCCGGATATTGTACTGCTGGATATCATGATGCCGGGTATGGATGGCTATGAGGTCTGCCAACAACTCAAGGCCGATCCACTAACCAGCAGGATTCCTATAATTTTTATTACGGCCAAAACCGAAATAGAGGACGAGCAAAAAGGCCTGGAGCTCGGCGCGGCCGATTACATAACCAAACCGATAAGTCCACCGATCGTACAGGCACGTGTTAAAACTCAACTTGCGCTTTACGATCAAAACCGTGAGCTGGAACGTAAGGTCAGGCTGCGTACAGAAGAACTCAACGAAACACGGCTTGAGATTATCCGCCGGCTGGGTCGTGCTGCGGAGTATAAGGATAACGAAACCGGCCTGCACGTTATTCGCATGAGTTACTACTCCCGTCTAATTGCGGAAGCCAATGAAATGGACGAGGAATGGGTTGAACTGCTGTTTAATGCCGCACCGATGCATGATATCGGCAAGATCGGCATTCCGGATAATATTCTGCTCAAAAATGCCAAGCTGGACGACCAGGAATGGGAGCTCATGCGCAAACATCCGCTGTTTGGCGCGGAGATCATCGGTGAGCATGTCTCGCCACTGATGGCCATGTCACGCGAAATCGCGCTCTCGCATCATGAAAAATGGGACGGCAGCGGTTATCCGAACAAACTGCGGGGAGAGGACATTCCAATCTCCGGTCGCATCGTGGCCATTGCTGATGTGTTCGACGCACTTACAACCGAACGACCCTATAAGAAAGCCTGGTCTGTTGAGGACGCACTTAAGCACATCGACGAGAGCAGTGGGTCGCATTTCGATCCGCAATTGGTACCGCTGTTACACGAAGTAATGCCAGACTTGCTTGATATTAAGGAGCAGTACGAAGAAGGTCATGAAAAAACAGGGACGAGTGACGAGTAACAAGGGACGAGCAATCCTAGCCCGGTTTTATCAGACTTCAGTATTGCCAACAAACCCGCTGTCCCTGTTCCTAGAAGCTCGTCCCTCGTCTCTCGCCCCTAATTTCAATGCAAGCCCTGAATGTAAGAGGCCACAGCTGCAATTTCTTCGTCGGTCATTTTCGCGGCGATGTTACGCATCATCTTACCGGCGTCATTCGCACGCGCGCCACTACGAAAATCTTTCAGGGTTTTTTCCGTGTAGGCTGCGTGCTGACTACTCAATGCAGGAAACTTTGCCATCGGGTTACCGGCACCGGTCGGACCATGACAACCGATGCAGGCGGCCACGCCGCTGGCACTGTTGCCGCCACGGTATATCTTTTCACCCAGGGCGACCTTTTCTTTATCAGCACTTCCCGCGCTGGTTTTCTGGCTAGCAAAGAATGCACCCAGGTTGGCCATGTCTGCATCACTTAATGCCGCCGACTGACCCACCATGATGGGGTCGTTACGCTTACTGGATTTAAAATCCGCCAACTGCTTGGCCAAATAATCGGCGTGTTGTCCGGCGCGTTTGCGCCAGACGGGATTGGCGCTGTTACCATCGGTACCGTGGCATCCGGCGCACACACCGGCCTTTTCCTTGCCGGCATTGGCATCAGCGGCAGCCTGCGCGTTCATCGCCCAAAATACGCTCAGCACAACGATCGCTGCTCGAAAAATATTCATACTCAGAAGACCTTCACTTGAATTTACAAAACTGGACAGTCAAAAACAAATCAGGGTGCTGACCGAAGTCGCACCCTGATTTGAGATTCTGTCGAGGCTTACTTCGATTTTGAAACCATGTAATCGACAGCAGCCTTGACGTCGTCGTCACTCAGGTTCGCGAATCCACCCTTGGGCGGCATCATGCCGGTCTTACCTTTGAAACCCTTGATAGCATGCTCATACATCGTCGCATTACCCTGCGCGATGCGATCCTTCCATGCTGCCGTATCACCCGTTTTGGGCGCACCCGCAGCACCGGTGCCATGACATGCATTACAGGACTTCATATAGGTATCCTGACCACCCGCAACAGCGACACCCGCTGCACCTGATAGCGCCAACACCGACGCCAGAGCAATCATCTTCTTCATACTAAATCTCTCCTTAACAATTGAAACCTGTTTCTTCGCCCCGTTCCCTCCGCGCGCCATGCTAGTATTGACCGCGCGGAATCCACGGGGTTCAAACCCCGTCGGAGCACTCAAATATCCGGGCCACCTTTATACCGGCGGCGGCGCGGCGGGTCAAGCTGTGAAGCCCCGTCCGACCCCACAGAACCGCGTATAACTTAGTGAATTAAATGGAAAATAATGAAAATCTGGCGGGCCTGTTTCAGGCCGCCGAGTTCCTTTTGAGTGTCCCGGATCCGACTCGTGCACCCGACGATCAGGGCGCCGAGGTGGCCTTCGCGGGCCGTTCCAACGCAGGCAAGTCCAGCGCCCTCAACTGCATCACGGGACGCAAATCGCTGGCCCGCACCAGTAAAACACCCGGACGTACCCAGCACCTGGTGTTTTTTCGCCTGGACAACGAACACCGGCTGGTGGATTTACCCGGTTACGGCTTTGCCCGTGTGCCGGACAAGGTCCGGCGTCAATGGGGGCTGGCCATGGAGCAGTACCTGGCGGCACGGCAGTCGCTGAAAGGCCTTGTTCTTTTAATGGATATACGTCATCCACTGACCGATTTCGATCGACAAATGCTGGCGTACTCTGCGCATCGCCGCTTGCCGGTCCACGTACTGCTCACCAAGGCCGACAAACTAAAACGAGGGCCCGCCAGCAACACTCTGTTGGCCGTGCAGCGGGAACTGGCGAGCCAACCGGAAGTGAGCGTACAGCTGTTCTCCGCCCTTAAGCGCACCGGACTGCAAACCGCCCGCGAGCAGGTCGCCCGTTGGCTCAAATACCCAACCTAGTATTATAATCCATTGAAAAATTAGTATTTTTTTATAACCGGGAGTTTTTTAACGGTGACTTTCTAACAGGCAAAAAAAAGCCCCGGATTAGACGTGGGGGATAAAAACGTCCGGGGCCAACAGTTACCCGGCTTGGGGAACCGGGCAAGACCTTTCCGCCAAGGAGAAGAAGCGGAATCGTTCAACTACAAATTCTCTGACCGATTAAGTAAGTAATAGTTCAATCGGGGTGGAATGCATTATTTCAAGGGTCGGAAACGTAAGAAATATCGAAACACGCCAGACTGCTGTCCTGGCGCGCCGCAGACACGCGGTTCCCGCGTAACAGGCCATCCACGTAATTGCATGTCCATTCTCCGGTGGCACGTGTTTTCTGTCTCCGTAGAATAGGCGGACATGAAACGGGCACCTCTACCAACGGAAAAAAATATGCTTCGGGCAATGCTGAACCGGGACAGCAACTACGAAGGCGTTTTCTTTTTCGCGGTTAAGACTACCGGTATTTTTTGTCGCCCAACCTGCGCCGCGCGTAAACCAAAACCGGAAAACGTCGTTTACTTTGCCACGCCTGACGAGGCGTTGGCGGCCGGCTTTCGCCCGTGCAAACGTTGCCAACCCCTGGCGCATCAAAACGACACACCCGAGTGGGCACGCGCACTGCTACACGAACTTGATCAGGCTCCCGAAAAACGCTGGACTGACGGACAACTTCGAGTTCGTTCAATCGATCCCACCCGTGCGCGGCGGTGGTTCAAAAACCAATTCGGAATGACCTTCCATAATTATGCGCGCGCACGCCGGCTTGGCCTTGCATTCAAGCATCTAATCGCCGGTGAAAATCTGGACGTGGCGGCATTTGACCACGGCTACGAGTCGGTAAGTGGATTTCGCGACGCGTTTCAACAGCGGTTTGGAACGACACCGGGCCGTGGACGCTCCTCAAAAATGATTGTCTTTACCCGAATTCCGACTTGCCTGGGTCCGATGATCGCGGGTGCAACACACGAAGGCATATGCCTGTTGGAGTTTGTTGATCGTCCTTCACTGACAAAGGAAATTGAACAACTGAAATCACGTTATCGCTATGCACTTTGTCCCGGAGAAAACCGGCACCTGGAACAGTTACGAGAAGAGCTGGAAAGCTATTTCTTGGGGCGCTTGCAAAAATTTACAGTGGGCCTGTCACTTCCAGGTACCAAATTTCAGCGTTCGGTGTGGTACGCGCTTCAATCCATTCCATATGGAACAACCTGCTCTTATAAGCAACTCGCCAACGCAATTGGCCACCCCAACGCAGCGCGCGCCGTGGGGCGTGCCAATGGTGAAAACCGTGTTGCCATTCTGGTTCCATGCCATCGCGTCATTAAGTCGGACGGCTCTTTATCCGGATATGGTGGAGGAAAGGTTCGCAAACGCTTTTTGCTTGATCATGAGCGTAACGTGGTGCAACTCGAACAGCAGTACAGTATTGCCTGAAGTGAGAATTCCTAGACTACTATCATTGTACGCTGGCAAAAAATATTCTGACGTGCAGGATCTCTGGATTCCCACGGCAATACACGCTACAAATACTTTTTTTACTGCGCTACGCAATCCTGCTTCGATTGCAGGCCAGCCCGCTCCGCAAAGTAAGTACAGGGCGTACATCCCCGTTCGTTTCGGGAGCGCCGAAACTCGCCCTGTAAACTTCACGGCTGGGGCACAGACGCTTTGGCTGGTGCCGTTACGCATTAATACGTTGCAGTAAGGATGAGCTTTTCAAACGGTTGTCGTTCAATAAGCATGTGATCCTGATAGGGCTACTGCTTCCAATCTCCGCCAAGACCAAAGTTGACAAAAATAACGCCTCTTGTGTCAGTATTGGAACCTTCCGGATTGTTGTTGTACTGCTTATAAGAAATCCTCGCTCCGATCTTTGCATTGCCCCAGTACAGTGACCCACTGGTTGGGAAATCGAACCGAAATTGCACACCGCCGGATATCTCTTCAGAGTCATTCCACCAGTCTCTGAGCGGGTCGCCGCCTTTGATAATATACGTATTAGCGAACACATTAAAAACAGCGTTTTTTACTCTCGATATATCCATTCCCTGTTCGGCAAATAGATCAAAATAGGTGCCGTCCTCGATTGCGTTTTCAGTCCCGCTCGTATTGCGTATCTCGCCAAACACTTCGTAGGGAAAACCCAGTGGTTCCCAGGCGTAGGCTTGCGAACCATATAATCCGAATGTCAGGAAAGCGACAGGAAGTAATACGGTTGAAATATTCATAGTTGTCCACCTCCAGATGGGCGTGTTCAGAAGGCTGTTTGTGCAGTTTTCTGGCATCTGAGCGAGAGGACGACGTAGCCTCGCTGCGAAAAGCGACGCAACTCACGCAATTCAAACATATGTGTCTTGATCATTAGATACCCTCTGCAGCGAAAAATGTTGATCAGGATCACAACTGGAGGATGCGCAATTCTTCACCATGCTGTCTACGTTGTGGCGAACTTCCTTGACGCCAGTATTTGCGGTAGTGTGGAATCTCCATAGCAAATCCGGTTCGGCCATTTACGTCATTGTCTCCTTAGAGGTGGACGATGCAAAAACCGCAAAAACAATTATTAATAAGGGCGATAGTAGGAATTGCCGTGGTCGGTTTGTTAATCCGTTTTGGTTTGCAAACAGAATCCAGCTACGAACCGCAAACTCACTATCAGGGCCTAAGCATTTTGGTCCGTACGCCACCCCACCTTGAGGGCCGGGATAACATCACACCGCTAGTCGATCGCTTTGTGTCATACGGCGTGCGACGAGTTTGGGTTCAGGTCAAGCAGGACGAGACGGATGAACACCTCGCAGGCAGTGTCTTTTATCCCAGCAAACTGGCGCCGATCGCCGAGGGTTATGATGACGGCCGCCTGGGTCGTTTCATTCAAGAATTGACTGTTAGAGATATTCAAGTAATGGCATGGATGCCGGTACTGCACGACTATCAAGCCGGCGAACGCCACCCACAATGGCGTTCACGGTGGATTGATGAAAAGGGCGGCATTGAGATTCAGGAGGACTGGCTTTGTCCCTACTACGCAGAAGTCGCTGACTATCAGGCCGCGCTTGCCCGCGAGGTCGTTGCGCGCTACCCCGAGCTGCAAGGTCTTTATATCGACTTCATTCGTTATGACGATGATTTCGCCTGTGCCTGTCCAAGCTGCCTTGCTGAATTGGAAGCACGCACTCAATGGCGCGAACGTATGGGCCGACCACTCAGGCCCCTTGACGTGCGACGTGCCGCTCAGGCCAGCGACTGGCTTTGGCACGCATGGATTGATCTCCGTGCGGAAAAAATAGTGGACGTGGTCAATGTCATTCGCGACGCGGTTGAAGAAGTCCGTCCCGATTTCCACATCGGTGCCTTTGTATTGCCGTTTAGTAGCGAACACTACACGCTGAATAGCCAGGCCGGCCAGGATTTGTATCGGCTCGCCCGTGCCGGATTGGATGAGATCGTGTTGATGGGCTACTGGGATGATTGGGACCTGAGCCCACGATGGGTACGTAATGGACTCGACACCGCGGCTGAGCTGGTCGGTGAGGAGGCTGAACTCAGTTTTGTACTGGACGGTGATATGGGTGTACGACGCACCCGCCTCACCTTGGAAGCGATGACCAACAGGGCACTGGACGCCGGCTGGTTTCATTACGGATTTTGGTCGGAGACGGAATTCAAGCGTTTGACTCGGGCGGTCGACAGCTATCGGCGCGAGGGTTCGATGCCCAGGCCGGAGTATGTTTCGTTAGTGATCCGCGTTGACACGGAGCCGGATTACCAACCAAGTTACGATGCAGTAAAACCGGAGATGATCGAGACACTGCTTCAGCTGTTTGCGGAGGAGGAAATCAAAGCAACCTTCGTCACGGTAAGCAAGCTTGCGGAAATACAGACTGAGGTACTGCGCCGTGCGGTAGCACAGGGACATGAGATCGCGTCGCATGCATACGACCACGAACAAATCGATGCGCTCGATCCTGATCAACAAGTCAAGGTGGTGGACCGTGCGTTACGCACAATGGGGAAGCTCGGTTTTAACGTCTACGGATTCGGCGCGCCACGCAACAGTATCACCGATGAGTCACGGGACCGTTTGATGAGCTGGAACCTGGAGTACGATGCATCGGCGGCCTACGATCCGCTGCAAAGTTTGCTTGACGTTCACTACGCCGGACATTCCAACGGCGAAAATGCCAGGATTGTAGTGATTCCCTTTGTCATGCCGAATGACTGGGACGCACGTTATGTCGCCAAGATGTCTGCAGATGAGATGCTCGAGGCCTGGAAATCACGGCTCGACCGCGTCATAGAAATCGGCGAACCAAGCTTTGTTTTGGATATCCATCAATGGCTAATCAGTCGACCGGAAAATCTCGCCGCACTGCGTGCTTTCATAGACTATGCCAGAGCCCGGCCGGAAGTCCGTTTCGTTACGCTACGGGAAGCGGCAAGGCAGGCACGGGCGATCCTCGACCGCGATGAATTTCCTGTGCCCACCAGCGGCGACAAAAAACCACCTCTAGCCGCGCCCAAAAGGTAATCCAAAAGTTTAACGATGCGACTGCAAAATCCCTTACGTCCTATTGTGAATATCCTTATGACGGCCGGCTACCTCTCTGGTCTTTTGTTGGTCTGGATTGGCCTAGAAACGTTGACGATTGAGCGCGGCTGGTTTTTGTTGGGCATTTTCCAAATCACTTGCGGGCTTGTCCTCTGGACCATGCTTAACCTGGTCGGGCGTTTCCTTGCTGGCGTAGGACCGCCTCAAGATAAACATGAGGTCGGACCATGAGACGGATGATCAACGTACTGGAGTCGTTGATAAATGGAATGGTTGAACACCTCCAAGAGGAAATGAATCATTTCACTTCACTATCAGGTGCCTGGATGGAGTTGACCGAGTTTGTCGTTTTATATCCCGCGGCCATGGCACTGCTCTGGATCGTTTTTGGCTTTTTCTTTGCGCTTCAGCGCGAATGGCGGTTACCACTTGATCCAAATTCCAGATTGTCTGTGGCTGTAGTGATACCTGCCCATAACGAGGAACAGGTTATCGCTCGCGCCATCGAATATTTACTGCAGCAGAATTACCAAAACATGCAGATCCACGTGGTTTCTGACGGTAGTGGGGATGCAACTGTTGAAATTACCCGTCGGTATGAAAATAAAGGCGTCATACTGCATGTCCTTGCACGTAACCGTGGTAAAAGCGTTGCCTTGCAGTATGTTTTGGAGCGAGTTAATACCGACCTGTTCATGGTCGTCGATGCAGATACAGAAGCAGAACCTGACGCGATTGAATTTATGGTTCAACAATTTATTGATCCCCGGGTGGGTGCCGTGACCGGCCATCCTCGTGTCCGCAATGTCACGAATCTGCTAACCGCGATTCAAAAGATGGAATATGCAGTAATTGTAAGTCTTGCAAAACGGGCTGAGCAGTTCTGGGGAGGGCTTTACACGGTGAGCGGTGCAGCGGCCTGTTTCAGAACAAGCGCACTGCGTGGCATTGGGGGCTGGTCGGAAAGATCCGTAACGGAAGATATCGAGGTCAGCTGGCGAATGCAGAAAGCTGGATGGTTACTGTCCTACGAGCCGCGTGCGCTGTTCCATATCCAAGCTCCTGTAAAACTCTTGTCATTATATCGTCAGCGGACGCGGTGGGCGCAGGGCATGGCGGAAGTCGTTCGGCTGCACTGGAATATCGCCTTTACCCGCAATACTGCACTCATTCCAATCGCTGTACAGGTATTTGCAACTGCCTTGTGGATGCTGTTGATGACCTTGGTTGTTGTCAAATTGTTAATAGCAATTTTAGTTGGCGCAATTGACATGAGTGCTTTGCAAAGTTCCAGTCTATTAGACTGGCATATTGTTTTCTACTGGACCTTCGCACTGTTTGCCTTGCAGGCGTTTACAGCATGCGTCCTTGATGCCAACTACATACGTGGAGTCTGGAAAACGTTCCCGTTGTTTATTGTCTACCCACTGTACTATTGGATTGTAATTTATCCAAGCTTCCTGTTTGGGGTCACCCGTGGTTTGATATCGAAGGGTTCAGGGCGATGGAAACGTACCGAACGTACTGTTTCGGATTCTTACCAAGACTGAAGAAATTGACTGCAAAATTGCATCAGGAAATAAAAATAAAGCCCTGGGGGCAAAAGTAACATTTGGCCAACTGTAAAAACCACGTTAACAAGCCAAGGGTAATGATTGTAGTCGTTGCAACGTTGCCAGAAGCATACTGACGTGCAGGATCTCTAGATCTTAATGATCAAACTTCAGAACAAGCCAATCAGCATTCCAGTGAATGAATTTGCTTAATGCGCTTCGTCCCAGTTATCACCTACTCCAACATCCACGACCAGCGGCACGGATAGCTCTGCCGCACCAGCCATGCAGTTGCGGATGATATCCACCGCTTCTGTTAGCACATCGGCCTGGATCTCGAATACCAGTTCGTCATGGACCTGCATAATCATGCGCACATCAAGTTTAGTATCGCGAAGGACCTGATCGACCGCGATCATGGCGCGCTTGATAATATCCGCAGCAGTACCCTGCATGGGTGCATTAATGGCAGTTCGCTCCGCGTATTGCCGACGCTGTGCGTTGGCCGCCTTGATCTCAGGAAGGTAAAGCCGCCGGCCGAAAACCGTTTCGACATAGCCCTGCTCGCGCGCAAGCTCGCGTGTTTGATCCATGTATTGCTTTACGCCGGGGTAACGTGTGAAATAGAGATCCACATATTGTTGTGCCTCACCGCGCTGGATTCCCAGCTGACGCGCCAGGCCGAAAGCAGACATGCCGTAAATCAAGCCGAAATTTATTGCCTTTGCCGAACGCCGTTGATCCGTTGAGACTCTTTCCGGTGCGACGCCGAAGACTTCAGAGGCGGTTGCACGGTGCACATCAGCACCCTCGCTAAAGGCGCGCAACAATCCTGGATCCTTGGACAAGTGCGCCATAATACGCAGCTCAATCTGTGAGTAATCTGCAGCCACCAAGCGATAGCCTTTTTGCGCCACAAATGCTTGCCGTATACGTCGGCCTTCCTCGGTACGTACCGGAATGTTTTGTAAATTCGGATCCGTAGACGATAGGCGCCCCGTGGCTGCCACGGCCTGATGATAAGAGGTGTGTACCCGACCGGTCTGTGCATCGACCTGCAGGGGTAGCTTGTCCGTATACGTTGATTTGAGCTTGCTCAAACTGCGGTGGCTAAGAATGACTTGCGGCAGTTCGTGGCCCTGCTCCGCCAACTCCTGCATGACAGCCTCGGCAGTAGAAGGTTGGCCTTTGGGCGTTTTGGAAATAACGGGTAAGCCAAGTTTCTCAAACAAAATGGCCTGCAGTTGTTTAGGCGAACCGAGATTAAAGTTTTCACCAGCAACATTGTAAGCCGTTTCCTCCAGCTCAAGAATGCGTTTTGCCAGTTGCTTGCTCTGCTTTGCCAGCATCTTGGTGTCAATCAGCACGCCGGTACGCTCCACGCGCGAAAGCACCGGGACCAAAGGCATTTCGATATCACGGAACACATTAATGAGTTTTTTATGCTGCTCAAGTTTTGGCCACAACGCTTCGTGCAAACGCAGCGTGATATCGGCGTCCTCCGCGGCATACGGCGCGGCTTGCTCCAGCGGCACCTCGTTGAAGCTCAATTGCTTCGCACCCTTACCGGCAACGTCTTCATAGTGAATGGTATTGAGAGATAGATACTTCAGCGCCAGGGAATCCATGTCATGCCGGCTGCCGGTTGAATCCAGCACATAGGACTCGAGCATGGTGTCATAGGCGATGCCACGCAGTTCAATGCCGTAGCGCGCCAACACGCTCATATCGTATTTAAGATTCTGACCCACCTTTTCTTGTTTTGGGTCTTCCAGTAACGGTCTTAGTTTTTCCAATAGCCGATCACGTGCGATTTGATCCGGCGCGTCCGGGTAGTCATGGCCCACCGGTACATACGCAGCCTGTCCGGTTTCAACCGCGAAGGACACGCCGACCAACTCAGCCTGCATATAATTAAGGCTGGTGGTTTCCGTATCAAAAGCAAACAGCTTTGCCGCGGACAAGCGCTTGAGCCATTTATCAAGATCTTTTTCTGCCAAAATGGTTTCGTAGCACGAATTGGGAGCAACGTTAGCATCCGCGGTTTCGTTGGTATCTACTTGATCCTCATGGCGCAGGATCTCTGCCAGCCAGGTCTTGAATTCCAGTCTGCTGAATAATTGTCGTAACGCGTCAGTGTCCACCGGCTGCCTATCCAGTGTCTCGGGTGTGTAGTCAAGATCAACATCACGCTTGATGGTGACCAACTTACGCGACAGCGGCAGTTGGTCGAGGCTGTCACGCAAATATTCCCCAACCTTGCCTTTAAACGCGTCGGCATGCGTAATGATATCTTCCAGGCTGTCATACTCGTTCAACCATTTGGCTGCCGTTTTGGGTCCGACCTTGGGTACGCCGGGTACGTTGTCAACGGTGTCGCCCATCAGCGCGAGGTAGTCGATGATACGTTCCGGCGGTACACCGAATTTTTCTTTTACGCCTTCGCGGTCCATGACCGTGTCGTTCATCGTATTGACCAGGCTGACGTGGCCGTTAACAAGCTGAGCCATATCCTTATCGCCGGTGGAAACGACAGTATCAATGCCCTGATCCCCTGCTTGCGTTGCCAGCGTGCCGATGACATCGTCGGCTTCAACGCCGGGGACGCACAACAACGGCAAACCCATGGCACGCACGATTTCATGTATGGGTTCGATCTGTTGGCGCAATTCATCCGGCATGGGTGGGCGATGCGCCTTGTATTCCGGATAGAGATCATTACGAAAGGTTTTACCTTTGGCATCGAACACCACCGCAATGCGCTCGGGTTCGTAGTCAGCCAGCAGTCTACGCAACATATTCGTGACCCCGTATGCGGCGCCGGTATGCTCGCCTTTTGAATTGGTCAACGAAGGCATGGCGTGAAAGGCCCGAAACAGATAGGACGAACCATCGACCAACACAAGGGGTTTTATATTTTTATTCGTCATGAGAAATAGTTAAAAATATTCTGGTCGGCAGAGGCAAGTTGTTCCCGCAACTTCACCCGCAAAAGCCAAAATTATGTCTTATGCAGCGAATTTATGCTAAATAGTGAGAAAACATCACGTCTAGCCGACTCACGCGGCGCGGTTTTAAGTAAACTTGCCTGTATTCTACTCGCACCTCGTACCTCGTCCCTAGTTACTTTTTTATAATGTTATGGATGATAAAACCGACACCCTGCATCCCGGCCTGTCGCCTATTAATGACACCGCACTCACGCGTGAGTCCTGGAAAATTTTCCAGATCATGGCGGAGTTCGTCGAAGGCTTCGAGCGACTTGCCCAAATCAAGCCGTCGGTGAGCATCTTTGGCTCGGCGCGCACGCAGCCCGATCACCCCTATTATCAGTTAACAGTGGACATCGCCCGCGAACTCTCAGACGCCGGCTTTTCCGTCGTCAGCGGCGGCGGGCCGGGCATTATGGAAGCCGCAAACAAGGGCGCCTTTGAAGGCAAGTCCCCCAGCATCGGCCTGAATATCCAACTGCCGCATGAACAGTCGTCGAACCCGTATCAAGATATTGGCCTGAATTTCCGGCACTTTTTTTCACGTAAGGTAATGTTTGTTAAATATGCCGCGGCCTACGTCGTTTTACCCGGCGGCTTTGGTACACTCGACGAACTGGCGGAAATACTGACCCTGGTGCAGACCGGTAAAACGCGGCGCATCCCCATCATCCTGGTGCAGGAAAAATTCTGGCGCGGGCTCTTAAAATGGCTGGAGGACACCATGGTACCGGAAGGGACGATTGCGGCCGCAGACCTGGAGCTGGTACAACTCATCGACCAGCCCCGAGAGATTTTGGACGCGATTTTCGATCACTACGAACACCGTGGCTTTGAGCCGTCGCCTGAAGAAACCCGAATCATGCTTGACCTATAAGCGAGCCCTACCATGCACAAGCTCACCTCATTCCGTATTCTCGTTGGCACAACGCTGTTTTTCCTTGCCCTAAGCGCCCCGGCTATTGCCGCTGAGGTTCCGGACGCGCCTCCGCCGCCACCGCTGAACGAACAGGCCACACAGCAGCAACAGAAGGAACCGCAACCGGGCTCCGAAGAACTCACCGAGCCCGAAGTCACCATCATCCGGCGCGAGGACCGAACCATCGAGGAGTATCGTGTCAACGGCCAACTGCGCTATGCCAAGATCACTCCGTCGCATGGACCCGCTTATTATATGATTGATACCGACGGTGACGGTGTGCTGGACCGACGCGATAACAATATCGATAATCCACCTATCAACCAGTGGATTTTGTTGCGCTGGTAATGTTTCGCGTGGCGGCACGCCGTGCGGCATCAATAATTTAAAACAAGTAAGTATTGGGGATTCATGTCGGTTTACACCACAGTCGAGCATGCAGAGCTTGAAGCGTTTCTGCGTGAATATTCCCTCGGCCAGTTGGTCAGTTACGCGGGCATTTCCGCCGGCATAGAAAACACCAATTACTTTGTCACGACCACGCAGGGTGAGTATGTGCTTACTCTTTTCGAAGAACTCGGTGCCGAGGAGCTGCCTTACTTTCTCGAATTAACCGCCCACCTTGCCGAACACCAGGTGCCGTGTGCCCACCCCGAGGCGGACAATAATCACCACTACCTACGTGAACTCAAGGGCAAACCGGCTGCGCTGGTCCGCCGGCTGCACGGCGATCACATCAGTGAAGCCAACCTGCAACAGTGCGCCGCCATTGGCCGCGCCATGGCCATAATGCATCGTGAAGGCGAGTCGTTCGGGCCCGTGCGGCACAACCCCCGCGGTGCGGTCTGGTGGCGGCAAACTGCGCGACGGGTTCTGCCGGAGCTCGATAGCGACGACAAAGAATTATTGGAGGAAGAGCTTCGATTCCAGGCGTTGCACAAGCTGCCGGATGTGCCCCGCGGACTGATCCATGCTGACCTTTTCCGCGATAACGCATTATTTGCCGGTGACGAGCTCACCGGAATCATCGACTTTTATTACGCCTGTCATGACGTCTGGCTGCTGGATATTGGCATCACCGTCAATGACTGGTGCAGTTTGGAGGACGGCGGTTTGGATGAAGCGCGCACCGTGGCCATACTGGAAGCCTATGCGCATGAACGGCCGTTTACCTCCCTCGAACGGGGTGCGTGGCCCGTCATGCTGCGGGCTGCGGCGCTGAGGTTCTGGCTTTCGCGGCTGCAAGACTTGTACTTTCCCAAGCAAGGCGAGATCACGCACACCAAAGATCCCGCCGTGTTTCGCCGCATACTCGCCAATCGCGTTGAACAGCACGAACAGTTGCGTCACATTTGAGCGGTTTTTCGGTCTCCGGCCTGTGGATAACTCTGTGGACGAATACGTGCTTCGGGTCCGCCGGACGTAAAAATGCCGGGGAAGCACGCAAATTGTCATTAAAAAGCAATAATAAAACTCTTTTTAATCAATATGTTGTGCTATTTTTGCTTTGCCAAATAGCCCTGAGCGTAATACTGGGGAAATAAATGATTGATTTATAACGACTGTGCATAACCTGGCTGACGCTAGTCCGCGCGATCTCCGCCGGTTAAACCGGGAAAAGGCCTCCCGGAGACGGAATCAACCCCATCCTGGGCGGGTAATTTAGATATAATTTTGGGCTTCTTTCGCGCCCGGCTACAGCCCAAACAACAACGAAGTCTAAACGAGCCACTCAAGTAAGCCCCCTGTTATGACTCGAATTCTGCTCACAATCAGCATCGGCCTGTCCCAGCTCAACGAATGGATCGGCCGCGGCGTGGCCTGGCTGACGCTGGCGCTGGTGCTGGTGACCTTTGGGGTCGTGGTGGCGCGCTACGGCTTTGACCTGGGTTCGATCGCCGTGCAGGAGTCCATCACCTACCTGCACGCGCTCATCTTCATGCTCGGCGCCGCCTACACACTCCGGCACGACGCGCACGTGCGGGTCGATATCTTCTACCGTCGCATGTCACCGCGTGGTCAGCAATGGGTAGACCTTGCGGGGACTCTGCTGCTGCTGTTCCCGGTGTGCCTGTTCATACTCTGGTCCAGCTGGGCGGACGTCATGGAATCCTGGCGCATTCAGGAAGGCTCACAGGAAGCCGGTGGGTTGCCGTGGTTCTTCGTCCTGAAAACAGCCGTGTTGATCATGCCTATTTTGCTGATGGTCCAGGGCGCATCAATCGCGCTCAATGCGCTGCTGGTTATCACCGGCCGCATCCCGGCGACGGCAGGCGAAACGGCGCCGGAACATCGAGAGCTCTGACATGGAGTACATGGCACTACTCATGTTTCTGTGCGTATTTCTGGTGTTGCTGGCCGGTTATCCCGTGGCGTTTTCACTGGCGGGCACCGCGTTGCTGTTCGCCTTCATCGGCAACCTGACCGGCCATTTTGATAACACGCTCGGCTTTCTACCCGACCGGCTGGAAGGCATCATGACCAACGGCATCCTGATTGCTGTGCCGTTGTTTGTTTTTATGGGGGTCATGCTGGAGCGATCACGGGTGGCAGAAAAGCTGCTCGACACCATGGGGCTTTTGTTTGGTCCCTTGCCGGGCGGTCTCGGGATTTCGGTAACGGTAGTTGGTATGTTGCTCGCCGCCAGTACCGGCATCGTCGGCGCCACCGTGGTGACCATGGGGCTGTTGTCCCTGCCGACCATGCTTCGGCGCGGTTATGACCCGGCGATTGCCAGCGGCACCATCTGCGCCTCGGGTACCCTGGGTCAGATCATTCCACCCTCCATCGTTTTGGTACTGCTGGGCGATGTGCTGTCGACAGCCTACCAGCAGGCACAACTGGACATGGGCTTGTTCTCTCCGGACACTGTTTCGGTCGCAGACCTGTTTGTCGGCGCACTGATCCCAGGGCTGCTACTGGTCAGCCTGTACATTGCTTATCTGGTGATGGTGGCCCTAACCCGACCCGAACGGGTACCGGCCATTCCCCGCGCAGAACGTAACATCAGCGGTACGGAATTAAGCCGTCGTATCCTGCAGGCCTTGCTGCCACCCGTGGTGCTCATTGTTGCCGTGCTCGGCTCCATCATGGGCGGCCTGGCGACCCCCACGGAGGCCGCCTCCATCGGCGCGGTGGGCGCCATCGTGCTGGCCGCCGTGCAACGGCAGCTGAATTTGGTGGTACTGCGCGAAGTTATGCAAACCACGGTCAAGGTCACCAGTATGGTGTTCCTGATTTTCATCGGTGCGGCGATTTTTTCACTGGTGTTTCGTGGTTTCGAAGGCGACGAGATGGTGCGCAGTCTGCTCACCGATCTTCCCGGTGGCGTGATCGGTGCCATGATCGTCGTTATGCTGATAATGTTTTTACTCGGCTTCATGCTCGACTTTATCGAGATCACATTTGTCGTTGTGCCCATTGTCGGTCCGATCCTGCTCAGCATGGGGCTCGATCCGGTTTGGCTCGGCGTCATGATCGCGGTCAACCTGCAGACTTCCTTTCTAACCCCGCCGTTCGGCTTTTCATTATTCTATTTGCGCGGTGTCGCGCCCGATTCTGTACGCACCATGCAGATTTATCGTGGCGTCATGCCGTTTATTTTTATCCAGTTGCTGGTGCTGGGACTCTTGGCGGTATGGCCGGAGCTGGCCACGTGGTTACCGGATCAGGTTTACGGCAACTGAACACAATTGGAGCGCGCTGTCGGATTTTTATCCTGACGCGTCAATTCGGCTAGAATTTTGTCTTTTGTAGTCTGCAGTTGTTTTGAAACTTCGGGCATAATATTTTCCGCGCTCATTGTTTGTAGATAATCCAAAGCGTCATCAGACTCAATAAATCGAAAATCCTGTTGCTTAACAGGTATCACCGGAAAATTGTTTTGCACCTCCTGCAATGGAATGTTTCGATAAACCACGACCTTGACGTCGTAGGTTTTGCCCGGATCGGAATCGCCATGAGCTTGCCACTGCCACCACTCCTTTCCTATATGCTCCCAAGCCAAAACTTGCGGGCCAAAGTCCTTGTAGGGCAGAACGACACAATTCCCCGCCGGGTGACTGCAACTCGTTAAAAGCAACAAGCCTAATGAGACGATTAAACGGTAGCTAATTCTGTAACGCTGCGACCTGGGCAAACCGGCGGCACGCAGCAAAAAATCACCTGGCTGACTCGCACCCGGATAATTTGCTTGGATCAATTTGCCTTGCCGGCCTCGGTCGCCGAAGGTACCTCAAGCAGTTTTCCGGATTTACAATCGTAAATATACCCGTAGATCGGAATTTCAGCGGGAACCATCGAACTACCCCGTATCCGCTTAACGTCTTCCGTGACACTTTGCTCCGGATCACTGATGGTCAACCACTGCACAAATTTTCCCTCGTACGTGCCCGGTCCGTCACCGCTATCATGCCAGCCGGAGGCATCAATGCTCGCCGTCTTCAAGCTACTTTCCAATAGTTTACCCATTACTT
The DNA here is from genome assembly GCA_947259765.1 of uncultured Ectothiorhodospiraceae bacterium. Classification (GTDB taxonomy): domain Bacteria; phylum Pseudomonadota; class Gammaproteobacteria; order CAMYNG01; family CAMYNG01; genus CAMYNG01. The sequence continues at coordinate 33,997 of CAMYNG010000005.1, forward strand.
CATTGTTGAACGTCAACATGCCACACCCCGTGTGATGGATAACAAACCACTCCTTAGTACCCAACAATTTATACGAGATCACCAGCGAACGGATCGCATCTTCACTCGCCCGGCCGCCTGCGTTTCTGATGACATGCGCATCACCTTCTGCCAAACCCGCATATTTTGCCGGGTCAAGGCGTGCATCCATGCAGGTCAGAATTGCAAAACTCCTGGCGGGCGGTAAGGGCAGCTCGCCCTTGTCACCAAAATCAGCCGCGTATGCAGCATTTGCAGACAACACCTCTTCAACTATTTTGCTCATCATCGTGTCCTCCGTTGACTCACGCTAAGTTAATTTTGAGGCTTAGTTATATTGACTATATTGAGAACAACTTCTGTTTAAAATAGCCTGTGCGATAGCACCAACCTGCGGGGGCTTGATTGCGTAGAAAGGCGGTAAATGTGAGACCAAACGAACCGCTTGTCAGTTCGCTAACCATGGTCTTTTTCTCGGTAAGGATATCGGCTGTGACCAAAACGGATTACCAGGATAGCGACGGCAATAAGTAAAGCTGTACCGGCCACACCTAACATTCTCCAGGTGTCCAGGTTCTTCATGTCTAAAATCAGATAGCGGGCTAGTGCAACGATTGCGATGTACAAAGGCATACGCACAGGAAGTTTTCCTGAATCAAGGTAGATCGCCACCATCGCGAACACTTCAAGATAAATAAACAAAAGAAGAAGATCAGCTAAGGTAACAATCTTCGCCTCAACCATCGAAGAAACCTCAAATCCTACAGCGATCAACGTAGAAACCGCAATAATCAAAAGACCCACGTCCTGTGTCCAGGTGAGCGCTTTGTGTCCGATATTTCTTATGTTATTCACGAATGATGGTCTCCTACTTTGCAGCATGCGGGTATTGACTAAACCCTGCAAAAAATCAACAAAATATTGGCGCTCCCTAAACCAGGGCCGAATTACCAACTTTGTCAGTTTAGCACGCTCCGTCGGGGCCGACTTTGTCGGCCGGTTTCTACCGCTATTGTTTAGGCAGATTAACGCGGAGAAATAAACCTATAGTTTAACCAACACAAAATTTAAGGTTGAAGCGATGGCCTCTCTATTGCTGTTGCTTAGCACACATTAATACGAATCAACTCTCATTATGAAACACCGTTTGCAGAAACGCAGTGCGGATTCGATTCCGTGATCCGGGTCCTTGATCGGGACGAAAACTTGCTCGAGACCTGCACAACCGCAAGTTTGTATTACGCCTGTAACAAACGCGGCGTATTGTCGGCCTTCCAAAATGTGACCTGGGCAGCCGCCACAATCGACAAAGCCTGCTTTAATGCGCGCCGTTACAAAGCCACGACAGGGATGCCGTAGAATCAAATGCAACCAAAACATACTGAACTCGTACAGGCAAGCTGGCAAAAGGTCCTACCTATTGCCGAACAGTTTGCTGAAACCTTTTATGGCAAACTTTTCGCATTGGATCCGAAACTCAATCCGTTGTTTACTACGGATATGGACAAACAGGGCCGCAAGCTAATAAGCGCTCTGCATGTTCTTGTACTAACACTGGGTAATTTCGATGCCTTTACCGTACAGGTACGCACCATCAGTCAACGACATCGCGCCTATGGCGTCACGAACAGTGATTACGCTACTTTTGGTGAGGCCTTGCTCTGGACACTGGAGCAAGGCCTTGATGAAGACTTCAGTTTAGAAGTTGAACTTGCCTGGCGAAAAGCCTATGACCTGGTTACTGAAGTGATGCGCACAACGGCGGAACGTGCGGCATAAGACGGGCTAACGTTCTGAGCTGAACCCCGCGAAGTTGATGCCGCTGAGTTCGGTCATGTCTTTCTTCCAGGTAGTGATATCGTTGTAGTTAAACTCACTCAGGTGGCTATGCCCGCAAGCGCGCGCCATAACCTGCATAAGTTCTACCGAGGCGGTTAGAAAACGTTGTAGGCGCCGGGCCGATTCTTCGACATCAATGTTTTTCCTCAACTCCGGTTTTTGCGTTGCCACGCCGGCCGGGCACTGGTTGGTGTTACACATGCGTGCGGCAACACAACCGATTGCTTGCAGCGCGCTGTTCGATAAGGCGACGCCGTCCGCGCCCAATGCCATGGCCTTGATGAAATCCTCGGCCACGCGCAAGCCACCGGTAATAATTAACGTCACGTCCTGGCTATCGCGTTTATCGAGATGATAACGGGCGCGCGCCAGTGCCGGAATGGTGGGTACCGAAATATGGTCGCGAAACAACCGCGGTGCAGCGCCCGTGCCACCGCCGCGACCATCGAGAATGATGTAATCGGCGCCGGCGGCGAGCGCGAAATCAATGTCTTTCTCGATGTGGTTTGCTGATAGTTTCATGCCGATAGGGATTCCACCCGTCAACTCGCGTACGCGATCCGAGAACTGCTTAAAATCCGCCGGGGTGCTTAAGTCTGTAAACGTTGGCGGTGAAATAGCATCCTGTCCGGATTGCAGTTTGCGCACTGCCGCGATCTTCTCGGTGACCTTGGCGCCCGGCAGGTGACCGCCGGTACCGGTTTTGGCGCCTTGTCCACCTTTGAAATGAAACGCCTGGACTTTACCGAGCAGTGCTTCCTCGTAACCGAACATGGCCGAAGCGAGCTCATAGAAATAGTGGGAGTTCGCCTGCTGCTCCTCAGGCAACATACCGCCCTCACCGGAACAAATGCCGGTGCCGGCTAGCTCCGCTCCCGTTGCCAGCGCGATCTTCGCCTCTTGTGACAACGCACCAAAACTCATGTCGGACACCAGCAGCGGGATGTCCAGTACCAACGGCTTTTTCGCCCGCGGCCCGATGACCAGCTCCGTGCCTACCGCGGCGTCTTCAAAGAGCGGCTTGGTGTCAAATTGGGCGGTCAGTACCTGAATGTCATCCCACTGGGGTAAGGTGGTTCGCGGCACCCCCATGGCGGTCATCTCACCATGATGACCGGTTTTATCGAGGCCATGTCTCGCGAGATCATGGATACGTTTGACCGTAGGCTCTTCCGGGGTGGGCTGAATTCCGGCCGAAGCCGGAGCCGAATCCATATCCATCGAGTCGCCTGCGGTCAAAGTTGCATGCGTGCCATCACAATACGGCGGATTCGACGTGTGTTTGCACATGCACAGCCACGTCTCGCCGGATTTGTCCGGAGTAAAGGCTACGGGCGTAAATTCCGTGCCACGATGCGAGCCATCGCAGAATGGTTGGTTTTTCGATCGACCGCAGGCACACCAATAGTACTCGTCACCCGACTTGACCTGCACAGCAATGGGTTTGCGATCCGCGATATGGGGTTTGCTCATGGGATTTCCTGTTTTCGGCGTGGTACGAAAAGTTTGATTCACCACAGAGTACACAGAGAAATAGCAATTCAAAAACCTTAACTAAAATTGTCACACCGGTGAATGACTTCAAGGGTCGAGGAGTAAAGGCCGCTTTCGAATTGAATTTTAAAACTCTGTTTACACTGTGCCCTCTGTGATTAAATTTAATTCAAGACGGTTTTATCCACGCGCCTTGAGAAACGCAAGCTCGGAGATATCATGCCAGGCGCGCACCTGGTCGCGAAACTTGCGAAATGAGTCGAACACCTGCTGAGCCGACTTGTCCTTTTTGGCCAGTTCGCCGACGACTTCGTCCGAAAGTGTGCGCAATTTTTGCAGCACGTCATCCGGGAACGCCCTTAGTTGAACCTTATGCGTGGTTACCAGATCATGCAGCGCGGCGTTATTGCGCGCCGTGTATTCGGCGAGCATGTCCTGATTCACCACACTACAGGCGTTACGCACGATGGCTTGCAGATCTTTTGGCAATCCATCGAATGCTTTCTTATTAATGATAGCTTCCAGGGTAGTGCCGGGCTCATGCCAGCCGGGGTAGTAATAGTATTTGGCCACCTTGTACAACCCAAACGCCAGATCATTGTAAGGCCCGACCCACTCAGTGGCATCAATGGCACCCGATTGCAGCGAGGTATACAGCTCGCCACCGGGCAGATTGACCGGCGTGCCACCGGCGCGCTTGAGCACCTCACCGCCCAGACCCGGAATGCGCATTTTCAGACCCTTGAGATCCGCCAATGACTTTATTTCCTTGTTAAACCAGCCGCCCATTTGTACGCCGGTATTGCCTGCCGCCGCCGGCACCAGATTAAAGCCGGCGTACATCTGCTCCCACAGCTCCATGCCGCCGCCATGATATAGCCAGCCATTCATTTCGTTAGCGGTCAGACCGAAGGGCACGGCAGAGAAAAATTGCGCGGCCTCGATCTTACCTTTCCAGTAATACGCCGCGCCGTGTCCCATCTGTGCCGTGCCACGCGACACCGCATCAAACACACCGAACGCCGGTACCAGTTCTTTGGCGCCATACACCCTGACCGAAAGCCGGCCACCGCTCATCTCCGTGATCAGTTTGGCGAGATTATTCGCGCCGGTTCCAAGGCCAGGAAAATTCTTCGGCCAGGTGGTCACCATTTTCCATTTGATTTTCGTTTCTGCCCGAACTGCTGGGCTGCCTGCGATAGCCGTACCCGCAAGCAGCGAACCGGCGCTCGCACCTTTTAAAAAATCACGTCGTTTCATAATGGATCCTTTTTTTGATCTTGTAAGGTTTCGATGATTTCGCTTGAACCGGCAAACCCCGCACGCCACTGCGCCACCGTCCGTTTAAAAAATTTCTTTGTTAATTAATTGGCTGGATCAGTTTGATCGAAGTTTACATTAAAAATCACGCGCAACTTACACTCTTTAGCAAATCGAGTTTTCCACAATTTGCTCACTGGTAAGCTCGGATTGGATCTGCCATGATTATTGCGGTCAAAAAAATTCTTATAATGTTACGTTTGGCCAGCGTGACTATGACAACAATACGACCGCTGCACCGATGGAACAAGCCCTTACGCGCATCACTCATCGTCTGATTCGTATCGTTGTCCTCAGCTTCGCTATTACGCCCGTAATCGGTTACGGGGTTGCCTTTAATTTTGGCCTGCTGGACCTTGATCAGTTCCTGCACACCGCCGCCGTACCGTTGGGATTTGTTTATCTCGCATTACTCGGCGGTCTGGTAATCCATCTTCACCGCTATACGCGCCCGTTTGTTAACTGGTTCCAAACCGCGCCTCGCAGGGCACCGCTGCCCGCGCGCCTGACCGATCAATTAGCGGCCTTTAGTAATAACTACTGGGCATTTTTTCTTCTTTATGTCCTGCTCATGCCGACTGTGCAACACTGGCTCGGTGCGGGCAGCCCGAACATGAGCGGCAGCAGCAGTTTGCTGCAGTTCATGTTGCTGCAGCTGGTTATTGCGACACTGGTCGGCATGCCGGGTTACCTGCTCTCACTTAATGTAGTGGGTCAGTTAGTGCGCTATACCGGGCTGGATCGGGTACAGGTCAGTATGCGCACCAAAGTCATGATCATTGGCGCCTACGTACCGCTGCTAACAACCGGCGCACTTTTAAAGTACTTTTGGTGGCAAACCGGAAAGTTGCCATTCGAGATTGTCGTGGCCTGGGCGCTGCTGGGTCTGCTCGGCGTGGTCGTCAGTGTGCTGGCCGTCCGCGGCTTGACTCAGGCGCTACGACCCCTGTCCAGAATCAGCCGGGCCGGCGGGGCGTCGTCACATTCCGAGCTGGCACGCCGTTTACGACCGAGTTCAAATGACGAATTCGGTTACTTGTTGAACACCCTCGGGCGTCTGTTCCAACGCCTTGGCGAGCAAGATGCCACCGTGCGCGCCATTGTCGACAACGTCGCCGAAGGTATTCTGGTAGTGAATGCCGACGGTGAGATTCAACTCGCCAACCCCGCTGCTGAACGAATATTTGGGTACCCGGTGCAGGAAATGCACGGTCGCGCGCTGGCCTGGCTGTTACCAGACATGGCGCGATTGCTGGAAACACCCGAAAAACTCGAGTCCGGCAACGAGTTTGAAATGGCCTATACCGGTCCCGACAACAAGAACCGCGTAATCGCATCCTGTATTAGCCAAATGGAGATCGACCACGAGTCGTACTTTGTCTGTCTCACCGCCGATGTGACCGCTCGCAAACACGCAGAGGAAAAGTTGCGTGACGCCGAGTCCCGCTACCGCAACCTGGTGGAGACCGCGCATGATCTGGTGTGGAGCATGAACACCGAGGGCCACTGGACCTATCTCAACCGCGCGGCCAATGCGATTTACGGCTTTTCACCGGAGGCGATGCTGGGACGGCATTTCAGCGAATTTCAAACCACCGGATCGGCTGAGCGTGACAAGGAGGCCTTTGCCCGGCTGCTGACAGGGTTTGAATTGGTGCATTACGAAACCGTGCATGCAGATGCGCAGGGCCGCGCCCACCACATCAGCTTTAACGCCCGACCCGTGTTTGATGAGCGCGGCAAGATCAACGCCATAACTGGTACCGCACGCGATATCACCGAACAAAAGGCATTTGAGCAGGAACTGACCTATCAGGCGCAACACGACACGCTGACGGGTTTGTATAATCGCACCTACTTTTATCAGGAGCTCACCCGCGTGATCGCGCGCGTGGCTCGCAGCGGTGCGGACTGTGCGCTTTTCTATATCGACCTCGATCAGTTCAAGTATATCAATGACACGCTGGGCCACGCCGCCGGCGACCAATTGCTGCAGGAATGCACCCAGATGCTGAAGTCACATATTCGTGAGGGTGACTTACTGGCGCGCTTCGGCGGTGATGAATTCACCATTCTGCTGTATAACGTCAACGGCACAGAAGCTATTAACGCCGCCGAAAACCTGCGCAGCTTGTTCGAGAAATTCTCGTTTTTCTATTCGGAAAAAAGTTTTAATGTCACCTGCAGCATCGGTGCAGCGCTGATCAACAGTAGAATTGAATCACCCGACGACGTACTTTCGCAGGCCGACCTGGCCTGTAATCTGGCCAAATCGGAAGGGCGCAACCGGGTTCACTTGTATACGCCAAAGGATCCCGCCAAGGCCGGTATGGCCGAAGACATGGGCTGGGCCGCACGCGTCCGCGAGGCCTGCGAACAAGATGGATTTACGCTTGTCTACCAACCAATTATGTCGGTTGCCGGCGGCACGGTACGCGATTATGAAGTCCTGTTGCGTATGAAACTGGACAACGGTGACGTCATATTGCCCGGTGGATTCATGCCAGCGGCGGAGCGGTTTGGTCTAATTCACAACGTCGATCGCTGGACCGTTCGCCATGCCATAGCGGAACTGGCAGACGTACACCAGACTAATCCTGAAGTGAGTTTTGCGATTAACCTGTCGGGACGGGCGTTTGAAGACTCCGGTTTGGTGCAGCTCATCAAGGATCGGCTACGCCATTACGCCGTTTCGCCTGACCGGGTGACGTTTGAAATTACCGAGACAGCCGCCATTTCCAATCTGACGGCGGCGGTGGACTTCATTACCAGCCTGAGAGATCTTGGCTGCCAGTTTGCACTTGACGACTTTGGCTCGGGCTTTTGTTCCTTCGCTTATCTCAAGCACCTGCCGGTGGACAAACTGAAGATCGATGGTTCGTTTATTCAGGGGCTAACCGGCGGGCGGGTCGATCAGGCTATGGTACAGTCCATGGCACACGTGGCCCATGCGCTGGGCAAACAAACGATTGCCGAGTTTGTCGAGAACGAGGAAACCCTGGAAATACTGCGCGGTTTCGATGTTGATTACGCACAAGGTCATTTTGTGGGTGAACCTGGAACTCAGCTACCGGGAAAAACTGACAACGCCGCAACAGACGTTGAGTCGCAACTGGTCAGCTGATTCGTAATCGCGCGAATTCCACCACCAACCACTTGGTACCGGCGAGATCGAAATTGACCTGCACGCGGGAATGCCGGCCAGCGCCCTCATAATTCAGCACAATACCTTCACCAAACTTATCATGTACCACGCGCTGTCCCAGCGCCAGGTCCGTGCCACTATCGGTCGCACTTGAGTCTGCAGAATGCTGGTCCCATTGGTTTACGAGGGGCTCGGAAACGCTGCCCGCCAGACGCACGGCCTCGACAAATTCGAGCGGAAGTTCTGCGATAAAGCGTGACGGCCGGGCATAGGTCTCATTACCGTAGAGTCGTCGTTTTTCCGCGTAGCTGAGTGTCAATTGTTGCTTGGCACGGGTCATACCCACGTAGCAAAGCCTGCGCTCTTCCTCCAGCCGGCCCGGCTCTTCCACCGACAAGCGATGCGGGAACAGACCCTCTTCAACACCCGCCAGAAATACCAGCTCAAATTCCAGACCCTTTGCCGAGTGCAAGGTCATGAGCTGCACGCAGTCATCCCACTCACCAGCCTGTCGCTCACCCGCCTCAAGTGCGGCATGGGAAAGAAAAGCGGACAGGTCGTCCATTTGCTGTACGTCGTCTTCCGGATCATCGTATGCAAACAATTGCGCGGCGCTGATTAATTCGTCCAGGTTTTCCAGACGCGCCTGACCTTTTTCACCCTTTTCCTTGCGATAATGATCACGCAAACCGCTGGCGTGAATCGTGTGCTCGACCTGCTCGTGGAGTTCCAGGCCCTGGGTATGCAAACCAAGTTGCTCGATCAGGTCGACGAACGCCTGCAGCGAACTCAAAGCGCGCGCAGATAATGTCTTTTCTTCCAGCAGAGTGTGTATGGATTGCCACAAGGCCACTCCGGAGTGACGGGCATGTTCACGCACAAGTTCCACCGTGCGATTGCCAATACCGCGTGTCGGCACATTGATGACACGCTCCAGCGAGGCATCGTCCAGCCGATTGGACACCACGCGCATGTACGCCAGCGCGTCTTTTATTTCCTGGCGTTCAAAAAAACGCAGTCCTCCATATACCCGGTAGGGAATAGCATGCTGTATCAGGACTTCTTCAAACACGCGCGACTGTGCGTTGGAGCGATACAGGATCGCGGTTTCGTTGTAGCGATTACCCTGATCCATCCAGTCGCGGATTCGGTCGACAACAAAATGCGCCTCGTCAATTTCGTTAAAGGCGTTATAAACCCGCACCGGTTCACCGCTATCACCCGCGGTCCAAAGATTCTTGCCCATGCGATCGGCGTTATGGGCGATCAACGCGTTGGCCGCATTAAGTATGTTGCTCGTGGAACGGTAGTTTTGTTCCAGACGAATGATGGTGTTATCCGGAAAATCCTGCGAGAGTTGCTGGATATTCTCTACCCGCGCACCACGCCAGCCATATATGGACTGGTCATCGTCGCCGACCGCAAACATCTTGCCGCTCGCACCGGCCAGTTGGCGCAGCCACGCATACTGGATGGTGTTGGTGTCCTGGAATTCGTCGACCAACAGATGTCCAAAGCGCTGTTGATAGTGCTGCAGAATGTCCGGTCGGTCGCGCCACAGCTCATGTGCACGCAACAGCAGCTCGGCGAAATCCACCAGTGCCGAACGTTTGCAGAAAACCTCATAGTTTTCATAAATTGCGATGAGGTGCTGCAGGCGCGGATCACCCTGGTGCGCAAGATGCCCCGGCCGTTTGCCTTCATCCTTACGTGCATTGATATACCACTGCGCCTCGCGGGGTTGCCACTGGCTTTCATCCAACCCCATTTCCCGAATCACGCGCTTGATTACCCGCTGCTGATCATCGCTGTCGAGGATCTGAAAATCCTTCGCCAGCCCACATTCTTGCCAATGGGCACGCAATAGCCTGTGGGCAATGCCATGAAACGTACCCACCCAGAGCGCGCCGGCGGGACGCCCCAGCAGTTGTTCAATCCGCCCCCGCATCTCACCCGCGGCCTTGTTGGTAAAGGTCACCGCGAGTATTCCGTACGGCGAGACCTGCTCGGCCTCCTGTAACCAGGCGATACGGTGCACCAGTACCCGTGTTTTGCCGCTACCGGCGCCGGCCAGCACCAATACATGGCCGGCAGGCGCACAGACCGCCTGGCGTTGGGCATCGTTGAGGGGATCAAGAATATGCGAGACATCCATATCGGCACGATCTTAGCAGATACGCCCGTGCAGCCCTATTCAACCGCCGTTTACATTGCCAGCGGTACGGGCTTGCACCGCCTATCGGGTTTATACTTAGCTCACGGGCATGGAACAAAAACGATGAAATCAAGCAACCCCGCCATTCAGGCCAAACTCGCCGAACTCCGGGCGCACTATCACCAAACGCTGCCAAGGCAACTGCGGGAATTGAGGGCGCTCTGGGACACGGCCACCGCCGGGCGAGGTAACGCCGACGCGCTGCGTGACTTCGTTCGCCACTGCCATTCACTTGCGGGTTCCGGCACCACGTTCGGCTTTCCGGCAATCACCCGCATTGCGCAAAACATGGAGACCTTGCTGCGACCGCAATTGGACGTCGAACCGCTTCCGATGGAAGATCTCGGTGGAAAACTGGCCACATTTCTCGACGAGTTGGAAGAGGCTGCGCGGGAAAAACCGCTGACCGAATCGTCCGCACCAGAACCACTACCGCCACCCAGACCTCCGGATAAACAATTAATCTATGTGACCAGCGAGAACGAGCGACTCCGTGACGAACTGAAATCCAGGCTGAAACAATACCGTTACGATCTTCAGGCGATGACCACAATGGACGCGCTGGTTGACGCCGTAAACGACACGCCTTCGTCGGTGGTCATCGTGGATATTGACATGCCGGGACTTGAGCGTATTGTCGCATTGCACGACAGCGTTCGGATCAGCGGCGCGCGTCTTCCGACTATCGTGGTCTCCGAAGAAAACTCACTTGAGCAGCGACTGCGTGCCGTTCGCACCGCTGCCGCAGATATATTTTTTGCCATGCCTGTTGATACGACGCAATTGGTTGATGCCATCGACAGCCTTGGCGAATACCAAGACGTCGAACCTTATCGTGTATTGATCATCGACGACGATCAACCGCTCGCCCAGTTCATCGCGATAACGCTGGAGCAGGCGGGCATGCGCACACACGTGGTCCAGGACCTGGAACAGGTTTTAAACGCTATTGAGTCATTTTCACCGGAAATTCTGCTGACTGACGTTTACATGCCTGACTATACCGGAGTTGAGCTCGCAGCAATTATTCGACAACACGCCGGTTACATTGGTTTTCCGATCGTATTTGTGTCAACGGAAACGAATATTGAAAAACAACTTTCAGCTATGAGCCATGGCGCAGATGATTTTATATCCAAGCCGATCGTTACTGATCATTTAATCGCCACGGTTGCGAACCGGGTGGAACGTTTTCGACGACTGAATTCCCTCATGGTTAGGGATGGGCTCACGGGCTTACTCAATCAGACCGCAACGCGAGAATGCCTGGAGACCGAGATTAATCGCGCGCAACGCAGCGAATTGCCGTTTTGTTACGCCATGCTTGATATCGACCACTTCAAGTCAGTCAACGATAAATACGGTCATGCCACTGGTGATTTTATTCTCAAGACCTTGGCACGTACGCTTTCGCATCGACTGCGCCGACTTGATTGTATTGGCCGTTACGGCGGTGAGGAGTTCGCTGTCGTCATGCCCAATACACTTATTGAGGATGGACTCAGCGTGCTCAACTTTATTTGTAAGGAGTTTGCTGAAACCGAGCACGAATTCAACGGCCAAAAACTGAAATGTTCCTTCAGCGCCGGGCTGGCCCAGTTCCCCGAGTTTGAAACGGTCGCAAGCATACACGACGCCGCAGATCGTGCTCTGTACGCTGCAAAACACAAAGGCCGTAACTGTGTTTGTACCGAACGTCCCTGTTTCTCTAAATAGTCTTAACTTCGGGAATCGATTTGCAGCATCACGTGGTTAAAGCGCAGCCAACTACCCGCCACCGGTTGGCTAAAATATTCCCGTTGGCCTGCCTGCTGGTAGTCGTTGCGGCCCAGCCCGCAAACGCCCGTGAGCTATCGCTGCAATTTGGGCAAACCGAAGTCGTCGTTGACGTTAGTCCCGCGAACGGCAATACGCTCGTGCTCTGGCTGCCTTCGGAACACGGCCTGCCCGCTACAGTTAATAACATCGCCGGCAATCTTGCTAAACGGGGCGTGGAGGTCTGGAGTGCGGATCTGCTGTCGGCGCTGTTTTTACCTATACAGGGTAGTAGCCTGGACCAAATCCCCGATCAACTCGTAGCCGAGCTAATCAACAAAGCCCACTCGCAAACCGGCAAAACGATCTACCTGCTAGGTAGCGGCCGCGGCGCCATTACCGTACTACGGGGTGCGCGCCGTTGGCAGGAACAGAATTCACATAAGTCTGCGCTCGGTGGTGCCGTACTACTGCATCCTAATCTTTACGTCGAAACCCCGGAGCCCGGAGAGTCCGCAGCTTATCTACCGATTGCGTCTGCTACCAATTTACCTTTGTTTATTATACAGCCCGCGTTGTCACCGTGGCGCTGGCAATTGGACAAACTGGTTGCGGAACTATCGCTAGGCGGTAGTTCGACTTTTGTACAGGTGTTACCCGGCATTCGTGATCGTTTCTTTTTTCGTCCGGACGCCAGTGAGATTGAGTTGTACGCCCAGCGATCTCTGCCAGACCCGGTTCAGCACGCATTGACGGCGCTCGCCTGGCACATTGGTTCTCGTCAAGCTCGACCCCTGAATAAGCGCGTTGCCGGCGGCCAATTGAAAAAAGAGGCCCGCCTGAAGCCGGTATTCAATCAGCCCACCCCGGAACTGTTGCTGGCAACACTGGATGGAACGGAGCTTGGTTTAAGCCAACTCAATGGTCAGGTCGTGGTCGTCAACTTCTGGGCGAGCTGGTGTCCGCCGTGCGTGCATGAAATGCCCTCCATGCAGCGCCTACAGGATCAATTTGCCAATCGACCCTTCACCATCCTTGCCGTGAACATGGCGGAAACGGAAAGTGAGATTAAACGCTTCCTGACGGAAAAAGTGCGTGTACAATTTCCGATCCTGCTGGACAAAGACGGCACCGCACTCAAACGCTGGAAGGTGTTTGCTTTTCCCACCAGTTACGTCATCGATAAAAAGGGCTCAATTCGTTACGCGCTGTTTGGTGCCGTAGAGTGGGATAACGCAGAAATTGTTTCCATAATGGAGAGATTGCTTGCTGAGTAGGTGATCGTCAAAGAATCGTTTTCGCACCAGCAGGTAAAGTGAAGAAGAATGTTGCGCCCTTGTCGATCTCCGCTTCTACCCAGATTCGACCGCCATGGCGATGAATAATGCGCTGTACGGTCGCCAAACCAATGCCCGTGCCTTCAAATTCTCCCTCCTTGCGTAGCCGCTCAAAAGCACCGAACAGCTTGTCGGCGTAACACATATCAAAACCTGTACCGTTGTCCTTTATGAAAAATACGGTGTCACCCGCTTGCTCACGTAAACCGAATTCAATCGCAGCGTGTTCCTGCCTGGCGGTGTACTTCCACGCGTTACCCAGTAAATTATCCAACACGGCCCGCATTAGATTTTGATCCGCATTCGCGTAGGACGCAGGTAGCAGGCCCAGACTCAAAACCAATATCAGTAGAAAATACTGCACTGTTGCCCCGAATTCCTACCCTCTTACACACTTCAGGATAGCACTTCAGGCGATGGTCGTTTTGCGTTACAACGTCGCGAAGATATACAGCTGCCAGCCGGAAAGCGTGTTGGTAAACTCGCCGCGAAAATCACCGTCGTCTCCTTCGACATCCGTTGCAATTCGGTTGAAACCAAAACCGAAACCGACATTTTTGAAGGTGTGATGCTCAACATTGATCCGCATATCGGTAAGCGCCCCCTCAAAATTGTCGAACTTGAGCGCGAAAATCTCGCCCTTGCCTACAAAGCGCCAGCGGTTTGATATCTGATAACGAAACATCGCACCCACCACAGGCAACGGTATGGTCGGCTGCGGATCCTCCTGTTGCCTGCTGCTGCTTATACCAATTCCGAATTTGGTGACATGTAAACCGACCAGTAATCCCAGTTCTGCCTTGGGTACGTTATAGAACGAAAAACCGTAGGAAAGTTTAATCAACTCCTCATTGAAAAAACTGTTCACCGGCGTTCCCTTTGGAATGCTAATGTCTCCGAAGTCGATATCAAACGGCGTTTCCGTTGTGCCACTACGATCAACATTGAACCAGGTAAAATGCACACTGCTGCGTGGCGTGAAGCGGTAGTAACCGTCAATCCGCGGTACGGTCTCCCGGTCCGAGAGTTGCAAATCTTTATCAAAGTCGAGGCGCGTTCCAGCCGAAATGGGACCCACGCTAGCGGAAAGTGCGACCGAGGTAGAAGCGTTGGTTACAAAGAACGAGCCAAAACTGATGTTAAAACGATCGGACTGTAGCGGCTCCTGACCCAACACCAGCGCAGGTTGATAAAAAATTATGCCAAGCAGAAGCAACCCTCTTAGCCTGTGAAACAAACACTTCATGTTAATCACCTCACGAACACAGCAGCCAGTTTTCTGCCGATAGAGACACCGTCGGCATTCATTGCATACCACCTTAACTCCAGTTTCGATTCGCCAACTTTTCCCTAGCCAATGCGTATCCTTTGGCGATCATTTCATCGGCGCGATCAAACTCTAGCGTTCCGCATAGGTTTCGGGGCAATTCCAGCGTGACGTCGGGTGGATAGGCCGCCAGCTTTTGCCGCGCAATCGTGCCTTGCATAGCATCAAAGGACTGGTCCGGGATATCCAGCATGCCCAGTGTGCCACTACCTTCCGGCGGTTTTGCTACATGCATGGCGTCAATAAACCGGCTGACTTTTGATTTAATTTCCGATTCTGTAGCTGCGGGTTTTTTTGCTGGCGACTCCAGAGACTTGTCGATCGGACCACCCAGATTAACTGCAATCTTGATATCGGTGTCGTCAATAAACGTCGGCGCTATCGGTACCGGGTTTAAAATACCGCCATCGATGAGCAATACGCCATTGTACTCAAATGGCGTAAAAAACAGCGGCAGCGAGATCGACGCCCGGATGGCATCAAACAGCGGCCCCTTGGTCAACCAGACTTCCTTTTCGTTGACAATATCTGACGCGACCGCCGTGAAGGAGATCGGCAGATTTTCAATTAACTGTTCGCCGACAAACTCTTTCAGCGTGTTGATAATTTTTTCGCCTTTCACCATACCCGCGTGACCAAAGGAAATATCCAGTAACTTCAGCATATCTCCCTTGGTTATCGCACGGACCCACTCGGTATAGGCATCCAGCTTTCCGGCGGCGTAAATTCCGCCGATCAGCGCGCCCATAGAGCAACCGGCTACAGACTTTATATGAAAGTCGCTTTCTTCAAGGTATTTAATAATACCGATATGAGCCAGGCCTCGCGCACCACCGCTACCCAGGATAAGTGAAACCGACACATCAGCATTACTCACCGACATCGCATTTTCTTATTCGCTGGTCGGTATGTTCTGTAACTGCACACACCAACACCGTTATCGTTTCAACCAGTCTTGCGGTTTGAGGTATACATCATAAAGTTCGTGTTCCGGTGTACCCGGTTCGGGTTGCCAATCGTATCGCCAGGAAACCAGCGGCGGCAATGACATGAGGATCGATTCGGTGCGACCGCCGGTTTGCAACCCGAAAATTGTGCCGCGATCGTACACCAGATTAAATTCAACATACCGACCGCGCCGATAGAGTTGAAATTCGCGCTCATGTTCACCGTAATCGCTATGTTTTCGCCGCGCCACGATGGGGCGGTAAGCGGGTAAATAGTGGTCACCCACGCTGCGCATGAAACTGAAACTTTTGTCGAAACCCCATTCATTGAGATCATCAAAAAACAAGCCCCCCACACCTCGCGGTTCATTGCGATGTTTGAGATAAAAATAGTCATCGCACCATTGTTTGAAACGCGGATAGACCTCATCGCCAAACGGCTGACAGGCCTCACGTGATGTTCGGTGCCAGTGCACCACGTCCTCGGTAAATCCGTAGTAAGGTGTGAGGTCAAAACCACCACCAAACCACCACACTGGTTCTTCACCTGGTTTTTCGGCCATAAAGAAACGTACATTGGCGTGTGAGGTGGGCACGTACGGGTTATGTGGGTGAATGACCAGTGACACGCCCAGCGCCTGAAAACTGCGGCCGGCGAGTTCAGGTCGCTGTGCCGTGGCAGACGGCGGCAGACCTTCGCCAAAGACGTGCGAGAAATTAATACCCCCCTTTTCGATAACCTCTCCATTTTCCAACACCCGGCTGCGACCGCCGCCGCCACCTTCCCGTTGCCAACTGTCTTCCGCAAACTCACCTGACCCGTCCTCCTCGGCCAGGCCTTCACAAATCTGGTCCTGCAGGTCCAGCAAAAAGGTTTTAACGGCGTCTAAATCAGGTGTCGTCACCACGGATCTCCATTTCTGTTTAACTGGGGATGCACTTACCAAATTGTCTTTCCGGACGAAGCGGTGCTTAGACTCGGCATCCAGTTCTTTCAATACGGTAGGTTACTGGATTCCGGCCTGCGCCGGAATGACATCGTAGGAATTAATCGGCACTTTCTTAGGTGTTTATGTAAAACATGATCACGCGGGGCGGATGACACGTGACGACAGTGCGTCGCGTATTTCGCTGGGTCGTCCACGGCGATTCACCTCGCCGTGCAATACAAAGTCAAGTTGCTCACCAAAGTAACGCCGCACGGTCAAGGGTGTGCGTGCCGGAGCTGCACCTGCCGGGTTGGCGCTGGTAGAAACCAGTGCCCCACCAAAGCTTTCGCATAATGCATGGGCAACGGGGTGTCCGGTAACGCGCACCGCCAGGGTATCGTGTTCGCCACGCAACCACGTTGGCACCCACTTTGCGGCCGGCAGTAACCAGGTTACCGGACCGGGCCACGAACGTTGCACACGTTGTTGAATGTCGGCCTGGAGCGGCACAAGAAAAGGTAATAATTGTTCGAGCTTGCTGCCGATAAGGATCAAACCTTTGTGCTCAGGTCGACTCTTTAACTCTAACAGCCGCGCCACGGCAACATCGTTGAGCGGATCACAGCCCAGACCATAAACGGCTTCCGTTGGGTAGGCGATTACACCGCCGTGTCGAAGGAGGTGGGCCGCATGTCTTAACCGCCACGCGTTGACCTGCATTTGATTCCGGACTCAGGAAGAAGCGGCCTGATCCGAGTCCGCATCGGAGTCTGTGTCAGATTCGGGTGTTTCCACCGGCTCTGAGTAACCGCATTCCTTTTGCGGACAGATCTTTTCCGTGCCCTTACGCTTGGTCGTTTTCAAAGTCAGCATCGGAAAACCACAATCGGGACAGGCTTCGTTGACGGGTTCGTTCCATACCGCGTAGGTACAATCGGGGTAGCGCGCACAGGAAAAGAAAATCTTACCGCTGCGTGTTTTTCGCTTCAGCATGGACGCCTGCTTGCATTCGGGACATTCGACGCCCGTGTCCTGGGGTTTTTCCAGCGGCTCGATGTAACGACAGTCCGGATAACCGCTACAGCCGATAAACTTTCCGTAACGTCCATGACGGATGATCAGGTCAGAGTTGCACTCGGGGCACTTGCGATCTTCGATAACTTCCGGCTCTGCATTGGCGTCTTCGTTGACGTTTCGGGTGTAATCACATTCCGGATAATTATCACAACCGATAAATCTGCCACGACGACCCAGTCGAATCGCCAGGCTGCCGCCGCACTTGGGACACTTCTCCTCCAGCGGCTCATGGGTAACGTCTTTGCGATCGACATTCTTCTCTTTGTCGTCAACCAGAGTTTTGAACGGAAACCAAAAATCCTTCATCAGCGGGATCCAGTCTTTCTCACCGCGCGAGATTTCATCCAACTCGTCTTCCAGACGGGCGGTAAAATCGTAGTCGACATACTGGGTAAAATGTTCGGTCAGAAACTTGTTCACAATACGGCCTACGTCCGTCGGGAAAAATCGGCGTTTTTCCAGCAGTACGTATTCACGGTCCTGTAACGTGGAGATAATCGAGGCATAGGTCGAAGGCCGGCCGATACCGTGTTCTTCCAGTGTCTTAACGAGTGATGCTTCTGTATAGCGCGGCGGTGGTTCGGTGAAGTGTTGCTCGGGACGAATTTGCTTGAGCAACACATCGTCACCTTCTTTCAATGGTGGCAGCATTCGCTCGTCGTCGGCAGTGTCAGCTTTTTTGGTTTCATCGGCGCTTTCCTGATACACCGCCATGAAACCGGGGTCGACGATTGTCGAACCATTGGCTCGAAACATATTAGTATCGCCCGCACTAAGATCCACCGCGACAGTGTCCAGGGTGGCATGCACCATCTGAGACGCGATAGTACGCTTCCAGATCAAATCATAGAGACGAAACTGATCCTTACTGAGGTGGGTCTTAACTTCCCGCGGTGTGTGGTACACCGATGTTGGACGGATCGCCTCATGCGCCTCCTGCGCATTGCGCGCTTTGGTCTTGTAGACGCGCGGTTCGTCCGGAACTTTACTCTTACCGTAGATGTCAGCGATAAAGGTTCGAATTTCATCCAGCGCATCGTTTGCCAGGGTTACCGAGTCGGTACGCATGTAGGTGATGAGGCCCACCGTTTCACCGCCAACATCAATACCTTCGTAAAGCTGCTGCGCAACGCGCATGGTTCGACTTGCGGAGAACCCCAGTTTGCGTGATGCTTCCTGTTGCAATGTGGAGGTGGTGAACGGTGCCGTCGGATTACGCTTGCGCTGTTTTTTCTGCACCTTGGTGATGTGCAGCTTGCCTTTGGCTGCATCCAGCAAAGTCTTTTCAGCCGCCTTGGCTTTGTCTTCGGTGTTAATAGCAAACTGCGTAAGCTTGGTGCCCTCCAGCTGCACAAGCCGCGCAATGAACGGATGCTCTTCGCTCTCAACATCTGCATCTACAGTCCAGTATTCTTTGGGCTTGAACTTTTCGATGTCGAGTTCACGTTCAACAATCAATCTTAAGGCCGGGCTTTGTACTCGTCCGGCAGACAGGCCCCGGCGTATCTTTTTCCACAGCAGGGGCGACAGATTAAAACCAACCAGATAGTCCAGGGCACGTCGCGCCTGTTGTGCGTTAATCAAATCCTGGGAGAGTTCGCGAGGGTGTTCAACCGCATCCTTGATGGCGCGCTTGGTGATTTCGTGAAAAACCACGCGGCCGACAGTTTTGTCTTTTAGAAGACCACGATCCTTTAGCAATTCGAAAAGATGCCACGAAATCGCCTCGCCTTCGCGATCCGGGTCAGTTGCGAGATATAAAGATTCAGATTTTTTTAGCGCCTTTGCGATGGCATCTACATGTTTTTCGTTTTTTTCAATGACTTCATAGGTCATCGTGAAGTCATGCTCCGGATCCACCGCGCCCTCTTTCGGGCGCAGATCGCGAACATGTCCATAGGACGCAAGCACCTCAAAGCCGCGACCAAGATACTTCTTGATGGTCTTGGCCTTGGCCGGTGATTCAACTATTACCAGGTTTTTTGCCATTGTCTTCAGTAACCAATATCCAATTCCTTAAACGAGAAATGCCCGCAGTTGGCGGGCACTGGTCACGCATGCCTGCAAGTCTTCAGTGCAAACTACTCGCGGCCTCCTCGAAAACCAAATCTTCCATCCAGGCAAACGCCGCTTCACCGCCGGGTTGATTAAACAATACCATCAACACAACCCACTTCAGCTGGTCCAAATCAATCTCTTCGGATTCCAGCGCCATAACCCGATCAATGACCACTTCACGAGTAGCATGGTCCAGAACTCCGGATTGTTCCAGGAACAACAAGAAACCACGACAATCCGGATCAAGTTTTTCGATTTCCAAATCCGTATAAATTCGCATGGAAACGGGATTCGGCGGTGCGTCGCCCTTGGCGTTCCCTTGCTGACGTGCTAACCCATCAAGCCAGTCAAACGCCTTGCTAATTTCGGTGCTCCGAAATCCGGCCTGTTGTAACTCTACACGCAGTGCTTCCTCGTCCGTATTGAATTCGATCTCATCATTCATGTAATTTTCGAAAAGATACATCAGCACGTCGAGTACGTTTTCTTTCATCACGGGCCCTCTTAAGCGGTCCGGCAATAACACCCGCCGGGAGCAGATACCACCAAACCTTGCAATTCCAACATCAAGAGAATGGAGGAAACCGCCTCCGGCGTCAATCCACTCCGTTCCACGACCGAGTCTACGGGAGTCGGCTCAAAGCCGGTATTTTCCAGCACCGCACGCTGGCTCGAATCCGCTGTAATCGATTTATTGTCAATCGTTTCGGCTCGCCGGACCTCTTTTCGCGAAGTTTGTCTTACGGTCGCCGTCCAACCCATCTCCATCTGAATGTCGTCAGCCGTCTCTACCAAAGCCGCACCCTGTCGAAGCAGGGCGTTGCACCCGCGCGAACGCGGATTATACGGTGCGCCGGGTACGGCCATCACGTCACGGCCCTGTTCCAGCGCACACCTGGCGGTAATCAACGAACCGCTGCGCGCCGCGGCCTCCACCACCAGTACCGCCTGAGCGAGTCCACTAATGATTCGGTTACGGCGCGGAAAGTGGTCACGGGCCGGCGGGGTGCCGGGCGGGAATTCGGATACCAAGGTACCGTGTTCGACTATTTCGTGCGCCAGCTCACGGTTGCGTGCCGGGTAAACCCGGTCCAATCCACAACCTGCAACGGCGATGGTCCAGCCCCCACCGCGCAACGTGCCGCGATGCGCTGCAGCGTCGATACCCAATGCCAGACCGCTGGTGATAGTGACACCACGACCCGCCATCTGTTCCGTGATATCTGCCGCCAAGACCTCTCCGCCATGGGTGGGATTTCGGCTGCCGACAACCGCCAGTTGGGGTTGCTGTGCAATGCATTGTTGTCGGCCGCGCAGGAATAGCACTGGGGGTGGATCGGGAATTTCACGCAGCCGCTCCGGGTAATCCGGGTCGTGCAGGGTTAGCACGCTGTTGCCGTCGCCCTCCAGCCAGCGCAAATCTCGTTGCACCGCGGACCAATCGGGCTGTTGTAGAAAATTCACGGTGTGCGCAGGTAAACCCAGGGCGGTCATGGTTGCCGCAGATTCATCGAACACCGCGCGCGGCTCACCGAGATGTTCGAGTAACAGGGAAAAGGTGCGGGTACCCACACCGGGAGTCCGGTTCAGCGCCAACCAAAAGCGCAGCTCGTCCTTGATCGTTTGCATGCTTTAGCCTGCCAATCCGTTGTCAGGTGGATCCCGCCAGGAAAGCCGATTGGTAGCGGACTCCTTGGCGGAAATTAATGTGCAGTATACGTAAGTTTTTTTTCGGGGCAAAACAAAAACGACCGCGGATAGCGGTCGTTATTTGTCAGTTAAACTTCAAAGTGCGTTAACGCGGCGTGACCACATTATCGTACAAATGCAGGGTGCGGTAGGCCTCCATGACCAGTGCGTAGCTGGTTTTCTCGTAGGTCTTGAACACCATGACCAGGCCACCACGTTCGTCCGGCTGAGTGAAATAATCCCGCTTGAAAATGTCACGTTGGCGTTTGCCACCCTGTGTTACCGCCAGGACATGGCCAACTTTAAGTCCGTTACGCTCGCCACGATCGAGAATTACAATATGGTATTGACCGATATGCACACCACCATTGGCAACCGCGATGATGTGACCACGCACGTCGTTCTCCGGCGGATGCGGGAAGAAGTTAAGCGCAATCTCTTCTTCGGTTGCCGGCAACAGCCGGTCACCAAGTACCACCTGCTGTGCAGCCCGGGTCACACGCAGTGTAGACGGATCGCCCGTCTTGAGCAGATTGGCCACACCGACGAAATCGACCTGAATACCCAGTATTTCCTTAGACTCCGGATCTTTTAATTGCTGCCCCTTACGCACCACATAATAGGCACCAATGGAGTCGTCGAACTCACCCCGCGCGTAAATCTTGCCGCCGGTTCCGGTGATCAGGTGGTCTTCATAGGTGGAAACAATATACGGCGATCGATTCAGTACGTCTTCCGGCACCGACACCGGCCGGGTCAGGAACGGCGCAATCAACTCCCGCGGGATCGTATCAATGGCTGAGTCGAGTTTTTCGTAACGGATCTGCGGTTTTAGCTTCACAGTAGGCCGCTTGGGCCCGGCGTCCGGAGGGGGCTCGCCACCGGCACCCTCAAGCGTGAGATAGGGCTGTCCACCGGCGTAATAGAGGACGATGACGTCGCCCGGGAAAATTAAATGCGGATTACGGATCTCCGGGTTGGTATGCCAAACTTCCGGCCAGCGCCAGGGGTCCTTAAGAAAGCGCTCTGAAATACCCCACAGCGTATCGCCACGCTGCACCACGTAACGCTCTGGAGGAGCAGGCTCCGCGACACGAATGGGTTCGCGCTCGGTTTCTTCAAAAACGGGCGTGGTGGCTTCGGGAGGCGGCGTTTGTCTAGTGGTCGCCGGCTCCAGGGCGGGCTCGTCCTGCTTGGGCGATGAGCCGCAACCCGTGAGGGTAAGCCCCAAGGCCAACCCCAGCGTTATTCCGGGCAGCACAATACGGCAAAAATGGCGTAGCTCGATTCCAGGGATATTTTTCTTTATCATTAGCTTACCTTGGCGGCCGTGAGTGTAAACGGTGATTTTGCAGCCTGTTTTCGCCAGATCTGCTGCCGTTTTGCACCTAGGTTATCCAGTACGATCATAATGTTAGCAGCTTTTTCTAGAGTTGTACTATAAATTTACCTTAAGCCTATGGCAATTCGTGAAATTCTTCACTTTCCTGACGAAAGGTTACGCACCCGCGCCAAATCTGTTGTCGCGGTCGACGACGAGATACGTCTTTTGGTCGCGGACATGTTCGAAACCATGTACGCGGCACCGGGTATCGGCCTGGCCGCCACCCAGATTAATGTGCATAAGCGCATTATCGTAATTGATGTATCGGAAGATCGGGGCACACCCTTAGTTTTGATTAATCCGGAAATCATCGAAAAGGACGGCCAGCAGTTCGGCGAGGAGGGCTGCCTGTCTGTGCCGGGCGTGTACGAGCCAGTCGAGCGGGCAGAACACGTGCTGGTGACGACCCTGGACCTGCAGGGTCAGGAACAGAGACTGGAAGCGCGGGACCTTCTGGCCGTGTGTATCCAGCACGAAATGGACCACCTTGAGGGCAAATTGTTCGTTGACTACCTGTCGGGGCTGAAACGCCAGCGAATCAAAAAAAAGTTGCAGAAGCAGCAGAAAATCCACCAGCCCGTGACGCTCTAGCCAGTAAACCCGGGACCGGGTCTAGACCGCGGGCAACACCAAACAAGCTCTCTTGAAACCACTTAAGATCATTTTCGCAGGCACGCCCGAATTTGCCGCCGTTGCCCTGGACGCGCTGTTGGCCTCGGATCACGAGATTGTTGCAGCGTACACCCAGCCGGACCGACCTGCCGGTCGGGGCCGTAAACTCCGCGCCAGCGAGGTCAAACAACTCGCCACGCGCCATGGAATACCGGTTTTTCAGCCAACGAGCCTGAAAACAGCCGAGGTCCAGGCCCAGATCCGGCAACACGCGGCCGACATCATGATTGTTGCGGCCTATGGGCTGCTGCTGCCCGGCAGCGTACTCGATATACCCCGTTTGGGTTGTCTCAATATTCATGCTTCGCTGTTGCCCCGTTGGCGCGGCGCGGCGCCGATCCAGCGCGCGATCCTGGCCGGTGACGCGCAAACCGGGATCACAATCATGCAGATGGACGAGGGACTGGATACCGGCGATATGCTCGTTAAATTGGACTGTCCCGTTTCAGCAACGACCACTGCGGGGGAACTGCACGACAAGCTGGCCAAACTGGGCGCCGAGGCCATTCTGGCGGCGTTTCAACAACTGGCAGACAACACACTGCACGCTACACCGCAGGATAACGCGCAGGCCTGCTACGCTAAAAAAATTGATAAACAGGAGGCGCGAATTGAATGGGCCCGACCCGCGACTGTCCTCGACAGACAAGTTCGGGCCTTCAATCCCTGGCCGGTGGCTTACACCACGCTGGGAGAACAAACCATCCGTGTCTGGTCGGCCCGGCCACTCGATAGCACCACATCCGCGCTGGCGGGAACCATTTTAGCGCTAAGCGCCGACGGAATTTCTGTCGCGTGCGGTGAGAGCGGACTGCTGCTCACCCGTATACAGTTGCCAGGCGGTAAACCGATGGCCGTAGACCGTGTACTCAACGGCCACCCGGAGTTGTTTACCCCGGGACAGGTTTTTAGTTAGCTACTCGAGCTCACCCGCAACAAAAGAGAACTTTGCGCCAGAATGAAACCCCGCCACGCCGCCGTTGTTGTGCTCACCGGTCTCCTTGCGGAACGACGTTCCCTGACCGAGCTGCTAGAGCATGCGGATTGGACCGCGATGCCCGCTTCTGACCGTGCATTGGCACGTGCGCTCTGCTTTGGCGTGGCGCGTTTTTATTATCGTTATGATTTTGTGCTGCGTGAACTATTGCAAAAACCGCTGAAAGCCCGCGATACAGATATAAAGGCGCTTGTACTGGTCGGTTTACACCAATTGTGCGAACTGCGTATACCCGACCACGCCGCAATTGCCGAAACCGTTGACGTCACCAAGGCACTGGGTAAGCCCTGGGCGCGTGGACTTACCAACGCCCTGCTGCGAAATTTTCAACGCCGCCGCGACGAATTTGATGCCGCTGTCGCTGCCAATGCAGTTGCGGCAACCGCACACCCGCGCTGGTTGCTTGACGCGTTTCAGGAATACTGGCCCACCGAGCTTGACGCCATTGTCGCCGCCAACAACCGGCAGGCACCCATGGTGCTACGGATCAACGCCCAGCGGCTGACTCGCGCCGCCTATCTCAAGCGCCTGCGCTTAAAAGGCATCGAAGCCGAGCCGACACTCCGTTCTGAGTTCGGTATTGAACTCACCTCGGCCGTAAACGTCGAGCTGCTGCCCGGTTTCGCCGAGGGAGACGTTTCCGTGCAGGACACCGCCGCGCAGCTCGCCGCAGATCTGGTCGCGCCGCAGGCTGGCGAGCGCCTCCTCGACGCCTGCGCGGCACCCGGTGGCAAAACGGCGCACTTGCTGGAGAGGGCGCCGGGTGCCCTGGACCTGCTCGCACTGGACAGTCAGCCGCAACGCCTGACGCGCATTCGGGACAACCTGGACCGGCTCGGTTTGCAGGCTCAGATTGCGGTGGGTGACGCCGGAGACCCGGCAGGTTGGTGGGACGGCCAACCGTTCGATCGCATTCTACTTGACGTGCCGTGCTCCGCCTCTGGCGTAATCCGCCGCCATCCCGATATTAAATTCCTGCGCAATGCCGCGGATCTCAAGGAATTGACCGCAACCCAGGCCCGCCTGCTAAATGCCCTGTGGCCCTTACTCAAAACCGGAGGTATCCTTTTATATTCAACATGTTCTGTATTACCGCCCGAGAACGCGCTACAAATCGAGCGGTTTCTTGCGCAACAAGCGGATGCGGAGCTGACTGCCATACCGGTGGAATGGGGTCGTGATACAGGATTCGGCCGTCAAATCCTGCCGGGTGAGGACAATATGGATGGGTTCTTTTACGCACTGCTGCACAAAACCCGCTAGCGAGCCCCGCTCGCCGGCGGACTTTCGGTGGACAGCGCGGATACTGTTCCTGTGGCTGGTTTTGCTGGCACCGTTGCCGGCCGCCGCGGCGGAATTTCGCATTCTTGAGGCAGGCACCCAAGTGGTCGACGGTGTTCTGGTGATGTCGGCACGCGCCGAGTATCAGCTCAATGACGACGTGCTCGAAGCGCTGGACAGCGGAGTACCCGTGTTTTTTGTACTTAGTATCGAGGTTGAGCGTGAGCGCAAATGGTGGTGGAACAGCACGATCGCTAAGTTGGAGCAGCGCTACATGCTCCTGTTTCATGCCCTGAGCGAAAAATATGTCGTCCACAATCTCAACAGCGGTGCGCAAGAGAATTTCAGCACGCTCGGCGCTGCGCTGGAATCACTGGGCAAGGTCGACAAGCTGCCTCTGATTGACGAAAATCTACTCCGCGCCGGCAAGCGTTACTGGGTCCGCCTGAGGACCAGCCTTGATATTGAAGCACTGCCGGCGCCCATCCGGCCGCTGGCGTATTTATCTCCTAGCTGGCGCCTGGAAAGCGAGTGGCACGAATGGTCTCTAAATCCTTAAAGCGCCTATGGTCCGGCAGTAAACCGCTCATCGTCCTGGCGGGCTTGCTGCTAACATCGCTCTACCTGCTTGGCAACGCGCTGCACCAGTCGGCACGCTTCGGCGAAATTTACTCGTTGTTGCTGGTGGTTAATGCACTCACCGTTGTTGTTCTAGTCATCCTCATTGGTCAACATCTGGTGCGCCTGGTGCGCTCATATCGCGCGAAAGAACCGGGTTCCCGGCTAACGGTGCGCCTGGTCGTGATTTTGGTGGTGGTGTCAGTCACGCCGGTTTCCGTCATGTACTACTTTGCGTTTGATTTCCTGCAACGCGGCATCGATAGTTGGTTTGACGTTCGAGTTGAAAACGCTCTGCAGGACGCACTGGATTTGTCGCGCACCTCGCTGGACATTCGCATGCGACACCTGCTTCGGCAGACGGAAATTTTAAGCACCGATTTGATAGACACGCCGAATGAATTTTCCGCCATTGCCCTGCACGACCTGCGCAGGCAAACGGATGCCTCCGAGCTGACACTTTTTACTGCGAATGGTCGCATCATTGCCTCGAGTATTCGTAACCCGGTACAACTTGTACCACAGCGCCTCGACAGCACCACCGAGCGACTGGTGCGCGAGGGCCGCAACGAAGTAGGCCTGGTTCCGCTGCAGGATAAGGACCTTTTCATCCGCGTTGCCGTCAGTGTTGCAAGCACGGATCCCGGCACCGAAGCGCGCATCCTGCAGGCACTTTTCCCGGTCTCGGACCGTATTAACGTGCTGGCGGACGGCGTACAGGCGGCCTTCAGTCACTACCGTGAACTGGCCTACCTGCGTAAACCGCTAAAATACAGTTTCCTGCTGACACTCTCACTGGTGCTTTTTCTCGGCGTATTCACCGCCGTGCTGGCCGCTCTGTATTCTGCGCGGCGGTTGGTCGCACCGATCTCGGATCTGGCTGAAGGTACCCGCGCGGTTGCCGAAGGCGACTACGCCAAGCGACTCCCGGTTCCCGGCAAGGACGAACTGGGCTTCCTGGTGCGTTCTTTCAACGATATGACGCGACGTATTGCGCGCGCGCAGCGCCAGGCCGCGCGCAGCCAGAAAGATGCCGAAGAGCAACGCACCTATCTCGAGGTTGTACTGGCCAACCTTTCATCCGGTGTGCTCACTCTCGATACCGAGTTGTGCTTGCAGACAAGTAACACCGCCGCAAGCCAGATGCTGGGCGTCCCGCTGGCGGATTACTACGGTAAACAATTCATCAACATCGTAGATGACCACACCCAATTGCATTTCTTGATTGATGCCATCACGCCGCACCTGTCGGCTGAAGAAGCCGACTGGTCTGAAGAGGTCGTGCTGTTTGGCGCCGGTGGCCGCAGAATGTTTATCTGGCGGGGAACCAGCCTGCGTACAGAAGAAAATGCACCCAGCGGTTATGTTATCGTGTTTGATGACATTACCGCGCTCATGCAGGCCGAACGGGATGCGGCCTGGGGTGAAGTCGCACGCCGCCTGGCGCATGAAATCAAGAATCCCTTGACGCCCATCCAGTTGTCGGCTGAGCGACTGCGGCATAAGTACCTGGGAAAAATGGACGCCGATGACGCCGAATTACTGGATCGCTCAACGCGCACCATTGTACAGCAGGTGGAAAACCTCAAAGAAATGGTCAAGGCATTCAGCGAGTACGCCCGCATGCCACGTATAAATCTGTCTGACGTTGATCTTAACCAATTGGTTCAAGAAGTTATCGATCTGTATCAGCAACAGGGTGGCGGCGCGCGGTTCAAAACGCGGCTTGACCCAAGTATGCCGCACATCGAGGCCGATGACGGACGCCTGCGACAATTACTGCACAATTTGTTTAAAAACGCGCTGGAGGCCGTAGACTACCAGCCGAAGGTGCCGGTGGAGGTCAGTACCCGTTGTATGGAAGAATCCAATTGCCACTTTGTCGAGTTGCGGGTGCGGGACTCTGGCCCAGGGATTCCCGATGATATGCTCGGTAGTCTGTTCGAGCCCTACGTGACGACCAAACCAAAAGGCACCGGACTTGGACTGGCTATTGTGAAGAAGATAGTGGAGGAACACGGCGGTATGCTTTGGGCGGAAAACAACAAGAAGGGCGGCGCCTGTCTGGTGATACGCCTGCCGGTGCTTCGCCCCGAAGAGACCGGCCAGGACGCAACAGGGATGGAGCTCGATGACAACAAGCACAATGCAGCCTGAGACAGAACAATCCAACGACCCGGAAGCCGCGCTTACGGCGTTACAATCGGCGCCGTTTATCCTGGTTGTCGATGACGAACCGGACATCCGCGAATTACTCCGCGAAATCCTTGAGGATGAGGGTTATACAGTAGAAACAGCGGAAAACGGCGCAACCGCTCGGGAGGCACACCGCCAGCGCCGTGCCGATCTGGTGCTGCTGGATATCTGGATGCCCGACATTGACGGCATTTCCCTGCTCAAAGAGTGGTCCGTAGACGGCCAGCCGCCCATGCCCGTGATTATGATGTCCGGCCACGGCACAGTGGAAACCGCAGTCGAAGCCACTCGGCTGGGGGCGTATGACTTTATTGAGAAGCCCCTGTCACTGGCCAAGTTGTTGCTTACGATTGAGCACGCCCTGGAAGCCGACAAGTTGGCGCGTGAAAATCGTGGCCTGCGCGCGATCAGTGATGCCATCTCCGAACCTATTGGCAAAAGCGCCGTCATGCAGCGTCTCAAGGAGCAGGTGCGGAAACTGGCGGAGCATGAAACCTGGGTATTGATGATCGGTGAGCCGGGAAGCGGCCAGAGGATTCTTGCGCGCTATCTGCATACCAACAGCCCGCAACATGAACGCCCCTTTCTGGAGGTACATGCCGGCTCGCTAAACGGAGCACATGCCCAGGAGGAACTGTTCGGCGTGGAAACCCGCGAAGGCAAAATCAATTACGGGATACTTGAACAGGTCAACGGCGGTACGCTTTACCTAAATGAAGTTGCGGAGATGAATGAGCAGGTTCAGGCCAGTTTGTTTTCTGCACTCGAATCCAACCAATTTTATCGTGTCGGCGGGAAACAACCGGTCGCGCTCAACGTGCGCATCGTCGCCGCTACCCGTGAGGAACTGGAACAGTTGGTCGAAGCTGGCAAGTTTCGTCGCGACTTGTTTTACCTTCTGAATGTCGTGCCGGTACAGGTACCCCCGTTGCGAGATCATCGTGAGGACGTGCCGGAACTGCTCAGTTTTTTCACCAACCTGTATGTAAATAAGGAGAGTTTACCTTATCGACATTTTACCGTTGCCGCGCAAAACCGTTTGCGTAACTATGACTGGCCGGGCAACATTCGCGAATTGTGTAACCTGGTGCAACGTTTGTTAATCGTCGGTTCGGGCACCGAGATCGACGCCGATGAAGTTGATACTGCGCTGGGTTCACAGAAGCAGATGTTTGAAACCGGAGGCTTTCGTGCCGGGTTCGATTTGCCACTTCGCGATGCGCGTGAGAATTTCGAGCGCGCCTATTTCGAATTTCAGCTGGAAAAAGCCGGCGGCAGTGTCGGCAAGGTGGCCGAGCTTTCCGGACTTGAGCGCACTCACCTTTATCGCAAGCTCAAGTCATTGGGTATTGAGACAAAGAAGCGCGGCAAGGAAAAAGTCTGAATTTATTTCTATATAAAGATTAAGCAATGAAAATTCTTATTCTCGGTGCCGGCCAGGTCGGTTCCTCGCTGGCCGCGAATCTGGCCAGTGAAGCCAACGATATTACTGTCGTGGACTCTGACGAGTTCGTTTTGCGCTCGCTGCAGGATCGTCTTGATATCGGTACGGTTTATGGCGCCGCTTCCCATCCGGACATATTGCGTCGCGCCGGTGCCGATGATGCGGAGATGATCATTGCCGTGACCGATAACGATGAGACCAACATGGTGGCCTGCCAGGTTGCCTACACAATTTTTCATACCCCCACCAAGATCGCACGCGTACGCAATATTGAATATCTGCGTCACCCGCAACTGTTCAGCCAGGAAGCGTTACCCATTGATGTATTGATCAGCCCGGAGCAGTTGATTACGGATTACATTCAGCGCCTGATCCAACATCCGGGTGCCTTGCAAGTGCTGGACTTCGCAGATGGTTTGGTCCAGCTTGTTGCCGTAAAAGCCTATTACGGCGGTCCACTGGTCGGTCATCAACTCAAGGAATTACGTGAGCACATGCCCAACATCGACACGCGCGTCGCCGCCGTGTACCGCAAGGGTCAAGCTTTGATTCCAGAAGGCGATACGATAATCGAGGCCGATGACGAAGTGTTCTTTATTTCCGCAACGAAAGACACGCGCGCGGTCATGGGTGAGCTGCGTCGCCTGGACAAACCCTACAAACGCGTGATGATTGCCGGTGGCGGCAACATTGGCAAAAGTGTTGCGCGCGCATTAGAACAGCGTTACCAGGTCAAAATCATCGATCACAATCCAAAACGCACACGAGACATTTCCCACGAACTGGAAAAATGTATTGTTCTGCTTGGCGATGCGGCTGACGAAGATTTGTTGCTGGACGAGAATATTGAAAACACCGATGTGTTTTGTGCGCTTACCAACGATGACGAAGCCAACATACTTTCGGCGATGCTGGCCAAACGTCTCGGCGCGCGCAAAGTCATGTCGCTTATAAATCGCGCCGCCTATGTTGATTTAGTGGAAAGTGGCGACATTGATATCGCCATTTCACCCCAGCAGGCAACCATTGGCAGCCTGCTCACACATATCCGGCGTGGCGACGTGGTCAAGGTGCACTCCTTGCGCCGTGGTGCCGCCGAAGCGATTGAGGCCATCGCGCATGGCGATGAAAATACGTCACGCGTAGTCGGACGTACCGTCGGCGAGCTAAAACTTCCGCCGGGGACAACCATCGGCGCCGTCGTTCGCGGCAATGAGGTACATGTTGCCCATCATGACACCCGCATAGAGTCCGAAGATCATGTTGTTTTGTTCCTTGTTGACAAGAGCCGGATCTCCGAAGTTGAACACATGTTCCAGGTGGGAATCACCTTTCTTTAGTTTGTAATGCAATTTAAAACCATACAACGGATTGTCGGCATCCTGCTGATGATTTTCAGCTTTACGCTGGTGCCACCGATGGTCGTGTCGTTGATCTATGTGGACGAGTCATTGCTTGCGTTCATTTGGTCGTTCCTAATCACCTTTGGTATCGGTGTCGCACTTTGGTTACCGGTGCGCAACCGACGCAGGGAACTGCGCACACGCGATGGTTTCGTGGTGGTAATGTTGTTCTGGACCGTACTCGGTTTATCGGGTGCATTACCGTTTGTCTATTCCAGCACTTTGGTTATGGACGGATACGACGCCGTTTTCGAGTCAATTTCCGGCCTGACAACTACCGGGGCGACGGTTATCACCGGTATCGATAATCTGCCGCCTTCCATCCAGTACTATCGACAACAACTCCAGTGGCTGGGAGGCATGGGTATTATCGTCCTGGCAGTGGCCATTATGCCCATGCTCGGTATCGGTGGCATGCAGTTGTATCGGGCGGAAACCCCGGGGCCGATGAAGGACAGCAAACTCACACCACGCATTACCGAAACGGCTAAAGCGCTATGGTATGTGTATCTCAGTTTGACGGTGTTATGTGCAACCGCCTACTGGCTTGCCGGTATGGATTTGTTCGACGCGATTTGTCACAGTTTTTCCACCGTCGCCATCGGCGGCTTTTCCACGCATGATGACAGTATGGGCTACTTCATCGGCCTGCCCATGGTGGAAGTAGTTGCCATTGTGTTTATGCTTATCTCGGGCGTAAATTTTGCTTTGCATTTCGTCGCCTGGCGGTCTCGATCGGTCGTCGGCTATTTTCAGGACAGCGAGTTCAAAACCTATCTGAAAGTACTGTTGCTGATATCAGCCATTACCACGGCCTTTCTATTTTATCAGGGCGTGTTTGATTCCACCCAGAGTACCGTGCTCAACGGCATTTTTCAGGCCGTATCAATTGGCACGACAACCGGTTTCACGACCCATCAATATTACAACTGGCCCGGCTTTCTGCCGGTGTTGTTGCTATTTAGTAGTTTTATTGGCGGTTGTGCCGGGTCCACCGGTGGCGGCATGAAGGTAATTCGCTTCCTGTTGCTCATTAAACAGGGACTGCGTGAGATCGCACGCGTGATCCATCCGAATGCGGTGATCCCAATCAAGATCGGCAGAAAGCCCGTACCCAACAATATCATTGATGCGGTGTGGGGCTTTTTGGCGGCCTATGTGGCTACGTTCATTGCTTTGATGCTATTGCTCATGATGGACGGGCTCGATCAGGTTACCGCATTTTCCGCTGTTGCCGCTTGTATGAACAACCTCGGTCCAGGTCTGGGTGACGTAGGAGCAAACTATGCAGATATCAGTTCGTTTTCAAAATCCCTCCTGTGTGTTGCCATGCTACTGGGTCGTCTCGAGATCTTCACCCTGCTGGTGTTGTTCACGCCCGCTTTCTGGCGCAGGTAGTTCTGCAGCCAACGTGTTTCGCGATGCATCCGGATACTGACAAGTGGGACCTGCGTTATCGTCATGCGACGCAAGACGTTGCCGCAGCCGAAGTATTACGCGCCGCCGCACACCTGTTGCCCCAGTCCGGTGATGCGCTTGATCTCGCCTGTGGTCTTGGCGGTAATGCATTAATGCTTGCGCAACAGGGTTTGCAAACAGAGGCCTGGGACATTTCAGCGGTCGCCATCGAACGTCTTCAGGCGGCGGCATCCGAACGTGGACTGAGTAACCTGCGTGCAAGGGTACGCGACGTCGAACAACAACCGCCTGCGGAAGATAGTTTTGACGTTATTGTTGTCAGTTTTTTTCTCGATCGCGACCTTTGTCCGGCGCTAGCCAAGGCGCTGCGTAAAAATGGCCTGATTTTTTACCAGACATTTAGTCAAACCCGGGTTTCAAATAATGGCCCGGCGAATACGGCCTTTCGGCTGGCGGATAACGAATTACTGAATTTGTTCGCCCCGCTAAAGGTGTTGCACTATCGTGACGAGGGGCGTACTGGTGATATCCGACAGGGTTTTCGCGATCAGGCAATGCTCGTCGCACAAAAACGGGAATCCTAGATTTATTTTTAACCGCGACCGAAGCATGCACAATCGACATGTACCTTTGCAGCGAATTTGTATACCTTTAGTCGAATGAGTCTTATCGATAATTTCGAAAAACTACTCGCCAGCGGGCGTGACGACGCACTATTACGGTTCGGCTTGGGTCAAGCCTATCTCAATGGAGGTGAGGTAGAGCGGGCGGTTGAACATCTGGCGAGCGCCGTAACTCACGATCCTGGCTATTCTGCTGCCTGGAAACTACTGGGCAAGGCGCGTGGCGAGACAGGAGATACCGACGGCGCCATTGAGGCGTATGAGTCCGGCATCCGTACCGCTGAGGAAAAAGGCGATGTACAGGCCGCAAAGGAAATGAAAGTGTTTCTGAAGCGATTGCAACGGACGGCATCCTGAGAACCCGATCAACAGATTTGAAAAACGCGTATTTCGATGCGATCCGTCGGATTAACGTCGCGTTAGCAAGGACTCACTTACTTTGTTGCGCCCACCAGAAGCCTGATCCAGATCACATTTTGCTACATTTCAGGGCGTACAAGCCTTAAGAAAATATACTACTTGCCGACTAACCCAATATAACTAGCTCTGCAGCTTTTCAGCAGGAGCACAAATGCGTCTTTCGATATTCGGGACGGTGTTTTCACCAGGGGTCGTTGCACTTATACAGGTTTTGTTTGTGCAACTTGTCGGGAATACTAAAATTACACCCGCCGGCAGAAAGCGATAGGGAATGTTATGTCTGTCTTGTTCGACGCGGCGAGTCGTCCGGGAGTCGAAACACGTAGCGAAGTAGGTGATTTGATGGTTGCCTACCTAGCCCAACTCGGAGTCGAGTTCGTGTTCGGCATACCCGGTGGCGCGATTGAACCGCTCTATAATGCCTTGGCCCGCAGCGCTCGGCGCGGTGGGCCTCGGCCAATCGTCGCGCGTCACGAAACGGGCGCGGCCTTTATGGCTGACGGTTATTTTCACCACACCGGTAAGTTGGGTGTTGTCTGTGCCACCACTGGGCCGGGGGCCACCAATCTGATTACCGGCGTTTGCTCGGCTTATCAGAACTACGTGCCGTTGCTGGTGATAACCGCCCAAACCGCCATGAGTTCCTTCGGACGTGGCGCGTTTCAGGAATCCTCTTGTACCGGGATCGACGTGCTGGGCTTGTTCAATAGCTGTACCAAGTACAATACCTTTGTTTCTCACATCGACCAGTTTGAATACAAACTCGTTTCCGCGTTACGACATGCGCTTAGTTTACCGAATGGCCCGGTCCACCTCAGTGTCCCGCTGGACTTGCTACGCCAGGTCTCGCCAACATACGAGCCGTCTTTCGATGTTTCTCGCCTGCTGGGCGGTGCCGCAACAGTAGATAGACATGCGTTTGAAAGACTCCGTCAATATATTTCACTTGCGCAGAAACCGATCTTCGTCATCGGCGGAAACTGTACCGGTGCGATAGATTCCATTCTCGACGTCGCGGTACTTCTCCAGGCCCCAATCGTCACCACCCCGCACGGTAAAGGGCTGGTAAACGCCTACCATCCGCTGTATCGCGGCACCGTCGGATTTGCAGGACATCAAGATGCCGTTACAACGTTGACCGATTCCGCAGTCGATATGGTGCTGGCTATCGGAACCAATCTTGGTGAGTGGGCCACTGACGGCTGGAATCCGGAACTCTTGTTGAACGATCGTCTCGTCCATGTTTCCGACTCGGAAAATGATCTCACTCTGTCGCCCATGGCACGTCTCCAGGTTCTCGGTAATCTGGATACGGTTTTCAAGCGACTCGCTGAGAGTCTACGTTCGACTATGTCCGAACACACGGTTGTCGCAGTCAACAAGAAAATTGACCAGCTGCTTTCCGAAGATCCCCGGCTGCATTTCCAGCTGGACGAACCGGAAAAATTCAAGGCCACATCGACACCCATCAAGCCGCAACAATTAATGCGTGAGTTGGCCGACCAATTTCCGATTAATACACGTTTTCTGGCGGATACCGGCAACAGCATGGCGTGGGCGACACATTATTTACACCCTTATGACCGGCGTATGAGCGGTGGAAGAACCTGCCAGGGCGCAAACGTCCGCACCTCTATGGAATTTGCCTCGATGGGCTGGGCAGTGGGTGCGGCTGTGGGGGCCGCGCTTGCGTGTCCTGGAATCCCGATCGTATGCATTACCGGCGATGGCAGCATACTGATGTCCGGACAGGAAATCACCGTCGCCATACAAGAAAAATTGCCGGTAATTTATGTCATCCTGAATGACGCGGCATTGGGCATGGTCAAACACGGCCAGCGACTGGCGCAAGCAGAATCTGTCGGCTATGAATTACCTGAGGTCGACTTTGCGGGTGTGGCGCACGCTATGGGTGTACCGGGCTACGTCATCAACTCGCCGATTGACTTCCACCGCATCGACATCGAGGCCATTTGCAAGCGCCGAGGCCCAACTGTACTGGATGTGCGCATCGACACCGAGGAGGTGCCACCCATGGGCTCACGCATGCGGGTATTGAGAGGTAAATAATGGCTAAAGAAAAGGATGTCATTCACAGTCGCATCTGGTCAGAGGAACCTGAAGCCGATAATCCGTTTGCAGCGGCGCGCTGCTTTTGCGCCGGTTATGATGTTTACGGCGAGGTGATCCACAAGGCAAGTTGGATTGAATATGTATATCTGATGTTTAGGGGCGAGCGTCCTGAATCTGCGCAAGCCAAGCAATTCGAGAGGCTTGCCATTGCATTGGCTAACCCCGGTCCACGGGATCACAGCGTGCGTGCTGCGATGAATGGTGGTGTCGGCGGCTCAACCAGCGCCGCCTGCCTGATGGCGGCTCTGGGTGTCGGCGCCGGGCAGTTTGGGGGAGCGCATGAAGTCGCGCTGGCCATGTACTGCTGGGAACAATGCGCACAGGACCTGGCACAATGGCGCGAATGTCTGCAAAGCCCGCCCAGTGGCGCCCTGGGTGAATTCTGGCCTGATCTGGAACACGCACCGGGCTTTGATCCCTATGGCCAGTCCTGTCCGACTCCGGTTTTACAGACCCTGGAATTGCTGGCCGCGGGTAAGCCATCTACCCGTTTGCGCTGGTTGTCAGAGCATCGTGAGGAATTGGAAGCCGACGCCGATGGACCGTTGGCCATGACGGGCGTAGCGGCCGCCGCGCTAGCGGATTTGGAGTTTTCCATTGAGCAGGGTGAGATGGTGTTTCTGTTGCTGCGCTTGCCCGGCGCCGCGGCACATGCGTTAGAACAACGCAAGTTCGGTTGGCGCCGCTATCCATTTTTCAGCGACGGTCTGCACCTAAGTAATGATCCGGGACCAACAACAACAGCAAAAACCGAAAACGAACATGAAACCGAAGCCTGAGCATACGACCCAACGCCTGAAAACTTTGCTGCATTGCGAGGACAACCTGGAAACCGATCTGGGGGCATGGTTTCCAGGCGAAAGAGTGGTATTTCGTGGTAAGGATTTGTTCAGCGAGCTCAATGACCTGCCGTGGATGAGCCTGTTGTTGTATGGCATAACTGGACGCCTTATAAATTCAAAACAGAACCGTTTATTCGAAAGTATCTGGGCGCTTTGTGTCAGCTATCCCGATCCACGGCTGTGGAATAACCGTGTTGCCGCACTGGCAGGAACCGCTCGCAGTACTGGAGCACTTGGAGTTGCCGCGGCGACGGCGGTTACCGAAGCCAAGATCTATGGTGGGCAAGCAAACTTTGGTGCAATCGAGTTTGTAAAGCACGCGCTGAATTCTTATCAACGAGATCCTGGAAATTTCGCTAATTTTGTGAATGATGAGTTAAAGACGAAACGTGTTATACCCGGATTCGGTCGACCTATCGTCGCGAATGACGAACGTATCCCACCGCTCATGCGGGTAGTAACAGAATTAGGATATCAAGATGAGCCGCATTTAAACCTTGTGTTCGAGGTCGAGCGGATTTTGCTGGAAGGTCGAAAACGAATGCGGATGAACATTACCGGCCTCGCCGCAGCGTTGGCAGCGGATCAGGGTTTAACTACCCAAGAATATTCTGCTTACCTCATACACGCATTTGGCGCCGGAATCGTGCCATGCTACCTCAATGCTGTAGAAACGACGGCGGGGAGCTTTTTTCCCCTGCGTTGTGACCGGATTCAATATGAGGGCCAAGAAACTCGCAAGTGGGCCTAGCCTGTTTTAGCACGACTTGCCGATTGGGATAAAAATGTAGTATGACCAAGACACGCCGTTGACAGTTTTTTACAAAAATGAACCGATTTTTCAACTGCCTGTACTTAAGTCGCAGTGTTTTCAAACCGATATATTTTGGACTCCATTGAATAATTAACTGATCCGCGCGCCGCTATCGCCGATCCCTGATGTTCCAGCTAGGAAGGCTGCACCTCCGGCGCCCCGGGAAAGGGGATATCTCCCATGTACAAGAGGATTTACCGACTGGCCTGTGCCACTCTGCTGTCCGCCTACGCTCACTCCGCCCTGGCCGTAAGCCAGGACGAACTTGACCTGCTCGGGTCCTACGGCTCCGAGGAACTGGTGAGCATCGCCGCCGGCTATCAGCAACCCATTGCCAGGGCCCCCGGTGTTGCCAGTGTTATTACCGCCGCAGATATAAAATCTATCGGCGCCCGCGACCTCAACGAGGTGCTGGAAACCGTTCCTGGTGTGCATGTCACGGTGTCACCGATTGCCTACAACCCGCTGGTCACCATTCGCGGAATCTACAGTGAATTCAATCCGCAGGTGTTGTTCCTTATAAACGGTGTACCTATTACTAACTTTTTTCTAGGTAACCGCGGCCAAGTGTGGGGCGGCATGCAGGTCGAGAACATTGCTCGCATCGAAATCCTGCGCAGCCCCGGTTCCGCCATTTACGGTGCCGATGCCGTTGCCGGCGTGATCAACATCATCACCAAGTCGGCCAGCGACATCAACGGTACAGAGGTCGGTGGTCGCATCGGTTCATTTGATGATCGCCAGGCGTGGGTACTCCATGGTAAAGACTATGCCGGCTGGAAAACGGCGTTTGCCTTACAAATTCGATCCACCGATGGCCAGCGGGAGATCGTAGACGCCGACGCGCAAACCAATTTTGATAACTTGCTAGGCACTTCCGCATCGCTGGCACCCGGTCCGGTCAACACCGGACGCGATCTTATCGACGCCAGCATCGACGTGGAGAAAGGCCACTGGCGCGGACAACTTATCTACCAAGGGCGTCGCGACGTCGAAATTGGTGCTGGTGCCGCACAAGCACTGGACCCGGAAGGAAGAGCCGAGGACGATCGCTTTCTCGCCGACATTCGCTATCGAAACAACGAACTCAGCCCAGACTGGGACTTTGACGCTACACTAAGCTACTTCGACGTGGCCAATAAATCCAAACTGGTGTTATTTCCACCTGGTGCGGATTTCTCCGCGCTGGGTGGTGGCGCGTTTCCCGAGGGCGTACGAGGTACGCCGGGGGTATCCGAGCGCCATTGGCGATTCGAGTCTACTGGCCTGTTTACCGGTTTCAAAAAACAGGCGATTCGTCTCGGAATCGGATACCACAACGGCGACATGTATGAAGTTACTGAAACGAAAAATTTTTTCCAAAACCCCATTGGAGTCCCTGTTCCGCTTGGTGGAATGGTGGATGTATCGGATAGTGCGGCATTCGTACAGGAAACAGACCGCCAGGTCTATTACGCCTATGCTCAGGATGAATGGCGCTTTGCCCCCGACTGGACCTTGACCGCAGGCCTGCGCTACGACAACTACTCGGATTTCGGCAGTACGTTTAATCCACGCCTGGCGCTAGTCTGGCAGACTCGTTATGATCTAACATCCAAACTTCTATATGGCCGAGCGTTTCGGCCGCCATCGTTTGCCGAACAATTCAACATCAACAATCCAGTCGCAGTCGGTAACCCGGACCTGGATCCGGAAACGATTGACACCATTGAACTGGCATTCAACTACCGACCTACCGACAAGTTCACGACGGATCTGACTCTGTTTTACTACGATTTACGCGACATAATCCGATTCGAGGCTGATCCTCCACCCTCGACAAACAACACCGCGCAAAATGCCGGCGAGCAGACCGGATACGGACTGGAATGGGAAATGAAATGGAATGCCTTGCGCCATGTAGATATAGTTGCCAACTACGCGTTTCAAAATTCTGAAGATAAAACCGCCAATGCCGATCCAGGCATGGCGCCAGGACAGCAGGCGTATGTGCGCAGTGATTGGCGTTTTTTACACCGCTGGTCATTTCATGCGCAGCTCAATCACGTCCGTGATCGCGAACGTCAGCCCGACGATCCACGCGATACAACAGTAGATGATTATACGACCGTTGATCTCACGGTACGTCGTCACACCGGTACTGCGGGACTCGGCTATGCCTTTTCGATACGCAACCTGTTTGACGCCGACGTGCGGGAGCCCTCGCCCGCACCAGGTCTTATTCCCAACGACTTACCGTTGGCGAGCCGACAGGTATTTGGCGAAATTCGTTATCTCTGGTAAGCGTCGCCCACGTGCGAATGCCAACTTTACAATCCACGCACTTCATGCGGAGTTTCCTTAACACCCTGCTGCTGCGGAAACACGGGTTCGCTACCGTGGTTCTGCTGCTCACCATGCTGTGTGTAACTCTCCTCGCGTCGGCTGATTCTCATCGAATCGGCGTTCTATATCCGGATATTCGCGAGCCCTACCGAAGTGTTTTCGCGTCAATCATAGACGGCATAGAACATAAAGCTGGCGGTAAAGTCGCGCGTTATCCACTGGGTAAGGACGTCGACACCGATATGCTGCGTGCCTGGGTAGAAAAACAACATATAAATGTCATAATTGCACTGGGCCGTCGCAGTGTATCTGTGAGTACAGAATTACGGTCCGTCCCTGTTGTTACCGGTGCGGTACAAATGTCTCCGGATAAAGACAAGAAAACTCCCGGGGTAGCGCTTAACCCGGATCCACGATTACTATTCCAACAACTCAAATCTCTTGCGCCTCAAGTTAAGCAGGTAAGCGTCGTCTACAATCCTGATAAAAACGACTGGCTTATAGCAAGGGCTCGTCGCGCTTCAGCGAATCAGGGGCTGAAGCTGAAAATATATCCAGCCACGGATTTACGTGATGCAGCCAAAATATATCGCAAGCTTTTAAGTGAGATTTCGGGACAGAAAAACGCAGTCTGGTTGCTAAATGACAGATCAGTACTCGACCAAAAAGCGGTGTTCCCACTTGTGCTCAAATCGGCTTGGGAAAATGAGTTTGTGGTATTTTCTAACAATCCCGCACATGTAAAACGCGGCGTTTTGTTTGCCATGTTTCCGGATAACGAAGCGATGGGCAAAACTTTGGCTAGAATTGCCCTGCGGCGTGTACGGTCAGGATCCTCAAGTTCGACGGGTATCGTACCTTTGTCCGATTTACAGATAGCATTTAATCTGCGCACCGCAGAACATCTGGACTTGTCTATTGATCGCAAACAACGCGAACAATTTGACCTGGTATTTCCTCACCGATAGGCATGCCGGGAAAATGAGACAAACGCAACATGTTCGCAAGATGGGTTTTCGAAATCAGCTTTTGTTGGCGTTTAGTATTGGCATTGTAATTATGGCACTGGTGTCGTCATTGGCTATTTCTGAACTTTCAAAACGTGCGGTTAGAGAGCGTTTAGTTGAAGAGGGGCTAAAGACAACTGAAAACTTCGCTGAGCAGAGCACACTCGCACTTTTGTACCAGAGTGCAGATAATGCGCGTGATTTTGCGGAGGCCACCTTGGCATTACCCGATATTGTTGGCGTTGGCATTTTTGATCAAGAGAGAATTCCTGTACTGGTGTTGGGCCGACGCGGCAACCTGGACAGGCGTGTAGGTTTACCCAAGCATGGTTCACACTTGGTGTCCGAAACCAGTAAGTCCTGGCATTTTTCGTCGCCTGTTTATGCCAATAAGCCTTCCTCGGATCAGGAAGATTCACCTTTTGAAGCCAGCACTCCGGAACCGGAGTTTTTGGGATATGCGCAAGTCATACTTTCTAAAAAGACCTTAAACCAATTATCCAGAAACATATACGTGACAAATCTCAGTGTATCGGCAGTACTTGCGTTATTCCTGGTGTCAGTACTTATCTGGCTAACAACGCGAATAACGAGACCGTTAAACACCCTCTCAAAAACTATGCACCGCGCCGAACTGGGTGAGCAAACCGTTCGTGCCGAGATTAGCGGAACACGCGAAGTTGTAGAAATGGGGACCGCGTTCAACACGATGATGCAGTTCCTGGAGGAACGAGAGGCCCAGCTACGAGCAGCACGAGACGATCTGGAAGCGCGCGTTCAGGAACGTACGGAAGAGTTGGCGCACTCAAATCAAGAGCTTCACCAGGAAATTGCTGAGCGCAAATTGATAGAGCGTCAGCTTATCGATGCCAAGGAGACCGCGGTAAAAGCCAGCCACGCTAAGTCGGTGTTTCTCTCCAACATGAGTCATGAATTGCGTACACCGTTAAATGCAGTTATTGGTTACAGCGAAATGATGTTGGAGGAATCTGACGACAACAATTTGCGGGAATTCGCACCCGATCTGGAAAAAATCAACGATGCGGGTCGACATCTACTAGCCCTGATCAGCGAAATCCTAAATCTGGCACGCATTGAGTCAGGAAAAATGGATCTCAACATTAATTGTGTAAACCTCAACAAAATATCCGAGGACTCTTTGTCAATTATGTATCCTATTGCGGAAAAGCGGTCTATTCAAATTCGTGACAATTTGGCAGAGATCAAATCAATTGAAGTTGACGCAGACGAAACGCGACTAAAGGAAATTCTTTTAAATTTGTTATCAAACGCCGTCAAGTACAATTCAGCTCAAGGAAATATTGAATTGCGGGTAGACGATCGTGAAGACGAGGTCGTGGTTCATGTCATTGACGATGGTCCGGGACTTAGCGAAGAAGAAATAAAAGAGTTGTTTGAACCGTTTAATCGTTTAAAGGCCGGGGATGAAATAGAAGGAACCGGAATCGGTTTGACTATTACAAAACGTTTAATCGAAATGATGCACGGTCATATCGGCGTAGTCAGTGAACCCGGCAAGGGCAGTGATTTCTGGATCAGCCTGCCCAAAGCAGGTGCATCACACGCTGCTCTATTTTCTCAAAATTCCTAGTGCGACTATCGTGGCGAAGGAACTGCAACGTTTGAACACAAAGCCTATTCAACCGTTACGGATTTTGCCAAATTGCGCGGCTGATCAACATCAGTGCCTTTTAACACTGCAACATGGTAGGAAAGTAGCTGTAGCGGAACGCTGTATACAATGGGGGCGGTGGTTGGACAAATATCCGACAGCGTTAAATTTTGGTAGTTATCAAGTTCAATATTTGCGTCCTGGTCGCTAAACAGGAAAAGCTCACCACCCCGAGCACGCACTTCCTGAAGATTGGAAAGCACTTTTTCCAGTAATGGATCCTTGGGGAGCGCACAGACCACCGGCATGTCGGCATCTACCAAGGCAAGCGGGCCATGTTTGAGCTCTCCGGCCGGGTAAGCTTCGGCATGTATGTAGGAGATTTCTTTTAACTTCAGTGCGCCTTCCATCGCAATGGGATAAAAGGTACCACGCCCCAGAAAAAGGGCATGCTGTTTGTCGCCGAACGCATTTGCCATTTCCTTTATGGATTCGCTGAGCTTGAGCACAACTTCCACCTGGCGCGGCAGGGCATGAAGTTCCTCAACCCACTCTTTTTCCTGTTCGCGTGTCATGCCATGACGGCGTGCAAGAGCAAGGGATAGTAGCCGCAGCGCAACGAGTTGCGTTGTAAATGCCTTGGTCGAGGCAACACCAATTTCGGGCCCGGCCCGGGTCATTAACGCGACGTCGGACTCCCGAACCAGCGAGCTTTCCGGTACGTTACAAATTACCATACTGCCCAGATAACCCTTCTTGCGGGTACCCCTTAATGCCGCCAATGTATCGGCAGTCTCACCAGACTGTGAAATGGTGACGAACAAAGTACCCTCCGGCACAACGACCGAGCGATAGCGGTATTCACTTGCCACTTCAACGCTGCACGGCAATCCAACTTCTTCGAGCCAGTATTTCGCAACTAAGCCCGCATGATAGCTCGTGCCACAGGCTATGATATGAACGCAGCGGGTCTCATCGAGCAGCGCCTTCGCTTCAGGGCCGAAACTCTCCTCCAGTAGACGTCCCTTGTAAATACGCCCTTCCATCGACACTATTACCTTCCGCGTCATAAATCGAAATCCCGTCGCGACGGATTTCGGCTAAGTCGCCCTCTGCTAGGAAAATAAACTTCTGCGTGA
Organism: uncultured Ectothiorhodospiraceae bacterium; assembly: GCA_947259765.1. GTDB lineage: Bacteria > Pseudomonadota > Gammaproteobacteria > CAMYNG01 > CAMYNG01 > CAMYNG01. The sequence goes on from CAMYNG010000005.1 coordinate 77,497, forward strand.
CCGGAAGCAAGGCAAACACATCAGATGCTATATAGTTGCCTGTATCGCTTACACCAATAACAAGAGGACTGCCGGCGCGGGTAACAACCAGTCTGTCAGGATCCTCCGGGCTTAACACCGCCAGTGCATAGGCGCCTACCAATTGTCCGGCGGCCTTACGCACCATATGCAGTAAGTCAGTTTCCTTCTTGGAAAGACTTGCTAGAAGATGTGCAATTACTTCAGTATCGGTCTCGGACGTAAATCGGTATCCATCGTGCTCCAGACGCTTGCGAAGC
>CAMYNG010000006.1 GCA_947259765.1 uncultured Ectothiorhodospiraceae bacterium
GCAACTCATTTTTCACCAGTTTTTCCGGCAGCGCCGGAAACACCACACTATCTGCCGGAAGCCCCAGCGCGGCCTCAATTCCCTGAGTAAAATTGCCTGACATGTCGATCATCCGCTGACGTTCCGCCGGATGCGTGATCAAACTCGCACCAACATCTTTGAATGCATCGTTGCCCATGAAACGGTGGGGTTGTGAGTTGCTGTTGATTGCGTAGCGGATGGGCAGCGGTGTCACCTTTTTAATATGGGCAATCATTTCTCTCGCCATCTCCGGGGTATACCCGGTATCAACGACCGCCACCGATTTTTCACCAACAACGAACGCCATGTTCATACGAAACCCACGGTTTTCCTTGTTGGGACCTTCATAGGGCCCTATCCAGGCATAAACGTGCGGACTGATTTTTTTCGGCGCCGGCAGGATAGGACCAGCCATGGATACGGACACAAAAGAGAAAATTACGACAACGACAGCAAAGCAACGTGCCATGCATGGCTGATTGGATTGCGCTAACATAAGGCCTCCCACAATGAAAATGCGTGGTAACTGGTGAGCAAGTATCGTGCCCGAACACAGCAACCTGGCATCACGGCATAAACCTCCCGGCTATTCCGTAGAACAATGCAGATTGCAGGAAACCGGGATGCATTGTGAACAGTTTTCAATGGTCACATTTCCGATTAACTAAAGCTAACTTTTACAGACGATGACTCAACATTACGATTTAATCGCTATCGGTGGAGGCAGTGGTGGACTTTCCGCCGCCGAACGCGCCGCCGAGTACGGCATGAAAACCGCCGTAGTGGAGAACAACAAACTGGGTGGGACCTGCGTCAACGTCGGTTGCGTACCGAAGAAAGTGATGTGGTTTGCTTCCGGCATTGCCGAAACTATAAAAGCGGCATCCGGTTATGGTTTTGATGTTCAGCTCAACAACTTCGATTGGGGCAAGCTGGTTACGGCTCGCACGGACTATATACAAGGTATCCTTGACTGGTACGGCAATTATCTGACCGATTCCAATATCGACCATATACAAGGTACGGCCCGATTTGTCGACGCCCGAACCCTGGAGGTCAACGGAAAACGATTTACTGCCGACCATATTGTCATTGCTCCCGGTGGTTACCCGATCGTTCCTGAGGTCGAAGGCAAAGAATTTCTAATGACGTCTGACGATTTTTTTGCCTTGAGCGAGCAACCAAAGCGGGTGGCCGTCGTCGGTGCCGGTTATATCGCTGTTGAACTTGCCGGCCTGCTTAACGGTCTCGGTAGCGAAGTTTCAATGCTGCTGCGCAAGGATCATTTTCTTGGCAGCTTCGATTCCATGCTGCGCGAGACCCTGATGGAAGAGATGCTTAATGCCGGTGTGAATATCATGCCACGGGTTACCGTCGAGCGAATTGAAAAACAAACCGACGGTACGTTGACAATCCACTGCGCCAGCGGCATCACACTCGAAGGTTATGACGCCTTGGTATGTGCCATTGGTCGGGCACCCAATACAGCGCAGCTGGATCTCAATGCCGCCGGCGTAGACCATGACGACCAAGGCTATATTCCAACCGATGAATTTCAGAACACCAACGTTGATGGTATTTACGCAGTCGGCGACGTTACGGGTCGAGCACAACTAACGCCTGTGGCTATTGCCGCCGCCCGACGACTTTCAGATCGATTGTTTAACAATATGCCCGAACGGCGTCTGGAGTACGAAAACGTTCCAACCGTCATGTTCAGCCACCCGCCCATCGGCACCGTCGGCCTGACAGAGGAAGAGGCGCGCAAGATTCATGGCGACGCCGTTAAGGTTTATCAAACCCGGTTTACCGCCATGTACCATTCGGTCGCCGCGGAGGAGCAATGCACTGCAATGAAACTGGTGTGCATAGGTGCGGATGAAAAGGTGGTCGGTGTACACATCATCGGCATGGGCGCCGACGAGATGCTGCAGGGCTTTGCCGTTGCCGTTAAAATGGGCGCGACCAAGAAACAGTTCGACGACACGGTGGCGATTCATCCCACTAGCTCCGAAGAGCTGGTGACAATGCGTTAAAACGTGGCCACGTAAATACGAAACACATACCCACGAGGTGGGTCAGATCTCCCGTCCCCTGAGGCAAGGCACGCTGTAAATACATCCCTGTAAGCTTCACGGCAGCATCCCTGCTGCCGTGAAGCTTACCTCAGGGGACGGGAGACCTGGCCAGCCAGTACAGATTAAACGCGCTATCTAACGGCTTTTTCTGGAGACTAATCGCCGTGACCTTACGTCAATTTGAAACCACTCAACCCCGCATGCACGCCAATGCCTGGGTAGACGAAACCGCGCTGGTAATCGGTAACGTGGAAATTGGTGCCGACAGTTCATTGTGGCCGTTTGTTGTGGCACGAGGTGATGTCAATTCAATTCGTATCGGCGCACGCACGAACATTCAGGATCATTCGGTGCTGCATGTCACCCACGACGGCCCTCACAATCCGGGGGGTTATGCGCTGACAATTGGCGATGAGGTTACTGTAGGGCACCGCGTAATCCTGCACGGCTGTACCGTGCACGATAGCTGCTTAATTGGCATGGGTGCGGTGGTGATGGACGGTGCTGTGATTCCGTCGCAAACTTTGTTGGCTGCGGGCAGTCTGGTTCCACCGGGCAAAGAACTTCAAGGCGGGCATATCTGGATGGGCAGTCCGGTGCGCAAAGGCCGGGCACTAACGCCCGAGGAAATTGAATCCATTGGCTATTCGAGTGAACATTATGTCCGGCTTAAGAATCGCCATGCACCTTAATAGCTTCCTGTTTTTTCACGTTTACACGGGAACAAAGTGACAACACTCTATTACCTTGCCTACGGTTCAAACCTACACCCGCTGCGTTTGCAGGCACGCGTGGACTCAGCACAACTGCTCGGCACCGTACAATTACCCGGCTACAAACTTCATTTCCACAAGGTCGGCGCAGACGGCTCCGGCAAGTGCAATATCCTCGCTTCCGAAAGGCATTCGGTACACGCGGCGCTATACAGCATGCATACACGGCACAAAACCATACTCGATGATTTTGAAGGTGCCGGTTACGAAAGTGTCGCCATGCAGGTCGACTTCGTGGGAGCTCGCTATCCGGCGTTTATATATCTTGCCGAAGATGATTATATTGATGATAGCGCTACGCCGTTTGACTGGTACAAGCAACTCGTCCTGTACGGAGCACACCATCATCGGCTGCCAGCAGACTACGTTGCCGCAATTGGCGAGGTTGATTCCGTACCGGATCCTGATGCCAAGCGCGATAGCCACCACGCGGACTTAATTCGCCGAATGCTGGCATGGGACTAGAACTTCACAGCATCGCGGCTTCTGCGCATTAAAAACCTCAAATCCGATTGGCGAAGCGGATATTTCATGCCTATAGTTTGAGCAGGATCACATGGGAACGGAGGTCTAGACGTGGAACTTTTTGTTGGAGTTATTCCTCATAACGCCACCTTGCAAGACTTGATGCTTTTCGCCGGCCCCTTCGCTGAAGACGTCCGCATCGATTTGATCAAGCACGATAAGGTGGATGCACCTTCAGTTTGTTACGGCTTGTTGCGCGTTCCATCCGAGAGACAGGCACGTAAGGCTATTCGCAAGCTCAATGGCAGGGAGCTGGCGGGCCAAAAAGTTGCCGTGCGCGAATTCAGTCATCGGGCTTACAGTAATGACCGCCGCGCGATTAACTGGCGCAGCCAGCCCTGGTCGGCTTACGAACGGCGTCTGTGCGATCGACGTATTTCAGATCAGGTTGAGGAGGTCACAGCGTCACAGGAGTTTCGCAACAGACTCGGTGCCCAGGCCTGAAAACCGCAATTTATGCCGTCTGCATCTCGTGGCGTAACTTAGCGATCACCGGCGCAGTATCCGGCCGCACACCGCGCCACAAATAAAACGACTCGGCGGCCTGTTCCACTAACATCCCCAGTCCGTCCAGCGCGGTGGTCGCTGTATGCTGGCGTGCCCAGTCCTGAAATGGCGTCGCGTTCGCGCCATACATCATGTCATAGCAAGTGGCATCGTCGGCCAACAACGTATCCGGCAGCGGCGGTAATTCACCGTGCAAACTGGCGGAAGTCGCGTTGATTACCAGATCAAATTGCCGATCTCCCAGGGCGGGGTAACCGCAACCCCCAACCGGCCCCAGATCGTGGAACTGCGCGGCAAGCTCCACGGCACGATCGGGCGTGCGATTCACCACCACTAACTCGGCGGGTTTGCCCTCCAACAGCGGCCCGAGTACGCCACGCGCGGCGCCCCCGGCACCCAGCAGCAACACCCGTTTGCCGGCAACGGCCAGATTATGATTGCGGAGATCGTTAATCAGCCCAACACCGTCTGTATTGTCGCCACGAAGGGCCCCGGCGTCGAAAATAATGGTATTGACCGCGCCGGCGCGCTCGGCCCGCGCACTGCGAGCCGTCACCAGTTCCCAAGCCTCCTGCTTGAAGGGCACGGTGATGTTTAATCCCTTGCCACCACTCGAATCAAAGTTGCCCACGGCCTGGGTAAACCCGCCGGCATCAACCTGGATGGCCTCATACTCCAATCGCTGACCGGTTTGTTCCGCAAACAGCCTGTGGATTCGCGGGGATTTACTGTGCGCGATGGGATTGCCCATAACGGCATAGCGGTCCACGCGTTGGGAAAAATCAAATAGATCGGTCATTTCGGATGTTTGGCGATAAGAAACATTTTCAAAAAATTGGGCGCTTGATAGATGTTTTGAACTTTCAGGCAGGATGGCCGAGAGCGACCGCGGCCCTCGAGCCTACATGGACGTACTTGCGGCGAGTCATGCTGGACGATGGCGGCCTTCCTGCCCCCACCAAAACCCAAATTCAGCCTTCCTTCAACCAACCTGCAACCCGTTTCGCAAAGTAGGTCAGGATACCGTCCGCCCCGGCACGCTTGAAGCCGAGTAAAGACTCCAGCACCACTTCGCGCTCGTCCAACCAGCCATTTTGCGCCGCCGCCATCAGCATCGCGTATTCTCCACTCACCTGATAGACAAAGGTCGGTGCGCCAAACTGGTCCTTAACCCGGCGCACGATATCCAGATACGGCATGCCGGGCTTGACCATGACCATATCCGCACCTTCCTCCAGATCCAGGGCCACTTCCCACAGCGCCTCGTCGCTATTGGCGGGGTCCATCTGATAAGTGTATTTGTTGCCTGCGCCCAGATTGGCTGCCGAGCCGACCGCATCGCGGAAGGGACCGTAAAAGCTGGAGGCGTACTTGGCGGCGTAGGCCAGAATGCGAGTATTGACGAAACCAGCATCTTCTAGTTCGTCGCGAATCACGCCGATACGGCCGTCCATCATATCCGAAGGCGCAACCACGTCGGCGCCCGCCTCGGCATGCGATAATGCCTGTTTGAGCAGGGCATCGACGGTAATATCGTTTAACACGTAGCCATTGTCGTCGATTATGCCGTCTTGTCCATGGGTGGTGAAGGGGTCCAATGCAACATCGGTAATGACCCCCAACTCCGGCACCGCCTGTTTGAGCGCGCGCACAGCGCGCTGCGCGAGGCCGTCCGGGTTCCAGGCCTCGGCCGCGTCGGTGGATTTTTTCTCCACCGGCGTAACGGGAAACAACGCTACCGCAGGTACGCCCAGGCCCACCAGTTGCTCTGCCTCTGTAACCAGCAAATCGATGCTCAACCTGTCGACACCCGGCATGGACACCACAGGCTCGCGCTGGCTTTTTCCTTCGATGACAAAAACCGGCAAAATCAGGTCATTGGACGTCAGAGACGACTCCCGCATAAGCCGCCGGGAAAAGTCATCGCGCCGCATACGGCGCATACGTACCCAGGGAAACCCACCATGTCCGGTGTCAATTGTCGCCACGCTTACAGCCTCCTTGTTGAGTTACACGCCGCACCTCATTGCAACGCATATTTGTAAAAAACCGTGTAAAATCAGCCCCCAGAGCCGTCGGGGCTTGATTTTTTTCTTCACCTGCCGCTCTGTACCCAGGTCATGCCGGAACTTACACCGGATTTCATGGCCCTACTGCAAAGCGGACGGTTTACGAAACTATGAGCATAATAAGGTATCGCAGGAGCGGATTGAACGCACATCGCGCCTTCATGGAGGAAAATTGTATGTACAACGGACTGTTTCGGACGGCTCGCGCCGGATTCTGCGGCTTCGGGCTGATAATCGCCCTGCTGGTAAGTCCCATGCTGCTGGCGGCGGATGCGCCGGACGTGCTCCTGGATCGTGTTGCGAAGAATATGGTCACCTCCCTCAACACGGAGCGCGATAAGATTCGCCAAAATCCCGCGCGACTTAACGAGATAGTTAGCGACATTCTGCTGCCACACCTGGATTTTGTCAGTGCGTCTAAATGGGTGCTTGGAAAACACTGGACCGACGCGAGCCGTGACCAGAAAAAACAGTTTATTCTGGAGTTTCGCAATCTTTTGGTGCGGTTCTATTCCACCGCGCTATCAGAATACCTGGCGGAAAATGAGGTCCGCGAGGAAATGATCCGCATTGTCCCGCTGCGCGCGCCACCGGAGAACAAATCGGTCACCGTTCGCTCGGAGGTATTGCCACCCAACGGCAAGCCCATCCCCGTGCTTTATCACATGCACCTGCGACGCGACCGCTGGCGAATTTTCGACGTTTCGGTCGAGGGTGTGAGTATGGTATCGACTTACCGCACAAGTTTTGACTCTGAAATTCGTCAGCACGGGCTGGACAACCTGATCGCCTCGCTGGCCCAGCGCAACGACGATTTGCTAAAGAAGACCCAAACCCAGACGAATTGACGTTGGACAGGCGGCCCGTATTCTAAAACCCGCTTTTAGCACCTAAACACCACTTTTCCCGCCAGCGAGTGGTATCCAATCTGATCCACGCTTTCGGAAGCAGGTTTCCGTATCTTTAACCGCTGTTTCCTGTCTCCTGGCTGGACATCCTGCCCTGTAGCAACTTTACTTTCCGCAGAGCGACCGCAAACGGCCGCGCCCCGTCTAATAAGGAAATCGCTACGTGGGTCGTTGCGGTGCCCGGGTGAACCTAACCCAGCCTGGGACGGAAAACAAAAAACCATGAATGTCGTCTATCTAGACATCGCTTACGCGATTATTTTAACTGCGGTTTTCATTGTGCTCTGGAAACAGGCACATCGAATTCCGGTCGGAATTCTGCCGGGTTATCGATTTTTCGTTGCCGGCTTCACACTGCTCTGTCTTACAGTATTGCTGGACGTCACCGTAAGTATATCCGGACTGACACAACCGGCTACTACGGGTGAAATACCGCTTCAATTTCTTTTCAAAAACGTTTTTGGCTACCTGGGCGGTGTCATATTACTGCTACTGGGACTGCGCAGGTTTTTGCCCGCAATTAACGGACTCATCAAAACACATGGTCGCGAACAAAAGCGCAACCAGGCACTGAATCGCCTTATCGAATCCAGTTCAGCAGTCCCGTGGGAAGCCGACGCCGGCGACTGGCGCTTTACCTATGTGGGACCACAGATTGAGCAAATACTCGGTTATCCGGTAACAAGTTGGTACCAGGAAAACTTTTGGGTGGACCATCTCCATCCTGACGACCGGCAGGCGACCCTTAACTATTGTACTTCTGCCAGTGAACAAGGCCGGGATCATGAGTTTGAGTACAGAATGATCGCTGCCGATGGTCGCATCGTTTGGATGCGAGATGACGTCAGGGTTGTCATGGACAGCGGTCGTGCCGTGAAACTTCAGGGATTCATGTTCGACGTGACGGAGCAACATCGGGCCGAGCTGCAATTACGCCAGAGTGAGGCGCGCCTGGCGGCGGCGCAACGTGTTGCCCATCTCGGTTCATGGGAACTCGACATTCGCTCAAGAAGGTGGTTCTGCTCAATCGAGACGTACCGCATATTCGAAATCGATCCAGGCACCGGCAGTGACTCCTTCGAGCTGTTTCTGCAACGGATTCATCCCGAAGATCGTCAACGGGTTAAACGTACGTACTTGGATTCGGTGCGTAACAAAGCCCCGTACCGCAGTGAACATCGTCTTGTGATGCCTGACGCGCGTATCAAATATGTACTTGAGCTTTGCGAAACACACTATGATGCCGGCGGCGATCCAATACGCTCAATCGGCTCCGTACAGGACATCACGGAGCGGAAAGATGCTGAAGCGGTGCAACTCGAAAGCGAGCGTAAATATCGCACCTTGTTTGAAGCCGCCAACGACGCAATTTTCATCATGCAAGGTAACAAATTCATAGACTGCAACCCCAAGATACTTGAGATGTTCGCTTGTCGCCGTGAGGACATCATCGGCAATACACCCATCGCCTTCTCACCCCCCCGCCAGGCGAATGGACGAGTATCGCTTGAAGTTGCCCTGGAAAAAATCGATGCGGCCTATAGCGGCAAGCCGCAGTTTTTTGAATGGCAGCACACGCAACTTGATGGCACGCCGTTTGACGCGGAAGTCAGTCTCAACCTGATTGAATTGGGCAATGAACCTTATCTGCAAGCGATCGTACGCGATATCACGCAGCGAAAATATGCAGAACGCGCGATTCGACATATTGCCGCGGGCGTGTCTGCGCAGACAGGCTCATCGTTCTTTGAACAGTTGGTGGTTCACCTCTCACAGTTGTTTCAGGCCGACTACGCCTTTATCGGATTACTCGACGAAGACCAGGCTGACTACGTCAACACCGTTAGCGTCTGCGCGCATGGCAAGATTGTTGACAATATTTCTTACTCGCTATCCGGCACTCCCTGCGCCGGGGTGGTAGGCCATAAAACTTGCATGCATTCCGAGGGCGTTCAGGCGGAGTTTCCGCAAGACCGGTTACTTGTTGAAATGGGCGTCGATAGCTACATTGGCACACCGTTATTTAACAGTCATGGTCATCCCATGGGCCTGGTTGTCGTGCTGCACAGCGCACCGATGCAACACATCAAACAGCACGCTAAAGTGCTGGAGATATTTGCCGCGCGGGCGGGTGCTGAAATCGAACGTATTCATGCTGAGAAAGACCTTCGTAGCGCGCAACAACGCCTCGCCCTGCATGTCACTCAAACACCGTTGGGCGTTATCGAGTGGAACACCGACTTCGAGGTCACCGAGTGGAACCCCGCAGCAGAGAAAATTTTTGGTTTTCGTCGTGCCGAGGCGCTGGGGCGTCACGCAATCGAATTAGTAGTACCCCCGGAGGCCGTACCGCATGTAGACAACATCTGGCAGGCGCTTCTGGCAAATCGGGGAGGCACACGCAGTACCAACAAAAATATAACGCGTGACGGCCGAATAATCACCTGTGAGTGGTATAACACTCCTTTGGTCATAGAAAACGGCAAGGTCATTGGCGTTACTTCAACGGTCGCCGATGTGTCCGACCGCGAACAGGCACAGTCGGAACTCACACGTCACCGCGACCACCTGGAGGAGATGGTTCAGAGCCGCACCGCGGAGCTTACAGCGGTCAATAGCGAACTCGAATCCTTCAGTTACTCAGTATCTCACGACTTGCGTGCGCCATTACGCAGCATCGATGGCTTTTCTCAGGCGTTACTGGATGACTTTAGTGAGGTGCTCGATGAAATGGGCCGTGACTACCTCACCAGGATACGTACCAACACCCTGCGAATGTCAGAACTTATTGATGCCCTCCTGAACCTTTCACAGCTCGGGCGTATGCCAATCAATACCAGTTCGGTTGATATCAGTGCAATTTCCGCAGAAATCATTTCCAATCTGCAGGAAGTGGAACCGGAAAGAAGACTGGAATTCAACAATAACATCGATATGACGGTTCAATGTGACCCACAGCTATTGCGTATCGTAATGGAAAATCTTTTATCGAACGCCTGGAAGTACACTCGTCGCAGGGACCTGGCTCGAATCGAAATAGGGATGCTACATAAAAATGAACAGCCGGTATTTTTTGTGCGTGATAATGGCGCCGGATTCGACATGCAGTTTACCGACAAGCTGTTTGGTGCATTTCAGCGTTTGCATTCACCAAAGGAATTTGAAGGCACCGGAATTGGTTTGGCTACCGTGGCACGGATAATCCATCGGCTAGGCGGTAAGGTGTGGGCCGAAGCCAAACCGGATGAGGGCGCAACGTTCTTTTTTACTGTTGCCGATCCTGCTGTGCGACTTACCGTTCCTTCTTCTGTTTCAGCCAGCGGGGGATAACAATGCGCGTACTGTTATCCGGTATAATTCTGTTGTTCACCTGCATTACAATTGCGGCCTGCAGCAAGTCACCCGATGAAAAAGACAGCGGCAAGGTTTTACGTTTTTCCGTGCTACCCGATGAAGACCCCGCAAGCCTGCGCGCACGTTATGAAGGCCTTTTAGAATTTATCTCGCAGCGCACCGGTTTTCAATGCGAACTGGTTCTATCCAAAAATTATCAAGACCTGCTGGAACGTTTCGATCGTGGCGAAATCGATGTTGCGCGTTTCGGTGGATTTTCGTTTGTCCAGGCACAAAAAAAAAGCGGCGCTGTACCTTTGGTGATGCGTGACGTTGACACTCGCTTTGTCAGCTATTTCCTCGTCCCCGGTGCCAGTTCCGCAAAGTCACTGCATGACCTTAAGGGTATGCGATTCAGTTTCGGTTCCCGGCTATCCACGTCCGGTCACTTAATGCCTCGATATTTTCTGCAAAAGAGCGGTATACAACCGGAGACTTTTTTTTCAGCCGTAAGTTACTCAGGCGCCCATGACCGTACCGCCGAGTGGGTCATGCAGGGAAAAATTGACGTAGGCGTTGCCAACAGCCTCGTAATCGATTCACTCTTTAAATCCAGCCAACTCAGCGTCGACCACATTCGTATACTTTCACGTACACCGCCGTACGCGGACTATGTTTGGGCGGCACAGGACGAACTTTCGGAGCACACAGGCGCGCAACTGATTGACGCCTTTCTCGCACTTTCCACCGACAAACCTGCGACGGCTGCAATTCTTCGCACCCTGCAGGCCGAGTATTATGTACCCGCAACGCTTGAAGATTTTGCCGGTATCAACCGTACGGCACGTGAGCTCAATCTTCTTAACTAGCGATATGAAACACAACTCGGAACTGGACAAACTGCCACGACTGGTTTACTCCATTGTGGTGGTTGGTTTTCTGGTTGTGGTTTTGAACACTGTTTTTCTGTATAAGCTCACGCGTGATAATGCTGAGTTGGAGCAACGACTGAATCTTTTCCATCTGCCAAATGCAACCTTGCTCAGCAACGCACTGATTGAAATCGGACAGATTCGATTTATAAACCGTTACGGTACCGGCAGTACAGGTCTGCCCGTAAGCCTGACAATGGAATCCCTTGACCAACATCGCTTCCTTATCGATGACACCATCAAGGCCGTACTTGATGTGCAGAAACAATACGGTACGCCCACCTTTATTGCTCCAGTGCAACGTCTCAAGACTCGATTTGAGCGCTGGGTCATTTCTCTTGGCGGTACCAAGCATGGAAGTCTTCCTGCGGACCTGCAAACCGACGCCCTTGAACGTCTCAAATACAGCGTCAAACAATTGCACCGTTTGCACCTTCGCGAACTTCGCAGCCTATCCAGCGCGGTACAAAGCAACAACCAGCAGCAGGCATCACGCATCATGTTGGTGTCTTTCTTGAGTCTTTTGCTCGGAGGTGTGATTGTTTACCGCGTGTTTGGACATATTTTTTCCTCCATTCGCATACAGCGAAAAAATGAGCAAGACCTGCACGATTACCGTAACAACCTAGAAGAACTCGTCGAAGCACGTACCACCGATCTGAAACAAATGATCCACGAGTCTGAGTCGTTCAGCTATTCCGTATCCCACGATTTACGCTCGCCGTTGCGCGCCATCGACGGTTTTAGCAAGGCGCTGCAAGAAGACTATCACGGTCAACTCGACGAACAGGCGAGCTCCTACCTGGATCGTATTCGTCGCGCGTCACAGCGTATGGGCGAATTAATCGACGATTTGCTGGCGCTGTCCCGGGTCAGTCGTCATGAGCTGGTACATCGTGACATCGACCTTTGCCAGCTGGCACACGAAATCGTGCACCAGTATCAATCCCGCCATCCCGACGCGCATATTGAGTTTGACTGCGCGGCCTCTTGCACCGGCCGGGGTGACGAACGCCTGTTGCGCCTGGCACTGGACAATCTACTTACCAATGCAATCAAATTCTCCCAAAAACAACCTGTCAGCCAGATCGAGTTTGGTCACTATGAGTACGATGAAGGACCGGTGTTTTTTGTACGTGATAACGGCGTCGGCTTTGATATGCAATACGTCGGGAAACTGTTTGGCGCTTTTCAGCGCCTGCACACTGACAAGGAATTTGAGGGTACCGGGATCGGATTGGCCACCGTCGAAAGAATTATTCACCGTCATCACGGCCGTATCTGGGCCGAGTCCAAGGCCGGCCAGGGTGCGAGCTTCTTTTTTACCCTGCACGAAAACACAGCAATTCGCCCCGACTAGTCCTGGCGGACGCTTGAAATTCACCCAACACGCAGTTTTTCGATAGTACCAAACGGCTATTCAACGAGGCGCCCGACCTACCAACTCACGCCTAAACCTCTGAATTTTATAACCATACTGTCTGAAACGTAATGCGGCTTGAATTTCCGAGCTCACCTACGAGCCTAAAGCTGTGCACGAAAACATCCGATATCTAGTTGGTATTCCGGGCCTTGGCAAGGTACTCGCCTTTTCCCGGCGGTCGATAATCGCAAACAATAAGCTAGGTTGTACATGCAACGCATTCTGCTCATCGAGCCTTCGGCCACCCTGCGCCACGCCGTTGACCGGCATTTACGTAACAGCGGCTACAGCCTGGATATCGAGTCCGATTTTGGCGCGGGTATGGCGCGCCTTGTCAACGAACCTGAATTCACCTATGCCGCCGTAGTTCTCGGCTGGCCGAGCCAGACCCACTCCGCAAGTGACGAACTACTGGCTAACCTGACTGAACCACCCTATACCGATCTCGCCGTGATCGTGATGGCCCATGACGGCGATTCGTCAAAGCTGGCCTGGGTCGGGGGCCGGCCGCACACTGCGTTTGTAATGTGGGACAACTTTCAGGAGATCGAGCACTCGCTGGATCGTCTGCTCGCGTTGGACCCGGTACACGGCGCCGGCATAGATTTCATCACCGACGCGCCCATCAGCGTGCTGCTGGTGGACGACTCGCCCACCGCTCGGGTGAAATTTCGCCGCTTGCTCGACAGTGCGGGTTACACGACTGAAACCGTATCCTGTCCCGAAGAGGCGCTGGCGGTGGCGCAGTCGAAGACATTCGATATTGCCATAATCGATTACTTCATGCCCAACATGACTGGCGACCAGTTGTGTCGAAAGTTGAATGAGTCGCCGCATACTGCGTCCATAATGAGTGCAATCCTGACCAGCACCTATTCGGACAAGGTCATCAGCGGTTCTCTTGCGGCCGGTGCCGTTGAATGCATGTTCAAAAACGAATCCGACGATTTGTTCCTCACGCGCGTGTCGGCCATGAGCCGCTCGGTGCAGTTCACCCGACGTATCGAGACGGAGCGCCAACGCCTTGATGGCATCCTGTCTTCGGTTGGCGACGGTGTCTACGGCATTAATCAGGAATGCGTCATCACCTTTGTCAATCCGGCGGCATTACGTATTTTGGGTTTTCGTAACGCAGAAGACGTGCTGGGCAAGAAGCCGGATGAGTTGTTTCATAAATCGTTCTCGCACCATCCGTCACAGGAAATGGATGCAAGCTATCTCTACAAATGCATTCGCAAGGGAGAGAACATGCATTCGGTAGAGTCCACGTTCTACCGCGCCGATGAAAAATTGATCCAGGTAGAACTAACGGTCTATCCGTTGCGTATCGAAGGCCATCAGGAAGGCGCGGTCGTCGCGTTTCGTGATATCACCGAGCGCAAACTTCTGGAAGAGGAACTCAAATGGCAGGTCAATCACGATTCACTGACCAAGCTTCTCAACCGCAAGTTCTTTGAAGATGCCCTGGACCAGGAGGTTCGCCGCCTGAAACGCTCGGACGAACACAGTGCGCTTATTTATCTTGATCTGGATCGATTCAAGTATGTAAATGACACGGCAGGCCACGCGGTCGGCGACCAGATGCTAATCGAGGTAGGACATCTGTTGCGCTCGCGCCTGCGGCAAGCGGATCTGCTTGCGCGTTTAGGTGGCGATGAATTTGCAATCATTTTGCGCAACGTCAAGGGCAAAGACCCGCAGGTCTGCGCCGACGAGTTCCGTGCGCAATTGAGCGGCTTTGATTTCGTGCAAAACAACCGGGTGTATAAAATCGGTGCAAGTGTCGGTGTCGTTCTCATGGACAAGAACACGCTGTCACCGGGCGAGGCACTGGCCAACGCGGACATCGCCTGTCATCTTGCCAAACAATCCGGTCGCAACCAGACTCATCTTTATGCCGCCGACACGGACGACAAAACGGCAATGGACATGGAGCTGGGCTGGTCAACACGTCTGCGCAACGCGCTGGAACACAATGCCTTCGCGCTGCACTACCAGCCCATATTGCCGTTGGCCGCCATTGAACCTGAAAGCCTCAATGAGGAAAATCCCGCCATATGGGCTGACATGGTTAACAAAGGTATCCCACGGGACACGCTTTACGAGGTGTTATTGCGGCTCCCCGACAGTCAGAAAAAACCCATCGCACCCGGTGCATTCCTGCCGACTGCGGAGCGCTTTAACCTGATGCCCGAGATCGACTACTGGGTGGTGGAGAATGCGCTGGCCTATCAGGCGCGCTTGCATAACGCAGGCATCCACGCCGGCCTGTCAGTCAACCTGTCTGCACAGAGCCTGGATAGTGACAACATAATTAAGTTGGTAAAAGAGGGTCTTAAAAATTACCAACTCGATCCCTCTACCCTGGTGTTTGAAATTACCGAGACCAGCGCGATTTACAATATCGAATCGGCGCAACGGGTTATCGGCGAACTCAGTCAGCACGGCTGTCGCTTCGCATTGGATGATTTTGGTAGCGGTTACTGTTCGTTTTCACATTTGAAGAACCTGCCGGTCGAAATCATCAAGATCGACGGCATGTTTATCGCCGACCTGGTAAACGACCCCATGGACATGGCCATCATTCGTTCCATTAACGATATCGCGCATTCGCTGGGCAAGAAAACAGTCGCGGAATGTGTAGAAAACGCGGCTGCACTGCGTTTGCTACAGGAGTGCGGCGTTGATTATGTGCAAGGCTATTACATCTCCCGTCCGTTGGACCTGGTACCAAAATCGGAAGCAGAGGTCCGGCAGGATCCCTTTGCCAGTGGCCTGATGTCGCTGGACCAGGACTTCTTCAAGAATCCGCCTTTTTCGGCCTGACTACAGCGATTGCCGGCCACGTCTTTTCAAGATAGCAGGGGCTCTTGAGCGCCCTTTATTTTCCTATCGACCAAAAGGGCCTGGATGTAGGCAAGGTCACCAGACCCCCACGGCGAAACACGCCGTGAATACTTTCTTTGCTACGCATCCAGCTCCACAAAGAAAGTCCAGGGCGTACGTCCATGTACGCCCGTTCATTTCGGGGCCACCGAAACTCACCCCTGTAGGCTTCACGGCAGCATCCCTCGGCAACTGCGTCCTGCGTTGCTCTACCTCCTGCATCCCTGCAGTCGTGCTGCCGAAAGAGTCTCGCCATGGGGGCCTGGTGACCTTGCCGCTGGAATTTAACAGGGCTCCGGCTTCCCACCGGCTCTTCGAAAAGCAATATAAACAACAAGTTACTAGCCCTCAAGGTGTCTCGGTGTAATGCTTACTCCATACCCTGTTGCCTTTGTGGCGTTGGTGTAAAATGCCCTCCCTTGCGAATAAACCGGGAGCGGGTTTTTGGAACAATATCGTGGTACTACCGTGGTCTCTGTCCGGCGTGGCAACCACGTGGTTATAGGTGGAGACGGCCAGGTCACCCTGGGTGACACTATAATGAAGGGAAATGCGCGTAAGGTGCGCCGCCTGTATCACGACCAGGTGATTGCCGGTTTCGCCGGTGGCACGGCTGATGCCTTTACCCTGTTTGAGCGCTTTGAGGGCCAACTGGAAAAACATTCCGGTAACCTGGTACGCGCCGCCGTTGAACTCGCCAAAGACTGGCGTACCGATCGCATGTTGCGCCGTTTGGAGGCATTGCTTGCCGTTGCGGATCAACAAAGTTCCCTGATTATTTCCGGTAACGGCGATGTCATCGAACCGGAAGGCGGACTTATCGCCATCGGTTCCGGTGGCCCCTACGCACAGTCTGCCGCCCGGGTATTACTCGAAAATACCGAGCTGGATGCACGCAGCGTGGCCGAGAAAGCACTGTCAATGGCCGCTGATATTTGTATCTACACCAATCACAATCTCGTGTTTGAAGAACTGACCACCCAGGAATGAATTACTGATGACCCGCATGACGCCCCGTGAAATCGTTCACGAACTGGACAAGCACATCATCGGCCAGGATGCCGCCAAACGCGCCGTGGCTATTGCCTTGCGTAATCGCTGGCGACGTAGCTGTGTTGATGAAGAGCTGCGAAATGAAATCACACCGAAGAATATTTTGATGATTGGACCTACCGGCGTGGGCAAGACCGAAATCGCCCGGCGCCTGGCTCGACTTGCCGACGCACCCTTTATAAAGGTAGAGGCGACAAAGTTCACCGAGGTCGGTTATGTGGGCCGTGACGTGGAGTCCATCATTCGCGATCTGGTAGACGTGTCCATAAAAATGACACGCGAAAAAGCGATGGAGAAAGTGCGTCACCGCGCTTTGGATGCTGCCGAAGAGCGCGTGCTGGATATCCTGATTCCGCGCGCACGTACTTTCAGTTTCGGTACCGACGATGAAGCCGAGGAAGAAGAGGAAGACAACAGCGGCACGCGACAGAAATTCCGCAAGAAGCTGCGCGAAGGTGAGCTCGACGATAAAGAAATCGAAGTTGAACTGGCGGCGCCCAATGTTGGCGTGGAAATTATGGCACCGCCGGGCATGGAGGACATGACCAACCAGTTGCAAAGCATGTTCCAGAATATGTCGGGCGGTAAGAAACAAACCCGCAAGTTACCAATCCGCGAGGCCATGAAACAGCTTACCGACGAGGAAGCCGCCCGCCTGATCAACGATGACGAGACCAAATCACGTGCTGTCGAGAACGTTGAGCAACACGGCATTGTATTTCTCGACGAAATGGACAAGATCAGCAAGCGCGGTGAAAGCTCCGGACCCGATGTGTCCCGTGAGGGCGTGCAACGCGATCTGCTACCGCTGGTGGAAGGCTCAACAGTGAGCACCAAGTTCGGCATGGTTAAAACCGATCATATTCTGTTTATTGCTTCGGGGGCGTTTCATGTCGCCAAACCGTCTGATTTGATCCCGGAATTACAGGGCCGTTTTCCCATCCGCGTTGAGCTCGGTCCACTCGGCGCAGAAGAGTTCGTGCGTATTCTCACCGAACCCGACGCCTCGTTAACCGAGCAGTACCGCGCCCTACTGAATACAGAAAACGTCGAATTAAAGTTTACCGAAGATGGCATCCGGCGAATTGCAGAAGTTGCCTGGCAGGTGAACGAGCGCACCGAGAATATTGGTGCCCGCCGCTTGCACACGGTACTTGAGCGCCTGCTTGAAGAGATTTCCTACTCGGCTGCAGACAGCGACGGTGAGACCCTTACGATTGATACGGATTACGTAAATAAACAGCTGGAAAACCTCGTCGAGGACGAGGACTTAAGCCGTTATATTTTGTAGGAGATAGGTTCGAGATCGTGGCGGTTTAAGCCGGTAAATACGCTGTATTTTCAAAACATGCTTTGCCGGTCTGCGCCGAACCCTGTAACTTACACACGTTAAAATAATTAACCTACCCGGATAATGATATTCAGCCATGTCAGATACACCCAAACCAACAGAAATTAATCTTCACCAGCAATCACGCGTCCTTGAAATTGCCTTTGATGACGGCGGTCACTTTAACTTGCCGTGCGAGTTTCTGCGTGTTTATTCACCGTCAGCGGAAGTGCAGGGCCATGGTCCCGGTCAGGGTGTTTTGCAAGTCGGCAAGGAAGATGTCAACATCGAGAAAATCGAACAAGTCGGCAACTACGCCCTGCAGTTCTATTTTGATGACAACCACAACACCGGCATCTATTCCTACGAGACCCTGTACAAATTTGGCAAGAACTATGACGAGTTATGGCAGGATTATCTGCAGCGCCTTAAAGAAGCGGGTCACGAACACAAGGGCTAGAAGCGCCCCGAACGCCAATTTAATTGAGCACTGTTGAAATACTTTCATGTTTCGTTTGTGGACAGCAATACGGCTGTTTGGTAGTGATTAAATTTTTAAGTAGCACGACCTTGAGAAAATCATGAGCGACAAGACGACACATTTCGGTTATCAGGAAGTCCCGTTTACCGACAAGGTGAAACACGTTGCCGACGTGTTTCATTCGGTTGCCGGTAAATACGACCTCATGAACGATCTGATGTCGTTGGGCGTTCATCGCCTGTGGAAACGTTACACCCTTGAGTTATGTGGCGTACGCCCCGGCCAGAAGGTTTTGGATCTCGCCGGTGGTACTGGCGATCTCGCGGCGGCCTTCGCACCATTGGTCGGCCCTGGGGGCGAAGTGGTGCTGGCCGATATCAACGAATCCATGATCAAGGTAGGCCGGGAACGCCTGGTCGACAAAGGCATTGTTGGCAACGTCGCCTACGTACAAGCCAATGCCGAAGAACTGCCGTTTCCCGACAACCATTTCGACCGCGTAACTATCGCCTTTGGTTTGCGCAACGTGACAGACAAGGACCGGGCACTACGTTCCATTTTTCGCGTTTTAAAACCCGGTGGCGCACTATTGGTACTGGAATTTTCAAAGCCAACGGATAACACCATACGCCAACTGTACGACAAGTACTCGTTTCATATCCTGCCACGGCTTGGCAAATTGATTACCAATGATGCTGAAAGCTATCGTTACCTGGCCGAGTCCATTCGCATGCATCCGGATCAGGACACCTTGCTCGGTATGCTGGAAAGCGCGGGCTACGAGAAGTGTGAGTACTTTAATCTGTCGACCGGGATCGTCGCCTTGCATCGTGGGTACAAGTTCTAATGCGGTCCGCCCCCGTTAAACGGGCGGCGTTTCTTGGCCGGCGGTTGCTGGCGGTGGTGCTTGACAGCCTGCTTTACTCAGCCGCCCTGTTTCCTGTCATGTATGCGGTATTTGGCGCCGACTACTTCAATTCCCAAAGGCTATCATCACTTTCTCCGTTCTCGCTTGACGGCCTGATACTCATTGCCTTTGATGATCTCATACCGGCTCTGCTGCTGGTATTTTGCTGGTTTCGCTGGGGCGCAACGCCCGGTAAATTTCTTATGGGCCTGCGCGTGATTGATGCTAACAGCGGTGGTCCCATTAGCCTGGGCCAGAGCGTGGCCCGCTTGTTCGGCTACATAGTCAGCATGCTGGCATTGTTTCTGGGATTTGCCTGGGCAATTTGGGACAAACGCTGCCGTGGCTGGCATGACTACATCGCACGGACACTAGTAGTGGACGAAGCAGGTTATGAGTCTCTCTCACTGAAACAACTTGTCGAGGGTGAACGATGACGCAAAACACCTCACGCGATCACCTGCTCCCGGAATTGGACAGTGCCTTTTCGGCGGCGGTTGAGACTGCGCTGAATGCTTGGCTGCGAATGGATCCTGAGGGAACCGGTCGTCTGACACCGTTTGTCGACAAGGTGATCGCACTGGAACTCCGCGGCACGGGGCGCACCCTTTTTATGCTGCCGTGGGCAGGCGGGATTCGCGTTCACAGCCACTTTGATGCGGAGGCGGACACCGTGATTTCCGGCACGCCGCTGGGATTGCTGAAAATGCGCCTGAATCCACAGGATCAACGCGATGTGCTGGCCGGTGAAATCACCATCGCCGGGGATGTCGAGCTGGGACAGAAGTTCAGCGCCATGCTCGAGGCCGTCGATCCTGACTGGGAAGAGCAAGTCGCCGGGCTTACCGGCGATGTGACCGCGCACCGGCTGGGCAGCCTCGTGCGCGGCTTAACCGGGTGGGCACGTGACGCAGCAACGGTTCTGGTGGAAAACGCCGCGGACTACCTGCAACAGGAGAGCCAATGGTCGCCGCCGGCAGAAACGGTCGATCCGTTTTTGAATAAAGTGGATGCCTTACGCGCAGATATCGATAGATTGGATGCCCGTATTAAACGCCTACAGGAAACAATCACGCCCTAGATTACCACGCCGTTTGAGTACGCTCACAAAGGTGCAGACATGCAAATCCACCGGTGATGGAGTATGCTACGGCTCCCGATTTGAAACTCAAATTACAAGTTTCCAGTTCAATGCTCCCGATCTGAACGTGAAATTGCAGAATGCCAATGAGTACAATTCCTGACTTTTCCGATGAAGAATTCAACGTCGTGCGCGATACGGTTAAAGAGCGCTTCCGCCAGGACGTGCCGATTGAACCTGTCGATACAGAGTTACGTTTGTACAAGGACGACCGTGAGCTCACCGAATGTCCGGCACTCTATTGGCAGGTGGGAGAATGCCACTTCCTGTTAGCAAAAATGGGCGACAGCGTCTTTCATTGCCAGTTTTTCTACAGTGTGCGCGATCAATACGGTACCGGTATCGATCGCTTCGATGACATCCTCAACGCGGTCACCACACTTTTGCAGGTCCAGGCCGATCACGAGTCACAACGGCAGGATGAACCAAATAGCCAACCATCAGAATAAATCGTCTCGCCACGGAACCGGATTCAACTCTTAAATACACTATTCAAAAAAAACCAAATGGAGGTCTTTTAATAATGGCAGCGAAGAAAAAAACCGCGAAACCGGCGCCAAAGAATGCATTCTATGCACAATCGGGGGGTGTGACGGCCGTGATCAACGCCAGTGCCTGTGGCGTTATCGAAACCGCCCGTAAACACAAGAACAAGATCGGCAAGGTCTACGCCGGACGCAATGGCATCATCGGTGCACTCACCGAAGACTTGATCGATACGAGCAAGGAGTCCGCGGCTTCCATTCGCGCGCTGCGTCATACTCCGTCAGGTGCATTTGGTTCGTGCCGCTACAAACTCAAAAGCCTTGAACAGAACCGCCGCGAATACGAGCGCCTGATCGAGGTCTTCGAGGCGCACAACATTGGCTACTTTTTCTATAACGGCGGTGGCGATTCCGCGGATACCTGCCACAAGGTGTCGCAACTTTCCGAACAAACGGGTTACCCCATTCAGGCCATCCACGTCCCCAAGACCGTGGACAACGATCTGCCCATCACCGACAACTGTCCCGGTTTCGGCTCAGTGGCCAAGTACATCGCCGTATCCACGCGCGAGGCAAGCTTCGACGTCGCCTCCATGGCAAAAACGTCCACCAAGGTATTCGTATTGGAAGTCATGGGCCGTCACGCGGGTTGGATAGCGGCCGCAGGTGGCCTGGCTTCGGATAAGGACACGCCTATTCCCATCCTCATCCTGTTCCCTGAAGTGGAATTCGATCAGGCCAAGTTCCTCAAAAAGGTCGACGAGAATGTGAAGAAATTTGGTTACTGTACCGTGGTTGTTTCCGAAGGCACCCACTGGCCGGATGGCCGCTTCCTGGCCGAGACCGGTTTAAAGGATGCGTTTGGTCACAGCCAGTTGGGCGGCGCGGCACCGGTCGTCGCCAACATGATTCAGAGCGAGCTGGGACACAAGTATCACTGGGGCGTGGCGGATTACATGCAGCGCGCTGCGCGTCACATTGCATCCAAGACCGACGTTGACCAGGCCTATGCCATGGGTAAGGCGGCGGTACAGTTTGCGCTTAAGGGCGAGAACGCCATCATGCCGACCATCGATCGCAAATCCACCAAACCCTACAAATGGGCCGTGGGTAAGGCGCCGCTGTCCAAAGTCGCCAACGTTGAAAAGATGATGCCCAACAACTTCATTACCAAGGATGGCTTTGGTATCACGCAGGCGTGTCGCAACTACCTGACGCCGTTAATCAAAGGCGAAGACTATCCACCCTATAAGGACGGCCTGCCCAAGTACGTTCGGCTGAAGAACGTCGCCGTACCGAAAAAGCTGAAAAAGAAGTTTGAAGTCTAGGGAACTTCTGACTAATTGCTTTCTCGTCACTCCGGCGAAAGCCGGAGTCCAGCAGAATGAGATCGCTTCTGGATTCTGGCTTTCGCCAGAATGACGTGTTCAGCGCTTACCCGGATGACAAAAGGGCGGTTTAAAAACCGTCCTTTTTGTTCCACCGTCCGGTGCAACGAAAACCGGGACAAAGCCAAGTCAATACAATGACTCTCGAAAGAGCACGCGAACTTCTTCAACACCAGGTCGATTTCGGCAGCGGTTACAACCGCAATGCCGCGAAACTCATTCTGCACGAAATCCAGAAAGACCACGGCCAGGCAGGTGTGGATCAACTCATCCGCGATCTGGATTTGGAAACAGTTTTTGGCTTTAAGCCGGGCAAGAAAATTACTGTTTGAACTGCTACCGGCAACGCCTGTGCTTACGTGGCGATCAAGGTACTACGTAACCGTCAGTTAGCGTCTTCAGAAACGCAACCAGGGCCGCTTCTTCATCCGGCGTCAGATCCAGAAAACCAACATCCGCGGTGATATCGTTGTCCACTTCGGGAGCCGGTGGGTCGTCAGTGTTGTAAAAATCCACCACCTCTTCAAGCGTCGCGAACACACCGTTATGCATATACGGTGCAGTCAGTTCAATATTTCGCAGGGTCGACGTTTTAAATTTGCCGTTTTTCGTTGCCACCTGCACCTCGGCGCCTAATCCATTATCGATAAAGCTCGCGCCATCAGGATTAAATGCCATGTCTTGCGTATAGAATGGATTGTTAGGGTTTTTCGGTACGCCAAGATTGAAGTAACGGAAATCGGTAAAGGACGCCGGCGGGTCCATGGGTGCGGGTAAGGTTTCCGGAAGGAGATGACAGGTGGCACATTTACCTTTCTTTTGAAACACGTCAAGGCCGAGCGTTTCCTGCGCGTTCAAGGTCACCATTCCCTTTTGAAAGAAATCAAACTTGGAGCTAAACGGGTTTAGTTCCGGTGACTTTTCAAACTCCGCAATAGCCGTGGCAATATTGTCATAAGCGACCTCGCTGTCGGCAAAGGCGTCTGCACCGAACACGTAAACGAACTTACCCGCATACGCCGAGTTTCGAACCTTGTTCACCACCGCGGCCTTGTCCGGATTCGCCATTTCGATGGGATTCAAAAACGGGCCCTTGGCCTGCTCAACCAGATCGGCGGCACGTCCGTCGAGAAACTGACCACCCACATAGAAAAACACAGCCGGGTCCACCGCCGGATCATTGGTAAACTCAAATACCGGCGACAAGGAAGCATAGGCGGCGGTCGGCGTATTGCGGCCACCAAAGCGGCCGGCCATAACGCCCTCGGATGTAGGCATATCACTGTCGGGG
The DNA here is from genome assembly GCA_947259765.1 of uncultured Ectothiorhodospiraceae bacterium. GTDB lineage: Bacteria > Pseudomonadota > Gammaproteobacteria > CAMYNG01 > CAMYNG01 > CAMYNG01. The sequence continues at coordinate 23,532 of CAMYNG010000006.1, forward strand.
TCGGCAAAGCCAGCGGCCGGGTCATGGCAGGTCGCGCAGGCCTGTCCGGCCGGCGAAGACAGGTTGGTATCAAAAAACAGTTCACGTCCCAGCTCGCTCATGGTGGCCTGCTCGGGAACGATCGGTGTAGGTGTAGGTGGCGTTAGTACCGGCGGCGGAGGTGAGCCGGCCGGTGCCGGATCGTCTGAACCCCCGCCACAGGCAGAGACCAATAAACCTGCCAACAGCACCGCTGGCCAAATTAACTTTTGCATACCATCCTCACAACAGACTTCGAATCGTTCACAACCGGGATGGGTAGTCCAAACCTGCATTGCGCCTAAAAGACATTACAGGTTAAGAGTTATTCAGATGGAAACGACTGGACGTGACCTGGATCAATCTATGAAAAAGATTTGCGTGCTCAATGTGTGGATATGTGAACCTATTCACGATCATTTCAGATGTCACAACTGGGTAAACGGGTATTTGCACACACAACATGACGGTGCGTCATGAGATTGAAAACAGATCGATTCTGAAAAAATGTTTTCAGACCAAGTTAGTCTGAATTAGGGAAACTCTGATTAATTTCTTTGTTGTCATTCCGGCGCGCGACTCCATGGATGGAGGAGTTAGAGCGACGCACGAGCCCATGGATGGGCGAAAGTAGAACAATGCAGGAGCAATTGTCGAGGATGCCAATGCCGAGGCCGGAATCCAGTGAAATCTGATCGCTCCTGGATTCTGGCATTCGCCAGAATGACATCAATCGAAGCTTCCTTAGCGAAGGAACTTTGCGATCAAACCAAGATCATCGCCCGGTTTTTCCATCCCGATGTGCACGGTATGTCCGCCGCCCGGAACTTCGTGAAGTGCCACGCCGTCTGCATCCTGCATGGACTGTAATTCGAAAATTTGATTACCGCTGGGTAAAATCAGTTCCAGTTTGTCACCGACGGCGAATTTGTTTTTCACCGCGACTTCGGCTAGTTGTGTTTTTTCGTCATACGCGACGATTTCTCCTACGAAACGTTGGCCCGCGCTATCGGAGCGATTCTCTTCGTAGTTCTGATAGTTTTCGCTCGGATGGCGTTGTAAGAACCCTTCGGTGTAACCGCGATTGGCGAGATTTTCCAATACGCCAAGTAGACTCTGATCAAACGGTCTGCCGGCGACAGCGTCATCAATTGCTTGCCGGTAGGCCTGCGTACTGCGTGCAGCATAGTAGTGGGATTTGGTTCTGCCTTCGATTTTAAAACTGTCGACACCGATCCGCACCAGACGCTCGATATGCTGCACGGCACGCAGGTCCTTTGAATTCATTATATAGGTGCCGTGCTCGTCCTCTTCAACGGGCATAAATTCACCAGGCCGTTCACGTTCCTCAAGCAAGTAAACGCGCTGCGACTCTGCATGTCGTTCACCCTGGCCAATACTGGCCGACTTTACTTGCTCGGGAACGACATCACCGGCGTCGTCCGGTTTTGCCGAATGCACGTTGTACTCCCAACGGCAGGAGTTGGTGCAGGTTCCCTGATTGGCATCACGATGGTTGAAGTAACCCGAGAGCAGACAACGACCGGAATACGCGATGCAAAGTGCGCCGTGCACAAACACTTCCAGCTCCATCTCCGGGCACTGTTGGCGGATTTCCTCAATTTCGTCGATAGATAATTCGCGCGACAGAATTATTCGGCTAACCCCCAGTGACTGCCAGAATTTAACCGCAGCGTAGTTGACGGTGTTGGCCTGCACCGAAAGATGCACGGGTAACTCGGGCCAGCGTTCGCGCACCATCATGATCAGGCCCGGATCAGCCATGATCAGCGCATCGGGCTTAAGTGCAATAACCGGCGCGATGTCTTCGATGAAGGTTTTTACCTTGGCATTATGTGGCAGCACGTTGCAGGCAAGGAAAAACTTTTTACCCAATGTATGCGCTTCGTTAATACCTGCCGCAAGATTGGGCAAGCGTACAAAATCGTTTTCACGTACGCGCAGACTATAGCGGGGCATACCTGCGTAGACGGCGTCGGCGCCAAAGGCAAACGCATAGCGCAATTTCGTGAGGGTGCCGGCTGGGGCAAGTAATTCTGGGTCACGCATTGTGGCTGTTACCGGGTTCCAAGCCGCACAACTTTCAGGCATGGCCAGGTCGTACAGATTAATGACGAATAAGATCCGGCTATTTTACTTCCAAATAGGCTTGCAGGTACATACTACCCCCAGATGCGGTGGGTAGTCCCCTGGTTACCCCGATCCCACCAACACGGCGGGATGAAACAAGCGTTCGCGCTGACTATATTCAGTATAGAGGTGAATGCACCGTATTTTTGTGCGGTTTTTACCGGGAGGTGTTTGATGCACACCAGATTCAGTACTGTGTTGTCAGGGCTGGCTGTACTTTGCTTGTGCCTGACTAACGCGGTGGCAAACCAGGACTTTGATGCGCAGCGGCGGACGTTGGTTAAGGAAATTGAGGCAGATGTTACCGAAACCAGCCTGTATATCGGTCGAACCCGTCTCAATGATCGGGTCCTGGCGGCGATGGCGGAAGTACCACGACATGAGTTCGTACCGAAGAATGTTCGGGAGCAGGCTTATCTGAATAGGCCGTTGCCTATCGGCTACAGCCAGACGATCTCGCAACCTTACATTGTTGCGTTAATGACGGACCTGCTTGATGTGGATGCCAGCAGTCGCGTGCTGGAAGTCGGCACTGGCTCCGGTTATCAAGCCGCAATACTTGCCCGCTTATGCCGGTCGGTGTTCAGTATCGAGATCATCGAGCCATTGGGTAAGCGCGCCAAAGGCACGCTTAAAACCCTTGGTTATGGAAACGTCGAAGTGCGGATTGGTGACGGATATTACGGCTGGCAGGAACATGCGCCCTACGACGCGATTGTCGTTACTGCGGCCGCAAACCACGTGCCGCCCCCATTAGTTCGTCAGCTCAAACCGGGTGGACGAATGATTATTCCTGTAGGCGGCCGTTTCGCCGTTCAACACCTGGTGCTTGTTCGCAAGAATCAGCACGGTGAAGTAACAAGCAAACAAATTCTGCCGGTACGGTTTGTCCCCCTGACTGGCGGGCATTGATCACGTGCTCCCGACGCGGCCGCCGCTGTTTGCCATTGTTCTGGTCTCGGCCAGTGCGTTGGCGTATGAAGTGTTACTGCTACGCCTGTTTTCAATCATTCAATGGCATAACTTTGCCTACATGGTCATAAGCCTGGCCCTGCTGGGCTATGCAGCGAGTGGGACATTTCTTTCCCTGACACAGCAGCGCTGGCGTAAGGATTTTCCGCGAATATTCACGGCAAACATTGTTTTGTTCAGCCTTTCGGCCGTAGTCTGTTTTTTACTGGCGCAGCAAATACCGTTCAATCCCGAACAGGTTTTGTGGGATACCACTCAACCGCTGTATCTAACGCTAATTTATCTGCTCCTCACTGTACCGTTTTTTTTTGCCGCTAACTGTATTGCTTTGAGCCTGGCCTGTTTTGGCCGTGATATCGCTCGCGTTTATGCAATGGATCTTCTGGGTGCAGGCTTGGGTAGTCTTGCCGTTATTGGCCTGCTGTTCATTGCTTTCCCTAACACTGTTCTAGTTCTAATAAGTGTATTGGCGTTGCTTGCGGCGATAGTGGGCCAATGGGAGATGCGACAAGCGCGCTTCGTTAGCGTGATACCCGTTGCCTTGCTGGCGGGTGTTTTACTCACGCTTCCAGACAATTGGACGTCACTGAACATGTCGCCCTATAAATCACTTTCGCAGGCCTTGCACGTATCCGGGACGCGTATTAGTGAGCAGCGCTCCAGTCCGTTGGGGTTGCTCAGTATTGTCGAAAGTCCCAACGTACCCTGGCGTTTTGCGCCGGGGCTCAGTTTCCACGCCACCACCGAACCACCGAAACAGCTTGGTGTGTTTACCGATGGCGACGCCATGACTGCAATTACTCACTACAACAACAACCCACTAACTTTAAGTTATCTTGCTCAGCAAACCTCTGCCTTACCTTATAGCCTCAGTACGCCTCGTCATGTCCTTGTACCCGGGGCAGGCGGAGGCGCCGGTCTGCTGCAGGCGCATTATTTCGGCGCCGAAAAAATCGAGGGTATCGAATTCAATCCACAATTGGTGAAAATGCTAACCCGTGACTATGCCGATTTTACCGGCAGATTTTTTACGCGGGAGGATGTCTCGTTGCATGTCAGCGAAGCACGCGGCTTTATCAGGTCCAGCGGAAAAAAATACGACCTGATACAACTTGCGTTCCTGGATTCCTTCGGCGCTTCATCGGCGGGGTTGTATTCTCTGAATGAAAATTACCTGTACACACAGGAATCAGTTCGTGATTTTGTGCGCCATCTGAAACCAAATGGATACCTGGCAATTAGCCTGTGGGTCAAGGTGCCACCACGTGATATGCCGCGACTATTTACCACCGCAGTAGACGCTCTTGAACAACTCGGCACCGACGCCGAACAACAACTGATATTGATCCGTAGTTGGCAGACCAGCACTTTGCTAATAAAAAATGGAAACATAACAGGTTTGGAAATTAAAAATGCCCGGCGCTTTTGCAAACAAAATGGTTTCGACCTGGCATACTTCCCCGGCATAACACAAGATGATGCCAATCATTTTAATATACTTAACGAACCGTATTTTTTTAACGCGGCCACAGCAATTCTGGGCAATGAACGTGAAGCGTATTTGCGCAACTACAAGTTTGATATACAGCCTACCACCGACGACCGGCCCTATTTCTTTCATACCTTAAAATGGTCAAGCCTGCGCGAGATTTTTCAGTTGCGTTACAAGGGCGGCATCGGCCTGATGGAATGGGGTTATGTGACGTTACTTGCAACCCTGTTACAAGCCGTTATCGCAAGCGTAGTATTTATTCTTTTACCGTTATGGTTTTTCAACCGTCGCCAGGCTGATCGCCACCCGGCAAGCAGCAACGCCCGCTACAAGTTGAAAGTGTTCGGCTATTTTTTTTCCATTGGGCTCGCCTTTTTATTCACCGAAATTGCGTTTATTCAAAAATTCATTCTGTTTTTACATCATCCGCTGTATGCCGCGGCAGTTGCACTGGCGAGTTTTCTCCTGTTTGCCGGTTTAGGCAGCGCTTATAGCCGCCGTTTCGTGGATCAACCAGATACCTGTCGTGCAACTATTCGCATAATCCGCCGCGTGGTCCTTTTGATCGGCTTGGTCACAATGATTTACCTGCTCATGTTGGGGTCGGTATTCGAGGCATTGATCGCACTCCCCGTTTGGCAAAAGGCACTATTGGCGGTTTCCTTAATCGCACCGCTGGCTTTCTTGATGGGAATACCATTCCCGCTGGCGTTGTGCCAGGTAAGCGCGCAAGATAACGCGCTTGTACCGTGGGCCTGGGCCATTAACGGTTGCGCCTCCGTGATCAGCGCGGTGCTCGCAACACTGTTTGCAATTCATTTCGGAATCTCGGTTGTTATTCTCCTGGCGTTTGGCTTGTATCTGCTTGCGTCTCTGCTCTTTCCCGAAAGTTCAAAACGGGCACGTATAGCGCCTTCCTGAATGTCGTATACCCGACATTAACGCGCTTGAAACATACCGCTGGTAGTCTGTGCGCGGTTTAAATTTCAGATTTGTGCGCGATTTGGTAGAAACTTCCCACGCCGGTCAATATCTTGTAGACTGCGCGGCGCGGGAAGCGCGGTGTACACAAAAAACATGGAGAAGGGACTATGAGTACAAGCAGTGGAGCATGGGAACGCACAGCAATTATTTTTTTGGCGGTATTTACAGTCGGCGTAGTAACAGCCTCCTACGATGAAGAACCGACCTATGAAGAACCAACCTCGGTTCAGTCAGGTTCTACGGGTAAAGTTGAAACCAACCCGTCTGACAGTCTCGGGGGGTAACCTCGCCAGTCAACGAAACTCCAATTACTAAAATACATAATCAGTCGCAATAGCAGCCCGAATCGAGTTTTTAGGGCCTGACCGAGAGATCCACTCGGATCTCTCGGTCGCTACTCTCGCGTAAACTGCCAAATCCTTGACCGCGCCTTAGGGCCGCCAGTACTTATATCCCTGCATTTGTAAACGAATCGCCTCCGGCGCACCGGCTGGTACGTAATCAACTTCCAGCGGAAATTGGTTTTCCTTCAGGTCCCAGGCTCGCATGCTGATGCGGCAGGCCTTAAAGATCACGCCGCGGTTAGCCAGCTTCACAAGCAATTGTGACGTCTCCTTGTTGTTCGCCAGCAAGGCATGAATGCCCGCTTCATAGGCCACCACTTCAATACGTAATTTGTCCTCACCGATATCATCCAGCACTTTGTCAATTTGCATGAAGGCACGTCGGTGACCGTAGTTATCGCCGCTGCGCGTTAGCTGCATGACGAAGGGCACGGACTCTTGGCCGGACTTTACGGACGGCGCAAGACCCGCAAGTAATGCGATGGACAATAGAAATACAAAAACTTGTGGTTTCACCCTAAATTCCTCGTGTTGGCAATAGTCGCTTAAACCGCTATTTCTAAGTCCGCGTAGGAACTAAAAACGCAGGCGATGCCAATTCGACGTGCGCATTGGCAAAAAGTTTTGTCGCTATTGTAACCAAGCTCGAACCTTGCTCGTCTCTTTCCCCGGGTGCAACGCGATTTAATTTAAAACAGGGGATAAGCATGCGTAATCTAAACACTTTTTTGATTGTTTCATTAACCGGTCTGCTGCTGGCCGCTTGTGGGGGCGGGGGTGATGGCGATCCGCCGCCCATCGCCGGCCCAGACAACCCGCCGGTGACCACGCCACCGGACGGAATCTCAGGGGTCGTGGTCGCACCGGACAGCCTCACCCCGGTGGCTGGTGCGACGATTTTTGTTGCCGTGAACGAGGCCACGGCCCAGGACTTGACGGCCACCTCAGGATTAGCTTCCAAGGCAATGTCGGCCGCGATCGAGATTGCCTGCCCACCGCCAACTGAGAATTACCTCGTTTACACCTGCTCCAAATCCGACGGCAGTTTTGTGCTGGACACCAAAGATCTATCGGCAACCGAGATGACTTTAAGCATTAAAAAGAGCTTCTTCAGCAAAACGGTTCCTGTCACGCTTGAGAACGGTATTGCCGCGCTGGGTAATGTTGCCCTGCCCGCCGACCCGGCAGCCGGGGCCGCCCGCTTTGCGGTAGTGCAGGGTTTGTTTGACCGCATGGAAGACATTTTAGCGAAAATGGGCATGGGTCAGTTGGATATGACCACGTATCAATTGGTGCCCGGCAGCGAAACTTTTGCCCTGCTGGCAGACATGACGCCGCTGTTCATGGATGCCGATGCCGATGGTAAACCGGACATCTATCAGTTTGATGTGGTGTTTATCAACTGTGGCCAAATAAGTGAAATCGAAATTCTCGCTAACGCCACCTACCGTCAAGTGCTTGCGGATTACGTAACTCAAGGCGGTGTGTTGTATGTAACCGACCAGGCCTATGATTTTGTCGAGCAGGTGTTTCCGGATTATATCGATTTTCTTGGCGAAGATGCGGTACCCGCAAACACACCTGAGGGCTTGAACCAGGCACAACTGGGATTTGGCAACATTAACGTCACTGCAAATGTCGGAAATTCTCTACTCAGTCAGTGGTTGGCAACCGTAACCTGTACCGACGGCCCGTGCGTAAATCCGGACGGCACCGTCGCCATCGCCGGGTTCCTGTCCGCCTGGACGGTCTTCAACGGCAGTCATGCCGCACAATCCGCCAATGTTACGAGCTGGGTCAATGGACCGGTAAGCTGGTTTAATATTCTTGACCCTACCTCACCGAATACACAGGGCGACAAGCCGTTAACCGTGACCCTGAAAATCGGCAACGGCAAGGTGCTATTTTCCTCGTATCACACCGACGAACTGCTACCGAGTGCCGGCTTTCACCCGCAAGAACGCATTCTGCAGTACTTGGTATTTGAATTGTAAAACGCTAGGGTAAGGCGGGATGGATTCCTGCCCGGTTCTTTCGGGCAGGACGTTTTAAATCAGTAGGGACTTTCCGATTATGGCTAATAACAAACGTTCTGCGCTCGAAGTACTTTATATCGAATACAAGGACCACATTTACAACTATATATATAGACTGTGCAGCAACCCGGATCTCGCGCAGGATGTGGTGCAGCAAACGTTTCTGAAGCTAATGCATGATCCGAATCTTGGTTCCCTGAGCCACCCCAAGGCCTACCTGTTTACCATCGCACGCAACACCCTGTACGACCAGTGGAAGAAAAAACGCGAGGTGTTACTTGCGAACGACGATCAGGAGGAGACCGGTCGCATGGTCGATGATATAAATCCATCACCACAGGAACAGGTACAGGAATCCGACCTGCAGAAAAAGGTCGCCGGCTACATTAATTCACTACCGGAAAAATCCCGCGAGCTAATGGTATTGCGCTATACCGAAGACATGTCCGTCAAAGAAATCTCTCATGTTACCGGCCGCAGTCTCTCGGATGTCAAGGTCAATTTACACCGCGCACGTCTTCGCTTTGATCAAGGTTTTACCCAGCACATGTATGCCAAGGTGGCGGCCTCGCGCGATAATTGCCGGGAACTTACGGCTTTGTTAGCACCCTATGACGATGAACTACCGGCCGATCAATTACCGCTGGTGGAACAACATTTGGTGTCTTGCAGCGTTTGCGCGGAAGACGCACAAGAAATGAAGCGCGCGCGCCAACTTTTCGCAACGCTACCCCTTATTGCGGCACCGCTCGCCCTGGATGCCGCCTTTAACAAGGCCGTTGCGGCCGAGCTTGGCACCGCAGTTGGAAGTGCTGTGGGTACTACCGTCGGTGGTACGGCTTCCGGCGGCGCTGCGGTTACCAGTACTTCGGCGGCGGTCGGCAAAACCCTGGGCACCAAGGTAGCCGCCGGTGTTCTGGTCGCGGCTCTTGGCGGAGGGGCAGCCTACCTGGCAACAAAACCGGAGATTGAAAACGGCAGTGCCACACCGACCGAGGTTGCCGGTACAAACACCGCCGTCGGTCAGGCCGGCAGTGTGCCGATCAGGACGGCTGCACGCCTCACAGCAAATGATGAAAAACTGGCAAGCGGTGTACACTGGACAGCCCATCGGCTGGACGCATCGCCGGACAGTCCGGCAACACCGAAGTGGGTCACCTCCAGCAACTCCTCGGAGCCAGTTTTCAAACTGGCGCCGGGACAATACCTGCTTACGGCACGCTATGGTGAGGCCCAGCAACAGAAACTTATTACGGTTGATAGCGACACACCACAAGAACTGGATTTTGTACTCGGTGCCGGATTTTTACAGACAACGACACGCCTTAGTCCGGATTCTCAACCCTTGGACAGCGGCGTTAGATATACCGTGCATGAGGCCTTGCCCGACAAAGACGGCAAGTACAAGTATGTCACCGCGATTTCAACTAATTCCGGCGCCTCCCGGCTACCTGCCGGTCGTTACCGGATCACTGCCCGCACGGCCAACAACGCAGAAACCAGCCAGGAGTTTGAAGTGCTTGCGGGTAAACGTACCGACGTCGATCTCGTATTGCAGTCAGGTTATCTTCAGTTGGGTGCACGCCTGACTCCAAAAGGCCCACTGCTGGAACAAGGCGTGAAGTTCAACATCTACAGCGCTGAGCCGGATTCACAGGGCAAATACACGTATATAACTCAAACCCGTCCAAACAGCCCAGCAGTCAGCCTCGCGGCAGGCCACTATCGCATTGAAACAAGCTACGGCCGTAACAGCAAAAATGTTGTTGGCGATCTGGAAGTAAAGGCCGGTGAACGTACCGTACATGACGATATCGTTTTGGGCAGCGGGTTTCTCCAGCTCGGTGCTCGTCTGGCGCAAGGCGCGCCATTGCTAAAAAGTAAGGTAAAGTTCAATGTCTACCATGCCGAGCAAAAACCGGATGGCAAATTCGATTATGTCACTCAGCTCTATCCTAACAGCGGTCCCGTTAGTTTGGCGGCAGGACACTACCGCGTTGAATCAAGTTTCGGTCGCAACGGTAAACATCTTGTGGAAGATCTGGAAGTCAAGGCCGGAGAAAAAACCGAGTATAACGATATTGTGCTCAACAGCGGCTTCCTTGAGCTTGGTGCACGTCTGGCGCCCGGCGGTCCGTTACTTAACAAAGACGTCAAGTTCAATATCTACTATGCAAAACCGGAGGTAACCGGCAAGTACAAATACATCGCCCAGCTTTATCACAACAGTGGGCCCGTCAGTTTTGCGGCGAATCGTTATCGGGTTGAGGCGGTTTATGGCACTAACGGCAAGCAGACAACTGAGGTCACGGTCACTCCCGGCAAAAAAACCACGCAAAAAAATATTGTTTTGAACGCCGGTTTATTAAAGTTGAGTGCCTTTTCGAAAGGTCAAAAAACCGAATTGAAAAAGGATGTGAAATTCAACATATATTCTGACAGCACCGACGCAGCCGGCAAACGCAAATATCTGGCGCAGACCTATCCGGGCAGGAAACCGGCAAAACTTGCTGCGGGTACCTATTACATTACGGCTATCCAAAAAGACAAGCAGGTTAGCAAGCAGGTGACAGTGAAGGCGGGTAAAACCGTTGATGTTAAGCTGATGCTTTAGCGCTGCCCGGAACACGTCATTCTGGCGCATGCTAAAAACCAGTCTGTTTCTGTTTAATTAGTGGACTCCGGCATTCGCCGGAGTAACGAACCGGAGCTTAGCCGGCAGTATCTTGGCAGCGGCATAGATCTGGTTACGTCGTTCCGAAGTAAAATCCCTCTTTATACAAAGGGTCTCTGTTTGTTCACAGCGCAAATTGGTCCATAATGGCGCACACTTGTTTACCACACCAAAACGAACTGGCTGGAAATTTTATGACCGCGCCTGCACTAAAACCGGAAGAGTATTTTATAAAGGAAGAGCCCTATTACGAGCCCGTTGGCGACGAAATAGAAATCTTTCAGGCGGCTTTTGAGCAAAAGCTACCCGTATTACTCAAAGGGCCAACCGGTTGTGGCAAAACCCGTTTTATGGAACATATGGCCTGGCGGCTGAAAAAGCCGCTGATCACGGTATCTTGTCATGATGACCTGACAGCGTCTGATCTGGTAGGACGTTTTTTGGTCAAAGGTGGTGAGACGATCTGGGTCGACGGACCACTTACCCGCGCCGCCCGCAGCGGTGCGATTTGTTATCTGGATGAGGTCGTTGAGGCGCGCAAAGACACCACCGTGGTGATTCATCCGCTGGCCGACGACCGCCGTGTACTACCGATAGAAAAGCTCGGTGAAATTGTAGAGGCGCCGGACGATTTTTGTTTGGCCATTTCCTATAACCCGGGCTACCAGAGCGTGCTAAAGGATTTAAAACAAAGTACCCGCCAACGTTTCGTTGCGCTGGAGTTTGACTACCCGGCGGCGGAACTCGAAACCAATATTGTCGCGCGTGAAACCGGCGTCAGTCACGAAATTGCGGCAAAACTGGTCAAATTTGCCGGCATGACGCGAAATCTCAAAGGCAGCGGCCTTGAAGAAGGCGCCAGCACTCGCTTACTGGTCCACGCAGCAAAACTGATCGGTACCGGTGTCTCTCCTGTCGCGGCGTGCCAATCAGCCATTGCACAGGCACTTACCGATGATACCGAAATGTTGGCTGCGGTGAGCGAACTCTCCTCATCCTTGTTCTAGCTAAACAGGCAATCGTTATTCATTTTTGCTGAACCAGGAAACAACCCGACGATTGCGCCTATGGCCCGGACCCGACTCACGTTTGACAAAATATGTGCCACGCTGGATCGTTGCCTTGATGTCGAATTTTCGTTTTTAAAAACTGAGCAACCGGCGGCGATTATCGCGGAGCTTGATTCAGATCAGCAGGGCTATATTCTGGAGTGGGTGCAACGTGTCGCCAGCACCAATATCCAATTGTCATATCAATTCATCACCCAGGCCACGGCCGTACTGGATCGCATGGATCGCGGCATCATCGAAGCGTGGGCGTTACATGCAATGGATATGTACGATCAATCCGGATTGCATGCCGCACTCAACGTGATCAAAAGCGTTGACAAATTTGTTCAACTAAGCCATGAACGTACTGCGGGTGCGGTATTTGAAGACAACGTCGGGGTTCTTTCACATTTTGTTCACGGTCTATCTGGCCGCCAACTCAAACTGGCAGAGGCCGACTGTGTATATACCGATACCGAGACGCTTTTTTTACCTCCGGTGATCGCGCAACTACAAACCACACAGGAAAATTTCCTGCTGTATAAAATAATGGTTGCATACCTGTGGGCGCAAACACGCTTTGGAACTTTTCGTGAATCCGTGAGCGAAGCACTGCAGGAAGAATCCGATCCGCAACAGTTTCTGGATCTTTTTCATGCGCTTGACAGTGTTCGACTTGAGGCGTGTATCGAGCGTGAATTACCGGGACTGCATCGAGAACTTAATCGAATTAAAGCCACGCTTCAGGCTGACTGCTCTACCGACCCGAGCTGGGCGACTCAGGTTGAAGAACTATGCGCGCCCGATTGTGATGTTGCTACGGTTTTGCGATTGACCCGAACCGCCAAGGGTAAAGATTCTCCTCCAAGGACCTTGTTCTATCATGGTGTCCTCGATATCGAGGCGGTAGAAACAGTAATGGCTCAGCGGCTGGAGAAGGAAAAGGCGCAGTTGCGTTCTGTGCTTCGGCAAATTGCCGAGGATATGCAAGACGGTGAAGCGGAAGATTCTACCGAACAAAAGCAGTTTGAAGCCAATAAAAAAGCCGACCCATCACAACCGGAAGGTTTTACGATTGAGTTGACTCTACAGGATCAACCAGTACCGATCCCTGAAGTCGTTAATCGCCTGACGACCTCTATCGTACAAGATCTGGGCGATATTCCCGACGACTACCTGCAAGCCGCGGGCGAGGGTGAATATGATCCGGCCTTGTTCCTTGAGAAAGAGGTCGATCCGGACGACGTATGGAAAGGCACGTACCACGAGGAAGGTGCTTTTTTATACAACGAATGGGATTTTCGCCGCCAACACTACCGCAAAAGCTGGTGTGCGGTACGCGAAAAAGACATCACTCCCGTGCACGATGATTTTGTGCGCGCTACGCTGGGAAAGTATAGCGGCTTTATTAAACAATTACGCAAGACCTTTGAGGCCATGCGCGATGAAGATCGATTGCTAAAACGGCAGGTCCACGGCGATGGAATTGATATAGACGCCCTGGTAGAAGCACTGGCCGACGCACGCGACGGCAGCGAAATGTCTGATCGTTTGTTCACCCGCATGCATCGCACCGAACGCAACATCGCAGTATGTTTCATGGTGGACATGAGCGGTTCAACCAAAGGCTGGATTAACGATGCCGAACGCGAATCGTTGATACTGCTGGCTGAAACATTGGAGACTCTGGGCGATCGTTACGCGATTTACGGCTTTTCCGGCATGGCGCGCAAGAAGTGTGAAATCTATCGTATTAAGGAGTTTGACGAGCAGTACGACAGTGAGGTGCGCGCGCGCATCAGCGGTATTACACCGCAGGACTATACCCGTATGGGATTTGCCATCCGCCATTTAACACAGAAACTTCTGGAAACCGAAGCACGCACACGCATCCTGATTACGCTTTCAGACGGCAAGCCGGACGACTACGACAATTATCGCGGTGAATACGGTATCGAGGATACGCGCCGTGCCCTGGTTGAGTCCCGGCGTGCCGGCATACACCCGTACTGCATCACGATCGATCGTGAAGCGCGTGACTACTTACCCCATATGTATGGCGCCGCCGGCTACACGGTTATAGATGCGGTTTACAAGCTACCGCTCAAGGTCTCGGATATCTACCGCCGACTTACAACCTAAGTATGTGATTCGGTTTTAGAATCAGCCCAGCTTTTGGTTCTGCCTTATAGTTTGTATGTTCCCAAACGATCTACTGAGCAATCTACTGTTTGCGACGCTAATTTGGCACCAATCACAATCAAAGCATAGCTACACTCGTACATTGTGCGTAAAATCAGGCACATGCGTGGGGTCAATGATGTAATCCGATTAATGGTGATCAGCCGGGTGTTACTGCGGCACGGCCTGGATGAACTGGTGCTTAAAACGCACTTGTTTCGCCCGGTACGCTGGGTAAATCGCTTGTTACCCTGGAACTGGGTTCCGCGAACACAGCGGGCACGCGGCGAACGCATTCGCAACGCGCTTGAGGATCTTGGACCAATTTTCGTCAAGTTGGGACAGATCCTGTCCACCCGTCGCGACTTGCTTCCGGATGATATTGCCGAGGAGTTGGCCAAGCTACAGGATCAGGTACCGCCGTTTCCCGGCGAACTGGCCATCAAGATAATTGAAGACGCTTACGGCCACTCACTGTATGACGATTTTGCCGAATTCGATCCGGAACCCTTTGCTTCGGCCTCTATCGCCCAAGTGCACGGCGCACGTCTGCATAACGGGGCCGAAGTCGTCGTAAAAGTGTTACGTCCGGGTATCGCCAAAGTCATCCAGCGCGATATTGGTTTGATGTACCAAATCGCGCAAAAAATGGAGCGTTATTGGGCAGATGGACGCCGGTTACGACCTGTAGAAGTGGTTGCCGAATTTGAAAAAACCATTTTTGATGAGCTGGACCTGCTGCGAGAGGCGGCCAACGCGAGTCAACTACGGCGCAACTTTCTCGATTCTCCGTTGCTGTATGTTCCCGAGATCTACTGGGAATGCTCACGCGAAAATGTGCTCGTTATGGAGCGGATTTTTGGCATTCCCGTGGGCGATACCGAGACCCTGGCCCAGGCCGGTATAGATTTCAAACGACTGGCAGAGAGTGGTGTGGAAATATTCTTCGCCCAGGTATTTCGCGACAGTTTTTTCCATGCCGATATGCACCCCGGAAATATTTTCGTTGCCGATGACGGCCAGTACATTGCGGTGGATTTTGGCATCATGGGTACGCTTAATCCTTCCGACCAGCGTTATCTGGCAGAGAACTTCCTTGCCTTTTTTAATCGTGACTATCGCAGGGTTGCGCAGTTGCATCTCGATTCGGGATGGGTGAGCCCTGATACGCGAATTGACGAATTCGAGGCCGCAATTCGCACAGTGTGTGAGCCCATTTTTGACAAACCTTTGAAGGAGATCTCCTTCGGTCAGTTTTTACTCAGGCTGTTCCAAACCGCCCGGCGGTTTAACATGGAAGTGCAGCCGCAACTGGTGCTTCTGCAAAAAACCCTGCTTAACATCGAAGGTCTTGGCCGACAGCTTTATCCGGAGCTTGATCTTTGGCAAACGGCCAAACCGTTTTTACAACGCTGGATGACACAACAAGTGGGGCCACAGTCTTTTCTGCGCCACTTACGTGAGCAGGGACCACGCTGGTTCGAGAATTTACCGCGACTGCCAAACCTCATGCACGACTACCTGCGTAAAGCGCGCGATGGTGAACTCAATGTTCAAATCAGCCCTCAGCAACTGAATGAGATTAGGCAGCAGATTCGACGTGCGAATCGACGCACGTTCGGCGCGGTGGTCGGCAGCAGCCTGGTTATTTCAGCCGCGCTCGTTTTTGCGCTCGACGGCTACGGTAAGTCCATGCTGTCAGATATCTGGTTTTTTGAAATACTTGGCCCGCTCGCGAACGCCCCCGTTACCACCTGGATTCTGGGCGTGGTGGGCGGCATTACATTACTCTCCGTCTGGCCGCGCGACCGCCACTGACTCCTACGGCATCAACGGCCCATTACCTCGCCATCCTTGCCGGGCAACTTCCATAAAAAGCCGTAAAAACAGCCTGTTATTTGCAGGAAAAAAGCCTAAAGCGATACCGTACCTGGACGATAAGAATATAAGCAATTACTTATATTAACTAATCAATCCGGGAGTTTTCTATGTGGGGTCAATTTTCAAGGGCGGGATTCGTGTTGCTGTTAGTGGTGTCTTTTCTGCTGGTATCGCTGGATTCAGTTGCGGCACAGGCCAAGGTCCAGATCGCGTCAGCGGAAAAGGTGATTCAACTTTCCGACGAAGATGAGGAAATGGTGGTGCTGGATGCACGCGGCGCCAAGGACCGTCGCACCGGCCATATCCGCTGGTCACAAGGCATAACGAGCAAACAACTCAACGGTGCATTTCTTGAAAACGTCGTCGCGAGCAAGAATACAGTGGTCGTGTTCTACGGAGACCGAGACAGTAAACTCGCTGCAACCGGCGCAAAGATTGCCATACAGGCCGGCTACACAGATGTGTATTGGTTAAAAGGCGGCTGGCAGGAATGGCAATCTAAAGGCCTACGCCTGGATCAATAGAAATTCCGGGTAAATGTGCAGTGGCTTGCCCGGGTTTGTTAGCCCAGGCACTTAATGTCGGCGTTTTCTCAAAGCCACTTAGCCGCCCAAAAATCTTTGGCGCAGCATTACGGTAATAGTCAACAAAACCAGCAGCACAAGCCATATCACCGTATACAACGTCACCGACTGGCGGGCCTTTTTTCTCTCCAACCAGGTGCGCGGCTTAACGCCTTTAAAAAGAAATACCAACTTGGCGGCAAGATTGACGCAAACAATATTGACGGCCAGAAGCAGCAACGCACCCAGCGCGAAATCGGGCTGGCGCGCTGCCAACATCAGGCCCACCGTTACCGTAGGCGGCAGGATCGCCACCGCAACCATCACGCCAACCAACGCACTTGAAATACCGGACGTCAACGACAATACAGCTGCGGCCCCAGAAGCCAACGCTAGAACAATACCCGCAATACCCACATCGGTGCGCGCAACAATTTCTTCGCTGTTTAAATTAAAATGCCAAACGAGACCCACCAGTGCCGATAATCCAAATGCTATGAACACACCGGTCAGGTTCGTTCTTAAGGCAGACCAAAACAGCTGTGAATCACCAATTGATGATGCGAATGCCAGCGCAATATTGGGCCCCAGCAAGGGCGCGATCACCATCGCGCCAATCACCACGGCGACGCTGTTTTCAATAAGGCCGATCGCCGCTACGATCGTGGACAGGATGACCAGCAAGTAGAAGTTACTATCCCGTCGCGCACCAAAGGCAATATTCTGATACAGCTCCTCACGGGTGCGAACCACCGAAGCCGCTTTCTCGTTTTCGTCTTCAACCGGCCGGGGTATTGTCGCGTCAACGGGTAGAATCACAATGCGTGACGTTTCAATTTTACCGAGAGCGGTTTGGATTGAATCAATAACGGCCTGCTGTTTTGCCGGACGCACCAGCAGACGTATGGTGCATCGCCCGTCCTCGCCTGCCGGCGTCATCCAGTAATCGAGAATTTCATGCTGATCGGCGATACCCTTAACGGTATCGAGGTGCCCATGATCGGTAACTACTTCAATAACTCGCATAAAATTTTTGCGTCAGGCAGCGGGACGCTGCAGCGGCGCTTCAACTTCATCCCGCTTCTGCTTTCCTAGCAGACTTTCAACAAGCGTTAGCGCAAAGTCCATCGCGGTGCCCGGTCCACGAGAAGTAATCACAAGATTATCAATCACCACCGGTTCTTCAACATAAGTCAGGCCACTTATTGCTGCTATATCAATAGAGCCGGGAAAACTTGTTGCGCGGTGATTGTCGAGCAGACCGGCCGCGGCCAAGGCTCTCGGTGCGGCGCATATCGCCGCGACGTAGCGCCGTTCTGTTACGTTTTTGATAAGCATTTCACGCAATCGTAAATCGTCCCGCAAGTGATCCGCGCCCGGCAGTCCACCGGGCAAAACGATCATGTCAAAGGTATTTTCACGAACCGCGTCTAGCTCCGTGTCCGGAATCAGCACGGTACCACGACTGGCTCGCACCGGTTGATCATCGAGTCCCGCCGTTACAACATCAACACCTGCACGGCGCAGAATATCAATTACGGTGACGGCTTCGAGCTCCTCGCAGCCTTGGGCGAGGGGGATAAGGACGCTTGCCATGTTCGGGCCCTCCATTCTCTTAAGTTAATTAAGGTAGACACTGTCACCAGGCTTATTCCTTTATAGTCCAGCTCGGCCAGGCGTGCCTCCAGAATTTCCAGCGTTACCGGGTACGGGTGTGCGATGGCCAGCACAGATCCGTGTGACTCGGTTTTATGCAACATGTTATCAAACTGTGCATTAATCATGTTGGCATCTTCCTCGGGATCCAGAAAAATGTCTCGCCGTGCTGCAGGGACGCCACGCTGCTTAGCAGTTTCCAAAGCAACACTTTGTGCAGTAGTACGACTATCGACGAAAAACAGTCCGCTATTTTTGTGTAGCGCGTCCATGAACCATTGCATGGAAACAAGCTGGCGCGTCAACAAGCTTCCCATATGATTATTGACACCGGTGGCGAAGGGGATAGAACGAATATTTTCCTGAACAACGGCATGCATCTGCGCCCGTGACATGCCCTGCGTTAAGCCACCGGGGCCTAAGGCCTTACCGTTGTTTGCCTGCATTGGCAGGTGCAACAACACTTCCTTTTTGAGCTCATGGGCGCGCTTCGCCAGCCGTTCTGCGTAAGGTGTTCGTGGCAGAAACGATAACGATACCGGCCAATTCAATTCGACGGCACGTTGGCCTTCCGCCCAGCGGTCGCCAACATCATCGATGATGATGCTGACGACAGGGACCTGTGTACGGGGGGTAAAACGCTCTGCGGCGCTCGAACCCGGTACGCCGCATAAGATTAATACCAAGATAATCCATGTTCTTAACAGAACGGTCATCCTGGTAATGGAATGTTAACGTGCGCTTAGCAAATGCATTCCTTTCAGCACATTGATGGCCTCGTATAGGAAGTAGTCAGATGCCGCAAGCGGCTCTTCCTTTTCCTTTGTGGCGCCATCTTTCTTTTTGCCACCGTCCGGCTTCTTGGATTGGCCCTTACTTCCGGATTTCTTGCCGCCGTTATCAAGGTGCCCGGTCAGATCACTTTCCTTAAGAAGACCCAAACCGTCATCATCGCGTATATCCACTTTTAGATTGTCGAGTTTGATATCCGGCGTAATGCCTTCCGCCTGAATAGAACGACCGGAAGGGGTGTAATAACGCGCGGTGGTCAATTTAAGCGCGGTATTGTTGCCCAGGGGCACCACAGTTTGTACAGAGCCTTTACCGAATGTTTGTTTGCCCATAACAATAGCGCGCTTGTGATCCTGCAGAGCACCGGCGACGATTTCCGACGCCGAGGCGGAACCGCCGTTAACCAGCACGACCATGGGGATTGAATTGATCATATCCGTGGGATTCGCCTGATGCTTGAGTTGATTTTCGTCACTACGTCCCTTGACGCTGACGATCATTCCGTTGGTAAGAAAGACGTCGGAGACGGCGACTGCGGCATCCAAAAGTCCACCCGGGTTATTTCGCAGATCCAATACCATGCCGCGAAGACCATCCTTGTTTTCCTTTTTTAGTTTTTTAATGGCGTCTTTCAGTTCACTGCCGGTGCGTTCCTGAAACTGAGTAATGCGAATATAACCATATCCGTCTTCAATAGTGCGCGATTTGACACTTTTAACCCGAATGCGATCACGCGTAATGCTGATTTTGAGTGGCTTCTCTGCGCCTTCGCGAACTACGGTCAGGGTAATTTCCGATCCAGGCTTGCCGCGCATCATTTTCACTGCGTCGTCCAGAGTCATGCCCTTCACCGGTGTTTCGTCGAGACGAATGATGAGATCCCCCGCCTTGATCCCGGCCCGGTCTGCCGGCGTGTCATCTATCGGCGACACGACTTTAACAAAGCCGTCTTCCATTCCAACCACGATTCCCAGGCCACCGAATTCGCCGGTCGTACCCACGCGCAGTTCCTGGAAGGCTTCCTTATCCAAATAACTTGAATGGGGATCGAGTCCGGTCAACATGCCACGAATGGCGTTTTCCAGGAGCGTGCTGTCTTTGACGTCCTCAACGTAGTTTTCCTTAATTTTGCCGAAAACCTCACTCAGACTGCGAACTTCTTCTAAGGGCAGGGTTGAAAACCGCGCATTGTTACGGTCTGCAAGCACGCCATGGCCAATCGCAAGGAATAAGCCTAATAGCAGGCCCGTGAAAAGAATTGATACGTTTCGCAAAGAGGGTTTCATTTCGGTGACAGCTCCAGGGCAAAGCCGGCTCCAGCGGGCTGCCCGATTAATCGTAAGGGATTGATATTAGCGTAATTCGTATGTGGTCACACTATATAATAATAGACGCCGCTGTGCCGATAAGTTCCCGATACCTTTCCGCTTGGCACGTTGTGCGGTCGTTTTTGAGGCCGTTAAGCCGGCCTCCACTAGCTTTTTCGGCACCATTTCGCAGGATTTGAGGGTTGACCGTTGTGACGGATCTCAAAATACAAGCCGGCTGTATCTCGACCGCCACTTTTACCCACGGCCGCCAGGACCTCTCCGGCTTCCACCCAATCTCCGGTTTCCTTATACAGGCTTTGATTATGCCCATACAAACTCATAAAACCATCACCGTGATCAACAATAATAAGCAGGCCATAGCCACGCAGCCAATCGGCAAATGCCACCCGACCGCGTGACACCGCACGTACGTTGTTGCCTTCTTTGGCATTTATCAGCACGCCGTTCCAGGTCACTCGGCCTCCGGCCCGCTTTTTTCCGAACAGGCGATTCACACGCCCCTGCGCCGGCCAGGTTAATTTACCCTTCAGGCTTGAAAATGACCTTTGTTCGCCTGCCTCGGCAGGTATATCCGCGAGCATTTCGCGAATGGCATTCAGAAGTTTTTCCAGCTGCTGCTCATCTTCTACCAGACGGCTCAGCTCTTCGCCCTTGGCCAGTATTTCGGTCTTGAGCTGTGCCACAAGCAACCTTCGCGCACGCACGGTGTTGTCAAGCGCGGCCTTGTCGCGATGTTTCTGTTTCTGCAGTTGGCGCAGGGTGGTGGATTCGGTCTCAATATCTTGCTCCACCACGGCCAGTTCCTGGATGGACAGCATCGCCTTGTCGATCCGCGCGCTGCGTGCCTGATTAAAATAGCGATAGTAGGTGAACACGCGACCGGCGAGCGCCGGACTTTCCTGATTAAGTACCAGCTTAAGATACTCTTGCCGACCGATAACATAGGCAGCGTGTACCTGTTCAGCAAGCAGCTGGCGTTGCTGTCCGACTTCTCTGTTCAGGCGCGCGCGATCGCGCTGTAAAACTTCAAGCCGACGCTCCTGTTTGCGCAGCTGGGATTTGAGCCGCCGTAGTTTTTGTACGAGTTTACCGATTCGACTTTCGGTGTTACGTAATTCAGTACTGGCTTTCTCGTGTTCACCCTGCACTGAAAGCAGGTCGTTGCGGACAGACTCGATACGTTGTTTAAGCTGCTCCAGTTCCGCGGTTTTCGCGCGGCGTTCGCTGTCACTCAGGCCCGCTTGTACTCCTGCAACGCAGGCTAGAAAAACGAGTGCTGAAAAAACAACAACGGACAGAGGCTGAATCAAGACGCGCAGGAAAATAGAATTCAGCATCCGCAGACTGGGTTCATGCGCTTTCCTTGATGTCCTCGGAAAAGGAAATCAGCGAGCGGCCATTCATTTCATTAGGTTGCTCCAGGCCCATTAGAAACAGCATGCTGGGAGCAACATCCGACAATGCGCCTGAAGCCGCCATTTGCGCCGGCCGACCGACATAGAGCAGTGGAACCGTATTTGACGTGTGTGCCGTGTGCGCCTGTCCAGTTGAGGCATTACTCATTTGTTCTGCATTACCGTGGTCAGCCGTAATAAGCACTTCACCGCCGGCCTGCTGTATTGCCTCTACAGCACGCCCTATACAACCATCAAGGAATTCGATTGCTTTAACCGTCGCATCAAAGTTTCCGGTATGACCGACCATATCAGGGTTCGCGAAGTTACAAATAATGACGTCGTACTTACTGCTTTCGACTGCAGCTACCAGCTTGTCGGTCACCTCTCCCGCGCTCATCTCGGGCCGCTCATCGTAAGTGGTAATGTCACTGGGTGATGGAACCAGTACCCGATCTTCAAATTCAAACGGCACTTCACGACCGCCGTTGAAGAAGAACGTAACATGCGCGTATTTCTCGGTCTCGGCAATGCGCAATTGCTGCAGTCCAAGGTGGGAAACGTACTCGCCAAACACGTTTTGTAATCGGTCTGGAGGATAGGCGACGGGCACATCGAACTCGGCGTTGTATTCAGTCAGGCTGACAAACGCACCCAGCTTGGGGACTGACTCACGCACGAAGCCGTCAAAGTCCGGCTCAATAAACGGCCGGGTGATCTGCCGCGCTCTGTCTGAGCGGTAATTCATGAAGACCAAAACATCACCATCTTCCATGCATACCGGCTTGTCATCGGCGGCGACGATCGCGGTGGCCTTAACAAACTCATCCGTCTCGCCGCGATTGTAGGCCATTCCGAGCGCAGTCATCGCGTCCGGCGCGGAAAACTCCGCCTTGCCTTGTGTGATCAGATCATAGGCTGCCTGCACGCGCGGCCAGCGATGATCCCGGTCCATTGCATAAAACCGGCCTATTACCGAGGAAAACGATCCACAGCCGAGCTCGTCGAACTTGGCCTGCATCTTTTTTAAAGACTCGGCGGCACTTTTGGGCGCCGTGTCGCGGCCATCCAGAAAGGCGTGCAGGTAAATCCTTTGGGCGCCGCGTTTGGCTGCCAACTCGACCATCGCATGAATATGGTCTTCGTGACTGTGCACCCCACCCGGAGATAACAAGCCGAGAACGTGCACAGCCTTATTTGTTCCAATCGCCTTATCGACGGCATCCGTCAGCGTTTGGTTATTGAAAAACGAGCCGGTCTTAATGGACCTGTTAACCCGGGTAAACTCCTGGTAAACCACCCGACCGGCACCAAGATTGAGATGTCCCACCTCTGAATTGCCCATTTGACCCGACGGCAGACCGACTTCAGCACCAGAACCGCGGATCAGGGTGTGAGGGTATGTATTCCACAATCGATCCCAGTTGGGTTTGTTGGCGGCAAGAATCGCGTTGCCGGTGGAGTCTTCAGAGTAACCCCAACCATCCAGAATGATCAGTGTAATAGGTTTTAAATTCAATGACATAGAAAATTTTTCGAACTTTTCGTGAAACGAGTTTGCTTACTGATTTAGACGTATTCTAATCCCATTTGCCCAAGAGGATCATGTGCACCGCTCGCTGTTCCGGCACTTTATGTGCACAACCGAGCAAAAAATAGCACTTGTAGGGTTTTTTTCCTTCTCAAACGGTAGATTATTGTATAATGTTTTAGTAATAAATGGCACGCATCAACGCCCCGGACACAATGTCCAAATGGTTAGATTTCTCTTACAACGTTCGATTTGACGTGCATAGGCCGAACCATGATGAATCAGCTTGAAACGGCAATATTACTTACGCGGGACGAGGACATCGATCGCGCTTCCCGCTCACTGAAAGCAATGTCTCATCCCCTGCGCTTGAAGATTCTCTGCACCTTGGGAGATCGCGAAATAAGCGTGCAAGACATTGTAGATTCCGTCGGGACTTCGCAAAGTAATATTTCCCAGCATCTGGCTATACTTCGTGACAAGGGAATTCTTGCATCACGCAAGGATGCCAACCGTGTGTATTACCGGGTAGGCGATTCGCGCACCCTGCGCTTGATCGATATGATGCGCGAAGTTTTCTGCAACACCCTCTGAACGGATTCTTTAACTACGGTAGTACCCTGAAAGATGACGCCGTGTCTCGCGGTATCAACGACGAGTAGTGATATTTAGAGAATACTCGTAATATCTGACCACATTTTGCAGCAAACACAAAGAAGCTCACTCGACCACGTTCAAGGCTATGGACCAATATATTGAATTTGTAAGTAACCATTTAATGCTGAGCGCCGCACTGCTGGTGATCACAATCATGCTGGTTTACACTTTTGTCGCGCCCTATTTGCGCGCCTGGAAAAGCGTCACCCCCCAAGAAGCCACTCGGTTAATTAACCACGATCAAGCTGTAATTCTTGATATACGTGAAGACCGAGAATTCCAGGGCGGACATATCGTTAACTCCATTCACATACCCATGGGGATGGTGAACAAACGGCTCGCTGATCTCGAAAAACATAAAGACAAACCCATTATTGTTGGTTGTCGTTCCGGCAGTCGATCAGCAAGTACTTGCAATGTGCTCAGTAAAAACGGATTTGAAAAAGTGTATAACCTTGGTGGCGGAATCATGGCCTGGGAAGGCGCCAGTCTGCCACTTAGCAAAAAGTAACAACTACAAGGAGGCGTCGTATGACTAATGTTGTAATGTACAGTTCCCCGTGGTGTCCATATTGCACCCGTGCACGTGCGCTCTTGC
Source organism: uncultured Ectothiorhodospiraceae bacterium (assembly GCA_947259765.1). Lineage (GTDB taxonomy): Bacteria > Pseudomonadota > Gammaproteobacteria > CAMYNG01 > CAMYNG01 > CAMYNG01. The sequence goes on from CAMYNG010000006.1 coordinate 47,836, forward strand.
AGCAAAAGGGTGTCGACTTTGAGGAAATCATGGTGGATCGCGAACCACAGCTTCGCGCTGAAATGGTTGAACGAAGCGGCGGTGTTACCAGCGTGCCACAAATTTTTATCGGTGATCTGCATGTAGGTGGCTGCGACGATATGTTTGCCCTTGAGGCCAAGGGCGAATTGGATGCCTTGCTGAATCCTCAACCGCAAGCCCGTACCTCAGGCTAGCTCACCTGTTCGCGGGGCCGTATCCCACTGGATAAAACGCGCAGCCCCCCATCTCTCCCCCCCGTGAAATACTAAGTCCACAAATGCGGTGGCCGAGCCATTTCTGCTAACATAGGCGGCCCGTTTCCAAGTGGAAACCGAACGACCCAGGAAAACGTAATGACAGACACCGAACCAAAATCCACTGCTGGCGCAAACGCGGAAGCCGCGCAGCCCGCCCAGCAATTCCAGATCCAGAAGATCTACATAAAGGATCTTTCCTTCGAGTCACCCAATGCACCCGGGATGTTCACGGATTCCTTTCAGCCGAATGTTGATTTTGAGATGAATACCGAAGGTAACAGTCTCGGCGACGATCTCTACGATGTGACCCTGACCATTACGGTTACTGCAAAGCACAATGACAATACGGCGTTTCTTGTAGAGATCAAACAGTCAGGTGTATTCAGCATCAGCGGTTTTGACCAGGATCAACTTGGTCATATGTTGGGCAGCTACTGCCCGAATATTCTTTTCCCCTATGCACGTGAGGCCGTCTCGGACCTTGTGACTCGCGGCGGTTTCCCGCCCCTGTTACTCGCCCCGGTCAACTTTGATGCCCTCTATGCCCAACACTTGCAACAACAGGCCCAGCAGGCATCTTGAATCCGGTCAATTCAGCCGGCACGGTCAACTCACGCGAGCGGACCCTGCCACTTGGCAAGTTCTAGAATGACTGAGCAGATTAAAGCACCGATTGCGGTACTCGGTGCCGGCGCTTGGGGTACCGCGCTGGCCGTGCATCTTGGCCGCAACGGTTTTCCTGTCCGGCTTTGGGCCCATCGTCCGGAGCACATCGCACAAATGTCGGCCGAGCGGTGTAATACACGTTCGTTGCCGGGTGTTGATTTTCCTGCCGGCCTGCAGCCGGAAAGCAATTTGGCCGTCGCGCTGGAAAACTGTTCGCTGGTTTTGTTGGTGGTTCCAAGTCAGGTCTTTCGTGAAACACTAAACGCCATCAAGCCCTACCTTGATCCCAAACAACGCCTGGCGTGGGGCACCAAAGGCATGGAGCGCGGTAGTAACAAGCTCCTGCACCAGTTGGTCAGCGAAGAGCTTGGCGAAAACGTGGACACGGCATGCATTTCCGGCCCGACCTTTGCTGCCGAAGTCGGCAGGGGCCTGCCCGGCGCGGTCACCGTCGCTTCGCGCAATTCGGCTTTTGCCACAGAGGTTGCCGAAATTCTTTGCAATCCGCATTTTAGAGCCTATACGAGTGATGACATCGTCGGTGTGGAACTGGGCGGCGCACTCAAGAACGTACTGGCCATTGCCGCCGGGATCGCCGACGGACTGGGGTTTGGTGCAAATACCCGGGCAGCCTTGATCACACGCGGTCTGCACGAGCTCATGCGCCTGGGTAAAACGCTCGGCGGGCAGGCCGAAACCTTCATGGGGCTCGCCGGCCTGGGCGATCTCATTTTGACCTGCACCGATAACCAATCCCGCAATCGTCGCTTTGGCCTCGCTATCGGCAAGGGTGAAAACATGGACAAAGCTATTAATGACATCGGCCAGGTGGTGGAGGGCGTACATTCTGCCGCCGAAGCCTGGGCCCTGGCACAACAACATCACATCGACATGCCCATCGCCGGTCAGGTCTACAAAGTATTATACGAAAACGAAGATCCGCATGATGCCGTGCGTGACTTGCTTGATCGGGACGTGAAACCTGAAATCGCCTGACCTTCGTCACCACCACCGAACTATACTGTGATACTCATTTTCGTTCGTTGAATACCGATTCAGCACTAAACATCTCTGGTACATATTGTGCTTTTTTCTATTTGGTAATATTCACATTGACTGCTCAAAGAATTTTCTCTATTTAATGTAATACACCACTCTAGTTTGTTGTCTCAGGTGGGTCGCAAGGAGGTGATCGTAATGCCGGCGGATCTCAACCCATCCCAGGTCTTGGGTAGCTGGTTTCATTCTCATGAGGAGGATGAGCCGGGACGCAAGATTTACCGATCTGCAGGTTTTCCTTTTCCTCCCTCACGCGGCCGAACCGGCTTCACCATTGAAGCCAACGGAGATGTCGTAATTAATCAACCCGGCATGGACGATCGAACAACGACGAACCCGGGGACTTGGTCCCTTGATGGCAACATACTTACCATCACCTCAACAACCTGGTCGGGTTCCTTCGAGGTTGTAAAGACGATCGAGGATTCGTACGTCCTGCGCCAACGCTGACAAGGAGTCAAAAATGGCTGAGAAAGGAAAAGACAAGGAAAAAGAGAATAAACCCCCTATTCGGCGCGGCTGCGGCACCATGCAGGTGCACGAGCGAATGCTACGCACCGTCCGAGGCTACCGTGAGGCTCGCGATTCATGCGAAAACCACGCCTGGCGCGCCGCGTTTTCGCCGTATGTCGGGCGCACCGGCTGTACCAAGATACCGGTTGTAGTCCATGTAGTTTATAAAACCAGTGCACAAAATATTTCAGATGCACAGGTTAAGAGTCAAATCGATGTACTCAACGCTGACTTCCGAAAAAAGAACCCGGACACCAGCACAGTACCCGCCCCGTTCCAGCCTCTCGTTGATGATGCGCGCATTGAATTTGAACTCGCGACTGTTGATCCTGATGGTAATCCCACGGACGGCATTGACCGTGTCAGCACAACCAACAACTCGTTTACCGATGACGACGGAGTGAAATCTACCGCTAGTGGTGGCGCCGATCCCTGGCCCAGCGACCGTTATCTCAATATATGGGTGTGCCAACTGGCAAGTTTTTTGGGGTATGCACAGTTTCCCGGCGGGCCCGCAGCCACGGATGGCGTGGTTATCCTGCATTCAGCTTTCGGTACCACTGGCACTGCGGCTGCGCCTTTCGATCTTGGTCGCACCGCGACCCACGAAATTGGCCACTGGTTAAATCTTCGTCATATTTGGGGCGACGATGGAAACGGCTGCTCGGGAAGTGACTTTGTGGCCGATACACCCAATCAAGCCGGTCCAAACTACGGCACGCCGGCGTTTCCAAGCGTCAGTTGCAGCAACGGGCCCAACGGCGACATGTTCATGAACTACATGGACTATGTTGATGATGTGGCGATGGTCATGTTCTCACAGGGCCAGGTTAATCGGATGCAAGCCACGCTTGATGGTACGAGAAGCAGTATCGGTACAAGCACTCCGTGCGGAAAAATTCTCCCGAAGGAATTTCCTAAAGATGGTCCAAAAGAGTTTCCCAAGGAATTTCCTAAAGACTTGCCGAAAGAGTGGCCTAAAGAATTTCCTAAGGAGGGGCCCAAAGATTTTCCAAAAGAGTTCCCGAAGGAATTTCCCAAGGATGGACCCAAAGAATTTCCGAAGGACGGGCCCAAAGATTTTCCAAAGGAGTTCCCAAAGGAATTTCCCAAGGACGGACCCAAAGAATTTCCGAAGGACGGGCCCAAAGATTTTCCAAAAGAGTTCCCAAAGGAATTTCCCAAGGATGGACCCAAAGAATTTCCGAAAGAGTTCCCCAAGGATGGACCAAAAGAACTCCCCAAAGACGGGCCCAAGGACTTTCCTAAAGAACCCGTTAAGGATGGTCCAAAGGATGGCCCAAAGGATTTCCCCAAAGATCCTGCGCTTGAGCCACCCAAGAATCCCGTTGCCGATCCACCGAAGGGACCATCCGATCTTCCCAAGGGTTTGCTTGATCCGCCCAAATCGTTCCTGGAACCACCCATTAATTTTCCAACGATCCCAAGCCAACCGTTTGGTACGGGTGGATTACCGTTTGTGCTGGCAACACCGGCGACGGGTGGCGCATATCATTCGACTGGCCAACCACCAAGTGACCTTGCAAGCACCTATTTGCAGCTGATGTCACATTATGCCCAACTTCACTCACAAGGAATGCTCGACGCCGCGGGCCTTGAGGCCTGGAAAAATGCGGCTGCAGCCTATCAGCAACTTGTGGGTGGTGGGGGCGCAAGCTGTTAAACCTTTCATATGTTGAAGAACACGATAGCGGGACCGGTAATGTATCCCGGTCCCGCGTAAGAAGTTCCTCGCCAAATTTTCGAACCTGTTTGTATAGGAGTACAGCAAAGTGATTTTAATTGTGAGTTTTGAGAACAATGAGCACGTCGATAAGGTGCGAGAGCATTTAACTCGTCCATCGGCGATTGTAGACACTGCGTGGTTTCCAGCCTCGTTGGCCCTGGACTCCAGGTGCTGTGACGAAGCCGAGAGCCTGCAACTCTCTCTTCCCGACGGCCGTAAAATTAACCTTGCCGAAGTGGGTGCGGTCTGGAACAGGCGTATCCGGCCATTCGATCTGCATGACGATTTGACCGACAACACCGCCCGCTTGTTTGCTTGGTCGGAATCCAATGAAGCACTACAGGGCGTATGGTACTCGCTCGACTGTTTCTGGATGAATCCGCCCACAGCCGATGAGGTATCACAAAGAAAAATTCGCCAGCTCCAAGTCGCGCGACGGGTCGGTCTATCGGTACCCGACACCGTCGTGACGAATGATCCAGAAGTGGCTCGTGAATTTGTCGAGACTCGCGGCACCGGTAATGTGATCCGTAAAGCGTTTCGCAATATTGAGCAGGCACCCCGAGAGACCAGTCGTGTCAGCGAAGCCGACCTGGCTCTGTTGGATTCGGTACGTTACGCACCTGTTATTTTTCAACAGTTTGTTCCCGCCGATATCGATCTTCGTATTACCGTTATTGAAGACGATATCTATGCGGCTGCTATCTATTCTAAACCAGACTATGAGGCCGATTATCGACTCGGGCTGGGCAGCGCAACGGTTGTTCCTTATGAACTTCCCCCGGAAATCGGTGCAAAACTAATTGAGTTGATGGAAATATTCGAGATTAAATACGGCGCCATTGATATGCGCGTAACCCCGGAGGGAGAGCACGTGTTTCTAGAGGTGAATCCGGCGGGTGAATATTTGTTTATTAGCGAACGCACTCAGCAACCGATACCAGCCGCTATCGCCGCTTCCCTCGAGCGACACGATCGTACAGTACTAAACTGAACGCCGAACTGGACGGGCGCGCAAAAGGCTAACGTGCTTACACCGGTCAGGCATCAATCACGGCGTTCGAAGTGTGTTTGTAAAACACATCCTTGTTTGCAGACAAAACAACGATCAGTAAAACAATATCAATCACAATACTGATCACGTTGCCGGGGAGCTGTGCGACGAGCATTGTGCTTTCACTCATACTGAAGATAACACTCAGCGCGATGGCCCACAGAATTGAGAAACTAATTGCAGCGTAACATAGACGAATCGCTATCGGTTTAGTCATGAGCATAAGCACACCCGCAAATAGGTAAAAACCGGCAACCAACAATGAGACAGCTCCTATTGCCGGCGACCAGGTTTTAAACCATTCCGGAAAATTCATTAGTTCATCAAACGCGCCGTATATGTTTTCGGTGTCCAACGGCTCCTCATCCGGAGACGCTTGATAACCCTCTTCCCGGCTTTGCTTAATTACAAACTCGGACATTTCACCAATTAGCACTTTTTGCATCTCCACCATTTGTGGCATCACCATTTGCTGTGCTCCATGCAGAATGCCAAGTGCACCAAACACAATCAACAGTACGCCAACAATGGTGACCCAGGTGGGTGTGCGGGACTTTTGTTTCGGGGAAGTGCTGCTCATTATTCGGCTTCTTACGGTGGCCTGATGCGGAAAATTTGCTTGCATCAAGCATAGCGCACCTGTGTCAGGATTGCCGGGACGAGGATTTTTGGAATGCTGCAGGCGAGTTTAACGGTCTTGGTTCAGTCAGTCACATCCGGCGATATCAATTCCTCACGCAGCACAGCCATGCCTTCCGGGGTATTAATGCCCAGGTGAACTCGCCCATTGTTACTTTTCAGGACGACGATACGAATTTCCTCGCCCTGCTCGGTAAAGACCGAGATCGCCTCCAGTTCCTTTCGTTGTAAAATCTGCATTCCGACCTGCTTGCCGTGCGGTTAAAGCTCAAGACGGACGATTGCGAAATTACGCACCGCCAACGGTTTACGGTAACGCGATAGCGGCTCACTGTCTGTCAGATAAATGCACTTTTTTTTGTAGGATTTTTCCTACAAAGAAACGCCAGTGTCAGCCCGCACCATCGAGGCCTTGCTGCCGCCACGCCTCGTAGATCACCACCGCTACCGCATTAGATAAGTTTAGACTGCGATTGCCATGACGCATGGGGATGCGGATCACTTGTGGTTGCGGTAGGTCATCCAGGACAACCTGCGGTAGGCCGCGCGTTTCCGGCCCGAACAGAAACGCATCACCGGATTGATAAGTGTTGTTATATAAGGAGCGTTTACCGCGGGTGGAAATAGCAAAAAGACGAGCAGGGGATACGCTGTCAACAAACGCGGCGAGACTGGCATGTTCCTGCACCGTGGCGTATTCACGGTAGTCGAGGCCGGCACGTTTGAGTCGCGCATCGTCCAACTCAAAACCCAGTGGATGAATCAAATGTAGCTGCGATCCCGTGTTCGCACACAAACGAATGATGTTGCCGGTGTTGGGCGGAATTTCAGGTTCGAACAGTACGACGTGAAACATAGGTATTGGTGTCGATTACAAAAGTCGGCCTGTAAGGGTAGCCGGTAAACCTGTTTATAGTAAACCGGGTTTAAGTTGATTACTTTTTTCATGACGGTAACTGGTGCCAACGAAGTAAATGAAACTACAGAGTTCACGGAGAACTCATTTAAAAACTTTCTCTGTGTCCAGAGTGAGTTTGGTGATTAAGCAGGTCGGTAGAATATACCGAGCACCTCGCCCGCCAGTCTATTTATCTATAGAATACCCGCAGATACCGGATTCCCGATGACACAGCAACCCGACGAACGACTTCAAGTTGAATTTTGCGGCATGCCGTTTAGCTCACCGCTCGTGTTGCTGTCCGGCTGCGTAGGCTTCGGCGAGGAATACACCCGTGTGGTGGGTTTCTCAAACCGCGACGTGGGCGCGGTGTGTTTGAAGGGCACCACCCTGGAACCCCGGCTTGGCAACCCACCGCACCGGGTGATGGAAACGCCTGCCGGTATGCTCAACGCCATCGGTCTGCAAAATCCCGGCGCACACCACGTGGTAGATAACATACTTCCCAGTCTGGATTTCGATGAGACTCGTTTTATCGCCAATCTTTCAGGCTCCACAGTCGAGGAGTACGCGGAGGTCGCACGGATATTCGACGACTCACCCATCGACGCGATGGAAATCAACATCTCCTGCCCGAACGTCAAAGAGGGCGGCGTGGCATTTGGCAATGATCCGGATATGTCGGCACGCGTCGTGGCGGCTTGCCGCGCAGTGACGGAAAAACCCCTGATCACCAAACTCTCGCCAAATCAGACGGATATCGCCGAAAATACGCGTCGCTGCCTGGAGGCCGGCAGCGATGCCTTTGCCGTCATCAACACCCTGATGGGCATGGCCATCGACATCGAGTCACGCACGCCCGTGATCGGTAACAATCAGGGCGGATTGTCCGGCCCGGCCATCAAGCCCATCGCGCTGCTCAAGGTCAACCAGGTGTACCAGGTGTGCCGCGACCACGGCATCCCCATAATTGGCCAGGGAGGCGTGACCACCGCCGACGATGCACTGGAGTTCCTCATTGCTGGCGCATCAACCGTTGGCGTCGGTACCGCCTTATTCTATGACCCGCTGGTTTGTAGCAAAATCAATAATGTAATTGTGGAATATATGGACCGCCACGGTCTCGCCAACGTCGCCCAACTCACCGGCAGCGTGGTGCTGAATACGCCCGGGTAGAAGGCCTGTGGAAATTAAACCTTTCACCACAGCGGCACAGAGAACCCGTACTCCCGCCATTCCGGCGCATTCCGGAACGCGAAAGGTCATTGAAACCTCTGGATGCCGGCCTGCGCCGGGATGACGGGATCCGGGTACATTTTTCGGATTCATGGGTGGACGAGCGCGAGTTATTGATTTTTCAGTGTTTTATATAGCTATCCCAACTCCGCGCGCCCTCCACCGCCATTCCGGCGGGGGCCGGAACCCAGTAAGTCATTGAAACCTCTGAATCTTGGCTTTGGCTTTGACATCCGGCATCCCACAACCTCCTCCATCCCTAGAGTCGCGCGCCGGGTTGACGGAATCCGGGAACATTATCAGGTTTATGGTTGGATGCTAGCTGTTGATTTTAATTGTTTTTTCGGTAGTCTCGGCCCCAAACCGCCGCGACCGCATCACCCGCTATTTCTCCCCTAGCGCCTCGTCGCTCCTCACTGGTCCCTAATCCAGTCCGCGCAAGCCGCCGCGACTAGCCTAGCCGATCCGCTCTATAAAGTCGGGCGTCTCCGCCGACGCTAAATAAATGGAGCAACATAGCGTACGCGGGATTTTGTGCACGGAAATTGCAGTCGTACTAAGCAGATACGCGTGAGTGACGGATTTATGACGCAAACGAACCGAAAAAAGATACGTTTGGGCGACCTGTTGGTCGAGAACGGCCTGATCACAGACGCCCAGCTCAAGCAGGCACTGGCGGCTCAGAAACAGTCCGGCCACAAGCTGGGCCGTACGCTGATCGAGCAGGGCTTTGTCTCTGAAGAAAAGATGCTTGAGGTACTGTCGCGGCAGCTTCAATTGCCTTACATCAATCTCAAGACCTATAAGTTCGAGCCGGAGACCGTACGCATCGTTCCGGAGACCTTCGCGCGCCGCTACCGTGCCATTGCGTTGAAGGAAAATACCGACGGCAGCGTGCTCATTGGCATGGCGGACCCGACCGATATTTTCGGTTACGATGAAATTGCCAAGCTACTCAAACGCAATATTCAGCAGGCCGTAGTGCGTGAGGCCGACCTGCTGTCGACTATCGACCTGGTCTACCGCCGCAGCGCAGAAATTAACGATTTGGCCGAGGAGCTGGGTGACGAACTGGCCGACACCGACTTTGATGTCGCGCAAATGGTGGAAGGCGAAGACCTCGCCAATGCGCCGGTAGTCAAACTTTTGCAAACCTTGTTCGAGGATGCCGTGCAAGTCGGCGCCTCAGACATTCATATCGAACCGGATGAACAGGTTTTGCGTGTACGCCAGCGTGTTGATGGCGTGTTGCAGGAACAGGTCATGCCGGAAAAACGTATTGCCGCGGCAGTGGTGTCACGGCTGAAACTCATGGCCGGACTGAATATTTCCGAGCGGCGCGTGCCGCAGGACGGGCGCTTTAACATGCGCGTGCGCAATCGTTCCATCGATGTACGTCTGTCGACCATGCCGATACAACACGGCGAGTCTGTGGTTATGCGACTGCTCGATCAGAGTGGCGACATGCTGGATCTCGATCAACTTGGCATGCCCGCGGATATACTCACGCATTTCCGTAAAAACATTCACCGCCCGCACGGCCTGGTACTGGTGACCGGACCTACCGGTAGCGGTAAGACCACTACACTGTATGCAGCACTGTCGGAACTGAATCAGCCGGAAAAGAAAATCATCACGGTCGAAGATCCGGTGGAATACAGACTACCGCGAATCAATCAGGTACAAGTCAACAGCAAGATCGACCTGACGTTTGCGAGCGTATTACGCTCGGCGTTACGCCAGGATCCGGACATTGTGCTCGTCGGTGAAATGCGCGATCAGGAAACCGCCGAGATTGGCCTGCGTGCGGCCATGACCGGTCACATGGTCATGTCTACCTTACATACCAACGACGCCATTTCCTCCGTCAATCGCCTGATGGATTTGGGTGCCGAGGGTTACCTGGTAGCCACCTCGCTGCAGGCGATTGTCGCCCAACGTTTGGTGCGCAAGATCTGCAGCAGCTGTAAAGAAGATTACGAGCCTGACGTGCACGAACTGGCCTGGCTCTACAACCTGGCGGGTGGCGCAACGGAAAGTCTGGAATTCCAGCACGGTGCCGGTTGCCCGCACTGTAACAACACCGGCTACGCAGGCCGGGTCGGCGTGTTTGAAATGCTCGAACTCAATCACGAACTGGCCGACGATCTGCGCCGCGGCGATACCGCAGCGTTTGCTAGTCATGCCCGTGAACACAGCGGGTTCCGCCCATTTTCGCGCCATGCGCTCGATTACGCCAGACAGGGTGTCACCAGTCTGGAAGAAGTCATGCGCATTACCAGCAGCATTGATGAGCTGCCGTTGCCGGAGGTCGACGAACCCGTCCCTCTTTCCGGCCCCCGGGCAGTAGTTAAAGCCAACTGAGATGCCCCTGTTTACTTACAAGGCCCGTAATACCCGGGGTGAGGCTATTGAAGGTCGCCTTGAGGCGGGCAGTGCCGATCTGGTTGCCAGCCAGCTGGCCAGCAACGGCATGACGCCGGTGGATATTACCGAGTTTCAGGAAAGTGACGACACGTGGACGGAGCTGAAAGAAAAACTCACCGCCCGCAAACCGGATCTGGATGATCTGATCCTGTTGTCACGGCAAATGTATTCGCTGCTTAAGGCAGGCGTGCCGATCATTCGCGCCATTACCGGTCTGGCGGAAAACACCCGCAACCCTGTACTGGTTAAAGTGCTGCGCGATCTGAACAGCCAACTTGAATCCGGCCGACAGCTTTCCGTCGCCTTAAATCAACATCCCAAGGTATTTAGCAGCCTGTTTGTCAGCATGATTCAGGTAGGCGAAACCACCGGTCGTGTCGACGAGGCGTTCTTACAGTTGTCGCGTTACCTGGAGAGTGAAAAGGAAATTCGTGATCGCATTAAGTCCGCCCTGCGTTATCCGCTGACGGTTATTGGTTTCGTCGCGGTGGCGATTACCATTATGAACATTTATGTCATTCCGCAGTTCGCCAACCTGTTTAAAAGCTTCAAGGCCGAGCTGCCGATACCGACGCAGATCCTCATGGCCACGTCAGATTTTTTCGTTAACTACGGCACGTTCATGTTGGTCGCGCTTGTTGGTCTATCCTTCGGTCTGTTTCGTTATGTGAAAACCGAAAACGGCCGACTAATGTGGGATCGATTCAAGTTGCGTATTCCGTACGTGGGCAGCATCGTCACGCGCGCAACCCTGGCGCGGTTTTCACGTGCGTTCGCGCTTTCGCTGCGCGCCGGCGTGCCGCTGACCCAGGCCTTGAACGTGGTTTCACTGGCGGTGGACAACCACTTCATTGGCAAGCACGTGCGTGAAATGCGCACCGGCGTCGAACGCGGTGACACGCTCACCCGTACTGCGAACGCCACCGAGCTGTTCACACCGCTAGTGTTACAAATGCTGGCGGTCGGTGAGGAAACCGGTCAGGTGGATGAACTGCTGATCGAAGTCGCCGATTTCTACGAACGTGAAGTGGACTACGATCTCAAGCGGCTGTCGTCCGCCATCGAGCCGGTAATGATTGTCCTCATTGGTGCCATGGTGCTGGTGCTGGCCTTGGGTATTTTCCTTCCAATGTGGGAACTGGTGGACGCGGTCAAGCACGGCTAATTTCGCTTTCCGTTTCAATCCGACCATGTTCACAGCAGCGCAAATCTCCGCCAAACGGCAACGGGGCTTCACCTATCTGGAGATGGTGTTCGTCATCATCCTGATTTCACTGCTGTATGTACTCGGCATCGACAAGCTGCTCAAGCTGCGTGCCGACGCCGAAGCGGCGAGCCTGGCGTATACGATTTCCGGCCTGCAAGGGGCTTTGTCACTGCAGATGGCGGAAATGGTCGCGCGCGGCGACATGCAAAAGTTACCCGTACTGGCCGGCCAGAATCCCGTGGACTGGCTGTTACAGGCACCGGAAGGCTACGTCGGTAAGCGCTCACCTCAGGATGCAACCACGGTGGAACCCGGCCAGTGGTACTTCGACGATGGCAGTCGTGAGCTGGTTTACCGAGTGCGTTTTCATCGCTATTTCCAAACGGATCAGGGACATAACCCGGAAGTGCGACTCAAGATCGGGATCGTGTACGCCGATAAAGACCGTAACGGCCGGTTTGAGCGTCAAAAGGATGACATCCAGGGCGTACGGTTACAGCCGGTTAACGGCTACCGGTGGCTAGACGAGCCGAAAAATACCGTTTAATTAATTAGTTAAAACGTTTTTGTAGAAGTTGGATCGAGTTTTGCAGTACTCGGTGCAGAGTTGAACCAAGTAACAGCTTTCTGGCAGCGAGGAGCCATTAAAATGAAACGTAATCAAGCAGGTTTTACCTTAATCGAACTTATTGTCGTGATCGTGGTGTTGGGCATTCTGGCCGCCACCGTGGTTCCACGCTTTGCAAATGTACAAACTGAAGCGCGAGCAGCCGTTCTCCAGGGACTTGAAGCCAGTGTGCGCTCATCCAATTCAATGTACCACGGTATTAAACTCGCGCTTGGAACCCCAGCCGCAACCGCGGTTCCAGCTAACCGATTTGAAAACGTTGGTGCCGCCGTAGCTGACGTTGGTCTTTACCCTGCGGGTACAACTGCAGGGATAGTTGCGCTGATAGATGATTCAAGCAACGACTTTACAGGAGCCGGCAGTCCGTCATGCGCAGCAGGCGTATGTACCTGGCAACACCAGGGTACCTCAGGCACCTGTACAGTCACCTACACACAAGCGGATACGTCGGCGACACCTGTTACCCCTCCGCAAATTGCAGTTGACTCGTCGGGTTGTTAGTTACACGCGAATAGGTGCTGCCAGTAGATGAAAAGGGGTGTTGCCAGCAACACCCCTTTTCTTCTTTTACACTCGTAATTCCACGCGTCTCTCGCCGCACGACCGCGTTTGCGTTCTATACCCTGTGCTCCATCTGTTAGAAACAAACACACGTAGAGGTTTAGGTATGAAACTGAATTTCGTTTTTATACTTGTTATTGTCTTCCTGACGGCGTGTTCCACCACCTATCAACCTCTTGGCACGACCGGGGGGTATCAGGATAAAAAAACATCCGAGGATACTTACTGGATACTTTTTGAAGGAAATGGTCATACAGATCTAAAAACTGTAGAGGCGCATTGGAATACACGAGCCTCAGAACTCTGTGGACCAAACGGATATACTTCTGAAGATTTTGAAGTTGACTACGAAATGGTAGATAGCGTCGACTTATCTGGAATCGCTTTCGGTATTGCTTCCCCAAGCGTAACTCATTATCCCTATGCGGTTGGCCATGCACAATGTAATACAACTGCTTCTATCAAACCCGTCAAACCGACTTCGAGCCGCTAGAGGTTTATGGGTAAACGATGTGCCCGGTAATTGTCTCCGATGAGAAGTACAACTCCAATCCCCAAACGAGCTTACTCTGGCTTCACGTTGGTCGAACTCATTGCCGTAATCATCGTTTTGGGTATTCTGGCCGCCACCATTACGCCGCGTTTGACACAACGGGGTGGCTTCGATGAGCGCGTTTTTCTCGATGAACTAATCAGCACCGCACGCTATGCGCAGCAACAGGCCATGATGCGTGGTAATAATTTTGTGGTACGGATGATCATCGACAACGCCGCGGGTAGTTACGGAATTGAGGTCGACGACGGTGGCGGTTTTCAGTGGATCAACCATGCCAACACCCGCGCCTTTCCGATCAACTTCCCAGGCGGAGTCGCTACCGCGCCCGGCTCGGTTGCCGTAACCTACAACGCGCTCGGTCATGTGACCACCAACTCCGCGACCGCTGTGACGGTTAATGGTGCGCAAAACTTTTGCATTCAGGCTACCGGCTATGCACATCGTGGCGGTTGTTAGTACAGGGGCGCAGCGCATGTATGGCAAACAACGACGGGGTAACTCCGGTTTCACGCTGATAGAAATCATTGTGTTGATCGTGTTTGTTTCCATCGCCATGGTCGGTGTGCTCGCCGCCTATCAACACGCCATGACTACTGCGGCGGACCCGCTGCACAATACCCGTGCCTTGAAATTGGCCCAGGCGATGATGGAAGAGATCATTGCCAAACGCTTTGATGAATTCTCCACGCAGGGTGGGGTGCCGCCGTGTACTCCCGCAGGTCCGCCAGCCTGTTCAGCTGGTCTAGGCCCGGACGTGGGTGAAACCTTTCGCCGGCAATTTGATGATGTTGACGACTTTAACGGCCTGAACCTATTTCCACCAAAAGATATAAACGATAGCGATCTAACCGGATACGCAGGTTACCGCCTTCAAGTCGCGGTAAGTAACGCGGGTACCGAGTTGGTCGGCCTCAATGCCGCCGACGCCAAACGCATCGACGTCACCGTCACCACGCCACGGGGCTATGACTTTGTTTTTAGCGCCTATCGGGTGAACTTCTGATGTGGCGCCATTCCAGTCAATCCGGCTTTACCCTGATCGAATTGATCGTCGTGATCGTGTTGCTCGGCGTGATTGCCGCCATGACCACACGCTTTTTTGGCGACACCGTGCAAGGTTATGTCGATACCTCGCTTCGCGACAGCCTGACCCGCACCGGCCGCGTGGCGATTGAACGCGTGAATCGAGAATTGCGTAACGCCGTACCCAATACCATCCGCGTCAGCGGTGCGTGTATCGAGTACCTGCCTATGTTGGCCTCGGCCAGCTATCAGGACCAGGCGATCACCTATGTGGCCACCGGCACCAACTCGGCGCCGCTGCCGGTGAACGGCATGTCTGCTCCGAGCAATCTACTGGATGTGTTTAATCTGAATTTCACACCGGCAGCCGGAAGTTTCGTTATTGTTTATCCGTATGGTCCCGGCGGCAACGCCGGTGACCCCTATCGGGCACAGAACCCGGGACCGTTAGCCTCCTTTGCCAGCTTTAACACCGCCACCGCCTTACCGGCCGGTGTGCGCCGTATACAAACTACCGCGGCGCACCGTTTTTTACGCCAGTCGCCACAACGTCGTCTGTTTATCGCCGGCAGTCCGGTAAGTTTCTGCATTAGTGGCACACGCTTGATTCGCTATAGCGGCTACCTGATGACAGCCGCCCAACCGAGCCCTCCCGCCGGAGGCGGCCAAACACTGGCGGAGTACATTCAGAACGTCGACCCGATTATTCCGTTCGTAGCACCATTCACATACACCGGCAGTACGTTAGTGCGCAACGCGGTGGTCAATCTGGATTTCCGTTTCATGCGCACCGACCACCTGGGTAACGACAACTGGGTTCGTCTTTATCACGAGGTACAGATCCGAAATGTCCCTTAAGGCACGAAACACACGGAGCATGCGGTCTTTGCACCGTCAGGCGGGATTAAGCCTGCCGGCCGTGATCGTTATTGTTGTGATCCTTGGCATTGTTGGCGCAGGTCTGGTCAACCTCACGGCAACGTCCAATGTCGCTGTGGGTAACGAAGTACTGTCTATCCGCGCATTCATGGCCGCGGAATCGGGTGCACAAAATGGCATGGCACGTCTGTTTCCACTGGGTGGTGGTGCCGCGCAATGCAATACGTTGAACGTTAATTTTAACAACGCAGGACTGATAGGCTGTTCTGCCAGCATAACCTGCACCGGGCCCGTGAGTATCGGCGGTCATGATATGTACACGCTGACCAGCACCGGCCAGTGCGGCAGCGGCGAATCGGTGGCCTCGCGCACGCTGCGCGTCGGTGCAAGGACATTGTAGTGGCGCTGTGAAAATGATGCGCTGCAATGTAACCAAAGAGCCGACGCCGTTGTGTGTACAAGGTTCTCGCCAGCTCGGTAACGGGTTGTTGATCGTATTGTTGCTTGCTGTGGGCGTGTTGTTGAGTACACCCGCCTGGTCGGCCACCTACGCGACGGCGGCGGAACCGTTCGCTTGGATCGATCCCGCCACGCACACCAATGTCGCCTGGCTTAATGGCTCCGGCTGTAGTGGCGGGTCGGCGGCAGTCGATGATGATCACAGTGCGGAACTACCATTGGGTTTCACATTTAATTTTGGCGGCGTGGATTACACCACGGTACGCGTGCAGTCCAACGGCCGGTTGCAGTTCAATAACAGCTTCTGCGGTTTCGGCTCCGCCAACAGTGGCACGCCACGCCGCTTTACTTATCCCATGCCCGACACGCGACTGGTGCGCACGCTGCGCTTGTATGGCGCCGATCTGGATCCGAGTGCTGGTGGCACGGTCCGGTATGCGGCGCTCGGTAGTGCGCCCAACCGTATGTTCGTGGTGACGTTTTCAAATGTACCGGTATGGAACAGCGCCAGCAGTTTTTACAACATGCAGGCCATTTTGCATGAGAACGGCGAGTTTGTTTATCAGATAGGGGTGAGTAATAACGCCGATCAGGGTCATGCGCAAATCGGCTGGGAAATCGACACGGATGATTATGAGTTAGTTCCCTATACCAACATCGGCGCATTGGCCAATACCGCGGTTCGGTTTGCCGCACACGTTCCGGCCCCGCTGGCCTATTACAGCATGGACCAGTTGCAATGGAACGGCACGCCCGGTGAGATCATCGATAACAGTGGCAATGGTAACAACGGTGATCAGGTCGGCAACGCACAGACGGTTGATCCCGGCTATGTGTGTCGCGGTGGCCGCATACCCGGCAACAATGATGCGATAGACACCAACGTTAATGTCAACAGCGGAATTGGTAGTCGCGGTACGATTACCTTCTGGTACAACAACGACAGCAACTGGAATTCGTCCAACAAAATGCTGGCCGACGCTTCAGCCAATCTCGGTAACGGTAATGCCGACAAATATTTCTTTTTGGTTAAGCGCACCAATGGACGCTTGCGGTTTCGCCTGGAGGACAGCAACGACACTGATCTGCAGGTAGAAACCGGCAACAACAACCTTGCCGCCGGCACCTGGCACCATATCGCCATCACCTGGGACATCAACGAAGATGCGGACTGGATGCAGATCTATGTTGACGGTAACCGACAGGCCACCAATCGCGGCAATCGTACCTCGGCGCTCAATATCACCGGGCTACTAGGAAATCTTAATAGTCTGTATCTGGGCGATAACCGCGAAAACGGACTTGGCGGTAACGGCTATTCCAATAATTCGGCCCGCGGCACACTCGATGAATCGCGCCTTTACACCGATGTTCTGTCTGCCAACCAAATTGCGGTCGACATGGCGCAAACCCATGCCTGTCTGCTCGGCGCCTGGTACATGGATGAAGCTTCGTGGAATGGCACCGCCGATGAGGTACAGGACTTTTCCGGCGACGGCAACGACGGTACCGGCATGAATGGCGTTGCAACCCTCGGTGGCAACCAGGCCATTCCCGGCAGCCCCGGTACCTGTCGTTTCGGTTCTTTTGACGGTGTTGATGACTACATCGCCTTACCCGGCTTTCCCGACGTCACCAATAGTTTCACGATTACGGCGTGGATCAATCCGAACGTCATCAACAAGGACCAACGCATTTTTGTCGATGACGAAACCAACACCGGCGGCTATGCATTCAGTCTCGGCGACGGGGGTGACGGTCGGTTACGCTTTTTCTCGCGCGGTGTGAGTCCAATCAGCCTTGACAGTCCGGCGGTGATCACCGCCGGGACCTGGTACCACGTCGCGGCCGTGCATGACGTATCGGCAAAAACGCGGCAGTTGTTTGTCAACGGTGTACCGGTTACCGCAGTGCAGACCTATAGCGGCAACTGGGGAACCGATCCCGGCACCGCCAGTATCGGTGGCGAAACCAACGGCGCGGGTTCGGAAAACAATCCCAACTGGCGTTTTGACGGCTTCATTGATGAGGGTCGGTTTTACGCACAAGCCTTGTCGGCGGCGGATATTGCCAACGTCATGAATGAAACCCGGATTTGTTCCTCGCAATTGGATCACTTCGATATTGCGCACAACGTTGATGCGTTAACCTGTGAACCGACGTCCATTGTCATTAGCGCGCGCGATGCTTCAAACAATGTGTTGACCAATTTTGCCGAGCTGGTGAATCTCAGCACTTCCACCAGTAACGGCGACTGGCAATTCACGGGCGTGGCCGGTGACGCCTTTGGCATTCTGTCACCCGGCGCGGCCGACAGCGGCCAGGCCAGTTATCAGTTTATCGATGACGGCGATGATATCAATGACGATAACGGCGTTGTCGTACTGGATTTAAAGAACACGCATGCCGAGGCGCTTACGATCACGGTAGAAGCGCCCAGCATTCCAATCGCTTCAACCAGCGCTGCGTTAACATTTCGACCCTTCGGTTTTCGAACCACGCCGGATCCCCTCGGTACGCAAGTCTCTGGCAAACCGTTCAGCTTTACCCTGACGGCCGTCGGTCAGCTACCGACCGATCCAGGGTGTAGTGTTATTCAGGAATATGACGGTGGTCAGCAAGTTGAGCTGTGGAGCGACTATGTCGATCCCGCAGACAATCCTTTTGGCACGTTGGTGGATCTGAACGTTCTTGCGGGCACCTTTAGTTTGTCAACTCTCGAAGCCACGCCCACGTCGGTCAACGTTAACTTCACACAAGGCGTTTCCGAAACCTTGACGGCGAACTACAATGATGCCGGCAGTATTCGCATTAACGCTAAGGACGAGGTCGAAATCGGCGCGCCGCCTGCGGGCACCGGTAGCGAGATAGTGGTTGGTGGAAGCTCGTTTGTCGTTCGACCCTTCGGTTTCGCACTGTCCGGCATTGGCGTGTCAGAAACGGGCGGGGCACCTGACGCCAACGGGCCGGTATTCCGACGTGCCGGCCAGGCCTTTAACGTCGGTATTGCCGCCGTGAGATGGCAAACGGCCGATGACAACGGCAGCAATGGCGGAATTGCCAATGATGGCGTACCTGACCCACGTGCGGATCTTAGTGACAATGCGGTTACGCAAAATTTTGGCCGTGAGGCTGGCACTCCTCTTGTTGATATCACGCATACGTTAGTCGCACCGACACCTGGAAACAGTGGCGTCTTAACAGGTGGCAACAATATCGGCGGATTCACTAACGGTGCGACCACCACCTCCTTGAGTTGGAACGAGGTCGGGATTATTGATCTCACGGCGGCGCTCGATGGTGGTGACTACCTGGCCGGCGGGCAGAATGTGGTTACCACCCTGTCCAATGCAGGACGTTTTTATCCTAATCAGTTTAATCTCGCCAATACCGTACTCACCAATCGAAGCGACATCACGGGTTGTGGTGATGGCTTCACTTATCTGGATGAAAACTTCACCACCACGTTTGATTTACGTGCCGTAAACACCGCCAACGTACTTACGCAAAACTATACCGGCGCATTTGCCAGGCTGGATCCGACGGCTATGGCGCAAATGAACTACGGCGGCACCAATGCCGGCACCGATTTAACGGCGCGCCTGAGTGTTACCTCAAACGGTGCGTTCAACAACGGCCTGGCGTCGGTGTCGGCAGAGACACAATTACAGCGTAACGCGGGTCCCGATGGACCTTTTAGTGCCTTTCGCCTGGGAATAGCGCCGAGCGACAATGATGGTGTCATCATGGACAGTTACGATCTGGCCTTGTCTGGTGGAGCTACAACCCATCGTCAGGTGGGACAAACAGATTTACGGTTCGGCCGCGCGGTGATGGAAAACGCGTTTGGTTCTGAATTTCTTTCCTTGAAGGTACCGCTGACTATCGAGTACTTTGTTGATGCCAACAACGGTTTCGCAAAAAATGGCGCGGACGCCTGTTCAACACTGGCGCCGAGTGATCTGACGCTGTTCAATAACATAGAGGCCGGCCAAACCGACGGCACGATTCAAATCACCGCAACTAACAGCACCACGGCGACGATGCTTGATGGCAATGCAGGCATGGCCGGTAATCAGGTTACTGCGGGTGATGCAAATTTGGAGTTCTCTTCACCCGACGCACCCGGATATACCGATATTAACCTGGACGTCTCAGGAGCCGACTATTTACAGTTTGACTGGAATAACGACGGCAACCATGACAACAATCCGCCCACGGCCCGCGCAACCTTTGGCTCCTTCCGCGGCGACGATCGCATCATCTACTGGCAGGAATGTTTCAGCCTGAGCCCACCGGCGCTTTGTCCTTAAGATCAGTGACCAGGTACTACGGACTTTAAGGAAACGAGTGGTTTTAATGGTTACCTAATTTTCTGATGTTTCTTTTTTCATGAGGTCGGCAAACAGGTCACGCTCAGGTTCTTTGCTACGGCAGCGTGTGTACATCATGACCGGCTCATCGAACTGCTCCATAGGATCGCCTTCCCTATAAGTAAAACAGGCACCGCCGATTTCAACATAGTTCCAACCAGAACCGTCGGTGGTTACGGCAAAGGGCGCTGGCTGCGTATTTTTTTGCTCTGTTAGTTCGCGTTGCCGTTCACGACGCATGTCGCGCTGAAATACATCCGCCTCCTGCCGGCGCGCCAATTGTATGGCGTCATCAAACAGCTTCATCGCGTTGGGTAATACAGGCGTTTGAAAATCGCTCTCTTGAATTTGATCGTACAAGTGTTCGCGCTCGAACTGATTGTCTGCTGTGGCTGGGGGCTGTGTGACTTTCGGATATAGTTGGGTCGGAATTTTCTTTTGATCGGTGATACTTAACGTAACGGACAAAGACTTTCGCTCCGTTACCTTGGTATTCGGGTTAAAAAAAAAGATCAATACGCTGTGTAGAACAACGGAAATTCCAATTGCCGATGCCACTATGATACGTCCATCGCCAGATGGCTTGGGCACTAGCTCTGAAATTCTACTGTTCATCAAGAAAGGCCGTAGTTAGTATGGAGCCAAAGCAAGATCAAAAACAGCTGGAAATTTAGTATACACAAAAAAGCCGGCTACCATGCGGTGGCCGGCTTTTTACAATTCACGCCAGGATTTTTAGTTAAAAAGCGGCGCTATCTCAACGAGTTAAAAATCATGCGAGTCAAATTAGTCCCAGTGATATCCAAGAAGAAGACCTATGTGAGTTCCTCCCGCTTGTATATCGACGCCCTCTATCGTCAAATCCGCGGCCGAATAACGTAGATCCAGACCGATGTTAAAATGTTTAGCGAGTGTACCGAATATTCCGACGTTAACCCAGTAACCAATTGCGCTGTCATCAACGGAGACCGGCACACCAAAAACTTCTGTTTCTAAATCGCCTTCAATATTTGCTACACCAACGCCAACATAAGGCCGCGCCTCATTATTCAAATCCCAGATCTTTCGAATACCGACGTTTATTTCCTGTGTTTTACCGGTTAGTTTAAGTTGGTTTGTACCCAAATCAAAGGTTTCGTCTGTTTCCGAGCGTAGAACATCTACGGCGATATGTACGGGCCAATCCTTTCCGCCAAAGTCAACGAGCACACCGAATTCCTGCTGGTCTTCAAGTGGTTCCCAGTCGTCTTTATCCAGCATTTTTTGTCCCGCGAAAAAATTTACGTTGCCGCCGGCATGCGCTGGTGTCGACAATAAAAGAACGAGAAAAGCTATTAAAAAGTACTTCGTTCGTTTAAAAACTATTTCTTTCATTAATTTCTCCAAATCCAGTTAGCTGTATTCCAATTGAAAAGAAAATTTTAGTATCACGTTACCTTTAGGTTCGTGCGCTCCGTCGGGGGGGGTCGAAATAAAAGAGGGCATTTCGCGCAATAAACTTCACATCAATCTCTGTAAGATCGACTGCGCATAACTATTCTGTTTTTGAAGCTAGAGATCTCATAAGGTAAAAGCAACAAAACTATATCACGATTAGAATTTCGACTTGAGAGGAACCCCAGCCTACAGTTAGTTCGCACCTTTTAGCTGCAGCTCCATCACACCCTGCATTGCCTGTCGCATTTGTTTTATCGTCAGATAATCGCCGGTGTTGTCGTCCCAGTTACCACAAACAATCCTGTAGACATCTGGATATTCCGCTGACTTGACCTTCATTTCAGTTTTGTAGCTCGTCAGCGAATCAGTTTGTGCGTCACTAAAGTATCTTACACTCGTAATTTCGAAACTTCCCTTTTCAACTGTGCGTTGCTGCTGATCCTTGGTTTTAAAATTCATTCCGCACCACGCAGCATACTTGTCGCCGGTAATCGGCATTGTGAGTTTACCGTCCTGAAAATAAAGCGTGGATTTACGTGGCGCGACATCGATTTTCCCGACCACCACCCATTTGGATCCCTCGGTAAGTTTCTCTCCAGACCACGCAGTAGTACTTACTAACGTTCCACCTAAAATCAATATGCTGATGATAATTAGAATTCTTTGACGATGGTTCACATTTTCCCCCTTGCGCAACTGTGGTGCCTTGAACGCCAAGTGTAGTGCCTGGGGAGACTAATTCCAACGTATGGGACCGCTTTCTCACTGGTTAATAATGTGAGCGGTAAATACATCATTCCTATAAAGTTGTTGACTCCAATGTCAACGGAAGGCTTCCGCAAATGTACGCCGGCGGCTTATTCCAAAACCCTCACCGCCCGGGAACGGTCACTAGCGAACTTGAATACAGAAACGTT
>CAMYNG010000007.1 GCA_947259765.1 uncultured Ectothiorhodospiraceae bacterium
TATTTGGTGCCATGTTCGTTTCCATCGTGCTGCATCGAAAAGCCGCCGGTCACGAGCCGGCACAATTTCATCACAGCACTTTCGCCGAAATCGCGTGGACCATCGTTCCTTTCGTCATCCTCGTGGCTTTTGCCATCCCGGCAACCAGTACTCTCATCGACATGGAGGACACCAGCGAGGCCGACCTGACCGTCAAGGTCACCGGTTTTCAGTGGCTGTGGAAGTACGAATACGTCGAGGATGGTGTCAGCTTTTACAGCAGCCTCGCGACGAGCAGCCGGTCTGCTATCTATCGCGACCCCTGGCAGGTCGACAACTATCTGCTGGAGGTGGATAACCCCGTGGTGTTGCCGGTCGGCAGGAAGATACGCTTTCTGTTGACTGCCGACGATGTCATTCACGCCTGGTGGGTGCCGGCGCTCGGCATGAAGAAAGACGCGATACCGGGATACGTCAACGAAATCTGGGCCGTGATCGAGGAGCCGGGAACCTACCGCGGGCAGTGCGCGGAGCTTTGCGGCAAGGACCACGGCTTCATGCCCATCGTCGTCGAAGCCAAATCCGAAGACCAGTACAAGCAATGGGTTGCGGCCTACAAGGCCGCGCCGCAGACTCAGCTGGCCGCCACCGCCGCTACCCTCAGCCAGTAATCGTTACTATCGGAGAGCCGCCTGATGAGCAGCGACATCACCGCCAACGACACCCACCATGCTCACGACGAGCATCACGATCACGGGCCACCCTCCGGCCTGATGCGTTGGGTGCTGACCACCAACCATAAGGACATCGGCACGCTCTACCTGCTCTTCGCCCTGCTGATGTTGCTCGTCGGCGGCGCGCTGGCGATGGGCATTCGCCTCGAGCTTTTCGAGCCCGGTCTGCAGTTCATCAATCCCGACTTCTTCAATCAGCTCACCACCATGCACGCGCTGATCATGGTATTCGGCGCCATCATGCCGGCCTTCGTGGGCTTCGCCAACTGGCAGGTGCCGATGATGGTGGGCGCACCGGACATGGCCCTGCCGCGCATGAACAACTGGAGCTTCTGGATTCTGCCCTTTGCGTTCACGCTGCTGATTTCCACCTTCTTCATGGAGGGCGGCGCTCCCGCCGCCGGCTGGACCATGTATCCGCCGCTCGTGCTCCAAGGCGCCGGCAACGTGCCGTTCATGATATTTGCGGTTCACCTGCTGGGCATGTCCTCGATCATGGGCGCTATCAACATCATCGTCACCATCGTCAACATGCGCGCTCCCGGCATGACCCTGCTGAAAATGCCGCTGTTCGTGTGGACCTGGTTCATCACCGCCTTCCTGCTGGTGGCCGCCATGCCGGTGTTCGCAGGCGCCGTGACCATGCTGCTGACCGACCGATTTTTCGAAACTTCCTTCTTCAACGCCGCCGGCGGCGGGGATCCGGTGCTCTATCAGCACGTTTTCTGGTTCTTCGGTCATCCCGAGGTCTACATCATGATCCTGCCGGCCTTCGGTATCGTCTCGCAGATCATTCCCACCTTTGCACGCAAGAAACTGTTTGGTTACAGCTCGATGGTCTATGCGACCGCGGCTATTGCCTTTCTGTCGTTCATAGTCTGGGCGCACCACATGTTCACGGTGGGTATGCCGGTAGCCGGTGAGCTGTACTTCATGTACGCCACCGTGATGATAGCGGTACCGACGGCGGTGAAGGTGTTTAAC
Source organism: uncultured Ectothiorhodospiraceae bacterium (assembly GCA_947259765.1). Taxonomy (GTDB): domain Bacteria; phylum Pseudomonadota; class Gammaproteobacteria; order CAMYNG01; family CAMYNG01; genus CAMYNG01. The sequence goes on from CAMYNG010000007.1 coordinate 1,698, forward strand.
TGGACTGCCACCATGTGGCGTGGTGCGATGACTTTCGAGACGCCCATGCTTTGGTCGGTCGCATTTGTGTTCCTGTTTACCATCGGCGGCTTTACCGGTTTAATGCTGGGTGTTGCACCGGCAGACTTCCAGTACCACGACAGCTATTTTGTTGTGGCACACTTCCATTATGTATTGGTAACCGGAGCCCTGTTTGCCATTATTGCAGGTGTCTATTACTGGCTACCGAAGTGGACCGGGAATATGTACAACGAAAAACTGGGCAAGCTGCACTTTTGGCTGTCGGTTATTTCCGTTAACGTCCTGTTTTTCCCGCAGCACTTCCTGGGCCTGGCGGGCATGCCGCGACGTATTCCGGACTACGCAATTCAATTTGCAGACTGGAACTTCTGGTCATCGATCGGTGGTTTCGCCTTCGGTTTGTCGCAGATACTGTTCCTCTTTATTGTACTCAAGACGATAAAGGGCGGCGAAAAGGCGACCGACGAAGTCTGGGAAGGTGCGGATGGCCTGGAGTGGACGGTTGCGTCGCCGGCGCCGTATCACACCTTTGCCACAGCTCCGGAAATTAAATAACGCATTTGCGCCCGTGTCCTGTTGGGACGCGGGTGTAGCTGCGGCTACCCGAGTCGCGTTGATATGGAAGAGCAGAAAAAACCCCGACCGAACCGTTGGTTGTTGTTTGCATTGGCTTCGATTGTTTTGTTTTTCTTTGTCATGAGTTTCGTTGTACAGATGAACCAGTGAGCACAGAAACGAACAAATCGTCCGCGGACCATCGCCGCCTCATCGGCGTGCTGTCACTGGTGGTGTTGGGCATGTTTGGTTTCGGGTTCTTGCTCGTGCCGCTGTACAGCGTGATCTGCGACGTCTTCGGTTTAAACGGGCGATTTGTAGATATCGATGCCGGCACCTATGACATAACGGCGCAAAGCGAGCGTGCAGCGACACTGACACAAAACGTCGATACGACACGGGAAATTACAGTTCAATTTCTGGCGAGTAGGAATCAGAATCTTAATTTTGAATTCCGGCCTATGCAGAAAAAACTGGTCTTGCACCCGGGCGAGATGGGTATGGTGAAATACTATGCGAAGAACCTGACGGGTAAAGATGTTGTGGCTCAGGCCGTGCCGAGTCTGGTGCCGGGGACGGCGGTGAAATACTTTGCCAAGACGGAATGTTTTTGTTTTACGCAGCAGACCTTGCGCGCAGGAGAAGGTAAGGAGATGCCGCTCCGGTTTGTGGTTGACCCGGCATTACCGAAAAATGTCTCAACCATTTCCCTGGCGTATACGTTTTTTGATACTGGTGCGCAGGCCAAACCGGCGGGTGCCACTTTTAACGTCGCCCGGGCTGCGGGAACTTCGAACTAGAATGTTGAATTCACACTAATAAGACGAACTTAAATATAAGCTACCAAAATAAAGAGGGGTAACCATGTCACACGAACAAGGTAGTTATTATCTACCCGCTCCCAGCTACTGGCCGCTGGTGGGCTCCATCGGGTTGTTTTTTATGCTGGGTGGTTTTGCAGCTTACCTGGGTGGTGCCAGCATGACCTTCATGCTCATTGGCGCAGTCATTTTGATTGTTATGTTGTTTGGCTGGTTCGGCACGGTGATCCGTGAAAGCGAAGCCAGCATGTACAACGCACAGGTGGATTTATCGTTCCGCTGGGCCATGATGTGGTTCATTTTTTCCGAAGTGATGTTTTTTGCCGCATTCTTCGGTGCATTGTTCTACGCGCGTCAGTTGTCCGGACCCTGGTTGGGCGGCGCGGGCAACAATGCCATGACCAACGAATTACTCTGGCCCGGTTTCGAATTTTTGTGGCCGTCAAACGGTCCCGGCAATGTGGGTGGCGACTTCAAAGTCATGGGTGCCTGGGGTATCCCGGCGATGAATACCCTGATCCTGCTTACCTCCGGTGTCACGGTGACCTGGGCACATTGGGGGCTGAAAAAAGGCAGTCGTACCCAGCTCATTCTCGGGCTGTTTCTCACCGTTGCCCTGGGCTTCATTTTCGTAGGTTTTCAAGCCTACGAATATGGTCATGCCTATACAGATCTGAATTTGAAACTGACTACGGGCATGTATGGTTCGACATTCTTCATGTTGACCGGCTTTCACGGCCTACACGTTTCCGTTGGCGCCATTATGCTGCTTGTTGTTTTGATGCGCGCAATTAAGGGCCATTTTACCGCCGAGAAGCATTTTGCGTTTGAGGCAGCGGCCTGGTATTGGCACTTCGTTGACGTGGTTTGGCTGGGCCTGTTTATATTCGTTTACTGGTTATAGAAAACGTACAGGCGCAGGGAAAGAGCGCCGCACTAAGCGGCGCTTTTTTTTCGATTGTGTGCAGGCCGCCTCGAACGTGTACAGACATTTAGCGTGGCGGATTACAATCCGTGTGGCGTAAGTATTCCGGTTGCAAAACCGACGAGCAGAAATATGAACAGACCGACCGAGAGGGCGACGCGTACCGTCAGTGCTTTTACGACGCGATCAGTTTGACCGTGGTCCTTAACCAGCGCAAAAAAGGCCATGCCAAGGCTGACCAGAATAGCGAGAAACACAAGTACGATTATGGTTTTTGCGAGCATCTTAAGTCTCCGGACGCAGCCGAGATCCGGCCGAGCCCAAAGTATAGCGCACGAATCGACCGGGACAGAAGCCGAAAACGTGGCGGACGATACTGAATGGCCAGGCGGGTATTTCGACCACGGCTGATCCCTACCCTGGTCGTGGTGTTTTTGTTGCCTTTTCTCATAGGGCTTGGCTTTTGGCAACTTGAACGCGCGGACGAAAAGTGGGCGTTGGAGCAGGCCTTTAGTGAGCGCGGTTCGCTGGAAGTCTTACGGCCGACCGGCGCCGTGAACAATGTTGCAGCGCTACGTTATCGCCGCGCTATATTGAACGGTAGCTACCTTGAATCTCGGCAGATACTGTTGGATAACCAGGTACATTCGCAGCAGGCGGGCTATCATGTTTTTACGCCGCTGCAGTTGGCGGAGGGTAAAACCTGTTTTCTGGTTAACCGGGGTTGGGTGCCGGTGGGCCGTTCGCGCAGCCAGCTACCGGAACTAACGGTTGTTTCGTTGCCTGTTGAGGTTGCGGGCGTGCTGGACGCGCCGCCGCAAGTGGGTATTAAACTTTCCGACGACGCTCGCAGTGTTGAGGGTTGGCCGGCGGTGGTGCAGTGGATTGATACCGCCAGCCTGACTCGTGAATTGGGGTGTGACGTGCAGCCGCTTGTGCTGCGCCTGGCGCCGGAAATGGCGGACGGTTATGTACGCGATTGGCAACGCGTGGTTTTAACGCCGGAGAAACACGTGAGTTACGCGGTGCAATGGTTTGCTCTGGCGCTGGCGCTGGTTGTTATCTACATCGTGGTTAACCTTAAAGTTAAACGGCAAGATATAGCGACTTCGAAGTAGGAAAGTATTGGAAAAGATGGATAAGGCTACACAAAAGATCGCCCGTCGAAACCGCGTTACATTGGTAATGCTGGCATTGGTGTTCCTGGTGCCGCTGGCTTACGCTTTCTGGATTTATTCAGGTATGGAGGCGCCGGATCATACCAAGAACCATGGCGATTTTGTTCAACCCGCGCGGAAAATTAGTCAGTTCAATTTGATTCAAACGGACGGCCAACTCTTTGGATTAAGTGACTTGCAGGGGAAGTGGACTTTAGTCTACGTTGGTACCGGTGAATGTGACGATCGTTGCGCGCAGGCGCTATACAAAATCCGTCAAAGTCGTATGGCGCAAGGGGAAAAGGTACGTCGCGTGCAACGGCTTTACATTATGTTTGCAAATCATCCGGAGCCCTCGTTGCAAAAAGTATTGGCCGATCATAAAGGGATGTTTGTTGCTCGACCCGCGGAACCCAGCGGCGATGAAATACAGAAAATTTTCAGTCTGCAAGATCAGACGCCGGTATTGCAGGCGAATCGGGTCTATATTGTCGACCCGCTCGGAAACCTGATGATGAGTTACCCACGTGGTTTCGATGCACGTGGATTAATTAAAGATTTACAGCACTTGCTTAAGGCTTCACAAATTGGCTAGTTATTTAAATACGGTAAAGCGCAATAATTTGGACGTTAATGAATGCTTCACTGTCCAAATGGCTTACCTTTAAGATCGGGATGTTTTGGTGGCCCGCGCCTATGCAGAGGTGATTTGATTATGGAAACCGTACGTAAACATGCCCTACAACCATCGTTGATTCGCCACTGGCGAGACTACTATGAGTTGTGCAAACCGCGCGTAGTCGCCTTGATCGTGTTTACTGCCATCGTGGGCATGTTTTTGTCGACCCCGGGTATGGTGCCATGGGATGTCTTGTTGTTGGGCACGCTGGGGATTGGCCTGGCCGCCTCCTCTGCGGCAGCAATCAATCAGTTGGTGGAACAACAGGTGGATTCCCTAATGGGGCGTACCCGTAACCGGCCGCTTCCAAGGGGTAATGTCACGACGCGCCAGGCGATTGTGTTCGCGACAATTCTCGGCGTGGCGGGAATGTTCATTCTTGTGCGCTACGTTAATTCTCTGACGGCGGCACTTACCTTCTTGTCGTTAATTGGTTATGCGGTAATTTATACCTTGTTTCTGAAACGGGCGACTCCGCAAAATATTGTAATTGGAGGTGCCGCCGGCGCGGCGCCGCCGGTACTGGGATGGACCGCTGTCACCGGCAGCATCGATCCAAATAGTCTGTTGTTGTTCTTGATTATTTTCGCCTGGACGCCACCTCACTTTTGGGCCTTGGCGATCGCACGTCGGGAAGAATACGCCAAAGCGGACATGCCCATGTTGCCGGTGACCCATGGGGTGAAGTTTACTCGTCTGCACGTTTTGCTCTATACGATAATTTTGTGTGCGGCGACGCTTTTGCCCTTCGCCACACAAATGAGTGGTTGGTTTTATCTTGTCGGCGTACTGATCCTGGATGGTATTTTTCTCTATTACGCAATTCGTATGCAGTCGGATAAAGACCAACGCCTGCCAATGAAGACGTTCGGATACTCGATCGTTTACCTCATGGCACTATTCACGCTGTTATTGGTCGACCACTATCTGCCCCCGATGGGCTGATCTCCGCCTGACTGAGCCCCCACGTCTGAGGCGCTGTTTTTGCGTTTCACTGCGCGGCAATACCCTGTACGAGCCTCCAGCCAAGCTATCCTCCCCAGCAAGGGCTCTGCAGGGGATTAAGATCTCGCTCCCGTGGACGATAACTGCGCAAGGCAGCGTACTTGTGAGAGGCAATTTCTGGGCTATTTTCTCATGAAAACAGTAGGTTATGGTGTGGGCTATACTTAATCGTCTTGGCATCCGGCTTGCCTCGGGGGTTAATGTTAATTTATAATATTAGGATATTTTAATTTACCAATCCCCATTTCTGACCCGTTGGAGAAACTTGGCATAGCCAGGGTCAAGGACGTTCGGTCGCGCACCCCCCGCGTACAGACTGATGAGAAATTGGGCCTGGAACTCCCGCCAAGGATATTGGCTTCCAACAATTTTGAACGGTAACACGAGGCTACCAATGGCTGTTTCAACTGGACTCGGTGGCGAACAATACGATTACGACATTGTTCGTAAATTCACCATTATGGCGCTTGTGTGGGGCGTTCTGGGCATGTTTGCTGGCGTATATATCGCGTCCGAACTCGCTTGGCCCATGCTCAATTTCGATATTCCCGAGATCACCTTTGGTCGTTTGCGCCCGGTGCATACCACGCTGGTCATTTTTGGATTCGGCGGCAGCGCGCTGTTTGCCACCTCGTACTACGTTGTGCAACGCACCTGCCAAACCCGCCTGTGGAATAGCGGTTTGGCCCGTTTTACTTTTTGGGGCTGGCAAATCGCAGTCGGCAGCGCCGCGCTTTCGTACATGCTGGGATATACCCAGGCTCGTGAATACGCGGAAATGGTTTGGCCAATCGATATTTTGATAGCCGTCACCTGGGTGGCCTATCTCCTTATATATGTACAAACACTGCGCCAACGGAGCCAGCCGCATATTTATGTCGCAAACTGGTTTTTTCTCGCTTTTATTCTGGCAACAGCACTGTTGCACATATTCAATAACATGGCTGTGCCGGTAAGCATGTTCTCCCTGGAGTCTTACAGCTTACATTCCGGTGTACAGGATGCGATGACACAGTGGTGGTATGGGCATAACGCGGTGGGATTCTTCCTGACCGCGGCCTTCCTGGGCATGATGTATTATTTCGTGCCCAAACAGGTTGGCCGTCCGGTTTATTCCTATCGCCTTTCAATAATTCACTTTTGGGCGTTAATTTTCCTCTACATGTGGGTTGGCGCTCACCATCTGCACTGGACCGCTTTACCGGACTGGACGTCCACGCTGGCCGCAACATTTTCGATTCTGTTGTTATTGCCGTCCTGGGGCGGAATGATCAACGGCATCATGACGCTGTCAGGTGCTTGGGACAAACTTCGCACCGACCCGGTGATTCGTTTTCTCATCGTCTCACTATCCTTTTATGGTATGTCCACCTTCGAAGGGCCGCTAATGTCCCTGAAGAGTGTCAACGCACTGTCACACTATACCGACTGGACCATTGGTCATGTGCACTCGGGAGCGCTGGGTTGGGTGGCGATGATTAGCTTTGGCTCGATTTACCATCTTGTTCCACGTCTATGGAACACGAAAATGTATAGCCTTAAGGCAATCTACCTGCACTTTTGGCTCGCCACCATCGGAATCGTACTTTATATCAGCGCCATGTGGGTTGCCGGTATTGGTCAGGGCATGATGTTGCGCGGATTCGACCAGTTTGGGAACTTGGCATATACGTTTATTGAGACAGTTTCCTTTTTACACAAACCTTATTTCGTACGTGCTGTCGGCGGTGCACTGTTTGTTATGGGTATCATGATCATGGCCTGGAATGTGTTCATGACGGTTCGCCAATCAAAGCGTGAAGAAGCAGAGCTGGAAGCGAAGATTGCAGCAAAAATGGCGCAGGCGTCTTGAGGGCTAGATAAGAATGAAACATGAAAGTATAGAAACTAACTCCGGGCTTTTAATTGTCCTGACATTGATCGTGATCAGTATTGGCGGGCTGGTAGAAATTGTGCCGCTATATTTTATTGACGACACAATCGAGACCGTAAAAGTTGCCGACAAGGACACAATTCGTCCCTACACCCCACTTGAGCTTCGGGGCCGGGATATCTACCAGCGCGAAGGATGTTACCTGTGCCATTCACAAATGATTCGACCATTTCGTGATGAGGCACTTCGATACGGCCACTATTCACTGGCGGCAGAGTCGCAGTACGACCATCCCTTTCAGTGGGGGTCCAAGCGCACAGGGCCGGATCTGGCCCGGGTGGGCGGAAAATATTCAAACGAGTGGCATGTTCAGCATTTGCGGGAGCCTCGCTCCGTTGTGCCTGAATCCATTATGCCTAATTATCCTTGGCTGCTGGAAAACAAACTTGCATACAAGGATATTCGAAGCCGAATGCGAGCTCTGAAAATGGTGGGCGTTCCCTATTCCGAAACACAAGCTGAGTATGAGGCCAATATTGAACGCTTCGGACAGGAAGTTGCGGATATGCTGGATGTCGAACAGGCGGAGACCAATCTTCTCACGCAGGCCAATCGGGCAAACTATGATGGGAATAACTCTCATGTTACCGAGATGGACGCATTGGTCGCCTATCTACAGATGTTGGGAACGCTTGTAGATTTCACTAAATTTGATGAGGGTTACTTTGCGCAGTTTCGCTAGAGCGTAACGATTCAAGCATGGCAGATTTTTTCGCATGGTTTACTCATATGGAGAACACCAAGCCACTGGCGCTGGTGCTTTTCTTTGTGACGTTCGCAGCGATTGTAATTTACGTTTTCAGTGGTAAAAAACGTAAGAAACGACTGGAGTCGTACAAGAATATTCCACTGCAAGACGATGACGAACAAGACAAAAAGATTCGCGAGGAAAGTGATCAATGAGTAAAGAAGCGCCGAAACAAGCGGTGCAGACAACCGGCCATGCATGGGACGGTGACTTGCAGGAGTTTAATAATCCGCTACCACGTTGGTGGCTGTGGGGCTTCTATGCCACGGTTGTTTTCGCGTTGGTATATTGGCTGTTGTTTCCGGCCTGGCCTGTGGGCAAAACTTACACAAAGGGCATACTTAACGAGATTACCTATACCGATGCCAAAGGCCAGGAGATCTCGACACACTGGAATACGCGCTCTCTGTTGGCAAAGGAGATGCAGGAATCTCGCGCACAGCAGCAACAATACGTCGCACAGTTACAAGACGCCGGTTACCGAGAAATCCGGGCTGATCAGAAAAAAAACGAGTTTGCCTACTCTATGGCGAAAGTCCTGTTTGCTGACAATTGCGCTGCCTGTCATCAGGGTGGCGGTGCAGGCGTGATTGGACACTACCCTAATCTGGCAGATGACGCCTGGCTATGGGGCGGGACCTACGGACAGATCGAAACAACGATACGCGAAGGTCACATGGGCTTTATGCCGGCCTTTGAAGATGGCCTGACGGAGCAGGAACTGGATGATGTGGCGCTCTATGTGCTGGCCAAATCCGGTGAGAAAGTGGCTGGTGAACAGATGCAACGTGGGGCGGAAATTTTCAACGGTGAAACGGGTGGTTGCCATTACTGCCATACCAAAGAAGCCAATGGAATGACCAGCATGGGATCGGCAAATCTAACCGATCACATTTGGACTATCGCGGATGTGCCGGGTAAATCTGATCTGGCGTCTAAAAAAGACGCCGTCAAGCAGGTTATTCGCAACGGAGTAAGCCGAAAAATGCCAGCCTGGAAGGATCGCCTAAGTGATATTGAGATCCGCATGCTGACGTTTTACGTGCACCAATTGGGCGGCGGAAAATAGTTATCTGAAACCTGAACTGGAACAGGGTCGGGGCTGAAAACGGACAGCCCCCCTGTCCGGTGAAGGTCAGGATGTATTTCAGGCTAATGGTAATTTCCCGTCCATGACCCAAGAAACTTATCAAGCCCGAGTTCCCATTTTTCCCCGGTCCGTCAAGGGCCGGTTTCGCTTCTTAAAATACGCGATTCTATTTCTCGCCTACGGTATCTATTTCTCCCTACCCTGGATTCCCTGGGAGCGTAGCAACGCTCCGGATCAGATAGTATTGTTTGATCTTGTTGGCAGGCACTTTTACATTTTTGATCTTGTTGTCTACGCACAGGATATCTTTTGGTTGGCCGGTTTTTTGGTCGTTGGTGCGCTGCTGCTATTTTTTGTGACCGGAATCGCCGGACGCGTCTTCTGTGGTTATTTCTGTTTTCAGACTTTGTGGACCGACGTGTTCATGTGGATAGAACGACAGGTCCAAGGCGAGCGCAATGCACGAATTAGGCTTGCGGAGGCGCCTTTGTCGCCCGCTAAGGCATTTAAATTTTTGCTAACACATCTGCTGTGGTTGTGCGTAGCACTTGCAACCGGTCTTACGTTTACCCTCTATTGGGGGTACGCGCCGGACATAGTCCACCAGTTGATTACCGGCACAGCACCGTTCCCGGCCTATGCCACAACCCTGTTTCTGACACTAACAACCTACGTCATGGCCGGCTTGGCGCGTGAGCAGGTTTGTACATACATGTGCCCCTATGCGCGTTTTCAGGGCGTGATGTTTGATTCAGATACACTTGTAGTGGCATACGATGACAAGCGTGGAGAACAAGAATGTGGGCGTTGCAAACCGGCGCGTGGCTTGAAAGATCGAGATGAGCGCCACCGCAAGGGATATGGCGACTGTATCGACTGCGGATACTGTGTTCAGGTTTGTCCGATGGGCATCGACATTCGCAACGGTTTGCAGTATCAATGTACTTCATGCGCCTTATGCGTCGACGCTTGCGATACCATTATGGATTCCATCAACTACCCTCGAGGCTTGATTCGCTACTCGTCTGAGAACGCACTTTCCGGGAAGCCGACGCGAATATTCAAGCTGAAGAATATCGGTTATGGATTTGCGACGGTTTTGACAATCGCTTTACTCGTTTGGAGTATTACCACACGCTCACTGGTGGAAATGGCGGTGCGACAGATCAGACAACCTATTTCCGTAACCCTCGCTGACGGCCGTGAGCAGAATCGCTATGAGATCAAAATAAATAATAAAACCAGTGAAACGGTGCACTATCGTTTTGGATTGCAAGGGCTCGACGGAGCCGAGCTCGCCCTGGATGGCAGTACCAAGCTTGAGATTGCGCCGGAGAGCAGCGTGCAGTTTGTCACACTGGTTCGACTATCTCCGCGAGATGTCCGGGAGAGCCGTTCACGTTTCCAATTCGTGTTGCAGCCGATTTCCGAGGCAGTTGCCGAGCCAGAATCCTGGGATGCCGTATTCTATGTTCCTGCTAACCGTTTAACGCCAATACAATGAACCAACTGTTTATAACTCTTCCGGGCGGCGTTCTGCTTATTGCAGTCGTCTTTTATATTGTGTTCCGTCTGTTTTCACTACCCAGTAAATTCATTGCGGCGTTGGTTGCCATTACCGCTCTAGGAGCCTATGTACCGGTGGCTATTGTCACGCAACCGGGCGCCGATGTAATTGCAATTCACGTGGCGGTCTATGTGGTCGTTGCTTACGTGCTGGGAATTATTGCTAGTCAATACGAAGCCGGGAATTTGGATGATGAGCAGCGTCGCATACGTTTTCATTGGGCGCCCGCTGCGATTATTGGTTTCTTTTTGTTCGTGCTGGCCGTCAATACCGTGTTTATTCTCATGGCGCAAAGCGGAATCGGTCATGAGATTGCACGCCAAATCTTTCCAGTACCTCGTGGTGGCGGCGAAGTCAGTTCCTATTTTCCCGGTACCGTTACACATGATTTTCAACAACGGGAAGATGAATACAACAACTATCTGTTGCGTGCTGAGCAGCAGGAGTTACGTGGTTGGCGTATTCACAAGGGTTGGCTGAACCCACCCCAGGTAGGACAGCAGAATGTTTTCCAGGTGAAAATTTTGGATCGGAACGATCAGGCGATTGAAAATGCCGAGATCAAAGGTGTATTTTTGCGGCCCGCCGATAGTCGTCGTGACCAGCCGTTTACCATGGCGGAGCTTGGCGGGGGAGTGTACCAGGCACATCTGATACTATCCGAGGCAGGAAAGTGGGATCTTTTACTTACCGTTAGAAAAGACGATGCTGTACACGAACTCAAAGGGACCACGCGTATCGCCAGCCGGGCGGAATGATGGCTGACTCACCACGGCCATGTTTTCACTGTGGCCTGCCTTGTCCGGAGGGCGAAAGTTTTAGCGTTAAAATAGACGGTCGTGCCCGTCCTATGTGTTGTCCGGGCTGCCAAGCGGTGGCAAACGCTATCGTCGAGAATAATCTGACCGACTACTATCGATTGCGTAGCGAGGCGCCCCGTAATCCCGCCGACCTGATACCGGCCGCGCTCAAAGAGGCTGCGGTGTTTGACCAGGACCGCGTACAGGAGAGTTTTGTAAAAACCCGCGAGGGGGACAGGCGAGAGGCCGCGTTAATCCTTGAAGGCATCGTTTGTGCAGCCTGTGTTTGGTTAAGCGAGCGGCATGTCAGCTCATTACCTGGTGTGGAATCATTTCGCGTCAACTACTCAACTCATCGCGCCCAGGTTTCATGGGACAGTAGCCAAATTCAATTGAGTGACATCCTGCGTGCGATTGCGGCCATCGGCTATGTAGCGCACCCTTTCGATGCTGGACGCCAGGAGGCGATTTTTCGACGTGAGCGCAGGCAGTCGCTCTGGCGTATTGCTGTTGCAGGATTTGGCGCCATGCAGGTAATGATGTTGGCGGTCGCCATGTATTCCGGAGATTTCCACGGCATGGATGATGACCTCCGCCGCTTCATGCGTTGGGTCAGTATGCTTATCGCAGTGCCCGTCGTTCTCTATTCGGCGCAGCCGTTTTTTAAAGCCGCATGGCGGGATCTGCGTAGTCGTCACGCGGGAATGGACGTGCCGGTTGCATTGGCAATTGGTGCGGCCACCATAGCCAGTATTCGAGCGACACTTGCCGACACGGGTGAAGTGTATTTTGATTCTGCAACCATGTTCACATTTTTCCTGCTTACCGGCCGCTACCTGGAGATGTCTGCGCGCCACCGCGCCGGCCAGGCCGCGGAAGAACTCGTGCGGCTGCTGCCTGCGGTGGCAACGCGCCTGGTTGCAGGCAATCAGGAAACCGTGCCGGTGGCAGATCTCAGGGTTGGCGATACGGTATTGGTCAGGCCGGGGGAGACGGTACCCGCCGATGGCCACATAATCGAAGGCGTCAGCTCCGTAAATGAATCACTGATAACGGGGGAAAGCCTGCCGTTGGCCAAGTTACAGGGCGAGTGCGTAACAGGTGGGACTGTCAATGTCGAAAGTCCATTGACGATCGTTATCGACAAGGTCGGCGAACAGACCGTACTCGCTGCCATTGTGCGGTTGCTGGACCGGGCACAGACTGAAAAACCACGCGTAGCGCGAACGGCCGATCGAGTCGCTGGATGGTTTGTGAGTATTATTTTGTTGCTGGCAGCCGTGGTGGCCTGGTGGTGGTGGCAACACGATCCTGAACAAGCCTTTGCAATAACCTTATCGGTTCTCGTCGTGACCTGTCCCTGTGCGCTGTCGCTGGCGACACCGGCGGCAGTTACTGCCGCGACGGGTGCGCTTACCCGTAGTGGTTTATTGGTCACGCGCGGCCATGCGTTGGAAACACTCGCCCGCGCAAGCCATATTCTGTTTGATAAAACCGGTACGCTTACTTACGGGCGTCTACATCTGAGTAGGGTGAAACTATTCCGTGCGGAGGTAGCGCGAGACACCGTGTTACGTCTGGCCGCGGCTTTGGAGCAGGGTTCGGAGCACCCGGTCGGCAGTTTGTTGGCCAGCCAGATTGAAGCGCCACCGGCGGACGCGCCCAGGGCGACGCCCGGCGAGGGAATGCAGGGAGTGATCGATGGTGACATCTATCGTATCGGTACGCGGGAGTTTGTTGCCGAACTCTTCGATTCGTCTACGAGTGATGTGCATACAGAGCACACTGAGGCGACACAAGTGTGGCTAGCTGATGCGCAAGGACTTATAGCGCAGTTCGAAATTACCGACACCTTAAGGCCGCAGGCACAGGATGCAATTGGTCAACTAAAGGAGCTGGGTTTACATTCAGCGATCCTGAGTGGCGACGCCCGGGGAGCTGTGCAAGATGTTGCTACTGCACTCGGAATTGATGAGGCACGGGCCCAGTTTAAACCCGAAGACAAACTGAGCTATGTGCGTTCACTACAGGAACGTGGCGCAACGGTTGCAATGGTGGGGGACGGCGTTAACGACGCGCCGGTATTGGCACAGGCGCAGGTTTCAATTGCTATGGGTGCAGGTACTCAATTGGCGCAGGCCAGCGCCGATATGGTGCTATTGTCTGACGATCTCGGCAAACTTGCATTTGGTGTGCGCAAGGCCAGGCAAACCCTTACCGTGATCCGCCAAAATCTGAGTTGGGCGCTGTTCTATAATTTATCTGCAGTGCCGTTGGCGGCAGCGGGTTTTGTGGCCCCGTGGATGGCCGCATTGGGTATGTCCGCCAGCTCACTTGTGGTAGTTTTAAATGCACTGCGCCTGACGGAACGCCAAGATCGGAAGATACTAAAGGCGGCGACGCCGGGAAAACAACAACATCAATAAGGGCGGTAAAGCATTGCGAGCCGAAGAAGTTACTGGCGTATGCTATATTGCTTATCTCGTGTATTAAGTAGGCACAAAAGCGTCAATGCGAACAATTTTTTTGATAGCCGTGTTCTTTTGCGCCTGTTCTTGCGTCTTTGCCGATGATTCAGAAGAGGAGCACTTCCAGCGCGATAAAGGGCAACTGAGGCTTGGCGCATTCTTTGTTAGTGATATTAGCACACGCGTACGCATTGATTCCCAGAACGGACCACTCGGTACAACGCTGGATGCAGAGCAGGATCTCGGTTTGCGCGCGTCCGAAACCGTGCCACGGATCAATCTGACCTACCGCATCAAGGGTAAGCACCGTTTGGATTTTGGCTGGTTTAATCTTGAGCGCGAGGGGTTGAAGGTTATTGATAAGGAAATTAAGTTCCTTAATAAGACATATCCTATCAATGCTGAAATTGAGAGTTTTATAAATACTGAAATCTATAAACTAAATTACACCTATCTGTTTTTTGAGCATCCAAAGCTTTCGCTGGGCATAGGAGGTGGCTTCCATTTTTCCGACATTTCAATTGGTATTAAAACCCATGGTACACCCGGCGTTATCGAAGAGGAAGTCGGTGGTTTGGCACCACTGCCATTACTGGGATTTTCCTTCGCTTATCGTATCAAACCAAAATTGATTTTTGCCATGCGAGCGGATCAGTTTTTCCTGAACTATTCCAAGTACAGTGGTTCGATGGTCGATCTCAGCCTGGCGGTGGAATGGCACGCATTTAGGCGAGTCGGTTTCGGCTTTGGTTGGGACCGCGTGTCTCTGGATGTTAGAATGGATGACGACGATTTACGCGGCGAGTTTCAGAACTCCTATGCCGGATTTCTCTTTTATTCTGCCGTGTATTTTTAGTTTCAGAAAGCAGGTGTCCGCCCACGACGCCTTTCTCTCCCATTATCCGACGAAGCTGCTCGTAACGAAATGTACTCGAACCTTCGGAGAAAACATTCTAAATCGCTGATGGCGGCTGTTCGTCTTCCGCGCCGATGATCGCGCCAAGGAACCGCTCAGCATCAGCCAGGTTCGTGAAAGGCCCTTGCACGCCTTCTCTGGCATGGAAGAACCAGCCTTCGGCGTCGATATGAAAGAAACGATTGCTGCGGGGCATCAGGTCGGCCCGACGGGTACGCCGTTTGCTTTGCAAATTGATGATAACAGCCATGATTTATTTCCGTTTTTTATTGGGGTGATTAGAAGTCTAGTCTGTTGTCGGCCTCCGGATCTGTCAGCCAATTCTGAATTTTATGTAGGATTTTTCTGACGAGTCGCAGCGGCTCGGGTAAAGTGCTGCTATGAGCATACTTTACATGTTGATCCCACTGGCGGTAGTGCTAATGATTGTGGCTGTGGGCGGGCTGATCTGGGCGATACGTAGTGGCCAGTTCGAGGACCTGGAAGGCCCGGCTTATCGCATCCTGATGGACGATGACGACCCTCGTGTACCCACGAAAGCCGGAAAATCAGAAGGCTCCGCCGAAACGAGCGATCCGGAGGCCGATGACGGCCGCTTGAACGACGACGCAAAGTAAATTAGAATTTGCTAATTAAGCTTCAAATCCAGGCGCAGGCACCCCGAAATGAAAGAAATGTTCACGTTTGAAAATTTTCCCATGGTTATCGTCGTAGGCTTGGTCGTTTTAGCCTGGGTTTCGTTTTTGAGTGTCGTGCTCGCCGGCTGACACGCCCGTAATGACGACGGTTTCGGGATTAAGCGAAACCCCACCCGCAGTAAAATCGCTTTAAGTGAAATGTAGGGTATTTGTGCGTCATTTCTTTGGCAGGTGGATCGAAGTGTACTGCTAACTGACGGATTTTTAGGCTTTTATTGAACCCCCGCACGTTTTTCCGGCTGCACGTCGCTGCAGTTTATCGGTCCGCCTTTAGCGAATTCTAAAGATCCTCTCTCCGCATACCGTTAACCCTATATTATTCCTAGGGATTTCGGCCTCAATGCTGACTATCGCGACAACACGTCTCGCGTTCATTCTCACGCTGTTTTCCGTAGCGTGGTGTGGACCGGCTATGGCAGCACCCGTCACCGACTTACGTGTGCTGGTCGATGTATCGGGTAGCATGAAAAAAAATGATCCGGATAATTTGCGTGCGTCTGCAGTGCGCCTGCTAGTCGGTCTGGTGCCTGACAGTGCGCAAGCCGGTATCTGGACATTTGGACGTCATGTCAACATGGCTGTTAAACACCAAACGGTAGATGCAGACTGGAAACGCGCTGCGCGCAAAGAGGCGGATGCAATCCATTCCCGTGGGCTATTCACCAACATCGAAGCGGTTCTTGATAAATCAAGTTACGGCTGGAAGAAACCAGACCCACGCTTTCGACGACACGTCATATTACTTACCGACGGCATGGTGGATATTTCAAAAGACAAGTCAAAAAATCAAGCCTCACGCCAGCGTATTCTTGAGACCCTGCTACCACGCCTTAAGCGCGCTGGAGTACATGTGCACACCATCGGTTTGTCAAAAAACGCCGATGCAGAATTGTTGGCGACCCTTTCGCGGGTTACCGGTGGGTGGCATGAAACTGTCTCTGACGCCAATCAGTTACAAAAAGTATTTTTGCGGTTGTTTGAAAAATCGACACCCGTAAATACATTACCAATCCGTGGCAATGCGTTCAGTGTTGATCGTAACGTGACGGATATGACGTTACTGGTTTTTCGTAAAGCGGACGCCCCCGCCAGCGGTTTGATCACACCGGAAAAAAAGACCTGGACAAAAGCGAATCATCCGGCCCCGGTAAGCTGGTTTGAAGAAAAAGGCTATGATCTGATCACCGTGAAACGTCCCGCTGCGGGTCAATGGCAAATCAAGGCCGACGCCGATCCGGATAATCGGGTTATGGTGTTAACAAACCTGCGACTGCAAACCGATGGGCTGCCAAACAGCTTGTTACCGGGAGAATCACTCAAAATCAACGCATGGCTTGAGCAAAAGGGACGTGTGGTTACCCGCAAGGGATTCCTTAACCTGGTCGATTTTCTTGTTGAGCGGGAGTCGCCTGCGGGTGGCCGGAGTAAACTGCGGCTCAAGGACGACGGTAAGAGAGCGGATGCTAAAATCGGTGACGGAAAATATTCCGGCAGGGTCAACATCGCCCCGCATGCCGGGATCCATGAATTGAAGATACTTGCCAAGGGCGCGACCTTTGAACGCATGCAACAACATAAGGTGCGCGTATTCGAAAGCCCGGCAGAGATCGAAGTAGAGCAAGTGGAGGGTGACCGCTACACGGTGGAAATTCATCCGTACGCCGGGCTTATGCGGCCGGGAAGTCTCAAAGTGGCGATGTACGACGCGAGCGGTGAATCCATCACGTTACAGCAGTCTGAACAGGATCGTTGGCACGCCGATTTATCCGTACCGGATCATGACAAACTGATCTCAATTAGCATTAAAGGAACGCGCTACAGCAGTGATGCGCAATTGGATGTTACGGTTGAACGAGTTCTGACCGGTCCACTGGGCGCGGCTGATGATGCCGAAGCTGAACCGGCCGCTGATGATGAGCCAGAAACGGAAGAAAGTGAGGCTGATACTGACGCGCACCGGGAATTAAAGGAGGAAGCCGAGCCTGAAGAAGATCCCGCAGACTCCAACGAGGAAATTGGGACCGACTCCAGAATATCTGAAGAGCAAGGTAAGAGCGGGAACGGTTGGGGTCGGATTGTCATTTACATTTTACTGGCAAATTTCCTACTGTTTGGCGGTGGGTTTGGCGGCTGGTGGCTATGGAAAAAGCGCAAACAGAAAGCGGATACTGCCAACGACGAGCTTGATTATGAGTGACGCGTTAACCACTGGATTCGTAGTCCTCTCGGAGATCAGCATGCTGCTTGTGGCGGTAATCGCGGTCTTTCTGGTACTACGTGCACGTCGCCTGCGTCGTGATCGTGAAATGGTCAGTCAGCTTATTCGTCGTTTGCGGGAACAAGAACCCATGCGCAAGGAGAAATTACAGCAGTTGCTGCGTGATTGCTGTGGTTTTACTGACGAGCAGTCACAGGAAAAAATGGAAACATTGAACGGACATGAAAAGGCCGTATACACACGGATGATACGTATGTTTCTTGGTCGTGAACGCGATAATATCTCGACGCTGGATCGTAACGTCAAAACTTTGCTGCAGGGATATACCGACCTGATCGAAGGCGGCGACGAAGACTCGCAGGAAGGTGGCGCAGGTCCATCTTCCTTGTCTTACACCGCACTTCGTAAGGAAAACGAGTCTCTCAAGGACGAGTCGGGTGAGCTAAAAGATGAAATAAACCGTTTGCGCACAGAACTCGCTGATTCTAAGGTCGCAACAGAGAATATGATGAAGGAGTACGCCACCATGTTTGCCGGGGGACAGCGCGAAGGAGAGATGAAGGTACGCGATGAAATGGACAAACTAAAGGAGCGTGATTGGGTAGAAGGCGAAGAAAAAAATGAATCGGAGACTGTGACGGGATTGGAAAATGATACGGTGCCGGACTTGAATGACGAAGTAGAGGTGCCTGAGTTTGGAGTCGAATCGCCTGCAGAAGACAAAGACAAGGCATAATAAGGATTTCGGTAACGGTAGCGAAAACCAGTAACCTCCGATCTATCATCCGGCGGCCTCACCAAAACCGGCTTATGCTGGAGGGCAGGGAGTTTCACAGAGATATTTACTGGCTCTATTTAGTAATGGAATAGTTACGGAAAACATCGAAAAAAATTTGGGGATCAAAACCTTTGTATTTTACGTGGTTTTTCTTTTCGAAAAAAAAGCCCGCTTGCGCGGGCTTGTTGCATTTTGCTGCTGGTTATTAAGTCAGTGCTAACTTAAGTTTACCCAACGCATTTTTTTCCAGTTGGCGAATACGCTCCGCAGAAACGTTGTATTTTTTCGCCAAAATCGTCAAGGTGGATTTGTCTTCGCTTAGCCAACGCTGCTGCAGAATATCACGGCTACGATCGTCGAGCTTGGACAAAGCGTCATACAGGCGCGCCTTATTGTGTTCACTCCAGTCTGAAGCTTCGAGTAATTTTGACGGCTCTTCAGTTGGATTCTTAAGAAAAGCAGCCGGGGCGGGAACATGGCTGTCCTCGTCCGACTCGCCATCGCGAAGGTCAAAACCTATGTCCTGGCCACTGAGCCGTGACTCCATTTCAAGCACGTCTCGACTTGAAACGCCCAGGTCATTGGCGACCGCATCTACCTCTTCCTTGTTAAGCCAGCCAAGCCGTTTTTTTGCACTGCGCAGGTTAAAAAACAATTTACGCTGCGCCTTGGTCGTGGCGACTTTAACAATGCGCCAGTTGCGCAGCACGTACTCGTGAATTTCGGCACGGATCCAATGTACGGCGAAGGAGATCAGACGAACTCCCACATCGGGGTCGAATCGCTTTATCGCTTTCATCAGACCAATGTTGCCTTCCTGGATCAGGTCTGCCTGAGGTAGCCCATAGCCCTGGTAGCCGCGCGCTACATGAATTACGAAGCGCAGGTTACTGAAAACCAGTTGTTGGGCTGCGGCCAAATCGTTCTCGTCGCGCAGGCGAGCCGCCAAACGCCGTTCCTCTTCGACGCTTAGCACCGGAATATTGCCAACTGCCTGAACGTAAGCCTCCAGGCTGCCACTGGGAATTGCCAATTGCAGTTCGTTAGCCTTGTTCATAAGTTGATGTTCCCCCATAGAATAATGAACAGATTTTAGCACTCGCGAAGTTAGAGTGCCAATAGCTGTCGAAGTTCCGAACGTTGAGGAAAAATACCTAACTGATTGATTATACTTGTTTTACGGGCTAGGCTGTGGCGGATTCGGCGTCACCCAGAGGCGAGGCGACGATTTGGTCACCAAGATTGATATGTACGCGGTTGCGGCCGGACTGTTTGGCGGCATATAGCGCCTTGTCGGCGAGGCCAATAAACCGGGTGAGCACGAGTTCATCCAGATCGGCGGAGCTGACCAGTCCGATACTGATAGAAATGTCGACTCCTGCGGGTTTCAGATTCGCCACGCTTAGGCGTAACGCCTCCGCCCGTTGCAGCATTGCGTCGCCCTCCGCATTGGGTATAAGTACGCAAAACTCTTCGCCGCCAAACCGAACAACCATGCTGTCCTCAAATTCCGCGTCAAGAAGTTCACCCAACCCTGCCAGCACATGATCGCCGGTGATATGGCCCAGGGTGTCGTTGATCTGTTTAAAATGATCAATGTCGATCAACATGGCACAAACAGGTTGATGAGTGCTGTCGCGCAAAAAGTCGTCACCGTGGTCAACCAGATAACGCTTGCTGCGAACCCCGGTCAGACTATCGGTTGCCGCCAGCCAGCGCATGGTTTCGGCCTGTTGTTTGAGCGCATCGTACTGGTGCTTAATTAGTAACAGCGCCCGAACCCGGGCGATGAGAATTTCCTCAATAATCGGTTTGGCTACAAAATCATTGGCGCCGGCGTGAAATACCTCCGCCTGGGTTTGAAAATCCTCGGTTCCGGTAATCACGAGCAGCGGTAGTTCCTGCTGTGAATAGTGCATTTTTGCGCGTACGGCGTGCAGCAGATCACCACCGGTCATGTTGCCCTTGAGATAAAAATCGGTGATGACCAGATCATACCCTTGAGTGTCGTGCAGGCCTGATTCGTCGAGGCGCTGCAAGGAAGCCAGTGCGCTTTCTGCCGCGGTGAAGTGTTCAACCTGAAGACCGTGACGTTCGAGCATTTCGCAGGTGACGGTGGCCGCTGTGCGACTGTCTTCAACAAATAAAATTCGACCCACCAAACCGGAGTTTCGTGTGATAAATGAACGCACAAAGCCGCCAAAGGCTTTGTAGCCTTGCGACTTGTCGAAGTAGTCGGTGACACCGGCTTCAAAACCTTCGCGCAACAGACGATCATCAGCATCGCCGGAAACTACAACCAGCGGGGTGTAATGATGGCGTTTTGACTTTCGTATTTGACGACTGAGATCAAGACCATCCATATCCGGCAGCAACAGGGCCGTGGTTACCAGATCGAAGTTTTCTTCACCCAATTT
The DNA here is from genome assembly GCA_947259765.1 of uncultured Ectothiorhodospiraceae bacterium. Taxonomy (GTDB): domain Bacteria; phylum Pseudomonadota; class Gammaproteobacteria; order CAMYNG01; family CAMYNG01; genus CAMYNG01. Next base: position 22,494 of record CAMYNG010000007.1, read on the forward strand.
TTTAAGTGCTTCCGCGCCCGATTCACAGGGCACCACGTCGGCGTGAGTGATTTCCTCGCGCAGTATGCGGGTCAAAATGGCGCGCGAAACCGATGAGCCGTCTACGACCATGATGCGGGTTTTTTCAGTGGCCATGTAATCTTGGGACATGAGGAAAAAGGGTCTTGTTAACTATATTAATATCGAACAATTTCTTAGAATCTTTAGGGTATTTCGCTGTTTAAGTCGGCTCAATGTCACGCAAATGACGACCCACAGCGAGCCAAGAGCCTAACAGACCAAGTAAAATTCCGGTACCACCGAGAAGTACGACCTCCGTCGCATTCAGGCCGCTAAGTGAGAACTGGCTACGATACAACAAGGCGAGTCCTGCTACGGGTTCACTAAGTGCGTTGACGGCAAGCGAAATGAGTAGAAAGGCGATCAGGCTGCCAAAAAAACCGTACCAGAAACCGCTATACAAAAACGGTCTGCGAATAAACGCATCGGTTCCACCGATCAGTTTGATAATAATGATTTCGTCACGACGGTTTTGAATGGCGAGGCGAATCGTGTTTCCTAAAACCAGCACGACACCCAGGCCGAGTATAACGCCCAGAATTTGTACGCCTCGCTGAACAATGTCCATGATGGCGTACAATCGCTGAATCCATTGCATGTCGAGCTGAGCCAAGTCCACTTCCTTGAACAGCTTAAATCGCGCCAACAAACGTTCGGCTGCATCCGGTGTGGCATGACGCAATGCGGGCGTGACTACGATTACAGACGGTAACGGATTTTGATCCAGTGCTTTGAGTGCGTCGCCAAAACCAGACAACCGGGTAAACTCCTCCAATGCCTGTTGTCGTGAAACATAGTCGACTTGTCGAACTTCGCTCATTTTGCGCAGACGCTTAACGATCTCTTGTGTGCGTGGCTCGCTTGTGTCGGTTTTCAGAAACAACGAAATCTGCGTCGCACTATCCAGGCCGCCACTGAGTTGTTGTACGTTTTGTAACAATACATGTAGACCCGCGGGAAGCGCCAGTGCGATCCCAATTACCATGGTAGTCATAAAGGTGGAAAACGGCGTCTTGCTCAGACGGCCCAGACTGCCAAAAAATACCTGGGCATGTCTCAGTAAGTAAGTGCGTACACGCGTCCTGATAGCACGATCAGATGGACTTACGCTGTCGCGTACACGCCCCGCCTCCCGCTGCTGTTTCGCCATGTCAGCTAGCTCCCGAATCCTGGGTCAGCTTACCTTTCGTCAGTGTCAGCACCCTGTGCCCCATTTGGCTGATGAGCGCCAGGTCATGACTGGCGATCAGCACGGTCACGCCAACCTGATTAAACTGTTCGAACAACTTCATTATTTCTTCCGAGAGTTCCGGATCAAGGTTTCCGGTGGGTTCGTCCGCCAGCAGAATGGGTGGTTTGTTGACGATGGCGCGCGCGATTCCAACACGCTGTTGTTCACCGCCGGATAACATAACCGGGTAGGATTTTTCTTTCCTGAGCAGATTGACCTTATCGAGTGCGGCGCGTACGCGTCGGCCGACTTCGTTGCTTGAAAAACCCGAGATAATCAGCGGCAGAGCAACGTTGTCAAAAACGGTACGATCGAACAACAAGCGGTGGTCCTGAAAAATGATGCCAATATTGCGGCGTATATAGGGAATTCGCCGTCGACTGACTTTGTCCAGGTTCTGACCGTTGATTACTACCTGGCCGCGCGACGCGCGTTCCAACAAGGCTATGAGTTTCAGCAGGGTACTTTTCCCGGCGCCGGAATGCCCGGTAAGAAACGCCATCTCACCCGGTGCGAGGTGAAAATTAACACCTACGAGTGCGTCGTACCCGCCCGTGTAGCGTTTGTTGACATTACTGAAACGAATCATGTTTAAAAATAGATTGCCGGGGCTAGAGACGAGGACCGAGGAAAATCATACGGTGAGCATTGTGTGCCTGGAATTAAAGGAACTGGGCAATAGCGCATGTTACCAAAAGCCATTAATCCGATTTTTCAAACAGTGCACGGGTAAATTCTTCGGCATCAAAGGTGCGCAAATCATCAATGCCTTCGCCGACCCCGATGTAGCGGATAGGTACTTTAAGTTTGTCCGCTATCGCAAAGATGATCCCTCCTTTGGCGGTACCATCAAGTTTGGTCAACGTGATTCCGGTGACACCGACGGCGTTATTAAATTGTGCAGCTTGCGCCAAAGCATTCTGGCCGGTGCCGGCATCAAGCACCAACATAACTTCGTGAGGAGCATTCTCGTCAAGCTTTTGTATTACACGTTTAACCTTTTTTAGTTCTTCCATGAGATTCGCTTGAGTGTGCAAGCGGCCTGCCGTATCGGCGATTAGTACATCGATATTGCGCGAGCGTGCCGACTGCAAGGCGTCAAAAATTACTGACGCACTGTCGGCGCCGGTATGTTGCGCCACCACTGGGACATTGTTTCGTTCACCCCACTGTTGCAGCTGATCGACCGCGGCTGCGCGGAACGTGTCACCGGCCGCCAACATGACTGACATGTCGTGTGACTGAAGCTGTTTGGCAAGTTTGCCTATGGTGGTGGTTTTGCCCGCGCCGTTAATGCCCACCATGAGGATCACGAATGGGATTTGCGTTGTGTCGATTTGTAGCGGTTTGCTGCTGGGGGCGAGTATGGAGGCCAAATCCTCACGTAGCGCGCGTTCCAGCGATGCCGGGTCATCGAGTTCCTTGCGGCCGACACGCTGAGTGAGGTCGTCGACAATGGCGCGGGTGGCGTCCACACCAACGTCGGCGCTGAGCAGGACTGTTTCCAGATTCTCCAACAGCTCGTCATCAATCGATTTTTTACCCAGGACCAAATCGGCCAGGCCGTCAGTCAGGGTCCCTCGGGTTCGGCTGAGGCCCCGTTTCAGGCGTGAGAACAGTCCGTTTTGTGAGGATTTGCCGGGTTCACTGTCCGGCCTGGATTTTTTGAAACCAAACATCGTTTTTGAGGTCACATGCAGCGATGTCGCCGCGATTGAATTCAATTCTGCATCATCCTGGCGTCGAATGCGCTATCCTACCATCGCCGCGACGCCAGGCGTAGGCTTGGCGGCTAATGATTACATATGAGGGTGTGAAATACATGAAGCTGAAGCCGTATTTGTTTTTCGCGTTGTTGACCGCCGGGGGTGTTCCCGTTACGGGTTTCGCCCAGGTCCATGAGTTTATGCTGGAAAACGGCATGAAATTGCTGGTTAAGGAGGATCATCGTGCCCCCATTGTAGTTTCACAAATTTGGTACAAGGTGGGATCGAGTTACGAGCATAGCGGCATCACCGGGGTGTCCCACGTTCTGGAACACATGATGTTCAAGGGCACGAAAAAGCTGGGTCCGGGTGAGTTTTCGCGATTAATCGCCGAGCAGGGTGGTCGTGAGAACGCGTTTACCGGCCGCGACTACACGGCGTATTTTCAGCAACTTGAGAAGAGCCGGTTGGAATTCAGTTTCAGGTTGGAAGCCGATCGGATGCGCAATTTACTACTACCGCCGGAAGAATTCGACAAGGAACGCGAAGTCGTTATTGAAGAGCGGCGCATGCGCACCGAGGATAAACCTCGTTCCCTGACGTACGAACAATTCAATGCTGCGGCATTTACAAATAGCTCGTACCAGTATCCGATCATTGGTTGGATGGACGATTTGCGAAATCTCACCGTGGAAGACCTGCGCAACTGGTATCAACGCTGGTATTCGCCTGCCAATGCAACTCTGGTGGTGGCCGGTGACGTGGATGCGGACGATGTGCTGGCGTTGGCACAAAAATATTTTGCCAAGCTGCCCACGGAAGAGGTCGCTGAGCCCAAACCACGCATTGAAAGTAAACAACTGGGGCCACGCCGAGTTATTGTCCGGGCTCCGGCTAAACTGCCCTACTTGCTCATGGGTTACAAGGCTCCGGTTTTGAACACCGCGGAAATCGAGTGGGAGCCGTACGCACTGGAAGTGTTGGCTGGCGTGCTTTCCGGGGGAAACAGTGCACGTTTGCCGAAAGAACTGGAGCGTCGTCAACAAGTCGTCGCTTCTGCGGATGTGGGCTACAGTCTTTATTCGCGTAAGTCCGATACTTTCCTTATTGATGCAACACCGGCTCCTGGACAAACTGTTGACACGGCTGAGCAAGCCATTCACGAACAACTCGACATCCTTAAAAATGAGCTGGTAAGCAAGCAGGAACTTGATCGAATCAAAGCCCAGGTCGTGGCCAATGCTGTTTATGAGCTGGACTCGGTGTTCTATCAGGCCATGCAGCTGGGTCAACTGGAAACCGTCGGTGTAGGTTGGCAGCGTGCCGATGAGTATGTCGATCGCGTTCGACAAGTTACTGCTGAGCAGGTTCGCGAGGTGGCTCGCAAATACCTTGTCGACAAAGGATTGACAGTAGCGATTCTGGAACCACAGGCGTTGGTGGAACAGGCGCGTTTAGCGAGCGATTAAGTTTTCACGTGTTGCCAAAATTTGAACTCGGTTAGCCGCGAGGCGACTAGAGTGCAGGTTGGCGAGTAACTCGTATTATTTCTTGAAACAATCAGGCGGAAAAATGTTAGGAAGCAATCGTCGATTTCTTTATGTGACAGTAGCAGTAGTGGTCGGTTTTCTGGTTTTGGCGTGGATTAACCAACGCGATACTCATGCGCCAGGCGAAATTTCAGAGTCAAAAGGGCTGCATATCCAGTCCTGGAAATCTGATTCTGGTGCTAATGTTCTGTTTGTCGAAACCCGGCAGTTACCCATGATTGACGTGCGGGTGGTTTTCGATGCTGGTAGTGCACGCGATACGGACAAGCCGGGCTTGGCACGCCTGACCAACGTATTGTTGGATCATGGTGCGGGTGAATGGGACACCGACAGTATTGCAGACAGGTTCGAAAGCGTCGGCGCCATTTCCGGAGCAAGCGCGTTACGTGACTCCGCGGTCGTCAGTCTGCGCTCGCTGGTTGATCCGACATTGCTTGAGCAGGCACTCACGACACTCACGGCCGTTTTGCAAAAACCACACTTTAACCCCGACGAACTGGAACGTGAACGCTCCCGAACGCTGGTAGCTCTGGAAAATGACCGGCAGTCACCCTCCAGCATTGCGGAAAAGGTATTTTACGCGAACTTGTACCCGCAGCATCCCTACCACACCCCGTCGGTTGGAAACGAAGATAGCGTTAAATCGATTTCAATAGATGACGTCAAGGAATTTTACAACAGCCACTACACGGCAAAAAATGCAGTAATTGCAATTGTGGGGGCGGTTGATCGTGATGCCGCCACGAAGATTGCTAACCAAATCAGTGCCGAATTGCCGGAGGGTAATGCTGCGGCGGCATTACCCGACGTGGCTGATTTGACGCAAAGTGAAACGATTAACAAGACGTTTCCCTCTACCCAATCGCATATTCTTATCGGTCAACCCGGAATGCGCCGTGGTGATCCGGACTATTTTGCGCTGTACGTTGGCAATCATATTCTAGGCGGCAGTGGTTTCGGTTCCCGCATTGTCGAAGAGATCCGGGAGAAACGTGGTTTGGCGTACAGCAGTTACAGTTATTTTTTGCCTATGCGCAAACCGGGTCCATTTACCATTGGTATGCAGACTCGCGGTGGTGAAGTAGAGAAAGCGTTATCCATTTTGGATAAAACCTTGCGCGAGTTTATCGATGAAGGTCCTTCGGCAGAAGAGCTTCAACATGCGAAGAAAAATATTACCGGTGGATTTCCGCTGCGCATCGATAGCAACAAGGATATTGTCGAATACATTGGAATGATCGGTTTCTATAATCTTCCGTTGAATTATCTGCAAACCTTTAACGACAATGTTAATGCGGTTACGGCCGAACAAATACAAGACGCGTTTCAACGGCGGGTGAAGCCGGACAAGCTGCTCACCGTGGTCGTCGGTTCAAATAGTAACGCGAAGCCGGTTAAGGCTGGCAGCGAGGGATCCTGAATCTTGCCGGAACGGCGTAATACGTTTCGAATTATTGCAGGCCGCTGGCGCGGACGACGACTAGTTTTTCCAGAACTGCCGGGCTTGCGGCCAACACCGGACCGAGTGCGTGAAACGGTTTTCAACTGGCTCATACCGATCATCGACGGCAGTCGCTGTCTGGATCTTTTTTCAGGCAGCGGTGCACTTGGGCTCGAAGCGCTATCACGCGGAGCGTCTCACGTCACATTTGTCGACAGCCACAACGACGCGATTTCTCAACTGCGCAAGAATTTGCAAACCCTTCAGATTGATAGCGCATCGTGGGAACTCGCAGACGTAAACAGCTATTTGCAGCGACCTGCACAAACCTTCGACATCGTATTCGTGGATGCGCCTTACCGGCAGGCGTTGCTCAGTAAGACCTTTGCCGTGTTGGCCAAAAATGCCTGGTTGCATCCGGGTTCCCGGGTTTATTTCGAGCACAGTCGCGATGAAGAAGCGCCCAAGTTGCCGGAGAACTGGGACCTGATTCGCAGTAAAGTTGCGGGGCAGGTAGCTTACCATCTGGTTAAGTGCAGCTGAGGCTGTATTCGTGGCGACAAGTAAATCCGAACACGCTAGACTTATTTCTAAATTCGTAATCTACATCTAGATATTTTCGGAGCGAGCGAATTGCGGTTGTCGCCGTAGTCCTGCCTTGGAGTTTTCCGAAAGTGAAAATAGTTGGGGATTATTAACACGTATTTCGTTAATAATGGCTTCGCCAATAGATTCGTTACCGAGCGGTTCCTTTTGTTGCAAGCGAGTTGGCATTCATAATTATTGTTTTAGTCGGTGCCGGGGACATTACCAGGTGGAATAATGACAACAGCAATTTACCCTGGAACTTTCGATCCCATTACCAACGGTCACAGCGACCTCGTGCAACGAGCCACGCGCCTGTTTGACAGAATTGTTGTGGCCGTGGCCACGGGATCCGACAAGGCGCCGGTTTTTTCTCTCGAAGAGCGCGTGGCAATGATCCAGACGGTGTTTACCGACAATCCACGGGTCGAGGTGCGTTCGTTTAATACCTTGCTGGTGGAATTTGCCCGGGAATGCCGGGCGCCCGTGATCCTGCGTGGCCTGCGTGCGGTTTCGGACTTTGAGTATGAGTTCCAGTTGGCGAGCATGAACCGGCATTTGGCGCCGGATGTAGAAACCCTGTTCCTTACTCCCAGCGAGGAATACGCGTACATTTCCTCGAGCCTGGTGCGCGAAATCACCATGCTGGGTGGGGATGTTTCACCGTTTGTCCATGAGAAAGTTGTGGCTGCACTGCGAGAAAGGCTGGGGTAAACTACGCGACCTTTTGTACCCCGGCCAGTTGTTACGGAGCGTATTGTCATGGCCCTGATGATCACCGACGAATGCATAAACTGTGACGTGTGCGAACCGGAATGTCCGAATAACGCCATATCGCAGGGTGAGGAAATTTACGAAATAGATCCGCAGCTGTGTACGGAATGTGTCGGCCATTTCGATACTCCACAGTGCGTGGATGTATGCCCGGTCGATTGTATTCCTTCCAACCCGGATCACCCGGAAACCCCTGACGAATTACAGGTTAAGTATTCGCGTCTGGTCGGCAAGACAGCCTGAGCTGAAGCGATCGCAATCTCGAGATAAAAGCCCCGCCACGGGGTTTTTTTTTGCCGGGAATAATTTGCTAAGGTGTGGGCTTGCCGAACGACTGGAACTGATAAATGCGAAATCCCATCCACCTCAGTAAATGTCTCACTGTTTACGCTGCCGCAACGCTACTACTTTTCGGCTGCAGTAACAGCCTTACTTCGCGTGCTCCCTCACAAGCCGCAGTAGCGAGCGCCCACCCGACGGCAACGGCCGCCGGTCTGGAAGTGCTGTCGGCGGGCGGCAACGCCTTCGACGCGGCAGTTGCTGTCAGCGCGACGCTGGCGGTGGTCGAACCCTACAGCTCCGGTATTGGCGGCGGTGGCTTCTGGTTACTGCACCGTGCACGGGACGCGCACCAAGTCATGGTTGACGGCCGCGAGACGGCACCACTGGCGGCGCACAGGGACATGTACCTTGATGAGGCAGGCGCAGTGCGTCCGGGACTATCGGTTGACGGTGCACTGGCCGCGGGTATTCCCGGCGAACCTGCCGCGCTGGTGCACATCGCGAAAAAGTACGGCGAGCTACCGTTGGCGCACTCGCTCGCACCAGCGATTCGGGCCGCCCGTGACGGCTTTGCGGTGACGACGCACTATCAACGTATGGCGAAATTTCGCCTGCAGGCTCTGCGCCAATCAGCCGATGCGGCCGCGGTATTTCTCAAGGATGGGCAAGTACCGCCAACCGATTTTATGATCCGCCAGTCCGCACTGGCCGATACTCTGCAGCAGCTCGCCGACAAAGGCCGTGACGGATTCTACGCCGGTGCCGTGGCCGAACAGCTCATCAGCGGGGTAAAGTCTGCGGGGGGAATTTGGAGCCAGAAGGATCTTTCCAGCTATAAGGTTATCGAGCGCGAGGTCCTTGTGGGTGAGTTTCGCAATTATCGAATTACGACTGCACCGCCGCCTTCCTCTGGTGGCGTGGCCTTGCTCACTATGCTTAATGTGCTCTCCGGATTTGAGTTTGAGAGCTTGCCAGAAGTGGAGCGTGTACATTTAACCGTGGAAGCGATGCGCCGTGCCTATCGCGATCGGGCGCAGTATCTTGGTGATAGCGATTTTGTTGAGGTGCCCGTGCAGTTGCTTACTTCCGCGGACTACGCAGCTGGATTGCGTGCTGGGATCCATCCGCAATCGGCAACACCCAGTGATCTGTTACCCGGCCCACAAACAATTCCGGGTGGGCAGCATACAACACATTTCAGTGTTATTGACCGACAGGGCAATCGAGTCGCGGCGACATTAAGTATTAACTATCCGTTTGGTGCAGGCTTCGTCGTACCGGGGACGGGAGTGTTGCTCAATGACGAGATGGATGATTTTTCCGCCAAACCGGGCACGCCAAATGTGTACGGTTTGGTCGGTGCCGAGGCGAATGCTATCGCACCGGGCAAACGGATGTTGTCGAGCATGAGTCCGACATTTGTTGAGTCTGATGAACGACTGGCCATTCTCGGCACGCCAGGAGGCAGTCGCATTATTACCATGGTACTGCATGGGATCCTCGCCTTTGTAGAAGGTGGTGATGCGACTGCTATTGTGACGACGCCGAGATATCATCACCAATATCTGCCGGATGTTATTCAACATGAGACCGGTGCGCTGTCTAACGACACAAAGGCCGATTTGCAGTTAAAAGGGCATCAACTAAAAGAAGTCGAATCCGGCTTTGGCAACATGCAGGCCGTTGTGTGGGACAAAACACGCAACGTGGTCAGCGCAGCGAGTGATCCACGCGGTGAGGGTGTTGCACAGGTGAAGTAGGCTCTCTTCAAGCCGCAGCTACAAAATTAATTCAACTAAGTGGTCCTTCGGAAACGATAGCCACTACAAAAAAGTCTGGAAGGTCCCCGTGTCCCCATGGCAAGACTCTTTCGGCAGCACGACTGCAGGGATGCAGGAGGTACGAGTCCAGGGATGGACGAGGTAGAGTGCTGTCGGGAACAGGCACCGAGAGCAACGCAGGACGCAGTTGCCGAGGCTGGATGCGTAGCAAAGAAAGTATTTACGGCGTGTCTTGACATGGGGACACGGAGACCTAACCAACATTATGCGAAATGTTAACAGTTCCATGGTGGCCATCCTTTCCGAAGGACCACTTAGTTGATAGATCCTGGCCGTGATGCGTGGAATCGGAGCTGATAATGTTACCGATGTGGTTTAGCTTCATCGCTGGCAATGCGGACAATAAAATGTCGAGCGTTGTCCGAGGCTGGCTTGTCGGATGACCGCGCCGCAGCTTGGACAGGGTTCACTGGTACGGTTGTAGACATTCAGCTCCTGTTTAAAGTAACCAGGTTTGCCATCGCCACCCGTGAAGTCGCGCAACGTAGTACCCCCCGCTGCGATGGCGTCGGTTAAAACTTGCTTAATGGCACTAACGAGTCTGCTCAGACGCAGTTTACTGATCCGTCCGGCCGCACGTGCCGGGTGAATTCCGGCCAGGAACAGGGCTTCGCTTGCATAGATGTTGCCTACGCCGACGACAACATGGCTGTTCATAATGAAGTTTTTGATGGCGACCTTGCGGTGGGCGGCTTTGCCCGCAAGATATTCGGCGTTGAATTCTTCGTTTAGAGGCTCGGGACCCAAACCGTCAAGAAGTTTGTGGCGATAGGGATCAGCCTTGGTCCAGTGCACCGATCCGAATCGGCGTGGATCACGAAAGCGCAGGCACTGGTGGTTTTCCAATACAAAGTCAATGTGATCGTGTTTTTCCACCGGTGTGTCCGCAGCCAATAAACGCAAACTGCCCGACATGCCCAGGTGCAGGATCATGCAGCCCTGTTGAAAACGAAACAACAGATACTTGGCGCGCCGGTCAATAGCTTCGACGTACTGGCCTTTTAACGCGGCGCCAAGTTTCGCCGGTACCGGCCAACGTAAACGCCGGTCGCGAACAATCACGTCAATAATTTTCGTGCTGATCAGGTGAGGAAAAATGCCACGTCGCGTGGTCTCAACCTCGGGTAGTTCCGGCATGCGCTGACTATTTATCCAAGGATTACTGTGTTTTTTCCGGCGACGAAGTTGCAGGCGTCGAGGGTGTTACCGAGTCTTGAAGCTCGGGTAGTTTAAGCAGCCGATCGGCTACATCCTTGCTTACCGTATATTGCAGTCCGGTATCGGCACGCGCCAGGATCAATCCATTGTCGGTTTGGCGAAGCTCAAAATGAACTGTAGGCCCATAGCGAAATTTAACCGTGACGGTTTTTTCAACGTCGGCTTTTTCATAGGGCGCAACCGAAATTGCCTGACTGTTTCGCCATTCATCCACCAACTGTGTAGCGGCATCCGAATAGTCCTTCTCTCGCCTGGGTTCGACGATCCACGCCCCGGTTACAAATCTTAGCTTAAAATCCGGCAGCACGATTTCGGACAACTTGGCATCAGTCGGTAACAAACCGTGATCGACAAAGGTGTGTGCCTTGACGCCGAGTTGGTAGTAAAACGTGTCGTTAATCAGATGTAAGGTATCACCTATGCGAACGTAACGGCGATTGGATATGGGTTCACTGTTGCCGAATTCGATGGTCAGCGCATCGTTGATGTTTACGGCCGCCAGCGGCTTGTCGACACCGAAGTTAGCCAATTCAAGATCCTTGACGTCGTATTGGGCAAAGCTTCCCGTCTCAAGTAAACCCAGAATAGCCTCCACTTTAAACGAATTCGCAGCAACGCTATAAGGTTCCAGCATTCGCCACTGGCCGTCGCTTTTTTCAAGCAAAATACTGGGTTGGTTTGGTCGGGTAATATCGACTCGATCGACGTCGCTCTGCTTGAGTGTCGTCAGGGAGGGCGCTTCAGCGGGCTTATCTTCCGGGCTGAGGACTACCACGCTCACCAGTACGGCAATCACCACCAGCAATGCAATATTTAGAAGCCATCTTGTCTTCATTGGTTTTTATTCTACCTGTGCGTGAGTTAACGTTTTCTGCGTCGCCACCAGATGGTGACACCCGTCACCAGCAACGCACCGGGTAGAACGAACAAGAGGAACACGCCGATGACCGCCCAGCCGGTTTCATCGAGTTCCAGTTGTGCGTCACCGGCAGTTTTTGCAGGTATTGAAATGAAGGTATCGTCGTGGCTCAACCAGTTGAAAATGTTGAGGCCGAAGCCCTGATTGCCGACGTTACCGAGAAAGGTGTTCGACAGAAAATCACCGTCACCCATAACTACGATACGCTGCTCGGGTTTTTTGTCTTCGGACTCTGGGCTTGATTCTGGGCTTGATTCTGGGCTTGGTTCTTCCTTGTCGTTGGCTTTGTCCTTGCCTTCATCGCTATCGCCACTGACGGCGGGTCTTTCACGCGTTAACGCGACACCCAGTGGCAATGGTCCGGGCACATCCACACCTTCGTCAAACGTGATGACGTCCTTGATCGGGCCGGTCTCGGACCAACTGTTTGCCGCGGATTGAACGAATGGTTTGGCTTGCCAGGCGGGTACTGATTCGATCAGGATCCCGGCCACTTGCGGATAGAGAGTACGGAGGAAGAAGTCGTTGGTAATGGGATGCTCCGGGTAAGCGGTAACAAGAGCGATTGACGGATCACTGACGCCGAGACTTTGAATAGTCGGATCGACGATCATGCCCGGCGCAAAACTCAGCCCAAGGTGTTTAACCAGAGGTGCCAGCCCATGTAGTGGTCCGGGTTCGTGTAACCAAAGCAGATTTCCTCCAGCATCAAGAAAATCGACAATTATCTTTACCTCCGCGTCGAGAAAGTCGGCGCGAGGACCGGCAACCACCAGTGCGGCAATATCGCCGGGGACTTTTTTATCTTCCGCAAGGTTTACACTGCGGACACGAAAACCCTTGGCCTGTAAATGCTTGGTGAATTCACCCAGGTCATGGTTAGCGGAGCCGTCTGCAGAGCGCTCTCCATGCCCGGTGATAAAAACAAAGTTACGTTCACCGCTGCGTAACAGTCGTTGCAGTGCGTTGGTGAGGTTTTCTTCAGAGACGATCTTGACGTGCTCGGAACGGCCGTCGTATTCAAGCACCACCTCACCGTCAACCTGAATGCCCATATTGCGTGTGCGCTGCGGATCGGTTTCGGGATTGACGAATTCAAGCTCGATATCGCTTTTGTGTTTCTGGTATTTTGCTAGCAGTTCGGCAATATGCTTGCGCGGCGAAGTCAGCTCATTTTCGGTCGCAAACACGAGCACATTCACCGGGCCTTCGATATTATCCAGTAATTTCGTGCTGGCTACGGACAAGGTGTTACGACCGCCGCCGGTCCAATCCGTTTCGAAACTGTAGCGCACCGATAGCCAGGCCAGCAGACCGATGACGGAGAGGAAAAGGATCAGAAAAACGTAGTTCTGCAGCCGTATCAGATTGCGAGATTTAGGGGTAACTTCCATTGCCTTTTTACATGCACCTAATTATTTTTGTTGAGGTAAAACCAGGCAGCAATTAACGCTGCAAACGATCGCTTTCCAGCCGGCGTATACTAAGCACGAGAAACACCGTGATGAATAACAGGTAATAAATCAGGTCGGTGCTGGAAAACACGCCTTTGTTAAATGCTTCCGAGTGTCGTAGTAGCGACAGATAAGAGAGCAGTTCGCTGGCCTTGTCAGTGGAAACGTTGCTTCCGGCAACATCAATCAGCCAAAGTAGCAACAATAAACCAAAGGTACTGATTGCGGCGATTATAGGTTGGTTGGTCAGGGTCGACATAAACAGCCCGGCGGCGGCGAAGGCACTCAGCAGCAGCAGCAAACCGAGCAGGATGGCCGCCAGGTGACCGAAGTCCAGGTTGCCACCAATAAGAATCGACAGCGGCATTAACGTCAGCATGAAGACCATGATCACCAGAAACCCCATCAGGCCGAAAAACTTGCCCAGTACGATTTCGGTCATGGATACCGGCGCGGAAAACAACAGTGCCAGGGTTTTGTTACGCCGTTCCTCGCTAACCACGCGCATGGTGATCAGCGGTATCACTAGCAGCAGGATAAACGCCGTGCTCTGAAAGATACCGCTGATCACCGTCTCCGTGACGCCGGGCGGGTCCGGCATCATATTGAGTTGCGGTTGAGCGTCAATGTACTGCTGCAGAAAAAACAGGAAGAGCCACGCAATTATCAGTTGTATGACCGCCAGCACGGCCCACGCCAGAGGAGACAAAAACAGACTGCGCAGTTCGCGGCGTGCCAGTAGCCAGATCATCACGCGGCCTCCCCGGTGTTATCTTGCTCCGCCGCGGTAATGTCGACAAAAATCTGCTCCAAAGAATTGAATTCCGGTTTCAGTTCAAATAATCCCCAATGTTTGTTAACCGCATGTTCCGCCAGTGTCTCCGCCGGGTTTGTATCGCCGGTGTAATGTATTCGACGGTACTCCGCGTCGATGTGCTCCACTTCTCCGACACCAGGAATAGCAGTGAGCTCAGTGTCTGCGGGTGGCTGGTGCAGGCCGAGAATCAGACTGGTGGTCGAGGTGCGTTGATTCAGGTTCTCAATGCTGTCGGCAAACACCAGTTCTCCCTGATTGATGATTTGCACCCGGTCACAGGTCATTTGTACCTCGGGTAGAATATGCGTCGACAGGATCACGCCGTGATCGTTGCCCAGTTCCCGGATCAAACTGCGGATTTCGCGGATCTGGTTGGGGTCAAGGCCGACAGTGGGTTCGTCTAGCACCACTACCGAGGGCGTATGGATGATCGCCTGGGCTATACCAACGCGCTGTTGAAAACCTTTCGACAGATTGCTGATGAGCCGCTTGCCGACCTGTTCGAGCCCGCATCGCTGCTTGGCATTATCCACGGCACGGGCTACTCCCTCTCGTGGGATCTGATTCAGCCGCGCACAGAACCTCAGATACTCATTAACCGTGAAATCGGGGTACAGGGGGGGTTGCTCCGGTAAATAGCCAATATGGGCCTTGGCAGCGCGTGGCTTGTCCAGCAAGTCTAAATCACAGATACGTACTCGGCCTGCGGACGGCGCCAGATTACCGGTAATAACCTGCATGGTGGTAGACTTACCGGCGCCGTTGGGGCCAAGAAAGCCAAGTACTTCGCCGCGGTGCAGTTCGAAACTGATACTTTTTACGGCCATCAACGGACCATAATGGCGGCTGAGATGTTCGACGCTGATTAGAGTTTCCTGTGTCATACCCGAGTTTCTTTCGTCCTCGTTCGTTGAAAAGTCGATATTGCCCCTTACTTTAAGGCACATCTACCGGTTGGAAACAGATATTTCTGAACGCGCGGAATTATATGTCAGATTCGCTGTGCGAAAAATACGGATTTGATCACAACGGCCGCAAACGCCGTTTGGACCTGGCGGGTTTGTCCGATGACGATTTGCCCCTGGCCAGGGATCTGCAGCGTCTGATTGTCGAACCCAACGTGGAGCCGGTAGTGGAGGAGTTCTATCGCTTTCTGTTCTCGCAGGAAACGACTCATAAGTTTCTCGAGAGTGCCGATCGGATCAATCGCCTGCAGAAGACCCAGACACAATACCTGTTAACGCTTGGTAATGATTTTGCCGCACAGTCCTACTTCGAAGATCGTCTGCGAATAGGCCAGGTGCACGAGCGAATTGGTCTGCCTTTGAGCCTGTATCAGTGTGCCTATCGTTGGCTGGAAAACCGGTTTGCGCTGTTGATTAGTCGTTGCCCGGGGCTGGAGGACGACGCGCGTGAGGCATTGCTGGGATTCTTGCTGCGCATTATTACCCTGGATTCCAGCCTGGCGACAGAAACCTATTTTTTCGAGCGGGTGGGGGAACTGGAGGGAAAACTATCGGATATCGCGGACGAACGTGATGCGTTGAGCCAGAAGGTGGAGCATGACACCCTCACCACCGTGGCAAGCCGGGAATTTATCATGACGCGCCTGGGAACCGAGCTGGAGCGTCTGCTGAATTACGCCGATCCATTCAGCGTGATCATGTTGGACCTGGACAAGTTTAAGGAAGTGAATGATACCCACGGTCACTTGGTGGGCGATCGCGTGTTGCAGGAAGTCGCCAGGCGCATCAAGGCCGCCGTGCGTCAGGTTGACTGGGTGGGGCGTTACGGGGGTGAAGAGTTCCTGCTGATTTTACCCGGCACCGGTAAGCAGACCGCGGGGCGGATCGCCGAGCGTGTGCGCCGTACGATCGCGGCAACCCCGGTGCATACCCAGGAGGCAACTATTTCCACCACGGTGAGTCTCGGCGTCACGGAAGCAAAGAGCAGTGATTCCACCGATGCCCTGGTCCAACGTGCGGATGCGGCCCTTTACGACGCCAAGCAGGCGGAGCGTAACTGTGTGAAATTTCGATGAGCCGAATTCTGCTCGGCGTCGACACCGGCGGCACGTTCACCGATTTCGTCTGCTGGCGTAACGGTGAGTTGCGCATTCACAAGGTTCTTTCTACGCCCGCGGCCCCCGAACAGGCGATCCTTACGGGCATGGCCGATTTGGAGCTGCTGTCAGATGAGGTCCTGGCGGAGCTTCTCGTTGTTCACGGCTCCACCGTAGCCACCAACGCAGTGCTCGAAGGCAAGGGCGTGCGTACCGCATTTATCACCAATCGCGGTCTGGCAGATCTGCTCACCATCGGTCGCCAGGCACGGGCGGCATTGTATGACTTGCAACCACCCGCCGAGGCGCCGCCCGTTGCGCCTGAACTGTGTCTGCAAACGGGTGGCCGGCTGGCGGCGGATGGCGGTGAAATTGAGCCCCTTAGCCGCGCGGATTTGGAATCTCTGCAACGGCAACTGATTGCGCTTGAGCCGCGCGCCGTGGCCATCAACCTGTTGTTCTCCTATCTGGACGATCGTTTCGAACGTGCCATCGAAGCCGTGGTGCCGCGCGGCGTGTTTGTTTCGCGCTCGTCGGCAGTACTGCCCGAGTTTCGCGAATACGAACGTGGTATGACCACCTGGCTGAACGCCTATGTCGGCCCGCTGGTGCGTGATTACCTGGCCGCCTTGTCCGCTGAACTTGGAGTCGCCCACTTGTCGGTAATGCAAAGTTCCGGTGGCACGATTGCCGCCGCGCAGGCGGGTTCTGAGGCGGTGCACATGTTGCTCTCGGGGCCGGCGGGCGGATTGGCCGGTGCACAGTTTACCGGGCGGTATGCCAGATGTGAGCGTTTACTGACATTTGATATGGGCGGTACCTCCACGGACGTGGCTCTTGTCGATGGCGAGCTACAGCTCACCAACGAAGGTCACATTGGTCGTTTTCCGGTGGCCACGCCGATGGTGGACATGCATACCATTGGTGCTGGCGGTGGATCGATAGCCAGTGTCGACTCCGGCGGCCTTCTCCAGGTCGGGCCGGAATCGGCAGGTGCGGCGCCCGGACCAGCCTGCTATGGTCGCGGCGGCCAACAGGCCACGGTGACTGACGCTAACCTGGTTCTTGGCCGTCTGCAGCCGGCCGCCTTTCTAGGCGGTCGTATGCGTCTGGACCTGAACGCGGCACGCGACGCGATGAGCCGGATTGCCGGGAAACTGGACCTGACGGTCGAGGACGCGGCGCTCGGTATCCTCCGGGTTGCCAACGAACATATGGCTGCCGCCTTGCGCGTGATGTCGATTCAGCGCGGTATCGACCCGCGCGACTTGGTGTTGACCTCATTTGGTGGTGCCGGGGGACTGCACGTGTGCGCACTGGCCGAGGCGCTGGGAATGACCCAGGCGATGGTACCGGTGCACGCAGGAGTGTTATCAGCGCTGGGCATGCTCGCCGCACCTCGTGCCCGCCATCTGTCACAAACCTGCATCGATCTCCTGGCCGGCGTCACGGCGAGTCAAATCGAGGCAAGCATGGCCACATTGATCGCGCGGGGGCGTACCGCACTGACCGAGGAGGGCGTCAAGGCGGCGGATGTGCGGGTGGAGCGACAGGTTGACCTGCGTTACCACGGGCAGTCGTACTTTCTGAAGGTCGCCTGGAACGGTGATATCGACGCGGCTGAGCAGCGTTTTCACGCGCTCCACGAGACGCGCTACGGGCATCGCCTCGCACAACCGGTGGAGCTTGTTAATGTTCGTGTGGCTTGCCGTGGCCCACAAGGTGAATTGGTCCTCGAAGCACTGAAGCACGGCGCTCTGCCTCCCGTCGTAGATCGGGTCCGCGTGCACGGTTTTCAGGAACCGGTGCCCGTGTACGACCGGCAGCGGCTGGCGGCGGGTGCGCCTCTGTGGGGTCCGGCGTTGATCACCGAAACAGTTTCAACTACCTGGGTCGCCCCGGATTGGCAGGTAAGGCCGGATCAGGTTGGAAATCTGGTGCTGGCGCGGGTCGCCGAGGCGGTCAATTATGGAGGTGATGAAGGGAGTGATAGCGGCACCGAGTTCGAGTCCGATATTGACGCCGTCTCTGAGACTGGCCCCGGTGGTACTTGAAAACGGACTGCCAAATGCCGATATACTTAACATCAAGCTTTTGCTTGCCAAACTAGAGACCCCCTTTTATGTCCCTGCTTTCTTTTACTGGATTCCTTGATTGGTCCATATGGACGCTGCTGGCCTATCTTTTGGTCACCACGCACCTGACGATGGTTACGGTCACGCTGTTCCTGCATCGTCACCAGGCCCACCGGGCGGTGGATTTACATCCCCTGGTTACCCACCCGTTTCGCTTCTGGTTGTGGCTGAGCACCGGTATGAGTACCCGAGAGTGGGTGGCCGTGCATCGCAAACACCATGCCAAGGTGGAAACCGTGGACGACCCTCACAGCCCGCAGATCCACGGCTTGCGCAAACTGCTGCTGCAGGGCTCCGAATTGTATCGTGAGGCCGCGGCGGACAAAGAAATCCTGCAGCGTTACGGCTTTGGCACGCCGCAGGACTGGCTTGAAACCCGGCTTTACGGGGCACACCCGACGCTGGGTTTAGGGCTTTATTTTGTTGTTGACGTGCTGCTTTTCGGACCCATTGGCATCACCGTGTGGGCACTGCAAATGATGGCTATCCCGTTTTTTGCCGCCGGTATCATTAATGGCCTGGGTCATTTCTGGGGATATCGCAACTACGAGGTGGCTGACGCCTCGCGCAATATTTTTCCCTGGGGCATCCTGATCGGCGGCGAGGAGCTGCATAACAATCATCATGCCCACGGCAGTTCCGCCCGATTTTCAGAAAAATGGTGGGAGTTCGATGTCGGTTGGTTTTACCTGCGGGTGTTGAGTGTCCTGGGGCTTGCGCAGGTGAAAAAATTACCACCGAAAACAGTGCAAGTGCCAGGTAAGGTGTTGTTGGACACCGAGGCTATGCGGGCGATTATCGCCACCCGCTTCCAGGTCATGGCACGTTACAGCCGTGAGGTTCTAAAAAGCGTGCATCGGCAGGAAATGAAGCGTAGCGCCGATTCGGCTTATCGCCGTATTCTCGCGCGCGCACGTCGTCTGTTGCGCCGCGAGGAATCAATGATGGACGACCGCGCACGACACCGATTGGCCGTGGCGTTAAGTTCCAGTCCGGATTTGAAAACCGTGTATGAATTCAAGCAGCGCCTGCAGACCCTGTGGACCCAGACGGCTGCAACCCAGGAGCATTTGCTCAAGGCCGTGCAGGACTGGTGCCGTCAGGCCGAGGCGACCGGTATCAAGGCTCTGGAGGATTTCGCCCGCTCACTACGTAGCTATTCTCTACAAGAACAGGGCCTGGTAGGCGCGAGGGCCTAGGAAAAGCGCAACGGTGGAGTAGTGCGGTCCCGTGAATAAAAAACCCGCCTGAAAGGCGGGTTTTTTATTGAGATAATGGTTTTCAGCTATTTGATTTTGGCTTCTTTATATACGACATGCTTGCGTACTACCGGGTCGAATTTCTTGATTTCCATTTTTTCCGGCATGTTGCGTTTGTTCTTGGACGTCGTGTAGAAGTGGCCGGTGCCGGCACTGGAGACGAGTCTGATTTTTTCGCGTGCTGATTTTGCCATTGAACTGTCTCCTTAAACCTTTTCGCCACGAGCGCGGATGTCGGCCAGTACCTGGTCGATACCCTTTTTGTCGATGATACGCATCCCCTTGGTGGACAGGCGCAGTTTCACCCAACGGTTCTCACTTTCCACCCAGAATCGGTGGGATTGCAGGTTAGGCAAAAAGCGCCGGCGCGTTTTGTTGTTGGCGTGAGAAACGTTGTTTCCCGCCATGGGCCGCTTACCGGTAACTTGGCAAATTCTCGACATGGTTGTGCTCCAAAAAATACGGCTGTCTGACGACAGGACCGCGAATTGTAGAAAAAGCGGGTTCAAGATTCAAGGGTAAAGCCCAATGTATTGCGCCTAAATCCAGCCTCGCTCGGCGAAGGACACGGTATGCCCGTCACCGATAACAAAATGGTCCAGTATCCGCACGTCCACCAGCTCCAGCGCGGACTTTAAACGACGCGTCAGGTGCCGGTCGGCTTCGCTGGGTTCGGCGACGCCTGACGGGTGATTGTGCGCCAGGATCACTGCTGCGGCATTGTGGCGCAGGATGTGTTTGACCACCTCACGCGGATAGACACTGGCGCCGTTAATCGTGCCGCGAAACAGTTCGCTGTAGCGTATCACCCGGTGGCGGTTGTCCAGCAACAGGCAGGCAAAGACTTCGTGCTCATAGTCACGCATTTGTGCCTGCAGGTAACGGCGTGTCGCTTCGGGATCGGTCAGACTGATACCGCGCTGTAGGGACTCGGCCAGGTGGCGGCGGGCCATTTCCAGTACCGCCTGTAGCTGACTGTATTTGGCGGTACCCAGCCCATGCTGTTGGCAGAATTCGTCGCGATCGGCGCAAAGCAATGCCCGCAAACTGCCAAATTCAGAGAGTAGGTCGCGCGCCAGATCCACGGCGCTGCGACCGCGCACACCGGTACGGAGAAAAATCGCCAGCAGTTCGGCGTCAGACAGCGAATCGGCGCCCTGATCGAGGAGTTTCTCGCGTGGCCGTTCTTCGGCCGGCCAGTCGTTAATTGCCATGTTGACCTCCATGTCATCGGCGTGGTTCGAGTGACCGGCTATTATCTCTGTGTGTGGCGGCCGTCTGCAAGCCGGCCCCCCAATGCGGTGCCGGGAGGTCAATTACCCAGGATTATTGATACACTCCGAATATGCGACAACTGACAAACAAACGTATCCTGCTGGGCGTGACCGGCAGTGTCGCGGCCTACAAGGCCGGTGAGCTGATCCGCGAACTGCGCCGCGCGGGGGCTGAAGTGCGTGTTGTCCTGACCCGCAGCGCGGCTGAATTTGTCACGCCGCTAACCTTTCAGGCCCTGTCGGGGCACCCGGTCAATGCCGAGCTGCTTGATGCGGAAACCGAGGCCGGTATGGGGCATATTGAGCTGGCCCGCTGGGCGGACTGTATCCTGGTGGCGCCGGCCAGTGCCGACTTTCTCGCCCGCCTGGCGCAGGGCCGGGCCGACGATCTGCTGACTGCCGTTTGCCTTGCGCGCGGTGTGCCATTGGCCGTCACTCCCGCGATGAACCAAAAAATGTGGGCCAATGCGGCCACCCAGGCCAATCTGGATGCCATGCGTGGTCGGGGTGTACTGATCTTTGGTCCCGACAGCGGCGAACAGGCCTGCGGTGAGACCGGACCTGGGCGCATGCTGGAGGTGCCCGCCATTACCGAAGCGGTATCCGAACTTTTTACCACCGGAAGCTTGCAGGGGCGGACGGTTCTGGTGACCGCCGGACCCACCCGGGAAGTCATCGATCCGGTTCGTTTTTTGGCTAATCACAGTTCCGGTAAAATGGGTTTCAGTATCGCCGAGGCCGCCCAGGAGGCGGGTGCACGGGTAATTTTGGTGAGCGGGCCGGTGAATCTGCCCACCCCTGATCGGGTAGAGCGAATCGATGTGATATCGGCTGAGCAAATGCTGGCCGAGGTTCAGGAGCGGGTGGTGAGCGCGGATATCCTGGTGGCCGCTGCCGCGGTGGCTGATTATCGGCCCGTGCAAGTGGCGACCGAAAAAATTCGTAAAACCCACGACCGCTTACAACTGGAACTGGTGCGTAATCCGGATATTCTGCGCGAGGTCAAGCGCGCGCATCCGCGGCTGTTTTGTCTTGGCTTTGCGGCGGAAACGGAAGACCTGCATGCGCACGCGCGGGCAAAATTGATCGACAAGGGCATTGAGATGATCGCGGCTAATCGTGTGGGTGCTGCGGCAGAAGATGCCGAAGGCGTGTTCGGCAGCGATACCAATGCACTGTCCTTGTTGTGGGGTGAAGATTGCGTCGAACTTCCGCTTGCGCCGAAGGCCAAACTGGCGCGCCAGCTAATCGCCAGTCTGGCTCAGCGCTTCGATGACTGGAGTAAACGCACCAATGGGCGCGGCGACAATATTGTTACCTTACCAGGTAACAGAAACTAACAATTCGGTTTCTTGATCGTGACCGGCTGTACACTCATTCGTCCGGGGTGCACTTGGTTGCGACAAAAAATTTGGTAAACAAACGGTGAAACCGGTTCCGGGACGTGGTAAAAGGTGGCGCCAAAGAAAGGCGGGGATTAATGCAAAAAATACAACTCAGAGTACTC
This sequence comes from uncultured Ectothiorhodospiraceae bacterium, assembly GCA_947259765.1. Lineage (GTDB taxonomy): Bacteria > Pseudomonadota > Gammaproteobacteria > CAMYNG01 > CAMYNG01 > CAMYNG01. The sequence goes on from CAMYNG010000007.1 coordinate 44,609, forward strand.
GACGATCGTCTTGGCAACGGCATACCGTTACCGGAATACGCCACCGGCGGAGCAGCCGGCATGGACTTGCGTGCCTGTGTGGAAGCGGCGCTGGAAATTCAAGCTGGAGAAACACAGCTGATCCCGACTGGTTTAGCGATTCACATTGAGGATCCCGGTTTGGCTGCCGTGATTCTGCCTCGCTCCGGACTTGGACATAAGCATGGCATCGTGTTGGGGAATCTGGTGGGGCTGATCGATTCGGATTACCAGGGTCAGTTGTATGTCTCTTGCTGGAATCGCGGTAGCGATTCTTTTACCATCAATGTCGGTGAGCGCATTGCGCAACTGGTTTTTGTTCCGGTAGTGCAAACCGAGTTTGAAATTGTCGACGATTTTGCAACCAGTTTGCGCGCCGAGGGCGGTTTTGGTCATACCGGACGACATTGAGCGCATAAATAATTTGTTCCCGACTAAACTGAATCGGGACTTTGTGATAACACCACAACCAAGGAATCAATGTGGCGAAGACACGCAGTCTCCGTAAACGCAGGCGCAGCAGCCGACGCCGCGGCCTCGCCCTTTCGACCATAAGCGTACTCACCTTCGCCGGTTTTACCGGGATTTTGGTTGCGGCTTTGTCGGCCAACCAGCTTGAATCCAAATTGCGTATCAAGGCGCAGCGAAACGGCCTTATCGAGGCTCAGGCTGAACGCCGTGCACACGAGCTGGATCTGGCTATCGAGAGTTACGTCGCCGGCATACGCGCGCTTGCCCGCGATCCTGAAACCGTTGCGCTGCTTAAGTCTGGCGAAGACGGCGCATTGCGTAAACGCGAAACCGAAATTGCCGCCATTAACGAGGGTGCCTTGCGAGTGCGCCTGATCCCGCAAGGCACTGCCCAGCTCAGTAAAACCAGTACACCGCATTTTGGTTACGCCTGTATGGACCTGCTGCGTAAAACCAACGACCTAAGTAAGCACGCGCCCGTGGAACTGCACGCGCCAAAAACCCCGCAAAAGCATGTTGATATTATTGAGCCCGTGGTAGATGTCGATGGCAGTACCATTGTCGGACACATTCAGCTGGCGCTGGATGTGGGACTTGTGCAGCGGTGGGTGGATAAAATTGCCGAAGGCGCCTATGTGGAATTGCGCCAGCGATCGAATCCACCAGTGTTGATTGCCAAATCCGGCGAGCCGGATTTGGTGTCGGTGACGGAAGCGGTCATTTGGCCGCGCAAGGGCACGCTGTGGGAGTTTGCGGTTTGGGAGCGAGAGGCGGTGCCACCCTCTCTGCTGACGCCGCAATCCATGGCCATTGTGGGCGTTAGCATTACTCTGGGCGCCTTGCTGGTTTTTCTGCTTAACAAGTCCTTCACGCGCTCGGTACGCATTGATCTCACCAACCTGGTGGATATGGCGGTGGCCAGTGCGCGCGGTGACAAATCACACCAATACAGCCTGCGCATGCAGGAATTCAAAGATGCGGCACGAAAATTACAGGATTTGCCTGCGTCGCGCAGCATGACGCGCGAGCGTGACGACAACGAGGATGCAGTGATTAGCCTGAAGCCGGAACGCGAGCACGACACACAGGACCCGATGTTTATTTCACAAGCCTCCATGTCGGTAGAGGAGGTCGATGAAGCCACAGCCGAAGCAGCCATTTCGCAGGTCAGTATACCGGCACCGGAAATCACGATGCCTGAACCGGCTGCGCCCACAGCCCCGGCAACTTTTGCGGCAGGCGGTACGACTCCGCCCGCGGAGATTTTCAAGGAATACGATATTCGCGGCATCTTTGGATCAAGCCTGACAGTGGATCACGCGATGATGATCGGTCGCGCACTGGGAAGCGAAGCGATCACCCGGGGTTTGCAGCGAATTGCCTTTGGCCGTGACGGCCGGCTATCGGGACCGGAATTGGGTGCCGCGTTTGTCAAAGGGCTGCAATCCTCGGGCATCGACGTCATGGATATCGGTATGGTGCCCACCCCGGTGTTGTACTACGCGGCTAACGAATTAACCGAGGGGACCGGCGTCATGATGACCGGCAGCCACAACCCGGCGGATTATAACGGCTTCAAGATGATGCTCGGTGGCGATACTTTATTTGGTGACGATATTCGCGGGCTGCGTACGCGTATCGAAGAGCAGGATTTTGCCGAGGGCAGCGGGGGCTATCAGACCAATCCGGTTCTAAAAAAATACGTCGAGCGCATTCTTGCCGACGTTAAATTAAAGCGTCCACTTAAGGTAGTCGTGGATTGTGGCAACGGCGTCGCGGGTATAGTGGCGCCGAAATTATTTGAGGCTTTAGGGTGTGAGGTCGTGGAGCTGTTTTGTAACGTTGACGGTAATTTTCCCAACCATCATCCGGATCCGAGTCAGCCGAAAAACCTGCAGGATGTGATCGAGGCTGTCCGGGTACAGCGGGCCGATTTGGGTCTGGCCTTTGACGGTGACGGTGATCGTCTTGGCGTGGTGTCCAGCGACGGCAGCATGATTTGGCCGGACCGCCTCATGATGCTGTTTGCCGAGGACGTTCTAAAACGGAACCATGGCGCAAAGATTATTTTCGACATCAAGTGTTCGAGTAACCTGACCCGGGTGATCTGGGAGAAGGGCGGCGAGCCGTTGATGTGGAAGACCGGCCACTCGCTGATCAAGAAAAAGATGAAGGAGTCGGGCGCCCTGCTCGCCGGTGAAATGAGTGGCCACATCTTTTTCAAGGAACGTTGGTACGGATTTGATGATGCCTTGTACGCAGCCGCGCGACTGCTGGAGATACTCAGCAATGACGTTCGACAGCCCCGCGTCGTACTGGGAACCTTGCCCAACGGCGTGAACACGCCTGAACTACGCATTGAGCTACCGGAAGGTGAACATTTCTCTTTTATGGACAAACTCATGGATCACGCGGAGTTTGACAACGCTAACGTGATTATGATCGACGGCATACGCGCCGATTTTGAAGATGGTTGGGGGCTGGTACGCGCATCCAATACGACCCCATGTCTCATTTTACGATTTGAGGGCAAGGATAAAGATGCACTCAACCGCGTGCAGGACCAATTCCGTCAGGTCATGCTGGCCATCGAGCCTAACCTCAAGTTGCCGTTCTAGTAAAGATATTGACGGCGAGTTGAGTCGCGTATCGCGCGGAGTAAATAGATGTCAGGCCCAATAGGTTATGCGCCAGCGAGTAGGTTCGCCATTCGCAGATTAATTCAAGTCGCGTTCTAACACTCGAAACCTCTGTGTCCTTCGTGTGCTCTGTGGTAAAACAACATAGTCGGCAATGGCGCACCGTTTTACGGCGGGCCGTAAGCTAGCATAATCGTTTTCTAGTATAACAAGACCGAATAAGCAATGAGTCTCGATTCCAGCGCCGCAGCCAACATTGCTCACGTCCTCACCGAGGCGCTGCCCTATATACAGCGTTTTCAGGGCGCGACCATTGTCGTGAAATACGGCGGTAACGCCATGACGGATGAAGCCTTGAAGCAGGGTTTTGCCCGTGACGTAGTGCTTATGAAGCTGGTCGGCATGAATCCTGTTGTCGTCCACGGTGGTGGGCCGCAGATCGGTAGCGTACTTGAGCGTATCGGCAAACCCAGTCAGTTTATCGATGGGATGCGTGTCACCGATCGTGAAACCATGGACGTGGTGGAAATGGTACTGGGCGGTCTGGTGAACAAGGAGATCGTCAACCTGATTAACCGGCAGGGAGGGCGCGCCGTTGGATTGACCGGTAAGGACGGTGATTTTATTCGGGCGCGAAAACTGAACGTCACTGGAAAGACGCCGGAACTGAGTGCCTCTGAGATCATCGATATTGGCCACGTCGGTGACGTCGACAGTATCGACGCGGGTGTGGTGGAGATGATTTTACACGGAGATTTTATCCCGGTCATTGCGCCCATCGGCGTCGGCGAGGACGGTAAGTCCTATAATATTAATGCGGATCTGGTGGCTGGAAAAGTTGCCGAGACACTGCAAGCAGAAAAACTGATTCTGTTAACCAATACCGCGGGTGTTTTGGATAAAAATGGCAAAGTGTTAACCGGACTAAGTGCGCGCGAGATTCAGGACTATATTGATAGTGGTGCGATTCACGGCGGCATGCTTCCCAAGGTGCGTTGTGCGCTTGATGCAGTCAACGGCGGTGTTAAATCAGCGCACATCATAGATGGCCGTGTGGCGCACGCCGTGATGCTGGAAGTTTTTACCGATGAGGGTGTCGGCACCCTGATCCGGAGTTAGGAGCCAATTTAGAGGTGGGTATTGACTGATCCCGAAACCAAACCGTCACGTCGCCAGATCATTCTGGAGGCGCTGGCAAGCCAGCTTGAAGCCCACCCTGGCGAGCGAATCACGACCGCGGCCTTGGCGCGTCAGGTCGGTGTTTCTGAAGCGGCCCTGTACCGACATTTTCCCAGTAAAGCCAAAATGTTTGAGGGTCTGATCGAATTTATTGAGGATTCCGTGTTCGGTCTTACCTCCCGAATCCTGGAAGAAAACCAAAGCGCCATTGCGCGCTGCGAGGCAATTCTACAGTTAATTCTGGGATTTTCGGCCCGCAACCCGGGCCTGACTCGCATTTTAACCGGCGACGCATTGGTTGGCGAAACCGAACGGCTGCGGCAGCGAATAGGCCAGTTTTACGAACGCCTGGAGACGCAACTCAAACAGGTCTTGCGCGAGGGGGAAATGAACGGCGAGATTCCCACCGATCGGCCGGTTCAGCCTATCGCAAATTTGCTGGTTGCGCTGGTGGAAGGACGCATGAACCAGTTTGTACGCAGCGGATTTAAACGTCAGCCAGTGGAGCTATGGGACGATCAGTGGGCGTTGATACGACCGGTGTTGATGGAGACCGCCACGGCTTGAGTGTAAACCGGCCGGTGATGTGCCGGGTAAATGCCTGCGACCTTAGCGTTTCTTCTTAGCCGCATCGTCATTTCCGGCTTCCGTCAGTTCCGATTTATAAGTTTTGTTTTTTAGTTTACGAAAGCGTTCCAAATCTTCGTTGTAACTTTGTTCGATTCGCTGTCTTTCCTTTTGCTTGGCCGCTACATAGCGATCGTTGTTACGCATTTGCCGCCGTGTCGCCTCCATCTCGTGGACCAGTGCCTCAGGAGTCGGTTTTCCAGCGCGTTCCAGATCGGCCGCCCGTCTTTCCAGGGCCTCAAGACTTTCCTGTAATGACACGTTGTTGGATTTTGTCAGGTCCACAATGCCCTGAATGGCTGTTACCTTGTTATCGCGTGCGATTAGAAGATCACGCTCGGTGGTATACGCACGTAGCAGCAGTTGGTTTTTTTCCTCCTCGATGCGTCGCAGGCGTACCAGTTCAGCATCCCGCGCGGCTTCTTCCTTGGATTTGGCTGCCTCCTGAACATCAACAACCATGCCCTGCTCGTTGATGGTTTCGATACGCTGCTGTGAGTACTCTGCGGGGACCTGGTAACCACACTCGCGAACACCCTCTGCATTCTTCCAGCATTTGATATTACCCGCAGCGAAACTGCTTACGGGTAACAGCAACATCAAAATGCTGATTAACCACGACACGGCTGTGCCGTTTCTGCGGTGGTGGAATTTTGTGTTCAACCTCATGCTCATTCCATTGATCTGCCTGGAAAAGGGTCTGCGTTTGTATACATAATGCCGTGTTTTCTACCCGCGCGGCAACTGGAGCCCTATTTGTTCGAACAACTTTTTCTATTCCTGATTTCTCTTGCCGCTAACACGTTTTCGGCTCTGGCTGGCGGCGGCGCGGGTTTGTTGCAATTACCGGCCCTGATTTTCCTTGGTTTGACGTTCAGTGTAGCACTCGCGACCCACAAACTGGCCAGTGTTGCATTAGGTATCGGCGCGACATTACGTCACCTTAAGGGGCGTTCGCTCGATTCCCGTTTCGCCGTGGTCATGCTAGTCGCAGGGCTACCGGGGGTGGTGACGGGCGCCAGTATCATTCTATCAATTCCGGACCGTGTCGCCGAGATTGCATTGGGAATTTTGACCGCGGGCCTGGGTGTTTATTCGTGGCTGCAGCCCGGCCTTGGGCAGACACTCCGGCCTGCACATCGTGATACATCGGGCTTAATAATAGGCGGCGTCGTGCTGTTCGGACTGGGAATCCTCAATGGCTCACTTACCTCCGGCACGGGTTTGTTTGTGACGCTCTGGTTGGTACGCTGGTTCGGTATGGACTACAAGCGCGCAGTCGCGCACACGCTTGTATTAGTGGGCGTGTTCTGGAACGGGGTGGGTGCGGCAACCTTGGGGATACTGGGAACCGTACGCTGGGATTGGCTGCCGGCTTTGCTGGCCGGGTCGTTGCTGGGTGGATATCTTGGCGCGCACCTGGCGCTTACCTGGGGTAATCGCTGGATTAAACGAAGTTTTGAGGTGGTGACAATTCTCGTTGGGAGTGCGTTGATTCTGGGTTAAGTTTCCTCCTCAAAGAGACTTGTGAAATAGCGCTTTATCGGTCCCTGAGAGTCGGGATGGGGCCGACACCCGGCACGACACGCCGTCAATACTTTCTTTGCTACGCATCCAGCTTCGCAAACAAAGCCCAGGGCGCACTTCCTTGTGCGCCCGTTCGTTTCGGGAGTTCCGAAACTCACCCCTGTAGGCTCGGGGGCCGCGTCCAAGCGGCCCCGGGCCCCATCCCTTTCTGTCATGTCGCCGCAAGAGTCTCTCCATGGGAGACATCAAGACCTTCCCACTTTAATCTAAAGTGAGCAGCCGCTGGACATAACTTTATTATTACTTAGGTAAGTCGGTAAATATTGCAGGCCGCTGCTATTCGACGCCGTATTGAGCGCGGTATTCGCGGACGTTTTTTAGGTGCGGGTGCATATCCGGAGACTGTTCGAGATACGTCAGCAGGTGTTCCAGAGCGACAATGTTGATCACCGGAACGCCATAGTGTTGTTGTACTTCCTGCACGGCCGATTGCTCGCCTTGGCCACGTTCCTGGCGGTCGAGTGAAATCACCACGCCGGCGGCTTGTGCCTGGTTGTCCGCGATAATCCCCATGGCTTCGCGCACCGCCGTGCCTGCCGACATGACATCGTCGATAACAAGCACCCGTCCCTTAAGCGGTGCCGCCACAATGCTTCCGCCTTCGCCATGATCCTTGGCTTCCTTGCGATTAAAACTGTAGGGCATATCGATATCATGCTTCTCATATAGCGCCACGGCGCAGCTGGCAGCCAACGGGATGCCTTTGTAGGCCGGGCCGAACAAGACATCGAACGGGACGCCGGCGTGTACGATGGCGTCTGCATAAAACTGCCCCAACCGGGCAAGTTTGGCGCCGGTATTAAACAGACCGGCATTAAAAAAATACGGGCTGAGGCGTCCCGATTTGAGTGTGAACTCACCAAACTGTAAAACCTTGCACTGTAGGGCGAACTCGATAAAGGCTTTTTGGAAATCCTGCATGATGGCTGTGACGGCGTCAGTTTAAGAGTGCGGGTGTTGTGTATGAGTCGTGTATGATACACAACTATTTAACGTTTATCTGGGAGAACGAATGCGGGTTATCAGCGCCAACCTTAACGGAATTCGCGCGGCGGAGAAGAAAGGCTTTTTCCGATGGTTGTCACGCCAACGTGCCGACGTAGTGTGTATTCAGGAGACCAAGGCGCAGGAGCACCAGTTGCATCCTGAGGTGTTTTATCCCAAGCAGTTTCACTGCTATTACTTTGATGCGGAAAAGAAAGGCTACAGCGGCGTGGCGATATACTGTCGCCGCGAACCGGACAAGCTCAGCACCGGACTCGGCTGGGCGCATGCCGATACCGAGGGCCGGTATATACAGGCTGACTTCGGTAAATTGAGCGTTGCCTCGCTGTACCTGCCATCGGGGTCGTCCTCGGAAGAACGTCACGCGAACAAGCTTAACTTCATGGATCGCCTCTATACGGAAATGCAGGCCATGCGTCGTAAACGCCGGGACTATATTATTTGCGGCGACTGGAATACGGTGCATAAGGAAATTGATATCAAAAACTTCAAAGGGAATCAGAAGAACTCTGGCTGTACTCCTCAGGAACGCGAATGGATGGAAAAGGTGTTAACCAAGGGTGGTTGGGTGGATGCGTTTCGAGAGGTCGACCCGCGGCCCGAGCAGTATACCTGGTGGTCGAATCGTGGTCAGGCCTGGGCCAAGAATGTCGGTTGGCGTATCGATTACCAGATAACCACACCGGGTTTGAAGGAAAAGGTGACTAGAGCCTCAATTTATAAAGATCAGCGCTTCTCCGACCACGCACCCCTCATCATCGACTACGATCTCGAATTGTGAAACGGGCAACGGAACAGACAGTTTGTGGCCGCCGGTTAACCCACTGAGCTTCCGTTGACGTCGCCAACAACCAACAACGGTTACACGCATTCCTGGTCTGAGTCGTTTCGGGTCTACACTCGGCCGCGGGTGATCGGCATGCTGTTTCTTGGGTTTGCTGCCGGTCTACCTTTTCCTCTCGTGTTTGGCACCCTGTTTACCTGGTTGCGCGATGTTGGGGTTGATCGCACCACCATCGGGTTTTTTGCCTGGATCGGTATCACCTATTCCATCAAGGTCTTTTGGGCGCCAGTGGTTGATCGTGCACCGCTGCCCTTCTTGACGCGCATTTTCGGTCAGCGGCGGGGCTGGATGCTGTTGGCTCAGATTGGGATTATCGCCGGCTTGCTGGGAATGAGTGTTACGGATCCAGTCCAAAACATAACAACGATAGCCTTGTTTGCGTTGTTGGTTGCGTTTGCTTCGGCCACGCAAGACGTGGCCATTGATGCATACCGCATTGAGGCCGTCGCACCCGAGTTGCAGGCCCCGATGGCTGGGATGTATCAAAGCGGCTGGCGCATTGCAGCTTCCCTGGTGGGTGGTGCCGCAGCGTTGTATATTGCGGATTTCATTTCCTGGCCCGTGGCCTATCTGATCATGGCCGCCTGCATGGGGGTGGGTATCCTTACCGTCCTGATCATTCGTGAGCCGGACCACGCCATAAATAAAACGACTTTCATGAGTGAGCAGCGGGTGGTCGAGTATCTCGAACGTACCGCACATGTTCCGGATTTCCTCCGCATGCCGACAGCGTGGTTCATCGGTGCCGTGATTTGTCCGTTTACCGAATTCTTCCAGCGCAATGGGAAATGGGTTTTCGTGATTTTGTTATTTATCGCGATTTACCGGATCAGCGATATTGTTCTTTCCAATATGGCGTTTCCGTTTTACATAGATTTGGGTTACACCAAGAGTGAAATCGCAAGTATTGGTAAAATCTTCGGCGTCGTTTTTACGATCGTTGGAGCAATAGTCGGCGGCTTGCTGGTGGTCCGTTACGGTGTCATGAGAATTCTTTTGCTCGGATCTGTGCTTGTCGTGGTTACCAATTTACTTTTTGCTCAACTGGCAATGGATGGCAAGTCTCTCTCCGGGCTCGCGCTGGTAATTAGTGCGGATAATTTCTCCGGGGGGCTGGCCGGTTCCGCGTTTATCGCCTATCTATCGAGATTGACCAACACTGCGTATACCGCCACCCAGTATGCGTTGTTCAGTTCGCTGATGACGCTGTTCCCAAAAATTCTTTCGGGCTTCTCTGGCATGATTGTCGATGCACAGGATTATGTGTTCTTCTTTGTCTACGCATCCGTGCTCGGCCTTCCTTCCATATTGATGGTGCTCTATCTCATGAAGCACCATCCGGTTGAACTCAGCGAGCCGGACAGAGACGGCAAAAGCTAAATACCCCCCGTGTCTGTCGAACTCTCCTACCTCAGTGTGTTTCTCGTTGGGTTATTGGGCGGTGTACATTGCGTGGGCATGTGCGGCGGTATTGTCGGCGCGTTGTCGATGAACCTTTCGAAACCTGCAGGCACATCGACATTGCAAACGGCTGGCCGTCAGTTACCGTTTTTGCTGGCCTACAATCTGGGCCGCATCGCTAGTTATACCCTTGCCGGTATTTTGTTCGGTGGTATCGGCGCATTGGTGAAACATTGGATCTCCATCCACTACGCGCAACTAATTTTGCAGGCTGTCGCCGGCTTGTTCATGCTGGCGCTGGGATTATATCTTGCCGGTTGGTGGCGTGGTCTGACCCGACTGGAACGCATGGGTGGGCGGGCCTGGAAACACATTGAACCGCTGGGGCGGCGGTTTATTCCGGCGCGCAGTTTTTCCAGCGCACTGGCGCTGGGTATGGTGTGGGGCTGGTTGCCCTGTGGATTGGTCTACAGTGTCCTGACCATGAGCATGGCGACCGGCAATGCCATGCAAGGGGGGGTGCTCATGTTGAGCTTCGCGCTGGGTACTTTGCCTAACCTGTTGCTCATGGGTGTTTTCGCCGGTAGCGCGTTGCGCTTTGCCCAAAAGCCCGGCATGCGCACGGTGGCGGGTTTGCTTGTAATGGGGTTCGGTGTTTATACGTTGGTGAACGCCATGCGGTTTTTAGTTGCTTAAGATATAAAGCGTTTAAACCACGGGAAACGGATTTTTAGTATTTTCTTGAACCACAGAGTACACAGAGGTCACTGAAAATACATCCTACGTATTGCATTTTAACCGTCATTCCGGCGAAGGCCGGAATCTAGAGATCTTATTTGACTACTGGATTCCGGCCTTCGCCGGAATGACGGCTATGGATTCAACACAACCTAATAGATTTTACTCCGCGTTCTCTGTGCTCTCGATGGTTAGCGCTTTTTTAACAGCAATCCCCGTGCGCCCCGTGGTTACTTCTAATCTTTTCGAAACCGATACAAGGCAATCTCCCCCATCAGATTCGGCAGCAAGCGCATCAGGACATCTGACTCGTGGGTGCGGTCAACAACTGTGCGCTCAAGAATATGAATGTGCTCGTTTTTGCACAGCTTTTCAAAGTCCGTCAGTGTGCATAGATGAATATTGGGCGTGTTATACCACTGGGCGGGTAGCGACGGGGTGACCGGCATGTTGCCGAGCAGCAGTTGCCAGCGGCACGACCAGTGGCCAAAGTTGGGAAACGTGATAATACCTTCGCGGCCGACACGTAACATCTCCTTCAGCAAGCGATCCGGATAGCGCATGGCCTGCAAGGCCTCGGTCATAACCACGTAGTCGAATGAATCCTCGTCGAAATCCGACAATCCGGCGTCCAGATCGGTTTGCAGAACATTCAGTCCTTTTTGTACACAGGTTGTGATGTTGGCGGGGTCGATTTCCAGGCCATAACCGGACACGTTATGGTGATGAACTAAATGCGCCAGCAGCGTGCCGTCGCCGCAACCCAGATCGAGCACACGGGAGCCCGGTGTGATCCAATCGGCGATGATACGCAGTTCCGGACGCAGCGAGTTCATGTCTCCGCATCCACGTTAATCAGGTTGGTATAAGCCGAAAATACATTAATATAATTGGGGATGGGCATCAGAAACGCGTCATGCCCCTGGTGGGCGACAACTTCCGCATAAGATACCTCTTTGTCTCCGTCCAGCAGCGCCTTGACAATCTCCCTTGATCGATCCGGGGCGAAACGCCAGTCACTGGTAAACGCAATTACCATGAAGCGCGCCTGTACATTGGCCAGTGCCCGTGACAAGTCGTCCTCAAAATCCTTGGCCGGATCGAAATAGTCCAGCGCCTTGGTCATTAATAGGTAAGTATTGGCGTCGAAACGATCGACAAATGCTTTACCCTGATACCGTAAATAGCTTTCCACTTCGAACTCGACATCAAAACCAAATCGTGGTTTGCCTTCACGCAATTCGCGGCCGAATTTCGCACGCATGGCGTCATCAGACAGGTAGGTAATATGTCCCAGCATGCGCGCCAACATGAGGCCGCGCCGCGGAATGGTGTCGTGCTCGTAGAAACGGCCGTTAAAAAATTCCGGATCAGACATAATGGCCTGGCGAGCGACTTCATTAAAGGCGATATTTTGCGCCGAAAGTCTGGGTGCCGCCGCGATCACCACGCTGTGGCGCAGACGGTCCGGAAAGTCCATGGCCCACTGTAGAGCTTGCATTCCGCCGAGGCTGCCGCCAATCACTGCGGCCCATTGTTGAATGCCTAGCGCATCCGCCAGACGTGCCTGGCTACGCACCCAATCGCGTACAGTGACAATTGGAAAATCGGGGCCATAGGGTGTGCCAGTCTCCGGGTGGGGGCTCATGGGGCCTGTTGATCCCTTGCAGCCGCCAAGGTTGTTTGAACAGACAACAAAAAACCGGTTGGTATCAATGGGCTTACCGGGGCCGATGCAGACCTCCCACCAGCCGGGCTTGCGGTCGTCCGGTGAATTATAGCCGGCTGCGTGATGGTCGCTGGACAGCGCGTGGCAGATCAGGATGGCATTGCTGTGCGTGGCGTTGAGTTCGCCATAGGTCTCATAAATCAGATCGTAATGCGGCAGGCAGGCACCCGAGTCAAGTTCCAGCGGTTCAGAGAAATGCTGTGTCCGGCTTTTGACCAAACCGACGGAATCGTCAGGAAACTCACGCGCCATGAATTGACTTTTTTAACCACGTTGTACACACGTGGCCACAGTCTATCTAAAACAGGGACGAGGGGCGAGTAACGAGCGTGAAACCGGAGTTTTATGGAAACCATCGGGTCGAGTTTCCCGGCCCTTGTCCCTCGTTACTCGTAACTGGGTTTAAGCGACCTGTGCGTCGTCTTCCTCTTCGATATCGGGCAGGAAGGATTCCAGCGGCTTATTGATGGTTTCCATTAGTTCGTTGATATCAGCCAGCTGCTCCTTAAGGGTCTTGGATGTGGCTTCGAGTTCCGAAATTCGAGATTGCAGGGTATCGCGGGACTCGTTGATGCGACGCAAGGACTCCAGGCGTTTTTCCATTTGATCCTTGTGTTCCTTAATGCGGGCAACCAGTGGCGCCATGGCGGCCTTGCCCCAGCTTTCAGCTTCCTGGTGCGCGTTGAAGAACACATTGCGCGCATGGCTCACCATAGAGATAAAGAACTTCTTCACCACAAAGGACTGTTCGGTCATGGTCGTGACCGGGCTGGTGCGGTAGATCTCGGCCTCATGATTGAGGCGTTCCATATCGCGTTTGTACTTGGTGAAGCTGAATAGCTTCGGTTTGATCTCCGCCAGGCCATGTTCCTGATGGAACTTGCGGTAAATGGTCTGGATCAGCGTGTTGGTTTTATTGACATGCTGATTGGCATTTTTGACCGAGCTCGCGGTGAGTTCAAAGAACTGCTTCATGGAGTTTTTCAGACCGTTAGTCGTCCAGGTCTTGGTCATTTGCTTGCGTGTCTCCGACATGAGTCGGTCCAGCTCCGCCAGGCTTAATGTCCTGAGCAGGTTTTTGTGCTGCTCACTGAAAATCTTGCGGTTGGCCTGAAAGCTTTCCACGCTCTTGTGGTAGACAAGTTGTTCCTCGCGTGTTTTTGTCATCAAGTGCCGAATCACATCCTCATTCTTGCCGCTCAGATTTTGTAACTCGTTGAGTTGCCGATTGGCGTCATCCAGTCTCGACGACAACAAGTCGCGGGAGTTTTGTGCCATGGCGCCGATCTCGGCAACCGTGTTTTCGCGCACGATGTGTTGTTTTTGCGGCAGGATATCGCGTGACAGGATCGACTCCAGCGTCAGGATCTTGCTTTTTTCCAGCAACTCCTGGTCATGACGGATCTTGGACAACAGACCTTTTTGGGCGGATACCGGGAACACGCTGTCGATGTCGATTTCCAGCATCTTCGCAGCGGTATTGGCCTGGGCCTTGATGATGTTGTTTATCGAGTCTTCGTCTTTCAACTCATCCCACAGGGTGTCTACCTTGTTCAGTGCAACGATGCGACCATGCTTGGCATCGCCACCCAGGGGTTTGACGTGGTGAGTCCACATTTCCAAATCCGATTTGGTCACGCCTGTGTCCGCTGCCAGCACAAACACCACGGCTTGTGCATTAGGTAACATGTTCAGTGTCAGTTCCGGCTCAGAACCCAAGGCGTTTAGACCGGGAGTATCGAGAATAGTCAGCCCTTCTTTCAGCAAGGGGTGTGGGAAACTGATCATGGCGTGACGCCACATGGGGATGTCTACTTTCGCCAACGTGGCCGGATCCTGTCCCGGCTCCAACAAGCCGAGTCGATCAGCTTCCTCGGCTTTTACGGTCTTGGTACGCACAACCTCGCGAAACGCGTCGGCCATTTTCTCAGAGGAATGCGTATCGAGTTCGATGGTGGTCCAATGGATCGGTTGTTTTTTATATTCCTGAATGCTGGTGTCATCCAGTCGGGTCTCAATGGGTAACAGCCGGATATAACTTTTGTCGGCAGTGTTATCGTAGAGCAGCTCGGTCGGGCACATGGTGGTGCGGCCGGCCTCGGACGGCAGCAGCCGTCGGTCGTATTCGGAGAAAAAGATGGCGTTAATGAGCTCGGTCTTGCCGCGTGCGAACTCGGCAACAAAGGCAATGGTGAGCTGGTCGGACTTTAATGTGTCGATGAGCTCAAAGATGCGCAGCTCGACTTCGGGGCTGCTCATGCCGTTTTCATCCAGCCAGTTCTGATATTTCATCACGGCCTCGATGAGGTCGTGTTTCCAGCGGCCATACGCCTGCATCTGGTCGGTGAAGCGATCTTTCGCCATGAGAATCCCTCTAAGGTCTTAACTTGCTAATAAATATAGCTTTTGTTTATAAGCCAGTACAACTAAAAATGTTACCTTCGTCGCAGGTCTGACCATTTCCCGGTCTCAGCGCGGCGTTCTGGCTTCCCAATCTCCTGTTGTAGCGGCAAATAAAATGAAACATTTAGCCCGTTTCGCCTTTGATAATGCCGCTTGGGAGCTGTTTTGGCGCCTTTATCTCCAGCCGTTTGTAGCGGTCCGACGTGCCTGCCAGTAGGTTGATCCGGCTGGCTGCGACTTTGAGCTCGCCGGCAAGAAAGCGGATTAGGTATTTGTTGGCCTGGCCGTCTACCGGCGGGGCGGTGATGCGGACCTTGAGACGTCCGCCGAGCGGACCGACGATTTCACCTCGGCTCGCGCGTGCTTGCACGTGAACCCTGAGAATCAGTCGCTCGCCATCCCAGGCATACCAGGGCGCAGCGGTCTCGGACGGGCTCATTTCAAGACAAGAACGGTACCAAAATCCAGGATCGGGCTGACCACCAGCATTTGAATCAGGATCAGCGAAATGGCCACGACGAACAGGGAAAAATCGAGGCCACCCATGGGTGGCAGCAGCCGCCGGGCCGGGCGTAACAGAGGTTCGTTAAGCTGTTGGATCAACAGCACAACCGGGTTGTAACCCCCTGGTTGCAGCCAGCTGAGTACGAACTGAATCAACAGGGAGACCAGGTAAATCATGGTTAGAGTCCAGAGCAACTGCCCAATTGCCACCACCAGTAAGCCGCCAATGGGCGGTACTACACCGGCTTTCAAGAGAAACACCAACAGCAGTTCGACACACTTGAGCGCCAGCATGAGTACGATTGCCGATACGTCGATGCCAGCCAGGCCCGGGACAATGCGTCGCAAGGGTATCAGTGGCGGGTTAGTCACTTTAATGATGAAGCGCGACACCGGGTTGCGAAAATCGGCGCGTACCAATTGAAGTAGAAAACGCAACATGACCACGAGAATATATAGACCGAACAAGGTTTCGATCAGGAAGACACCTGCGTTGGTGACATAGGGTCCCATGGTTAGCTTCCCAACTCCTCGGCCAGCTCTTGCGAGCGCTGCTGAGCGGCGCGGAGTGCGCGGGCAAAAATGCCGGTCAGGTCGCTCTGTGCGAAAACCTCCAGCGCCCGTTCGGTCGTACCGCCCTTGGATGTGACGCGCTGACGGAGCTCGGCGGCAGGCTCACCCAGTTCCAAGGCCAGTTTTGCGCTGCCAAATGCGGTTTCCAGGGTCAGTAAGCGGGCAGTATCCGCATCCAATCCCAATTGGATCGCCGCGGCCTCCATCGCCTCCATGACCAGAAAAAAGTACGCCGGGCCGCTGCCGGAGACTGCGGTCACGGCATCCAACTGATCCTCGTTGTCTACCCACAAGACGAGGCCGACAGCACGCAGAATTGATTCGGCGGTATTGCGTTGAGCCTCGGTGGCTTGTGCTGTGGCGAACAGCGCCGTGGCGCCACTTTGTACCAGCGCCGGTGTGTTGGGCATGGCGCGCACCACGGCGCAATCGTCGCCCAGCCAGCCTTGAATGGCACCGGTACGGATTCCGGCGACAATACTCAGGAACAGAATGTCACGGCGTTGGGAGACATCCAGTTCGCTGCTCACCGACTTGAGTACCTGGGGTTTGACGGCCAACACCAGAGTGGCGCAAGTGTCGACGAGCTGTTGGTTGCTGGTGGCGCGCTGAATTTTAAAATCGTTTTGCAACGAATCCAGTAAGGCGCTGTTTGGATCGAATACGTGAATGCCTGCAGCGGCATGTCCGCTGTTGATCAAACCGCCAATAAGGCTGCGGGCCATATTGCCGCCGCCGATGAATCCGATTGTTTGTTTATCCATGCGCCATAAGGTAACCGACAGAAGGGCCAGGGTCTAGGGACGAGGGGCAAGGGACTACTGTAAGGAACTTCAGGACGTGATTTCGATTTCAGAGGTTTTTCATAATCCGTTTTTACTCGCGTCTCGTCACTCGTCACTCGTCCCTGATTTTTTCCTGGGCCCGAAGATCCCCGTACCAATACGGACAAACGTTGCGCCCTCGGCGATGGCTGCCTCCATATCCTCGGTCATGCCCATCGACAGGGTGTCGAGTGCGTGCCCGCTCGTGTTGAGCCGGGAATACAGTTCGTGCAATTGATAAAACGCCTCACGTTGCCGTTGCAGGTTGTCTTGCTGGGACGGGACGGTCATAAGACCACGCAATTGCAGGCGGGGAAAACTATTCACGGCTTCGGCGAGTTCAAAAACGGACTCCGGCGTGGTCCCGGACTTGCCGGGTTCGGCGCTGATGTTGATTTGCAGGCAAACATTCAGCGGCGGCATGTTCTCGGGTCGCTGATCATTGAGTCGCCGCGCCAGGCTGAGGCGATCCAGGCTGTGTAGCCAGGAGAAATTTTCCGCGATGCCGCGTGTCTTGTTGGATTGCAGCGGACCAATGAAATGCCACTCAAGATCGTGCCCTGTGGCCTGTTGTGCAAGTTGCTTGATCTTGGGCAGTGCCTCCTGGACGTAGCTTTCGCCAAAACGGATTTGTCCCACAGCAACCGCATCCAGAATGTCCTTCACGGTTCGCGTCTTGCTGACGGCGAGGAGCTGTACCGAACCCGCCCCCCGCTGATAGTGCAGCTCCAGCTGAGTGATGCGTTCGCGAGTAGCGAGCACACGTTGACCTATAATTGTCATAAACAGAATCCCTGATGGATCATTGACTTGCCAGCGGGTCCGGGGGATTGGTAAGTTAACCGGAGAACACGCAGGACGCCAGCCGGGGATTTTTAAAGACCATCGGCGGTTTGTCCGATATGCCTATGTAGCATGCGGCCCTCATTGCTGTTGCTGTCCAGTATAACAATCGTCAACGACGTCAAGGAAACCGGTTACCATGGATATCACTGAGCTGCTGGCTTTTAGTGTAAAGAACAACGCGTCTGATCTGCATTTGTCTGCGGGCCTGCCTCCCATGATTCGAGTGGACGGGGATATACGCCGGGTCAACGTGCCGCCTCTCGATCATAAAACCGTGCACTCCCTGGTGTACGACATCATGAACGACAAACAGCGTAAGGATTTCGAAGAGTTTTTCGAAACCGATTTTTCCTTCGAAATCCAGGGCGTCGCGCGCTTTCGCGTTAACGCGTTCAATCAGAATCGCGGTGCGGGCGCGGTATTCAGGACGATCCCGTCGAATATCCTGTCACTGGAGGAGCTGGGTTGTCCGCCTGTCTTCAAGGAAATCTCTGATGTACCGCGAGGCATCGTGCTGGTTACCGGGCCGACGGGTTCGGGTAAGTCAACAACCCTGGCGGCCATGATCGATTACAAAAATAATACCGAGTACGGGCATATTCTCACCATCGAGGATCCGATCGAATTTGTTCACGAAAGCAAGAAATCTCTAATCAATCAACGCGAGGTGCATCGTGATACGCTGGGTTTCAACGAAGCGCTGCGTTCCGCGTTGCGTGAGGACCCGGACATTATTCTCGTTGGTGAGTTGCGGGATCTGGAAACAATACGCCTGGCGCTGACCGCGGCGGAAACCGGTCACCTGGTGTTCGGTACCTTGCATACCAGTTCAGCGGCCAAGACCATTGACCGTATCATTGACGTTTTCCCAGCCGCGGAAAAAGACATGGTGCGCTCCATGTTGTCAGAGTCACTACGGGCCGTAATTTCGCAAACGCTTTTAAAGAAAATTGGCGGCGGCCGTGTTGCGGCTCATGAGATCATGGTCGGTACACCCGCCATTCGTAACCTGATCCGTGAAGACAAGGTGGCGCAGATGTACTCCTCGATTCAGACCGGACAGGGACAGGGCATGCAAACCCTCGATCAATGCCTGCAGGACATGGTTGGGCGCGGTATTATCAGCAAGCAGGATGCGCGCCTGCGCGCCGTCGCCAAGGATAATTTTCAGTAGTTCCGGAGTACGAGAATGGATTTTGAACAGCTGCTTAAATTGATGGTGCACAAAGATGCATCGGATTTGTTTATCACCGCCGGGGTGGCACCGAGCATCAAGGTGCATGGCAAGATTACACCCGTTACACAAGCTACGTTAACTCCGGCGCAGGCACGCGAAATTTGCTACTCGGTGATGAATCCCGAGCAGCGTGAACAGTTCGATCGCACGCACGAATGTAATTTCGCCATCAGTCAGTCCGGTGTGGGCCGTTTCCGTGTCAGCGCGTTTCATCAGCGCAATCACGCCGGCATGGTGTTGCGTAAAATCGAAACGCATATTCCGACTGTAGAGGATCTCAAGCTTCCGCCCATCATCAAAGATTTCGCCATGACCAAGCGCGGCCTGGTGATTTTCGTGGGCGCAACCGGCACGGGTAAATCAACGTCACTGGCGTCCATGATCGGTTTTCGTAACCATAACAGTACAGGCCACATCATTAGTATCGAAGACCCCATCGAATATATTCATCAGCATGGGGGCTGCATTGTCACCCAGCGTGAGGTGGGTATCGATACTGACTCGTTCGAGACGGCACTCAAGAATACCTTGCGGCAGGCGCCGGACGTTATTCTTATTGGTGAGATCCGTACCCGTGAGACCATGGATCACGCCGTCGCGTTCGCTGAAACGGGCCACTTGTGTCTGGCGACATTGCACGCCAACAATGCCAACCAGGCCATCGATCGCATCATCAACTTTTTTCCTGAAGATCGGCGCGATCAACTGCTCATGGATCTGTCGTTGAACCTGAAAGCCATGGTGGCACAACAGCTTATTCCCACGCCGGACGGCAAGGGACGTCGCGCGGCCGTTGAGATCATGATCAACACGCCTTTGGCGGCTGACATTATCCGCAAGGGTGAGGTCCATACTTTGAAGGAACTCATGGCCAAGTCACGTCAATTGGGCATGCAGACCTTTGATCAGGCTTTGTTTGATCTCTATCGGGACGGCCAGATTACTTACGAAGACGCGATTACCCATGCCGATTCCGCGAACGAGTTGCGTCTCATGATCAAGCTGGGCGACTCGAAGGGTGATGCCAGTTCCATGTCCGCCGCTCTCGATGGTGTGACCATTCAGGAAACGGAATAAGAGCAAGTTACGAGGGCCGAGTAACGGGTGGCGAGGCCAAGAGCGAGTTCCGTTATCCGCAGAACGAATTGCAAACTAACCTTGTTACTCGTAACTCTTCGCTAGTCCCTCAACACTGTGGATGTGTTTGGCACTTTAAGCGCCAAACACATCCACAGCGTTGAAAACCGGACCATCGACGCATACACGTTTCATCGCCGGGCCGGTTTCGGTTTTGACTTCCACGACACAACCCGCGCAGCCGCCCACGGCACAGGCCATAAATTCTTCAAGCGAAACCTGGCACGGCAGGTCGTAGTCGCGCGCGAGTGCCGCGACCGCCTCCAACATGGGGTGCGGACCACAGGAAAAAATTTCGACCTGATCAAGTGATTGTCGATCCAATTCATTTAGCCAGCGGCGCGCTAGGTCCGTGACGTAACCTTCATGGGAGCCGGCATAGCCCTGCAAACTCGTCAGTCGGCTGGCGATACCCCAATCCTCAAGCAGGGGCATTGCGGCAATGACACCGTCAGGCATGCCCGGTACCATAATAGTGGAGGGTCGCGCGGTGAACGGAAACGGCACTTCCGAACCCATGATCACAAACGGTTGGTGATCGGTCCCACGCAGGCTTTCGGCAAGGAAAATCATCGGCGGTATTCCCACTCCGCCGCCGATAAGCAACGGACGTGCTCGTCCGGGTGAGACTTCAAACGCTTGTCCAATGGGGCCCATGACGCTCAAGTGTTCACCAGCCATGCGCCGGGCGAGTAGACCCGTGCCATATCCGACCGCCTTGTAAAGCAAATCCACCCAGCCTTTTTTTGGATCAACGCGCATGATGGACAGTGGTCGACGCATGGGCAGTTGCGGATCGCAGCTGAGATGCACGAAGCTACCAGGCTGTGCATGCCGGGCCACGTCCTCCGCCTGCAGGCGAAGGATGTGCTGTTCACCGTCTAGATGCTGGTGGTCAATTACCTCGGCATCAGTAACGAAAATGGTATCGCGATGGGTGTGGGTCATTTAATTTTCAAATACCACTCTGCCGTCCAGAAGTGTGTGCGTTACCTTACCGGCAAGTTCCCAGCCGGCAAACGGCGTATTCTTGCCCTGGCTGATCAGTTCGTGAGGTTCGACGGTCCAGCGTGCCTCGGGATCAAAGATACAAATGTCGGCGGCGGCGCCCACGCTCAAGCTTCCCGCGTTAATTTGGAGAATGCGTGCGGGTTCGATGGTGAGTTTGGCGATGAGATCGGGCAGCGCCAGCAATTCTTGCTGCACCAGTCGATAGGAAAGCGCCAGGTGGGTTTCCAATGCGGAAATCCCCGGTTCAGTATCGCAGAACGGCGCCAGCTTGGCGTCGGGATCATGAGGTTGGTGATCGGAACAGATGGCGTCGAGCGTACCGCGGACCAGAGCCTCACGTAACGCAATACGGTCGCGCTCGGTACGCAGCGGTGGACGCACGTGGCAATCACCGTTGAAGTTGGCGACGTCCATCTCGGTCAGGTGCAGTTGGTAGCTACCGACATCCGCAGTAATAGGCAAACCGTCGAATTGCGCCCGTGCCACCATTTGTACCGCACGCGCGGTAGACAGTTGACAGAAGTGGACCGGTGCATCGGTTTGTTCAATCAGCATCAAGGTTTCGGCGACGGCCACCGTCTCTGCGGCGGAAGGCACACCGGGCAAGCCGAGCCGGGTGCTGACCGTACCTTCATGTGCACAACCTTCATGCGCCAGATGCGGGTCTTCCGGATGCATCAACACGGTCAGATCGTGACTTGCGGCGTACTCCAGAGCACGTCGTAGCACCAGCGTGTCGTGTATCGGTGACAAGGCGTTGCTCACGCCTACGCAGCCGGCGCGCTTGAGCTCCGCCATTTCGCTAAGCTGCTTGCCGTTGAGTCCGACAGTCAGCGCACCCAGCGGCACGACTTTGGCGGTGCCGGCCAGCTCGGCGCGTTGATGAATGAGTTCCACCACCGCCGGTGTATCGATGACCGGATCAGTATCGGGGGGTATGCTCAGTGTGGTAATCCCGCCGGCCGCAGCAGCCTGACACTCTGACGCGATAGTGGCTTTGTTTTCCTGGCCGGGTTCACGAAGACGGGCACGCAGATCCACGAGTCCCGGCATCACAATTTTTCCGCCGGCATCGATCTCCCGCTCGGGCGAAAAATCGTCGGGGCAGTTGTCGACGGCTACTATGTGACCGTCGGCGATGCATAAATCACTTTGCCGGTCGATGCCGTTGGCTGGATCAATCACGCGGCCGTTGCTTATGCGAATACGCATCAATCGAGCTCCTCGAACTGCGTGTCACTGTCCTTGCCCTGATGCCGCCCCAGCGTCATGGCCATAATCGCCATACGCACGGCAATGCCGTTGGTCACCTGCTCAAGGATCACGGATTGTGGGCCGTCCGCGACTGTCGATTCGATTTCCACCCCCCGGTTGATGGGGCCTGGATGCATCACGATGGCATCGGGTTTGGCAAACGCCAGGGTGCGTTCCGTCAGGCCGTAACACTCGAAAAATTCCTGCGCACTGGGCAGTAGCGCGCCCTGCATGCGCTCGCGCTGCAGTCGCAACATGATGACGACGTCTGCGTTGCGCAAGCCGCGCTGCATGTCGTTATAAACGTGTACACCGAGCTGCTCAGCTTCAACGGGGATGAGCGTTTGCGGCCCGACGACCCGGACTTCCGGAACGCCCAGGGTGGTTAACGCATGGATCTGCGAGCGTGCCACACGCGAGTGCATGATGTCGCCGACTATGGCGACGGTCAGGTTTTGAAACTCTTGCTTATGCCGCCGGATGGTAAACACGTCAAGCATGGCTTGGGTCGGGTGGGCATGGCTGCCGTCACCACCGTTGATAACACTGATATGCGGCGCGACGTGCTGGGCGATAAAGTGTGCTGCGCCGCTGCGTGCATGGCGCACAACAAACATATCGCAATGCATGGCTTCGAAGTTGCGTAACATGTCCAGTAGGCTTTCGCCCTTTACGGCCGACGAGGTATCAATGTTGATGTTCAATACGTCCGCAGACAGCCGCTTGGCCGCGAGTTCAAAGGTGGTGCGCGTGCGGGTACTGGCTTCGAAAAACAAATTGGTGATGGTTTTACCACGCAATAGCGGCAGCTTTTTCACCGGCTGATGTCCGACCGTGGTGAAATTTTCGGCGTAGTCCAGGATATCCGTCAGGATGGTTTTTTTCAGACCTTCAATGGTCAGGAAATGGCGTAAGCGTCCGTGTTCGTCAAGCTGGATATTATTGCCGGTCATGTCGATTGAATAACCAGTTGCAACGGATCGGGGCCGATTAGCTTGACGTGTTCTGATTGCGTCAGATCCAGACGTGTGCCGACGACATCGGCATCAATCGGCAGCTCTCTGCCTGGGCGAACAACCAGTGTGGCGAGCATGACACTGGCAGGTCGGCCATAGTCGAAGATCTCGTTCAGTGCCGCGCGGATAGTACGGCCCGTGTGCAGGACGTCATCAACCAGGACGATATGTTGATCGTCGACATCAAACGGCAGGTTGGAAGGTTGAACCTGAGGATGCAGGCCGATGCGGGTGAAGTCATCACGGTAGAACGTGATGCTGAGCGTTCCCAGGGGCTGTGCCAGATCCAGTCGCTGGTGAAGTTGTTCGGCAACCCAGACGCCGCCGGTGTGAATGCCAATTAGGGCCGGTTCTTCAATACCGGCATGCTGCAGTTTTCCCCGCAGTTGGCTGGACATGGAATCCAGCAGAACCTGTAAATCGATATTGTCTGGCATTAAAGCGGCATTTTCGCACGCACGTCATTGCGGGTCCAGCACGGCATTACTCACCCGTTCCTGCGCGGATTGTCGAAGACTCACCGTCGAGCCAGGATTGCAGGATCACCTGTGCGGCGAGCGCGTCGACTTCCGCTTTGTTGTGTTGCCCCGGGCGCGTGCCGCGTTGCCGAAGTTGGCGTTCCGCCTCATCCGAACTCAGGCGTTCGTCTACAAAATGTACCGCGAGCTTGAATCGTCCGGCGAGACGGTTGCCGAATCGGCGCGCCGCACGGGTGCGCTCGTGTTCACTACCGTCCAGGTGTACCGGCAGCCCGACTATCAATTCGTGAGGTTGCCATTCCTGAATCAGCACGCGGACGTGTTGCCAATCCGGTTGGCCATCTTGTGCGTTAAGGGTGGTAAGGGGGCGTGCGCGGCGGGTGACGGTTTGGCCGACGGCGACGCCAATGCGTCGTAAACCGAAATCAAAGCCCAGCAGGGTTGCCGCAGATGCACTCACGCGTGGCCGACATCGGGCGACAGCAAGTCTAAATCGATGCCGAGGTGTGCTGCGGACAGTGTCCAGCGCTGCTCAATCGGTTTGTCGAAAACGATCTCCGGATCCGCGGGTCCATTCAGCCAGGCATTGGCGGCCATTTCGCTTTCCAATTGGCCGCCTCCCCAGCTTGCACAACCCAGGGCAATAAGGAATTGTTCAGGGGCTTCGCCGCGCGCAATGGCTTCAAGGATATCGCGTGACATGGTAATGCCAATGTCGTCGGTAACCGGCAGTGTTCCCTCCCAGTCTCCCAGCGGTTTATGCAGGATAAACCCCCGATCGGTCTGTACCGGGCCGCCCTGAAATACCGGAATACTATTTAGCGCGGGTTCGCTGGCATCGATACCAACCTGCTCGATAATATCGGCAAGACTGATATCCAGGTGGCGATTGATGACCAACCCCATGGCGCCGCGATCATTGTGATCACACATGTAGGTTACCGTGTGCGAAAAATTCGGATCCACCATGTTCGGCATGGCAATCAGGAAATGATTGTTGAAGCTGGATTCGGACTGCATACCAATCAGTATCGGGTACAGTTGGGGCACATTCAAGGTGCCCCGGCATGCACGATTCAATGCGCTGACGTGCGTAGCCCGCTGCCACTCTGAAAGCGCCAAACGCGCGGGATATGCAGGATATCGGTATCGCGCCGAATCTCGTCGGGCAAGGCCGGGTAGGGTGCGGCGAGCTTCACGATACGCACCGCGGCATCGTCCAAAACTTTGTGGCCTGAGGGGCGTAACACGCGAACCGAACGTAAGGTGCCGTCGGCATTGATGGAGACGTCCAGCAACAGGCTGCCGGACAGGTTGTTGCGCACCGCCTGCTCCGGGTAATTGACGTTGCCGATCTGTTCGACTTTCACGCGCCAGGCTTCCATATAAGCGGCAAAGCGGTATTGGCGGGCATTTGCACCGTTAACGTGCGTGTGCCGCGGGGTTTGCTGGTAAGTCTGCTTGATGCGATTAATTTCTGCTGTTAAACGCGCGATTTCACGACTGCGTTCGAATAGCTGTGCCGCCTTAAGTTCGGTAGCCTGCTCGGGCAAGGGATCCTGTTGCGATTCGCTGGCAATTTTTCTCGGCGCCTGTTGAGCGGTCATGAGCTCGGTTTGTTTGTGTGTGGCCTCGGTTGGGGGCGGCGCGAGAGCCGCCCGGCTGTCAGGTGCAAAGCCTTCTTCCATGGTCGGCTGCGGATTGGAGAACGGACTCGTGGCGCGAACCTTTTCCTGTATGTTGCCGCCGCCAAGCTGGTTTGCCTGGGCGAGATACTCCGCGTCTTCCGGAGCCTCCTTGGCATGCTGGTGTACCAGGGTGATCTCCATGTTGAGCACCGGGTCGGCAAATTTATCGGCGGCTTTGAAACTGATGCCGAGTATAACCAGTGCGTGAATGGCCAGCGCGACAAACAGGGTCAAACCGAGACGGTCCTGGTCACGTACGTTGGGACCTCCGGCTGGAGCGCCCGAGCCTGGTTGAAGTGCTAATGAAGTCACAGCGCGCTTTTTAACATAAAAAGAAGGTTAATTCCGCCAACAAGCCGCATATCCTGGCGTCGACTTTATTAACCTGTTACGTCGGCGAGTACTCATACGTTCTTAACCCCTTTGCTCTCAGACTTCACAAGTCGTGGCTTGTTCCGTTTGATTAATTTGGGAGCATTTAGTGGAAGCCTAAAAAGTGTCGTCCTGACTTATCTTGTTACTAGTCCCGGGTACCTGAATTTCAGGGCTCACGATCGGAGTTTCAACTGGTTCTTCGAACTTAATCCGCGCCTGCATCGCCGGAGTGAGATAGATGCGACCCTGTTGATCGATCAACATTACGTGACGGATGCCCATGGCTGTTGCAGTCTCGTGCCAGTGTTTGGGTCCAGCGACAAACAGCGCCGTTGCCGCAGCATCGGCGGTTGCGGCTTCGGCGTGGATTACGGTCACGGACTGGGTTTCACGCACCGGGTAACCCGTGCGCGGATCAAGAATATGGTGTTGACGGCGGTTCTTTTCGTCGAAGTAGCGTTCGTAGTCGCCCGAGGTGAAAACGCTCTCATCACCCTGTATGTCGAGCGAGGCAATGATGCCTTCCTTACGCGGATGGCGAATGCCGATGTGCCACGGCCGGTTGCCGGCGCTTCCATACGCCCGCAGATCGCCACCGGCATTGAGAATGGCGTTTTTGATACCCAGTTGACGTAAATTCTCGACGATGCGATCCAGCGCATAACCCTTCGCGTAGCCACCCAGGTCCAAGCGCACAGCGGGGTTCTTGCTGCGCATACGAATTCCCTCAATTTCGATGTCGGCCATACTGGGGCGTTGTGCGACCAGCTTCCGTATTTCTGCCTCGCGTGGAGATTGGTTACCGGGTTCATCTCGCTGGAAACCCCACAATCGAATCAAATGCCCGATAGCGGGATCGAAGAAGCCGCCGCTTTTTAGCGTAAGCTCACGACCGCGTTGAATAACGGGGAGTACCGATGGCGTCGCGGAAAACCAGGCGGTGGTTTCCAATAGCTTGTTGGTGCGTCCCAGCGGTCCGGGTTGCCAGGCATGCCAGGCGTAGTGCATGTACTCCAGATCACTTTGCGTGGCAGCGAAGCCCTGCTGAGCCAATTCCGGCGAAGTGTTAGCGAATTGCACATCAACCAGGGTGCCAAAAACAAAAAAGGTGTCTGATTCGATGCGCTGCGTGTCGGCGGGGGTGCAGGCCGTTATACCTGAGCCAAACAGCAGGAATACGATCAGTCGAACGAAACGTGAAAACGAGGAACGGGACATATACGGCATAATGCGAAAGAAGAACCCTAGCGGGTCGGGCGGGCGCTACTGTTGGCCCGTTTTGTTTCAATAGCGTCCATAAGCAGACTGGAAATATCCAGATCAAAAAGTGTATCGAGTTGGCGCACACCTGTCGGGCTGGTGACGTTTATTTCAGTCAGAAAATCGCCGATGACATCCAAACCCACAAACATCAAACCGCGCCGTCGTAACTCGGGGCCCACCTGTTCACAAATCCATCGATCTCTGTCGCTTAATGGTATACCTTCACCTTTTCCGCCGGTTGCCAGGTTGGCTCGGGTTTCACCGCGGGCGGGAATTCGCGCGAGGGCATAGGGAACCGGCTCACCATCTATGAGAATTATTCGCTTATCACCGGCTGAGATCTCCGGAATATAGCGCTGAGCCATGGCCTGGCGTGTTTCCTGCTGAGTCAGGGTTTCAATTATCACGTTTCGATTGGGATCGTTACGGGCAATACGAAATACAGAACTGCCCCCCATGCTATCCAGTGGTTTGACAATGATGTCTTCGTGCTGGTCGAGAAATTCACGAATGACATCCGGCCGTGCACTGACAACGGTTTCCGGCGTGCATTGTGGGAACCAGGCAGTGAAAAGCTTTTCATTGCAGTCACGCAAGCTGCGCGGATCGTTAACAATTAGTGTGCCGTCCCGACCGGCCAGCTCGAGTAAATAGGTGGTATAGATAAAGTCCATGTCAAATGGCGGATCCTTGCGCATTAACACAACGTCCATATCAGACAATGGACATTGTTGCGGATCGCCGAGATCAAACCAGTTGTCCGGGTCGTTGCGTACTTCAAGGGACTGCACGACCGCGCCGACGTTATTTTCGCGCAGAAAAAGATCGGCCTGGTTGACGTGAAACAATGACCAACCGCGAACCTGGGCCGCTCGGAGCATTGCCAGCGTGGTGTCTTTTTTGAAGTCGATGGAACCGATGTGGTCCATGACGAAGGCAAGCCGCAGCGTCATCGTGATCCCGGACAGTTTGTTTAACGTTTGGACGTGAAATCGGTCCCGACTGTAGCAGATTTATACCCCGAGGCGTAAAGCCGATAGGTAACCTGGCCAGTACTGTGATTTTCTTCAAGAACTGCGTGCTGGCGCCGATAGAACCTGTGCAAGATTGCGCCGGCTCCCGGTCAACCGGTGCCCCACCCCGAAAGCTAAGGTGTGGCCTGACTTGACAGACGGCGAAAGCCAAATATTCTATAGAATATGGATACTTATGGATTGTTTCTCAAATATGTGTTAAATATCCAGAGCTTGGGACGTTAACCTTAATGAATTGTTATCGGAATCGGGCATATGGCCCCTCAGCACCAAACCCATAAGAAAACATTATGCTGGCAGAAAAAGTGATGGAAGATGAATTCCAGGGCCTAAAGGTGATGGTCATCGACGATAGTAAGACTATCCGGCGAACTGCGGAGACATTATTGAAAAAGGTGGGTTGCGATGTCATTACCGCGACAGACGGATTCGAAGCACTAGCGAAAATTGCCGACAACAAACCGGACATTATTTTTGTAGACATTATGATGCCGCGTCTGGACGGCTATCAAACCACGGCGCTGATTAAAAATAACAAAGTTTTTAACCGTACTCCGGTCATCATGTTGTCCAGTAAAGACGGTTTGTTTGACAGGGCGCGTGGTCGAATCGTTGGTTCCGAAGAGTACCTGACCAAACCCTTTACCAAGGAAGAACTGCTCGGCGCCATAAAGAAGCACGTTTTGGCGTAACGGGTTCGCCGCTTGCGGCAACTGAACCTACGGATCACGGTAAGTTTAAAGAATAGATTTCAAGCGTTTTCAGGAGACCGAGAAAATGGCGCGCGTACTAATTGTTGACGACTCCCCCACGGAGATCCATGTGCTCAAGGGCATACTGGAAAAAAATGGTCATTCCGTGACCACGGCAGGTGGTGGTGAAGAAGGCATACAAAAAGCAAAAGAAGAACTGCCGGAAATAATTCTCATGGATGTTGTTATGCCCGGCCTGAACGGCTTTCAGGCCACCCGGGCCTTATCCAAGGATCCGGGTACGCAGCACATCCCCATTATTATAGTGACGACCAAAGATCAGGAAACAGACCGGGTATGGGGTTTGCGCCAGGGCGCAAAAGACTACATTACCAAGCCCGTGGATGAAGCGGAACTGCAGGCCAAAATGGCCACCGCGCTGGGAGCTTAGACCGGTTTGGCTGCCGCTTTACCACAGCAGCCGTTTGCGCTTCTGCGCGACATTGAGTCGCGTAGTCGTACCAATGCGATCGGTCTGCCACAGCAGGTAGAGGTTCGTCGCACGTGGTCGGGTATCGGCTTTAAAGTAAACGGCATTCGTTTGGTTGCCGCGGTTTCCGATATCGATGAAATTTTGGATTATCCGTCCATGACGCGGGTGCCGGGGGCGATGCCATGGGTTAGGGGCTTGGCGAATATTCGCGGAACCTTGCTGCCGATCCTGGATTTAAATGGTTTCGTCGAAGGCGACGTAACAACGTCGGGGCGCGACACCCGGGTACTTGCGGTGCATCATGGAGATATTTTTGCCGGCCTCGTGGTTGACGAGGTTATTGGCTTGCGGCATTTCTTTGATGAAGAGCGCACTGAACAATTGCCGGATGTCTCGAGTGAAATGCGTAAATACCTGACCGGCGCGTATCGTCAGGGAAATGCTCATTGGGCGGTTTTCAGCATGCAACGTCTGGCGGGAAGTAATCGGTTTTTACAGGTTGCAACGCATGCCTAGAAATGCGGCTCGGTAGTTAAGCCGAAGTTAACAACACATACACATAATACAGTTACACCACACCAAAGACGGTAGGAGCAATACAATGGCAGAGCAAACATCACGCGGGATAACAGGTGTATCCTCCGGTCGCGTTTTGCTGCTGGTTATCGGCGCACTAATTCTTGCAGTGGTTGCCACTGTTGGTTTGTTTTTCTATGACGCCCAGCAGGTCAAACTCGATAAAGAATACATTAACAATATCGGTACCCAGAAGGTATTGTCGCAAGAGATCGCCAAGCTTGCGAGCCAGGCGGCGCAAGGTGAGGTTGACATGTTTCCGTCATTGCAACGCACGCGTGACGAATTCGGCGAACTGGTCGACTGGCAACAGGCTACTACACCGGCAGAGAGCGCCACTCAGTTAGAAGACCTGGATACGATTTGGACGGATTACAGTAAGAACGTTGATATCATTTCCAAAGGTCGCGACGTAGTAACATCGACGCGGGCGAACATCCAGGCGATTGATGAGCAAATCCCCACCCTGCTGGCGTTAACCGATGAAGTGGTTACAACCCTTGCCGAACAGAACGCGCCACCGGAGCAGATTTATATTGCCGCGCGGCAGTTGATGTTGATTCAGCGTATAGCCAGTAACGTTATTCATGTACTCGAAGGTGGTGAGCAAGCCGTAACTGCCGCCGATCGTTTTGGCCGTGACGCTGCTTTGTACGGTCGCGTTCTGGACGGTATGTTACGCGGCAACAAAACATTGAAGGTCGCACGGGTTAGTGATCCGGGCGCACGTGCAAAACTGAATGAGGTTTCGCAACTCTTTGGCCAAATCAGCACACAGGTGGGCGCGATTCTCGAACGTTCGCCGGAGATGTTTAATATATCTGACGCATCTGAATCCGTATTGGGTTTGTCCGAAGGTCTGCTGTCCGCAATTGGCAGCCTGTCAAACAGCTACGCGGATGCCTCCGCCGGCCGCGCGTCCGCCGTCGCGGCACAGGGTCTGGCAGTCGTGACCTTTGTGTTGCTCGTATTGCTGGGTTTTGTCTACACCATGTACAACAAGCAACAGCTGACACTGGTGGAAGAACAGCGACTTATTGCTGAAGACCAGCGACAGGAAACCCAGGAAACCAACGAGCGAAATCAGCAGGCTATCCTGCGTTTACTCGATGAAATGGGTGACCTTGCTGATGGTGACCTTACAGTTGAAGCGACAGTTACCGAAGACATCACTGGCGCTATTGCTGACTCAATAAACTACACCATCGAAGCATTGCGCAACCTGGTAACGGCCATTAACGACACGACCCAACAGGTATCATCTGCAGCACAGCAAACTCAGGCCACGGCAATGCATCTGGCGGAAGCGTCGGATCATCAGGCGCAGCAGATTACGGCGGCGAGTTCGGCGATTAACGAAATGGCGGTTTCAATTGAAGGCGTTTCCAGCCATGCCGCGGAACTGGCCAATGAAGCCAACCGCTCAGTATCCATCGCCAATAAAGGTACCGAGGCTGTGCAACGGACCATCGGCGGTATGGATTCCATTCGTGAAAACATTCAGGAAACATCAAAACGTATTAAACGTCTTGGTGAAAGTTCGCAGGAAATCGGTGACATCGTTGAGTTGATTAACGACATTGCCGAGCAGACGAATATTCTCGCACTTAACGCTGCAATCCAGGCCGCCATGGCCGGTGAAGCCGGGCGAGGTTTCGCGGTCGTGGCCGACGAAGTTCAGCGACTGGCAGAACGTTCCGGTGACGCAACACGGCAAATCGAGGCGCTGGTTAAAACTATCCAGACCGATACCCATGAGGCCGTGGCTTCAATGGAGCAAAGCACCGCTAACGTGGTTCAGGGTACGGAACTGGCACAAAATGCCGGCGAGGCTCTGGAGGCCATTGAGTCGGTGTCCAAGCATCTGGCCGACCTGATCCGGAACATTTCCGAATCGGCATCGCAACAGGCAAATGCGGCAAACAATATCTCCGATACCATGAACGTTATCCAGGAGATCACGACACAGACTTCCGCAGGTACCAATGAAACAGCGGCATCAATCGGTAATCTGGCTGAACTGGCTAATGAACTACGACGCTCGGTTGCCGGCTTCAAGCTTCCCGGCTAATCCATCTCGTTGCGTCGGGAGGAGGCTATGGCCTTAGGCACCGTCAAATTTATCGGTGAAACCGGTCGTTGGCAGATGCAACATCCGCTACCTATGGACGATACGCTTTTTCAGCATTGGCGAGAAATGCTGGAGGCGCGCATTGGTATCAGCTTGCCCCAGGAGCGTAAGTCGTTTCTGGTCACCAGTCTGGCAGTGCGTATGCGCGAGGTCGGCTGTGAAAACTATGCGGACTATCTCGAACTTCTCGAGAGTGGGCGCAATGGTGCTGTGGAGTGGGAGATTCTTGTCGATAGATTAACGGTTCATGAGACCCGTTTTTGCCGTGATCAGCAGGCGTTGTTGCTTGTGGAACAGGAGGTTCAGCGCAGACTACCCAAAAATCCGGACGAACCCGTCAAGCTGGACTTTTGGAGTGTGGGCTGCGCGACCGGTGAAGAACCGTATTCGCTGGCGATTACCGTTGAGCACTTTCTACAATCAGTAGACAGACCGGGTTTGTATTCGGTAATGGCGACGGATATCAGCCGCGCTTCCTTGGCCAGTGCCCGTGAAGGTGTGTTTCATCGAAATCGATTAAAAAACATGCCCGTGGAGCTGTTGCGAACCTATTTTAAACCTTACGATCTGGATCATTATCAATTGGTGAAGCGGATCCGGGATCGCGTCTGTTTTACTCGATTAAACCTGATAAACCTTGATGCCAACCGGATTGGCGGTATGGATGTCATTTTTTGTCAAAACGTACTGATTTATTTCCGCCGTGAGCGGCGTGTCGAGATTGTTAACCGGTTGGTGGATCATTTACGCCCCGGCGGGGTATTAATACTCGGTGCAGGCGAGTTAGTGAACTGGAATCATCCCGCATTGGTTCCGATTGTGAATGAAGAAGTCATCGCGTACCGTCGCGAGCAAGAGGAAGACGCGGTCTTATGAGTAATCCCAGTCAGAGTCAGCTAGATATAAATACCCTGGGTTGGGTGAAGTCGGAAATCGATGACACCCTGAATCAGGCCCGTTCCGCACTGGAAACCTTTGTTGAGTCGCCAGACGATGACTCACAGCTCCGTTTTTGCATCAATTACCTGCACCAAGTGCACGGTACGCTGCAAATGGTCGAACTCTACGGAGCGGCCATGGTGGCGGAGGAAATGGAGGCTGTCACGCAGGCGCTGCTGGATAACCAGATCGGCAATCGTGAGGACGCCTACGAAATTCTCATGCGCGGAATTTTGCAGCTGCCCGACTATCTGGAACGTTTGCAGTCGGGCGCCAAGGACATGCCGGTTCTGCTACTACCACTGTTGAACGATCTTCGCGCCACGCGTGGCGATGCACTGCTTACCGAAAATGCTTTATTTCAGCCGGACCTTTCAGTCGAGGCACCGCTGGTAAGCACGGTGGGCGAACAAGCGGAAGATTTGCCGCAGCTTGCACGCACCTTACGACATACATACCACCTCGGACTGCTCGGCTGGTTTCGCGAGAAGGATACCCCGGGCAGCCTGCAAAAGCTCCAGGGCGTGGTCGATCAATTGCGTGAGGCAGCCAATGATGCCGAGGCCAGTCGTATGCTGTGGGTCGCCAGTGGCGTTATTGAAGGTTTGCGTGATGGTGGCCTGGAATCAAGCGTTGCGGTCAAGTTGTTGCTGGGCAACCTCGACCGTCAAATAAAACAAATCATCGACCAGGGTGAGTCTTCGCTGCAAGACACTCCGCCCGTTGAACTCCTTAAAAACCTGCTTTATTACGTTTCGCGCGCCGAACCTCGTGGAGAGCTGGTTAAAGAGCTTAAGGGTGCGTTTAACCTGAAAGACGTGCTGCCGGACGCACAGTCAATAGAAAAGGCGCGGGCCGATATGACCGGGCCGAACCAGGCATTGATGAGCACCGTATCTGCAGTACTGGTCGATGATCTGACCAAGGTTAAGGACAGCCTGGATGTATTCGTTCGTACTGACGACAAGAACGTAGACACCTTGCGCGAACTTGGCGATACCTTGACGCAAATGTCCGATACCCTTGGCATGCTGGGCCTGGGTATTCAACGGCAAGAAGTGCTCAACCAGTTGGATATCCTCAATGAAATGGTTTCCGGCAAAGCAGAAATCAACGACGTCGCACTTATGGATGTCGCCGGCGCCCTGCTCGCTGTAGAGAATGCTTTGGGCGATTTGTCGACAGCTCGGGTCGCGAATGAAAAGGCGGCTGTTGCCGAAGCAGAAGGCTCCACGGTCAAGGCGCCTGATCAGCAACTTATGCAATCGGTTATTGCTGAAGCGCGTGCAGAGCTTAACAAGGTCAAGGAAGCGCTTAACGACTTTAGTCGCACACCAAGCCGCCCGGCGCTGCTCAACGACGTACCCGAATATATGAGCAAAATCCAGGGCAGCCTAGCCATGCTGGATTTGCATCAGGCGGCAGAACTGCTTGCCGTGGCCACCCATTATATAGAGGTGTCGTTGATACCAGGTGACAACCTGCCTGAAGATGAGTCCCTGGAAGTGTTGGCTGATGCTATCAGTAGTATTGAATACTACCTTGAATCTCTGGTGGAGGGCTGGGGGCATCCCGAAGCAATACTACAGGTCGCCCAACAAAGCCTGACCCAGCTCGGTGTGGTGACCGGCACAGGCTTATCCGGTGGTGCTGGAGAAAGCGGGGAAGAAGAGGGGGAGCTCGGCGAAATCAGCGACAGCGACCTGGTCAACCAGACCCTGGACAACCTTGAGCGTCCGGACCTTTCCGGCATTGACGAAGAAGCCGGTTATGATTCCCGCGCCGATACCCTGGTCGATATGCCGGCCACGGAGACTGACGAAAAGACCACGATTAATCTGGATACGACCTCCGGTGAGCATGACTTCCAAACGTCCGAGACTGACCCGACACTGGTTGACCTGCCAATGCCGGATATGTCGATCGAGGAACGCGAGGGCGCCAGCAGCGAGGAATTCAAAATCGAGTCAGAAGGTAGCGCTGGCCCAGGCTTGACGCTGGAAGGTTTTGACTCAGACGAGAGCCTTGAGAACAATATTCAACAGCCCGGCGAGACGCTTCAAGGCGACACGACTGGTGACGAATTGGATTTTGATATCAGCGCGGCCAGCGCAGAAACGGACGTGATGACACCCGAGGCCTCCCGTTCAATGGCAGAGTCTGCGGCCGCGTCTCTGCTAGAAGAAATCGATGATGAGATCCTGGAAATTTTCCTTGAGGAAGCCGAGGAAGAGCAGGCCAACATCGCACGAAATTATCCCAAGTGGAAAGCAAACCCGGAGAACGAGGAAGCCCTCATGGATATGCGCCGTTCCTTTCATACGCTGAAGGGAAGTGGTCGTCTGGTGGGTGCAATTGACGTGGGTGAGTTTGCCTGGGCGTGTGAAAACATGCTTAACCGGGTTATCGACAACACGGTAGAGCCGACACCGGTAATGCATGAACTTCTGCTAAGAGTGCAGGAAGTCCTACCGCAGTTGTTTGACGGTTTTCGTCACGGCAAACAACCGGACCACGAAATTTTTAATTTAATGGACATTGCTCATGCCCTTAGTCAGGGAAAGCAAGTCGGCGATGACGCACTGCAGCAGGCGCAGCAGGCCGAGCCGATTGAGGTTACAGCGCCAGTAGAAACCACTCAATCCGAGGCAATTGTTGAAGAAGCCACGGCTTCGGAAATTGATGAGGACACTCAGCTAATCGGTGAGCCGCAAACGGAAACAATCGATGGCTTCGTGATCCCGCCAATTGATTCTGCATTGTGTGATATTTATCGCAATGAAGCGCAACTGCATTTACAAACACTGCGCGAATACATACTTAATGCGCAGGATCAAAAAGAACTTGGCATCACACATGACTTGATTCGCGCGCTACATACCTTGTCTGGAAGTTCGCGTACTACTGGCATGGCTCCAGTTGCCAAACTAAGTGGTTTGTTTGAAAAATATGTCAAACATCTGGAGTCTGCCGAGGCGTCGCTGCATGCCCAGGCGATAGATGTTCTCGAAGATTATGTCGAGTACGTCGCCGAGGCAGCGAAAGATGTCGATAAGGCCGGTGAGCCGTTGGCAGATCATGAACCGTTGATGCGGCGCATCGACGTTTTATGCAACCAGGCGGTTGCTGACGCCGGCGCGGTTCAGGCGGAGACCAGCGCTAGCGAACCTGCGATTGCTGAAGAAGCCAGCGTGCAAGAATATGATGACGAGTTGCTGGAGATTTTTCTTGAGGAGGGTATTGAAATCCTCGACGAAAGCGATCACACCTTACACGACTGGATCAAAGAACCTGATAACCAGGAAATGGTCGAAGCCTTGCAGCGCCAACTGCACACACTTAAAGGTGGTGCACGAATGGCCGGTGTGGCGGCAATCGGCGATTTAAGTCACGCGGTTGAATCTGTGCTTACCGCAGTGGTCGAAACTAAGTTAGCAACCTCTCAGCCGATGTTTGATGATCTTGTGCGTGCACAGGATCGATTGGTTCATATGTTGGATCAATTAAAACAGCGACAAACGCTGACACCGGCCGACGATATCGAGAAGAGCCTGGAGGATTTGTTGCGCAACCCGCCGGCAGCGGCAAGCGCGTCCATGGAAAGCTCGGTAGAAATTTCCATGCCTGAGGAAGAGATTGAATCCGCCCAGTCAGAGGAATGGCATTTCGCCCCGGATCTGGACTTGTCGGCCGGGCCGGAAGTTGAAATCCCGACGGACGAGCTAAATGAATCTCCGCAAGCCTCAGCTGAAAGTCTGGAGACAGATGAAGCGAGTGCAGACCTTACCGTTCTTGATCTGGAAGAGCCGGAGGTCGTCGGGCAGGAGGAAGCCGAAAATTCAGTTCCACTTACCCATCTGGAGGGTGAGGCGACGACGGAGGAGTCGATCCAGGACAGAGAACCTGCCGAGAATCAGGTAGGCGATAATGTCGTTTCATTTGAGCCCAAGCAGGCTGAACCTGCAGATGAGCTTACGGTTGTTGAGGTGGAAGTCGCTGGGACCGACGAGTCTGATCCGGCGGCGGAAACCATGCAGGAACCGGATACGAGCCCGGAAGCTATTTCGGAACCAGAGCCGATTGCCGAATCTGATGAGGAAACACCCGGCGACGAAACTGCGGAGCTCGCCCCGGAGGACGTTACCTCGGACGTTGAGGAAGAATTACCTGGCACAGACATGGTTTCGCCTGACCGTGACAACATTGAATCTGTAAGCGCCGAGCCCGAGCAGGCCGTCGACGAAACGGCACAGCCGATTGCGGAGCTGGAGTCTTCATCCCCCGCCGATGAACTACCGGCTGAAACCGAGCGCGAGCAGCCTGTTCGCAATCGCCCGCAGGGAGAACAGGTCCGCGTGCGTTCCGGATTGTTGGACAATCTGGTTAACTTCGCCGGTGAGGTCAGCATTTACAGTTCCCGCCTGGAGCAGCAAAACAATACCTTTCGATATAACCTCGTTGAGCTGAATGACACGGTAACCCGGCTGCGCGATCAGTTACGTAATTTTGAGATCGAAGCCGAAACTCAGATTCAGTTCCGCTACGAAGAAGCAACCGGTAAGTCTTACGGCGACTTTGATCCTTTGGAATTCGATCGCTTCACCCAGATGCAGCAGCTGTCACGAGGTATGCTGGAAAGTCTTAGCGATTTGGATAGCTTGCGTAATATGTTGGGCAATCTGACGCGTGAGTCGGAAACGCTTCTCGTACAACAGTCACGTATTAACACCGAGCTTCAGGAAGGCTTGATGCGTACCCGCATGGTGCCGTTTTCGAGCCAGGTGGCGCGCTTGCGGCGCATTGTTCGCCAAACCTGCCAGGAACTCGATAAACAAGCCGAGTTACACATTCACGGCATGGAAAGCGAACTGGATCGTACAGTATTGGAGCGGATCCTCGCGCCGCTCGAGCATATGTTACGTAACGCTATCGCGCACGGCATCGAAGCCCCCGCGCGCCGCAAAGAATTGGGTAAAAAGGGATCGGGCCGACTCGACGTCAACTTAACTCGAGAAGGTAACGATCTGGTTATCACCATGACCGATGACGGTGCCGGAATAAACCTGGATGCGATTCGCGCCCAAGCAGTTGATCGCGGACTGTTGGATCCGGACGCACAGCCTGATACCGATGAACTAATCGCGCTGATAATGGAGTCTGGCTTCAGTACGGCCAGCGAAGTTACCCAGATCTCGGGACGTGGTGTCGGCATGGATGTTGTCAATAGCGAAATCACCCGTCTGGGCGGATTGTTGAATATTGAAACCGAAGCGGATAAAGGCACCCAGTTTATCATCCGCTTACCACAATCTTTGTCGGTGACCCGTGCATTGCTGGTCACCGTGGCAGAAGAAGTTTACGCCATTCCATTACTGGGTGTTGAAGGCGTTGAACGTGTGGATGCGGAGATTGTCAACCAACTCCAACAATCCGAGACACAACTTTACAAATGGGTAGGAGAGGATTATCGCTATATGCACCTCGGTGCCATGTTGAGCAATGAGGCAAGTCCGGCCGTCGAGTCTGGCCGAAATGTGCCGTTGCTTTTGGTACGTAGCGGAGATTTCCGCGCGGCCATACAGGTCGATGGTCTTATCGGTAGCCGCGAAGTCGTGGTCAAACCCGTGGGTCCGCAACTAAGTACCTTGCGTGGAATTTCCGGTGCAACCATTATGGGTGATGGCGGCGTGGTTTTGATCCTTGACCTCGGGGTTTTAACCCGCTTGGTAGAGACAAGCGATATGCCGATCGAGCTTGTCGAAGCGGTCCCCGAGCAGGAAGCGGCGCGCTTGCCCTTAATTATGGTGGTCGATGACTCCATCACCGTAAGGAAGGTAACCACCCGTCTACTGGAGCGTAACGACATGGAAGTGGTCACTGCGAAAGACGGCGTCGATGCGCTGGCGCAATTACATGATATTCACCCGGATGTCATGTTATTGGATATCGAGATGCCGCGTATGGACGGTTTCGAACTTGCTACGAACATGCGTAACGATGAGCAGATGAGCCAAATTCCGATCATCATGATCACGTCGCGCACCGGGGAAAAACACCGCCAGCGAGCATTTTCAATTGGTGTCAATGAATACATGGGTAAGCCTTATCAGGAAGGAGAGCTAATCGGCACTATCAATCAGCTCCTGGACGAAAAGAAAGCCTAATCCGATCCTGCGCGGGTGATCGTAATGAGTTCCTACGAACCAACCGACAAACCTGAATACGTGACCCGCAAACCGATCAGCATGCAAACACCGTCGCTTTCCACGCTTGAACTGCGGAAAATTCGGATTGCAGTTGCATCCAACTCACTACGCCATCGTACGTTTTTACAGCAGGCGCTGGAAGATCGCGGCCTCAACGTTGTGCTATGTGAGGCGCTTACCGAAACCTTCCAGGGTAGTCTGGACGAAACGCAAGCCGAAGTTCTAGTGCTTGATTTACACGATGATGCCGAGT
Organism: uncultured Ectothiorhodospiraceae bacterium; assembly: GCA_947259765.1. Lineage (GTDB taxonomy): Bacteria > Pseudomonadota > Gammaproteobacteria > CAMYNG01 > CAMYNG01 > CAMYNG01. The sequence continues at coordinate 83,781 of CAMYNG010000007.1, forward strand.
TTGATGACGATTTGTTTGACAGTTTGTTGGACGAATCCAAGGTACCCATTGTATTTAACGACGTCGCGGCGCTGACCATCAACGAACCTCGCGTACTTGCGCGCTGGCACAATACCTTGCTGCGCAAGATCGCGGAGATTACGGGCCACAAAGAAGATTCGGAAGCCAGTTCGGAAACCGATATTGAGAAGCTTGCTTCGGATTCTGGATTGCTTCGACTAACACCCGATCGAGTCGCTCCAGGTCAGATACCACAGGGCGAATTGGCAATGAACGTCTGGGTGCTTGGCGCGTCGCTGGGAGGGCCTGAGGCGACCAAGCGTTTTCTTCGCGAACTGCCCGAGGATTTGCCGGTCGCTTTCGTGCTCGCGCAACATCTTGGCGCCAATTTTGTGAAATTGCTCGCTGAGCAGCTTGATCGTGAAACGAGTTTTAGCGTTTTCCAGCCCAGAGTGGGTCATGTTTTACGCCACCAGCAGGTGTTAATTGCACCGGTAGAAGAGCGTCTGGTAATCAATACTATCGGTTCAATAGAACTACACCCAGCCCCGCGACAATCACCTTATTCGCCTTCAATCGATATGGTGATAAGCGATATCGCGCAAAGATACCCGGGTCGCTCCGGGGCAATAATCTTCAGTGGCATGGGTGATGACGGCCGGGTTGGCGTTCATGACATGGTCGAGCGTGGTGGTATGGTGTGGGCGCAGGATAAAAAAAGTTGCGTCATAAGCAGCATGCCCGACAAGGTGCGAGATACTCGGGTAGTCAGTTTTTCGGGGACACCGGAAAAGCTGGCGAAACACCTGAAGAAGCACTTCGCGATGTACAACTAACGGTAAACTCTCATGGCAGAAATCACTCATATAAATAGCAAACGGGGTGCCGGTTTGGCGCGAAAGTCGAAAGCAGGTGTTGCGCGAACCGACATTGTGCATTGCTTGCGTATACCGCTGGAAAACGATACGTTGTTGCTCCCAAACACGGCCGTTGCGGAAGTGGTCGCCTATCAGGCGCCTGAGCCCATGCGGGACGCACCTGAATGGTTCCTGGGTTGGATGGGATGGCGCGAACTGCGTGTCCCGGTGATTTCTTTCGAGTCTGCGACCGGCGGACGTTATTGTCCGCCTTCGGCGTCCAGTCGAATTGCTGTAATTAATACTTTGAACCGGAATCCGCGCGTGCCTTACATTGGCATACAATCTCAGGGAATTCCGCAATTGCGTATGATTAATGACGCCAACATTGTGCCGGATGAGAATGTGTCCGTGCCGGCACCTTCGGTCGCGAGCTACGCGCGCTATAATGAAGAATCCATTCTCGTGCCGGATATAGATGATCTGGAAATACGTCTGGAACGTCTGTTGCAAGGCTGAGTCAAAGCCACGTCAAAGATCGCCCCACATCGCCTGCACCAGTGCTACAGCGCTGATTGCCGCCGTTTCAGTACGTAAGATTCGCGGGCCAAGCCGGGCCATGCTGACATCTGAAGAACGAATTGCAGATACTTCAGGCTCACTGAATCCCCCTTCAGGACCGATTAATATTCCGACATTGTGTTCGGGGGGCTGTAATGAGTTCAGCTGATTTTCGGTATCCGGTAGGAAGGCGACGCGTGTCATATTGTCGGTGTCCTCAAGCCAGTCGGCGAGTGAGCAGGGTGCAGTTAATATAGGAATCGCGGTCCGCCCCGATTGTTCGCAAGCGCTGGTGACTACTCCATGCCAGTGTGTCATGCGTTTCTCGCGGTTACTGTCATCAATGCGTACGATGCTTCGTTCGGTCATTAGCGGCGTTATGGCGGTCACCCCTAACTCAACAACTTTCTGCACGGCCGTATCCATTCGATCCCCTCGGGAAATCGCCAGCGCCAGATGAATCGCAAGGTTTGATTCGCGATCCACGTCATCATATCTTGATAATTGCACCTGGACTGATCTGCGGCTGATTTGTGTGAGTATGCCTTCGTATTCCCCGCCCTGACCATTAAACAATCTAACCGTGAAATCCTTTTTCATGCGTAAAACATTTACGCAGTAATTCGCCGCGCGATCGTCCAGTTCAACATGCGCATTCTCGCTCAGTGCTTGCGGAGAGAAAATTCGAGGAATGCGCATTAGCTCTGTGTTGCCAGTTCGATTCCTTGCGTTGCCACGGACAGGCACTGCTGAATTTGTTCCTCGGTAACGACATAAGGAGGCATTAGGTAAATGACGTTACCCAGCGGCCTGAGCAGTACTTCATTTTCCAACGCATGCCGATAAACCGTCAGCCCGCGCCGTTCCCGCCAGTCATAGGGAGTTTTGCTCGCTTTTTCCTTAACCATTTCAATGGCGAGAATCATGCCCTTTTGTCTCACCTCAGCCACGTGAGGATGATCCTGTAGAGGTGCGGCAGAGATCTGCATGGCCTTGGCGAGCACTCGATTACTTGTCAGGACATCCTCTTCGGCAAATATATTAAGTGTTGCCAACGCTGCGCTACAAGCGAGCGCGTTGCCGGTGTAACTGTGGGAATGCAAAAACGCCGTTAGCTGTTCATAGTCGTCATAAAAGGCCTGGTAGATGGATTCTGTCGTCAGAGTCACCGATAACGGCAGGTAGCCGCCTGTTAGTCCTTTGGATAAACACATAAAGTCCGGTGTGACACCGGCCTGTTCGCACGCAAACAGGCTGCCCGTACGGCCGAAGCCCACGGCAATTTCGTCGGCAATAAAGTGTACGTTAAAACGGTCGCATGCGTTTCGCAGCATTTTAAGGTACACCGGATCGTACATACGCATAGATCCGGCGCATTGCACCAGCGGTTCAACAATCACGGCGCAAACGTCGTCGGCGTGTTGTTGAAGAGCCTGCTCCATATGCGAAAACATGCGCTCGGAATACTGCGCACATGTCTCGCCAGGCTCCCGAAAATAACAGTCGGGTCCGGGTACAGTAATGACATCCATGAGCAGCGGCGCATATGTTTGTTTGTAAAGAGCAACATCCCCCACTGCCAGCGCACCAAGGGTTTCACCATGATAGCTGTTGCTCAGGGCGATGAATTTATGTTTCTTTTTCTGTCCCTGGTTCTGCCAGTAGTGGAAACTCATCTTGAGGGCAACCTCAATGGCGGACGAACCGTTGTCGGCATAAAAACAGCGATCGAGTCCCGGCGGTGTAAGCGCTACTAGTCGCTCGGAAAGCTCAATAATTGGTTCGTGGGTAAAGCCAGCCACAATCACGTGTTCCAGAGATTCAAGTTGCTGCTTAATACCGGCATTGATACGCGGATTCGCGTGACCAAACAGATTCACCCACCAGGAGCTAATGGCGTCGAGGTAACGGCTGCCGTCGAAATCATACAGCCACACCCCCTCGCCGCGCTTGATGGGGATCATGGGTAACCACTCATGATCTTTCATCTGCGTGCAGGGATGCCACAAGACGGATAGATCCCGGTCGATGAGACTTTTATTGTTCATTAATGAAGATTAAACCACAGAGGGCACAGAGAACACAGAGTTAAACAAAACATTTCGACAGGACGAATTTCGGCAGTAAAAGGAAATTCGCACTAATTCATGTTTTCAGGTATCTGTCCCGTATTGCCTCGCGCTTTTTTTACATTTTACGGCAGCGGGGTAGTAATTGTGAGGCAGGCGGTGGGTAGAGTTTGCATGCCTAAGGATGTGGCGAAGCAAGGCTGGAACTAACGACACGCCCTGGAACAATAATATTGAAGTTCGAATTTATACGGTAAAATACGCCGTGCCCTCGATGTTCCCGGTAGTTGATTTTTACAAACCCAGATTTTTCCACAAGGTAAGGGTAGGCTCGGTGCGGTTCATAGTATAAAAATGTAGCCCGGGAGCACCAGCGGCCAGTAGTTTTTCACACAACTCGCCAACGACGTCCAAGCCAAAATCAACAATGGCCTGCTTGTCGTCACCAAAGCCTTGCAGGCGCTTGCGGATCCAGCGCGGAATCTCGGCACCGCAGGCGTCGGAAAAACGAGCCAATTGGGTGAAATTGGTGATGGGCATAATGCCGGGTACTACCGGTACGTTTACACTCATTGCTTCACAGCTGTCGACAAACCGAAAATAGGCGTCGGCGTTATAGAAATACTGGGTCAAGGCGCTGTTGGCTCCGGCCTCGATCTTGCGCTTAAAATGCTGCAAATCCTTTTGCGCAGAGTCCGCTTGCGGATGAAACTCCGGATAGGCAGCAACCTCGATATGAAAGTGATCGCCGGTTTGCTCGCGAATGAAGGCTACCAGCTCGTTGGCATGATTAAATTCCCCTGGACCCTGCATACCGGAGGGGATGTCACCACGTAACGCAACAATATGCTCAATTCCGTTATCGATATAAATTTGCAGTAATTCGCTAATGGACGCTTTTTGCGAACCGATGCAGGACAGGTGAGGGGCCGCGGAAAAACCGGCTTGGCGAATGCTTAAAACAGCGTCAAGTGTGCCTTGCTGGGTACTGCCCCCGGCGCCAAACGTAACCGAGAAGTAGCGCGGTTTCAATGCGCCCAGCTGATCCCGCACCAGAGCGATTTTTTCCGCGCCTTCCGGAGTTTTCGGCGGGAAAAATTCGAAACTGAAAGTCCGTTCAAATTTCTTTTGCGTTTCCATAATCATTTAGTTCGTAAACACAGGGACACCGAACGTTCACAGAGACGAGTCTCTATGAACGCTGTGTCCTCTGCTGTGGTGACGTATTAGTAGCGGTAGTGATCCGGTTTGTACGGACCGTCGACCGGAACCCCGATGTAGTCTGCCTGCTCCTGGCTGAGTGGTGTCAGATTGACGCCAATTTTTGCCAGATGGAGTCGTGCGACCTTTTCGTCCAGATGTTTGGGCAGCACGTAGACCTTGTTTTCATATTTATCGGGGTTGTTGAAGAACTCGATTTGCGCCATCACTTGGTTGGTGAAGGACGCCGACATAACGAAACTCGGATGCCCGGTCGCGCAACCCAGGTTCACCAGGCGGCCTTCGGCCAGCACAATGATTTTTTTACCATCCGGGAAAACGACGTGGTCAACTTGTGGTTTGATGTTGTCCCACTGGTACTTACGCAGACTGGCGATTTCGATTTCAGAATCAAAATGACCGATGTTGCAGACTATGGATTCATCTTTCATTGCCTGCATGTGGTCGTGATTGATGACATTAACGTTACCCGTGGTGGTGACGAAAATGTTGCCCTGTGAACAGGCATCGTCCATGTTAACCACCCGGTAACCTTCCATTGCCGCTTGCAAGGCACAGATAGGATCAATTTCGGTCACCCAGACTGTGGCGCCCATACCACGGAACGCCTGCGCACAACCCTTGCCGACGTCGCCGTAACCCAATACGACGCAGATCTTGCCGGCCACCATCACGTCGGTTGCACGTTTGATGCCGTCAAGGAGGGATTCACGGCAGCCGTAAAGGTTATCGAACTTGCTCTTGGTCACCGAGTCGTTGACGTTCATCGCCGGGAACAACAAATTGCCGTCTTCCTGCATCTGATACAGGCGATGCACACCCGTGGTGGTTTCCTCGGTGACGCCTTTAATGCTGTCGGCCATGGCAGTCCACTTGCCGGGACTGCTTCCGAGTGTGCGGCGCAATACGTCGAGGATGGCAACCCATTCCTCGTTGTCATCGGCTTTAGCGTCGGGTACGACTCCGGCCTTTTCGAACTCCACGCCCTTGTGAATGAGCAAGGTGGCGTCGCCGCCATCGTCCAGAATCATGTTGGGCATGCCGCCATCGGGCCAGGTCAGGGCTTGCTCGGTGCACCACCAGTATTCCTCAATGGTCTCACCCTTCCAGGCGTAAACCGGAATACCCTCGGCAGCAATCGCGGCCGCTGCCTGATCCTGAGTCGAATAAATATTGCACGACGCCCAACGAACCTGGGCACCCAGCTCAACCAGGGTTTCAATGAGTACGGCGGTTTGGATGGTCATATGCAGGCTGCCGGTGATACGGCAATCCTTGAGGGGCTGCGTGTCACGCAACTCCTCCCGCAGCGCCATCAGGCCGGGCATTTCACTTTCGGCAATCGAAATTTCCTTGCGGCCCCAGTCCGCAAGAGAAATGTCGGCGACTTTGTAATCGGTAATAGAATCAGCAACAGCGTTCATGATTGATCTCCATAACAATTTTGTTGGGGAGCGCCGTTGAACGAAGAGGTGTTATCCGAGCCTGACAGGAAGGACTCCCGCTGCAGCGCCCCTCGGAAAACCTGTAAAAAATGTACGCAGAGCACAAAGAAGAATAGAACAAAAAGGCAATTTTTACCTCGTTTTCTTTGTACTCCGCGTGACCGCGTTGATTATAACCCGGCGGCGTCGCGCAGGGTGTCGGCCTTGTCGGTATGTTCCCAGGTGAAATCTGCTTCCGGCCGGCCGAAGTGGCCGTAAGCCGCGGTCTGTTGATAGATCGGCCGCTCCAAATCGAGCATCTTGATCAAGCCTTTGGGTCGCAGGTCAAAATGTTCCCGCACAAGTTCGACAATTCGATCGTCGGCGATTTTTCCCGTACCGAATGTGTCCACGCTGATGGATGTTGGCTCTGCTACGCCAATTGCATAGGACACCTGAATTTCGCAACGTTCCGCCAGGCCGGCGGCGACGATGTTCTTGGCCACATAGCGCCCGGCGTAGGCGGCCGAGCGGTCGACCTTTGACGGGTCCTTGCCGGAAAACGCGCCACCACCATGGCGCGCCATGCCACCGTAAGTGTCGACAATGATTTTGCGTCCGGTCAAGCCGCAATCGCCCACCGGTCCACCGATGACAAAGCGGCCGGTCGGGTTAATGTAGAAGCGCGTATTTTTGTCAATCCACTCGGCTGGCAGCACGGGTAGGATAATCTCGTCCATGATGGCTTCTTTAAGGGCCTTGTCTTCAATATCAGGACTGTGCTGAGTTGAGAGCACAACTGCATCAATGCCGATAGGTGTTGTACCTTCATAGCGGAGTGTGACCTGGCTTTTTGCATCGGGGCGCAGCCACGGCAGGGTACCGTTTTTGCGCATTTCCGCCTGACGTTTCATCAGCCTGTGTGCATAGGTGATGGGCGCAGGCATGAGCACATCCGTTTCATTGCAGGCAAAGCCAAACATGAGACCTTGATCACCTGCACCTTGTTCGTGCTTTTCGTCTTCGTCGACACCCATCGCAATGTCCACCGATTGTTTTCCAATGGCATTGAGAACCGCGCAGGTTTCCCATTCAAACCCCATATCGGCACTGGTGTAGCCGATCTGCTTAATGGTATTGCGTACAACGTTTTCCAGGTCAACCCAGGCGCTGGTGGTAATTTCACCGGCAACCAGTACCATGCCGGTTTTAACCAGGGTTTCACAGGCCACACGAGCTTTGGTGTCCTGTTCAAAGATGGCATCCAGGACCGCGTCCGAAATTTGGTCACAGATTTTGTCCGGATGCCCTTCCGAAACCGATTCTGAAGTAAACAGATGTTGTTCAGCCATACTTTGATTTTCCTGTTGCCGCCATTGACCCAATTCAATTAAGCCGCCTAGTCTAGCGCCTCGGTTTACGGATTAACAGTCGTCTTTTAGTGCTAGTCCCACGAACCGGTGTTTAGGCGTAACGGTGAAGGCAGGCATTGTCCTCCCCAATAGCGGGTGATTTGCCCCCGTTACAATCGCTATACTTAAGGTTTCCGGTACCTTCATTAAAATCCAAACACGGAGGAATGTAATTATGGTCAGTCTGGAAACACCGAACGTATCGTGCGTGATACGCGCGCCCTGTTGGGTTACGGCATTAATAGTGTCGCCATTATGTCCAATGATCCGGTGCTATATGAGGAAGACTCCTTCGAAAATATGCAAAAGGTGGCGCGGGATTTTGAGTTTCCGTTCCCCTATTTGCTTGACGAAACCCAACAGGTTGCCCGCGCCTATGGTGCCGTGTGTACTCCTGACTTTTTTGGGTATAACGGCGAATTGGAATTGCAGTATCGCGGCCGGCTAGACGCCAGTCGTAAGGAAACAGCGCCCAAGGACGTACGTAGGGATTTGTACGAAGCCATGGTCCAGGTCGCTGAAACGGGCCGCGGACCGGCGGATCAGATCCCCAGTATGGGGTGCTCAATCAAGTGGCGGGAGGCCGCAAGTGCCTGACGTGGTGGAGAAAATCGCTAAAAAGTTAATAAAAATCATTTATTTATAATATTAATCAAGCTTATCCGCCCGGGTTTTCCTTGGCTGGGCTATTGCCGCGGCCGGGCAAAAAAGAGAGAATTGGCGGCTCTTCATTTCCGGGGTAGATTTCCGGTTAGTGAGTGGGGGAGACCGCCATACATTCAATTTGAGCGATAGTGCCTATCGCCGGTCTCGTCGTGTTAACAATTTCCGCGTCTACACCGTGTGCTGCCGCGCAGCGCAGCATGGGGTGCGGACCATTCGGCCGGGTTAGTTCCCCGCCGCAAGGCGCTCGTGTTGATCGTGCGGCATGCCGATCAAGGGGCGCCTTTTACAGTTTTGGACAATTTCGATTTTTTTGCATTGAGACAGGAGAAAGTGATGACTGACCGCAGACAACTCGCGAATGCCATCCGTGCCCTGAGTATGGACGCCGTGCAGAAGGCCAAGTCTGGCCATCCCGGTGCACCCATGGGCATGGCGGATATCGCCGAAGTATTGTGGAATGATTTTATGCACCACAATCCGGCCAATCCCAAGTGGCCGAACCGTGACCGGTTTGTACTTTCCAACGGTCACGGATCCATGCTTATTTATTCATTGCTGCATCTGACCGGTTATGAGCTCTCGATTGACGATTTGAAGAACTTTCGTCAACTGCATGCGAAAACACCTGGTCACCCGGAGTACGGTTATGCGCCCGGGATTGAGACCACTACTGGCCCGTTGGGTCAGGGCATCACCAACGCGGTGGGTATGGCGATTGCTGAAAAAGCCCTTGCCGGCACCTTCAACCGCGACGGTCACCACATTGTCGATCACAACACTTATGTATTCCTGGGTGATGGTTGCCTGATGGAAGGGATCTCACATGAAGCCTGCTCTTTGGCCGGCACACTGGGTCTGGGTAAGCTGATCTGCTTTTATGACGACAATGGCATTTCGATTGATGGCCATGTCGAGGGTTGGTTCACCGACGATACACCAAAGCGATTTGAAGCCTATGGTTGGCATGTGATCCGTGACGTCGACGGACATAGTGCCGACGCAGTGAGCAAAGCCGTGCACGAAGCCAAATCGGTCAATGACAAACCGACGATGATTTGTTGCAAGACGGTCATCGGTTTTGGCGCACCGAATCTATGCGGAAGCCACGACTGTCACGGTGCTCCGCTGGGTGACGATGAGATCGCCGCGACGCGCGAAAATCTGAGTTGGTCACATGGACCCTTTGAGGTGCCGGACGATATCTATGCGGGTTGGAGCGCCAAGGACAAGGGCGCACAGTCTGAAGCCGATTGGAATGCAAAGTTTGACGCCTACAAGAAAGACCACCCGGAATTGGCCGCCGAGTTCGAACGTCGCATGGCCGGCAAGCTACCCGCAAACTGGGCCGCCGATGCCGACAAGTTCATTAAGTCGGTGGATGCGAAGGGCGAAACCATCGCTTCGCGCAAGGCTTCACAGAACACCATCAATGGTTATGCGCCCTTGTTACCGGAACTGCTTGGCGGTTCGGCTGACCTGGCGGGTTCCAACCTGACCATGTGGAGCGATTCGAAACCATTGAGCAACACCGTTTCGGACGGCAACTATGTTTACTACGGCGTGCGTGAATTTGGTATGTCGGCCATGATGAACGGTATGTCCCTGCACGGTGGGATCATCCCGTTTGGCGGCACCTTCCTGATGTTTTCCGAATACGCGCGCAATGCGTTGCGCATGGCGGCGTTGATGAAGGTTCGCAGTATTTTCGTTTATACGCATGACTCGATTGGTCTGGGCGAAGACGGTCCGACCCACCAGCCTGTCGAACAAACCGCCACGCTACGGATGATTCCACGTATGTCGGTTTGGCGGCCATGTGATGCGGTTGAATCCGCCGTGGCGTGGAAAGCAGCCATTGAGTACACCGAGGGTCCTACCAGCCTGATATTCTCACGCCAGGCTTTGCCGCATCAGACGCGCAGCGCCGAGCAACTGGCGGGCATCGAAAAGGGGGGGTATATCCTCAAGGACTGCAGCGGAACGCCGGATGCAATTATGATCGCCACGGGTTCGGAAGTCGGGCTGGCCATGGATGCGGCCGAGCAATTGACCAAGGCCGGCAAGAAGATCCGCGTGGTGTCCATGCCGTCGACAGACGTGTTTGACGCGCAGGACGAAGGCTATCGTGAATCCGTGTTGCCATCCGGTGTCACCGCACGCGTTGCTGTTGAAGCTGGAATTGCAGACTACTGGAGTAAGTATGTCGGTCTGAACGGCAAGGTAGTGGGCATGACGACCTTTGGTGAGTCAGCACCCGACAAAGACGTGTTCAAGCATTTCGGCTTTACTGTGGATAATGTCGTGGCCACCGTTAACGACGTGCTCTGATAACACAAAATTACTGGTTCCGCGGTCTTCCGATTATTGGATCGCGGGACCCAGATTTTTTTACATTCTTTAGGGGAGAAATTTAGATGACAGTTAAAGTCGGTATCAATGGGTTTGGCCGTATTGGCCGTATGGCATTCCGAGCAATCGCAAAGGATTTTTCCGATATCGAGGTTGTGGGTATCAATGACCTGCTGGACGCAGACTACCTGGCGTACATGTTGAAGTACGATTCGGTACACGGCAACTTCGACGGCGATATTGCGGTTGAAGGCAATAACCTGATTGTAAATGGCAAGAAGATTCGCCTGACCGCCGAACGTGATCCGGCCAACCTGAAGTGGAGTGATATCGGCGCGGATCTCGTTATTGAGTGCACCGGCTTTTTCCTCACCGAGGAAACCTGCCAGAAGCACATCGATGCCGGCGCGAAAAAGGTTGTACAAAGTGCACCGTCGAAGGACGGCACACCCATGTTCGTCTACGGCGTTAACCACGAGTCTTATGCCGGTCAGGCCATCGTGTCTGCAGCCTCCTGCACAACCAACTGTCTGGCGCCTGTTGCCAAGGTGTTGCATGACAAATGGGGCATCAAGCGCGGCCTGATGACCACGGTTCACGCCGCCACGGCAACCCAGAAAACCGTTGACGGTCCGTCCATGAAAGACTGGCGCGGCGGTCGCGGCATTCTGGAAAACATCATTCCGTCTTCTACCGGTGCCGCCAAGGCTGTCGGTGTGGTGTTGCCTGAATTGAACGGCAAGCTGACGGGCATGGCTTTTCGCGTACCGACTTCTGACGTTTCTGTTGTTGACCTGACGGTTGAACTGGACAAAGACGCCTCCTATGACGAAATTTGTGCAGCCATGAAGGCGGCTTCTGAGTCGGGAGCAATGGGTGAGACTTTGGGTTACACCGACGAGAAAGTTGTTTCGACTGATTTCCGTGGTTGTGGTAAGTCGTCAATCTTCGACTCCGAAGCCGGAATTGCGCTGGACGGCAGCTTCGTCAAACTGGTTTCCTGGTACGACAATGAGTACGGCTACACATGCAACATGCTGCGCTTTGTTCGTCACGTTGCGGCAAACTAAATCCAGGGACGAGTGACGGGTAACGAGTAACAAAGGAAAGCGAAGTTTGTGTCCTCAGTGAAATGGATTCAGGTGGCGAGCGTGGCTCGCCACCTGATTTCTTTCTTGCCGCGTTACTCGGCCCTCGTCACTCGTTACTCTTTGTGAGAAAAATCCGCAAAGGCTAAAGACTTTGCCGATTTTTTTTGAGCTTTTAGGAGTTTTAACATGTCTTTTATCAAATTGACGGATTTGGATCTGGCGGGTAAGCGTGTACTGATTCGAGCCGATCTGAATGTGCCTGTTAAGAACGGCAAAGTCACGTCAGATGCACGTATCTCTGCGTCCATGCCCACTATCGAGCACTGCATGAAGGCGGGAGCATCCGTGATGGTCATGTCTCACCGAGGCCGACCCGAAGAAGGTACGGTAGACGAAGAAAACTCAATGCAGCCGATTGCAGAGGACATGTCCGCCAAGCTGGGCAAGGAAGTGAAACTTGCTAAAGGTTACCTGGAAAATCCTCCGCAAGTGGCGGCCGGTGAGGTAGTTCTGCTCGAAAACGTTCGTTTTAATGCGGGTGAGAAGAAAGATAACGAAGATCTGGCGAAGAAGTACGCTTCGCTTTGCGACGTGTTCGTGATGGACGCATTCGGTACCGCACATCGCGCGCAGGCCTCGACCCATGGAGTTGGTAAATTTGCACCCACGGCCTGTGCAGGGCTGTTACTGGCAGAAGAACTGGATGCGCTCAACAAGGCATTGGCGAACCCGAAACGACCGATGGTGGCCATTGTTGGTGGTTCCAAGGTATCCACCAAACTGACCGTGCTGGAAGCCCTGTCAGAAAAGGTTGATCAGCTCGTGGTGGGTGGTGGTATCGCCAATACGTTTCTTAAAGCGGCGGGTCATCCGGTGGGCAAATCGTTGTGTGAAGATGACCTTGTCGGTACCGCGCAAAGCTTGATGAAAAAAATGAACGAGCGAGATGCCACGATTCCGATCGCGACGGATGTCGTTGTCGGCAAAAATTTTGACGAAAATGAACCGGCAATTTTAAAGAAAGCCGACGAAGTCACCGACGACGAAATGATTTTTGATATCGGTCCGGACAGCGCAAAAGAACTGGCTGATATTATCATGCAGGCCGGTACCGTCGTCTGGAACGGCCCGGTGGGTGTATTTGAATTTGATCAATTCGGTGAAGGGACCAAAACGGTTTCCATGGCCATTGCCAACACCAATGCGTTTACCCTGGCGGGTGGTGGTGACACCATCGCGGCAATTCAGAAATACGATATTTTTGACAAGGTCTCCTATATTTCCACTGCCGGCGGTGCGTTCCTGGAATTTCTGGAAGGTAAAACTCTGCCTGCAGTGGCCATGCTTGAAATGAGGGCCAAGTAACGAGTTTCGAGTGACGAGGTTTTATCAAGGCGGAAGATTTACACCTATGTTACAGCGAATCAGCTCAGCAATAAGAAACTTTGTAACTCGTCCCTCGTAACTCGTAACTGATTTTAATTATGCAACGTAGAACAAAAATAGTCGCAACACTCGGGCCGTCGACTGACGATCCGAAAGTTCTCGATAAGATTATTGACGCGGGCGTAGATGTCGTGCGCGTCAATTTTTCCCACGGTACGCCTGAGGAGCACAAGGAACGGGTTGAGCGCGTACGTAATCGTGCGCGGGCTCATGGGCGCCAGGTCGGTGTTTTGGTTGATCTGCAAGGTCCGAAGATCCGCGTTGAGCGTTTCGTTACCGGGCAGGCCGATCTGATTGAGGGTGAAACATTCGTTCTTGATGCGGCCCACGACCCGGCAAAGGGTAACAATGAACGTGTCGGCATATCGTATAAAGCGTTGCCGGGCGACGTGCAACGCGGTGATACGTTGTTGCTCGACGACGGTCGCATTACCTTGTGGGTTAATGAAGTTCACGAAAGCGAAATAATTTGTCGTGTGATGACCGGTGGTGCGCTTTACGACCGCAAGGGAATTAATCGTCAGGGTGGAGGTTTGTCTGCGCCGGCCCTAACGCAAAAGGATCGCGAAGACGTGCGCCTGGCCGCCGAAATCCAGGCGGATTACCTGGCGGTTTCGTTTGTACGCAATGCCGAGGACGTGAATGAGGCGCGCAAGCTTCTGGAAGCGGCCGGTGGGCATAGCGACATCGTTGCCAAGATCGAACGTGCCGAAGCACTGGATCTGATCGACGAGATCTTCGAGGCTTCGGACGTCATTATGGTTGCCCGCGGCGATCTGGGCGTGGAAATCGGTGACGCCGGTTTGCCGCCGGTGCAAAAGCGGTTGATTTCCAAGGCGCGAGAAATGAATCGCGTGGTGATCACGGCGACACAGATGATGGAGTCGATGATCGAAAACTCCATTCCGACTCGCGCCGAAGTTTTTGACGTTGCTAATGCCGTTCTCGATGGAACCGATGCAGTTATGCTGTCGGCGGAAACCGCCACAGGCAAATTTCCCGACGCGGCCATACTGGCCATGGATCGCATCTGCCGTGAGGCAGAAAAGCAACGTGAGGTGACCACCTCTCACCACCGTATCGATACGCGCTTTGGTGTTATCGACGAAGCTATCGCCATGGCGACCATGTATACCGCCAATCATCTTGGGGTCAAAGCCATTGCGGCGCTCACCGAATCCGGTGCGACTACATTGTGGATGTCGCGCATCAGCTCGGGGATCCCCATCTACGCCTTGACGAGCCATGTTGAGACGCGTAGAAAAGTAACTCTTTATCGAGGCGTCTACCCGGTCAGTTTTGAGAGTGCCACGCAAGACCACGCACAGGTCAACAAGGAAGCCATCGATGAACTCCTGCGGCGCGGTGCTGTGCGCGAAGGAGATTTGGTAATCATAACCAAGGGTGATCTGATGGGCGCTCACGGCGGAACCAACGCCATGAAGATTGTACGTGTCGGCGACCTGGTGTCGGTTGGATAGACCGGTCATCGTGTCAGAATTTGAATTTTTAAATCGTTAACCCCAAGGAGGTCAACATGGCCCTTATTTCATTACGCCAATTACTGGACCATGCAGCTGAAAATGGCTATGGCATGCCCGCGTTCAATGTGAATAACATGGAGCAAGTGCAAGCTATCATGCAGGCTGCCGATGAAACCAACAGCCCGGTGATCATGCAAGGCTCTGCCGGCGCACGCTCTTACGCGGGCGAACCGTTTTTGCGCCACCTGATCATGGCGGCACTGGAACAATATCCCCACATTCCTGTTGTAATGCATCAGGACCATGGCTCTGCGCCAGGTGTGTGCTTGCGATCAATTCAGTCGGGCTTCAGCTCGGTAATGATGGACGGCTCGCTGATGGAAGACATGAAAACACCGTCTTCCTACGAATATAACGTTGATGTCACCCGCACTGTTGTCAATATGGCGCATTCCGGCGGTGTTTCCGTTGAAGGTGAGCTGGGTTGCCTGGGTTCTCTGGAAACCGGCGAAATGGGTGAAGAAGACGGTCATGGCGCGGAAGGCAAATTGTCCATGGACCAACTGTTGACCGATCCGGAACAAGCGGCGGATTTCGTCGCCCAAACCGGCTGTGATGCATTGGCCATTGCTATTGGAACCTCGCACGGCGCATACAAGTTTACCCGCCCGCCGACCGGTGACATTCTGGCCATCGATCGCATCAAGGAAATTCACGCGCGGATCCCCAACACTCACCTGGTCATGCACGGCTCCAGCTCGGTGCCGCAGGACTGGCTGGAAATTATCAACAGCCACGGCGGTGACATGGGCCAGACTTATGGTGTCCCGGTTGAAGAGATCCAGGAAGGTATCAAGCACGGTGTGCGTAAGGTCAATATCGATACTGACCTGCGCATGGCCTCGACTGGAGCCGTCCGCAAGCATCTGGCTGAAAATGCCGCCAATTTCGATCCACGCAAGTTCCTCAAGGCCTCTACCGCGGCTATGAAGGAAATCTGCAAGGCCCGTTATGAGGCGTTTGGTTGTGCCGGTATGGCGGGCAAGATTACGCCGGTTAGTCTGGAGGCCATGGTCAAACGCTATGCGTCTGGCGAACTGGATCCCAAAATCGAAAAGGCGGCCTAAACGCCAGCCCGGCAAAGACAGGCAAGGGCGGGTTTACCCCGCCCTTGTTTTTACCATGACCGAAATTCCCGCCGTTCTTGCTCAGTTGCTTTCTTTGGTCGAGGCCGATCCGCGTTCCGGCCAGGCGCTGGTGCTGTACGCACTGGCTAAGACTCTGGATGTTCCCCGAGGCGGTCACATGTTCATGTTGAAAAAGCTCGCCGATCTTGATGCAGAAAACCGACAGTTGGCCTATGGACTCATCGAACTGATGGTCAGCGACGGTGCCCGCGGTCCGGCCTGGGAGCAGGCTATGACAAGTCTGGACAGTGCGATCAGCGGACGAACGTAGCCTGTAAGGCCCGCTCCTGGTCTCAAAATTCCTCCCCCGTGTCTCAATTCTCACTAGATAACTAGTTGTTTTAAAAAAGATATTTACCGACTTTAAAGCCGCTTACCCGCTGAGCCGCTAAAGAAACAGGAGCACTGTTTTGTTTCTAAAGCCTTGGAGGTGGCGTGATGGGCGCACACAACAAGAAGTCAATTGGCCTGGGTCGGCCCGTTTTGCGGACCAAAGCCATGCGCGGTTTACCCGCACCGCTGGTTGGCGGCGTGTTGCTGATGTTGCTGGCTTTGCTGGCATCGCCAGGTCGCGCCGGTATGCTCACTGTGGAGCAGCAACGCGATGCCGTCAGGGTGGCGGCCTTGGGCGACCGAATTTCCCACCACGAGAGCGAGTTTGACAAGGCTTGGGACGCATACCAACAGGCCGATTACGCGCTGGCACGGCGTCTGTGGACACCCTTGGCCGAGGACGGCAACGTCCAGGCACAGTTTTTTTTGGGTTTGATCTATGATGCCGGTAACGGCATGAAACGTGATGCGCCAAAATCAATTCATTGGTACCAACAAGCCGCAGAGGCAGGGCACGAGACGGCACAACACAACCTGGCTGTTGCCTATGCCTATGGCGACGGCGTTACGGCGGATATTCATCAGGCAATGCGTTGGTGGTCTCTTTCGGCTAGCCAGGGAAATACGGATGCGCAATACAATCTCGGCGTTATTTACGCCATTGGTCGGGATGACGTCACTCCTGATATTGCCAAGGCCCTCAAATGGTGGAGTCAGGCCGCGAAAAGTGGTGATGCACAAGCACAATTCAATCTCGGCACGCTGTATGCTAACGCCGACAACGCTGTTCGAAACTACTGTGAGGCCGTTCGTTGGTGGGAAAAATCCGCCCGGAGCGGTGTTCAACAAGCCAGTACTGCAATTAAATTGCTGATGTCTCGAGAAGACTACACCTCCTGCCAATAAGAATCCCGTTTTAAGCAAATGCGTCGTTGTGCAGATACGGCGCGAACCTACCCACATTAGCACGTCATCTCTATAACTGGTTGTGTTTCGGTAATCGCAAATTTCGTGATCTCCAGACAGTAAAACCAGCAATTTATTGAGTGACTTGCCGTAATTTTTTCAGTAGCCTGCTTGCCTTACATTGGGGTATCTCGGTGGGAGTGCAGGTTTGAACATCTTTACGGAGGCGTAAACAATTTTTTTTCGGCGTCCATCGGTTGCAGTGGAAACCACGGTTCCGGAAACCGTTGCCGCAATCGATTTAGGTTCAAATAGTTTTCATCTCATTCTCGCACGTGCGACTGATGATGGTTTTAACGTCATCGATCGTGAGCGCGAAATGGTACGTCTGGCGGAAGGCCTTGACGAACACCGTTGTTTATCCGAAGCAGTACAGCAACGCGCACTCGAATGCCTACAACGTTTTGGGCAGATTGTCCGGCAGTTACCCGAAGGTGCAGTGCGAGTCGTGGGCACCAATACCCTCCGTAGTGCTCACAACTCACATGTATTTCTGCAGCAGGCGGCCGAGGCGCTCGGTCATCCGGTGGAAGTTGTTTCCGGCGTCGAAGAAGCCCGGCTGCTTTATCTCGGCGTTGCGCAAAGCCTCGCCAGCGAGGGCGAACAGCGACTGGTAGTCGATATTGGTGGCGGCAGTACTGAGTTAATCATTGGCAGAGGTTTTCAGCCACGCATGCTGGACAGCCTGTATATGGGCTGTGTGTCGTTCAGCAGGCAGTTTTTTCTCGATGGCAAAATCACCCGCAAGCGCATCAAGCGTGCCGAGCTTGCCGCCTTGTCCGAACTTGAAACTGTGGAAACCCGCTATCGCCGGCGTGGATGGGAAACCGCCATCGGCGCATCCGGCAGTATCCGTGCAATTGGTAAAATTGTTTCCCAGATGAATGATAGTCATAGCGGTATCGAGGCCCGGGATCTGGACACGCTTGTCGACTTGGCGGTCGACGCGGGTCACATCGATAATCTAAAGCTGAAGGGTCTGAGTAAGGAACGCTTGCCGGTTTTTATGGGTGGATTGGTTGTTCTGAAAGCGGTTTTCGGCGCACTGGGTATGGAGCATATGAAAACGGCTGATGGCGCACTGCGTGAGGGCCTGCTTTATGATTTGCTCGGACGTATTCACCACGAGGACGTGCGCGAGCGGAGCGTCGATGCTCTGGTGCAAAGGTATGACGTCGATACCGAACAGGCCGCACGGGTGGAGACGACGGCGATGGACTTCTTTCGTCAGGTGAGTAAAGACTGGCAGTTGAACCGGTCGGATTTTCGTGATCTGCTTGTCTGGGCAGCAAATCTGCATGAGATCGGAATTGCCATTGCACACAACCAATACCACAAGCACGGTGCCTACGTACTTATGAATGCGGATTTGCCAGGGTTTTCGAGACAGGAACAACATGAACTGGGCCTTTTGGTCCGGGGTCACCGGCGCAAGTTTCCGCTGAGCGAGTTTGACCTGCAGGATCGTGAACGGCGTTCGGAGCTGCTTCGGTTGTGCGTATTGCTACGGCTAGCCGTAGTGCTACACCGCGGTCGTCGGACTGAAGCACTACCGGTGATTGATTTGTCAGTTAACGATAAAAAAATTAATCTTCGATTTCCAACGGATTGGCTTGAACGACATGCATTGACGACGGCTGACCTTGAACAGGAAGCTGAGTTTCTCAAAGGCGTTGGCTACATCTTAAAGCCAGGGAGCATCTGATAGCTGCCTGAAGCGGCAACGTCAATTTTTTTAGCGGACAGAAAGTTATTCGGTAGGTGCGGGCAGTTCGTCCGTTTTCGCGTCAGAAGCAGAACCAAGCAGTATTGCAATCTTCGCGGTGTCCTCGTGTGCTTCCAGTGCGACCTTTATTACCATGGTCAGTGGAACCGATAAGAGCATGCCCACCGGGCCGAGAACCCAACCCCAGAAAATCATCGAGATAAACACAACCAGCGTAGAGAGGCCGAGGCCACGCCCCATGACTTGTGGCTCAATGATATTGCCGATAAGGATGTTAACGAAAAGGTAGCCTCCTCCGGTTAGCAGTGCCAGTTGCGCTCCACCCTGCACAAGTGCAAGCAGCACTGCTGGAATTGCAGCAATGATCGAGCCAATATTTGGAATGAAATTAAGTAGAAAGGCCAACAGACCCCAGAGCAGTGGGTAATCCACACCGATAATCTTTAACCACAGTGCTACCGCTGTACCTGTAGCCAGACTCAGGATAGTTTTGAGGGAAAAGTACCGATTCATGTCCTCTAGGAATTTATGAAATGTATTGATCGATTGATCGGGGTTTGTTGCAATCCGCTCAATTTTCACCGGCAAGCCTGTTGCTTCTAATAAAATAAAAACCACGGTCATAAGAATGAGAAAGGCATTGGTAAAGATGCTGCTAAGGCTGGAAAACAATTGGCCTACAAATTTCATGGCGGCGCCGGGATTGAGAATATCTTCACTCAACGACTGGGGAAGGGTAATGCCATGTTCATGAAACCAGTTTATAAACTGTTCCATTTGCAAGCTGAGGCGTTGTGTAGTGGCGGGTATCGAAACGGAAAAATCATTGATGGACTTTCCCACCAAGGTGGTCAAAATAGTGATGGCCGCCATGATTACCGAAAGTACAATAAGCATTGCCAACCATTTAGGAACACCGCGACCCTGCAAAAAAAATAATGGTGGTGAGGCAATAATCGCAATAAAAATTGCAAGAAAAAATGGCACCAGTAAAGGGGAGGCAGCGCGCATGCCAGCGACAACGATTATAAATGCCGCCAGGGTGACTAAAAATACCGCCCCTGTATTAAGCCTTGATCCTGAATCGTCTGTCATTTCGTGTCCTTTTTTTAAGGCATTGCCAGATCTTCGGCGCTAATCAGGGCGCATCAGGGCATCATTCGCTTGCCGTCCAAGCAGATTTAATTCATCTTCCATCTGTTGGCGTGTTTCTTCCAGTTCCTCCGGGCTCTGACCCCTTGGGATCAGGCAAGGCCTGCCAATAGCAATGGCGATCCGGCTGAAGGGTTTAGGGATCACAAATTGGTCCCAGGAGCTCAGTCGCCATGCACGCTCGGCCGCATAGGAAAAAGGCACCAGCGGGGCGCGAGTAAATTGAGACAACAATACATCACCAAGTTTGAATTTGTGCAGCGGCCCTTGTGGGCCATCCGAGGTTGTAACCGGGGAAACGCCTTGTTTGACGATAATTTCATACATATCGCGCATGGCCTGCGCGCCGGCGCGCGTGGTTGAACCGCGAATCACTGTTGCACCCCAACTGCGTATAATTCGCGCCGGTATTTCGCCGTCACGCGAAGGGCTGACAAGAAAACCGATCTTACGCCCCTTGCGCAGCAATTTTCGCATGTACCAGGCACCGAAGACGTGGTTCTGGTGCCAGTAACAAGGTAAAAAGGTTCTCTCCCCGGAAAGAATGTCACTAAGGTTTTCCTCTCCCAGAATGCGCTGGACCCGGCAGGTGGACCAGACCAACATAAGCATGGCTTTTACGATTGGTGTGAGGAGAACGATTTTTGTTTTTTGTTTCAGGGTGAGTTGTGCCATGGGGGAGCTTCTTATTATTGATCCGGTTTGATACCGAATGTTCGTTTCCTATAGTTTAGACAGTTCGATTCTTGATTGCTTAATTGATGTGTCGGCGCGTAACGTTGACACGTGCGTAACGTATCCTGCGTGCAGCGAGACTTCGGCCAGATGCCATCGTCGACCGCGGAAGCTTACGGATTTCCGGGGCGTCGTACTACCGAAATCAATTTCTCGCATGTGCTGTAATCCCGCGGTACCATCGGCCTTAATGACGGCTTCCTTGCGTGTCCAGAGCGAAAAGAAATCGTCCGGAACCGAGGCTATATGCCGGCGCTCGGAAGCGGTTAAGACGTTTGTGAGTTTTAAGCCATTGAAAGGTCTGACAAGCTCAGTATCCAGGCCAACCGGGAAATTTAGGCTGGCCGCGCAGGCGACGAGCTGATTAGAGTGGCTGAGACTGAACTCGATCTTGCTGCGTGCACGGGGTTTGTGGCCGGGTGTGAAATTCAGTGCATCCAGTTGGAAGTTGTCGACGCCGAGATCCAGGCAGGCCTTTTTAAGGAGCTGGTAGCCGATAAGCGACCGAAGTCTATCCTCCGGTCGGCGCAGTCTTGCTACTGAGTTTCTCTTTTCGCATGGAAGTTCCGCAAGCCAACGCGCCACATTTGTGCGTTGTACGAACGAGTCGAACATGCTGTAGAAGACGATCACCATAGCTGGTAGCATTGAAACACGGGTTCGCCCCTACATACCATGTCGCAGCGAAATTATCCATGAAAGTTGCCGAAGCAAAAACCCGGCCTGTCCCATCCGGTCCTGACGAAGCATTCGACCTGAATCCGGACGAGGCGACGTTTCACAAACTGGCCGACTGGGTTTCGAAATATGGGGACATTTTCTCCGTACCATCGGTAAATCGGCAAAAACCGGTTGTTCTGATCAATCACCCTGACTATATAAAGCATGTCCTGGTCAGTGGGCATGAAAATTACGTCAAGGGATCAGGCTTCGAGATGGTCAAAATGTTATTGGGAAACGGCATTATTGTTAGTGACGGCCCGTTTTGGCGTCGGCAGAGACGCATGATTCAGCCGGCGTTTAACAAGCAGGTTATCGCCGGACTTACCGAACAAATGAAACTGGCCAATCGGCGTCTGTTTTCTGTCTGGAGTCAACATGCCGAATCAGGCACCGAAATTAACGTCACCGAAGCCACCAATGAACTCGCACTGGAAATAATTCTACGCGCTATCTTCAGCAACGACTACGAACGTATTACCGGCGGTACAAATGCAAACCCATTCGCAATCCTGACTGAAAGTGTCGCACGAGATTTGCAGCTCGCGTTAAAGTTTCGGGCATTGACCAAAATCGTGCACGAAGCGGTGGCGCATCGGCGTGCTTCCGGCGTGGAGCAGGAGGACTTTCTGTCTATTTTTCTCGCGGCGCGGGATAAAGACACCGGTGAGCCCATGACTGACAAGGAGTTGGTTGACGAAATTATGACCTTGATTGTTGCGGGTTCCGAGACCAGCGCTACCACGATGAACTGGGCCTGGTATTCATTAGCCACGAATCCAGATGTTGAAACACGTTTCCATGCGGAGATTGACAGTGCAGGTTACACTGATGTTCCGGGCTTTGACGATGCCTTGCAGCTCGTTTACACCCGGCAGATTATCGAGGAAACCCTTCGCCTGTATCCGCCGGTCTGGCTGTTTTCACGCAAGGCCGTTGCCGATGACGCTTTGGCGGGTTTCGCCATCGAGGCCGGTACCGAAATTCTGATAACCCCGTACTTCCTGCATCGGCACAAGGACTTCTGGCCTGACGCGGAAAATTTTGTTCCTGAGCGTTTCGATCCGGATGCCGTCAAGCAGCGTCACAAGTTGGCCTTTATTCCGTTTTCGGCCGGGCCACGCCGCTGCATTGGAGATTTTTTTGGCATAGTGGAAGTACAACTTCATCTTGGTTTGATGGCCAGACATTTTCGCTTGCGGCTTTCGCCCGGGCAATCGGCGGAGTTGGCTCCGGAAGTTAATCTGCGTTCAAAGTATCCTCTAATGATGCAAATACAAAAGCGCTAACGGGTTCCCATGGCCGAATTCAATACCCTGAACGAAATACTGCAAGCGAGACGTTCTTCCGACGGATCGATTTTTTTTATTGAAGGCAAACAGGATACTCGCCAACTGGAGTACGCTCAGCTCTATACAAATAGTCTCCGCCTATTGTTTGATTTGCAGGAAACCGGCTTGAGGCCTGGCGATCAGCTAACCGTTTTGTTGCGCGACAATCAGCGATTCGTCGAGGTCTATTGGGCCTGCATACTGGGAGGAATCGTACCGGTACCGGTGGCCGTGGGCATCAGCGATGAACATCGGGCCAAACTGTTGCGAATTTTCAACAAACTTGAACGGCCGCATCTTTTTACCACCCAGGCTGATCTTGATCGACTCGTAGACTATGGCAAACGTAACGACATGATGGAGTCGGTGAATATCGTTCGGCAAAAGACAGTGATCACCGATCTGCTTGAAGCTCACGAAACACCGGGCGTGTGCCATACGCCAGCGCCGGGGGATATCGCCTTTATTCAATTCTCTTCCGGTTCTACCAGTGAACCGAAGGGCGTGGTTCTGACGCACGCAAACATCGTAACCAATATTAGCGCTATCAACAGGGCAGCGGCGCACAGAGCGGAAGATGTCGCTTTGTCCTGGATGCCATTAACGCATGACATGGGGCTGATTGGCTTTCACCTGGTTATGCTTGCCGTCGGCTGTGATCAGTACTTGATGCCCACCGATCTGTTCAGTCGTCGGCCGCTACTGTGGATGCAGAAAGCCAGCGAGATCCGGGCAACATTGTCGAGCTCGCCTAATTTTGGTTATAAACATTATCTCAAGGCACTGGGCGACAAGCCACTGGATGATATTGACCTCTCAAAATTGCGTCTGATCTACAACGGTGCGGAGCCCATTTCCGTTGATCTCTGTGAAGAGTTTCTGCGTCGCCTGGCACCCACCGGATTACAACCAGAAGCCATGTTTACGGTTTATGGTTTGGCCGAAGCGACTCTGGCAGTCACCTTTCCATCACTGGATGCGGGTTGTCGAGCGGTGTGCCTGGATCGTCATGCGATGCGGCTGGGCGACGAAGTTGTTCCCGTGGACCGGAATCATGTAGATGCGGTGTGTTTTGCGCGCGAAGGTTCACCGGTACAGGATATGGAAGTGAGAATCACCGATGAGTCCGGCAGCTCGCTGGCGCGGGAACACATCGGACTCATTCACATCCGTGGTGGCAGCGTAACCCGCGGCTACTATTTAGAAGAAGAACTCAACAAACTGTCCCTAAGCGAGGATGGTTGGTTAAATACCGGTGACCTGGGTTTTCTGACCACCGAAGGTGAGCTTGTGGTCACCGGACGGGCAAAGGACATTTTGTTTGCCCATGGCCAGAACTACTATCCGCATGATATCGAGGCCGTGGCGTTGCAACTCCCCGAACTCGAGTTGGGCAAGGTCGTGGCAACGGGAATTCGACGTCCTGGATCGGACTCCGATGACCTACTGGTGTTTATTTTGTTTCGCGCCGATCTGGAAAGTTTTATTGGCATTGCACGTGACGTGACGCATCACATAACAGAACAAGCGGGTTTGCAGGTTAGTCACGTGATCCCCGTAAAGCGGATCCCCAAAACCACCAGCGGTAAAATTCAGCGCGGCAGGTTGGGAGACGCGTTTGTTGAAGGTGAGTTCGACCAGGTGCTCTCGGAGCTGCAAGGCTTATTGGCAAGCCCGGTTTCCACGGATGACAGCAGTCTCGATCCCATCGAAGGTAAGCTTAAACAGCTATGCGAAGATGTCATCAAGGATCGGCAAGTCGGCGTCGAGGAAAATTTCTTTGAATTAGGTATAAGCTCACTGACACTGACTGAGATCCATCAAAGTATCGAGCTCGAATATCCCGGGGTGGTGGATATCACTGATTTGTTTGAGCACCAGACCCTGCGTGAGCTCGCTGAATTTATCCAACAAAAAACTTGAGTCAGCTCCTTTAATGGCTGGCGCTATTTGCAAGCGCCAAGCAAGGTCTGAATCGTGGTGAGTGCCTCAGCACTTTGCCATTCCCGTTGACCCAGGGTGCGGCCGCGAATGCGCAATTCAGCATCAAGAAAGTAGCTGGTTGGTAAACCAACAATCTCATACTGTTTGCGGGCGTTTCCGTCTGCATCCAGGCCCACAGGCAGGTCGAACCCCAATCGCGTGACCACACGTTCAACGGCACGAGGTGAGCCGCGATCAACCGCAATGGTGATTATTTTCAGGGAACCGTTGCAATCGGTTGCAAGTTGTTTAAGCGCGGGTAATTCTTTTAGGCAGGGCTTGCAGAAACTCGCCCAGAAGTGCACCAGTACCGGCGTACCCGCTTGCGCTGCCAGGTCAAGCGAGTCACCGTTGAGTTGGGGCAAAGAAAACAGGGGCGACGGCACCGACTGTCTGGGGACTTCTAGCCACGTCGGAGCAATTGGTTCCGCGGAAGCTACGCGGATGCTAAACAATACTACGGCGATACAGTATAAAAAGCCGTACAACCCCCGAAGCAGGTTCGGGGGTTGACGGAATCCCGTTAGCAAGAGAGGGGTGTCAACGGGCATTTCGTTGCAGGTACGCAAGAATTTCATCACGTTCCTGCTCTGACATTGGCGCATAGGCGCGTTCTTGCATGCGTAGTTCCATGAGCGAAAGAACGTGCGGCCATTGACTCGCACTATGGCGAGCCGGGTGCGGTAGCGCGTGACAGCCGCCGCAGCGGGTGACAAAGGCCTGCGCGCCGACTGATTCGGGTTCGGGGACTGGCGTCGCGCACGCCGCGAGCACACTTGTCAGAGTTGCGGGGATGAGTCGCTTCACGTTGTGGGTCCAATTACGTCAGTAAATAACAACCGTTTTTTAGTCACAGCCCCAAAAAACATTTTGAACATCAGTTCATTTCCCGAGCCATTGAATCATCGAGCAGTTTTCAGGCCGGCACCCGCCAAGGTCGTGGGCCGCAGGGATGCGGCCCTCGAGCCTACATGGACGTATTTACGGCGTGCCTTGGCGGGTGCCGGCCTGAAAACTGCCCCTCCTACGAACCTGCATTTAATTCCAAATTTCATCTGGATAGCCATTTAAAAAAACCTAGAAACCAAGTTTGCTGTCTCCGCTCTTTCGTTTTCCGGTATAACGAACACTATTTGACGTGGGCAGTTCATAAAACCAGGTCAGCATGACGCGATAGTCAGTTTCCAGTTGTAATCCATTTAGATCGCGATACAACGGTAGGGAAAACTGAAAATCAAGGACATGGAACTGGGCCGGTTGCCATTGCACTCCCAAGGTCGTGAACAATTGGGTTCCGCCGTAATTTTCGGGGTCCCAAAGCGGAGTGGCAAAGGGTGAATTAGGGTTACCAGGGATGACATGTCCGGAATCGCCGCTGGTGGACTCATCCATTTCACCGGAAATCGAGTCCTGGTAGAAGGCATTCAGTTGTGCCTGCACCAGCCAACTGGCGGAGAATTGGAACATGCCATAGGTATCAAGTCGAAAATTGTTTCCGAGGCGGTAATCGCGTTTGTTGTCGTAGAGCCGTGCGGTATACATCGCGTTTACACCCCACCAAAATGGTGAACTCGAACCCTGATAAAGGATGCCCAGAGTCGGATCAAACGTGCCTGAGCCGAGCTGCATGCTATAGGGCTGCAACTCATCTTGGCGGATCGGAACAGGATGCGTCGTGTTACGTTCGTCTATAGATCCGGTGGGCAGGCTCAGGCCGAAAAACAACGAGGCCTGGCTTGCGGGGATCAAGGGGTCGTCGGCGAAAAGGCGGTATTTGGCCATCAGCATGGTGTCGCCGAGGCCCGAAGATTCCATGGTAAAACCCTCTTGGCCGGTCATGGCCTGCATCATGTCATTGAATTGCATTTGCATGCGGTTGTCTTTGTACATGAACATCATGCCGGCAAAGAATTTGTCTGAGAACGAATAGCCAAACGACACGTTAAGCATGGACATGTCCATTTCCGTCGGTGCGGCCATGAATTTACCCATGGAGGGCATGCCAAGCACGCTGTCTATGGAGACCGGATCGGTGCCGGATCGAAGGCCCTCCATGTGCATAAAACTGGGGCTGACCTTGAAGCGAAACTCATAGGTTTCCGGGATCCCGCCCCCCGGGATGTTCATGGGCATGTTGCCGCCGCATTTTCCACAGC
The DNA here is from genome assembly GCA_947259765.1 of uncultured Ectothiorhodospiraceae bacterium. GTDB lineage: Bacteria > Pseudomonadota > Gammaproteobacteria > CAMYNG01 > CAMYNG01 > CAMYNG01. The sequence goes on from CAMYNG010000007.1 coordinate 110,650, forward strand.
ACAGGCCGACAAAGGCCAGTGCCGGTTGCGTACCCGTCAGACTCATTAAAACGGAAATTAGCAGCGCATATTTTGTTCTTTTCTGGATCATGACTTCACCCCGGTCAACTGCCTACATCACGGAGGCACTCACGAACTTTCTCTAAAACAACGGTCTTGCGAAAGAGACATGTTGTCGCGCGACAAATTGTCGCAGGCTGATCGGAGCAGGAATGATAGAATGCTCATTTGAGCCCCGTTACCTGATCCCGATGGCTGTAGCTGAAACTACCAATACCCTCAGGCGGTCGAGCACCGGGGCACGACACGCCAATCTGCGTCGACTTTTTGTGCTGCGAAATCTGGCGATTGCCGGCCAGATCACAGCGTTTGCCGTGGCCGCGGCTTATTTCGACATGGATCTGCCGTATCAAATGGCAGCCGGTGTTATTTTGGCGATGTCTGTTTTCAATTTTTGGACTTTCCTGCGCCTGCAAAAGTCGCGACCGGTTTCCGACCTGACCCTGATGGCGCAGTTAGTGGTGGACGTCACACAGCTGTCGACCTTGCTTTACCTCACCGGGGGCGCGACAAATCCATTTGCCGGACTTTTCCTTTTACCGGTGACAATTTCAGCGACCATCCTGCCGGCACGCTATACCTGGAGCCTGGCAGGTATTACCGTGGCGAGTTATTCCTTGCTGGTGTTTTTCAATCTTCCTCTGCCGCATGCGCATGGTGAGGGCGATCAGTTTCAGCTGCATGTAACCGGCATGTGGCTGGGTTTCTTGCTGAGTGCCGGATTTGTCGCGTACTTTGTTGTGGGCATGGGCACGGCGATGCGTCGGCAGGAGCGTGCCCTGGCTCAGGAACGTGAACGCGCGCTTCGTAACGAACGCCTGTTGGCGTTGGGCACCCAGGCAGCGACTACGGCGCATGAACTCGGGACGCCACTCACGACCATCTCGCTGCTTGTTGACGAATTGGCGGCCGAGACCGATTTGGACAACGATGAAATGGGGACGCGCCTGAAAACGCTCAAGGGACAGGTGGATCGGTGCAAGAATGCGCTTGCAGTACTTTCTGCGAGTGCCGGAAACGAGCAGGCAACCGCCGGCCGGGCAATGACTGCGCCGGAGTTTATCGATCAGTGGTTGAGTGTCTGGCAGGCGCACCATCCCGAGTTGGAATTAAGAGTAGTTCGGGGTAATTTTGCCCAGCGAGCCAGTTTATTAGCCGATCGCATGTTGCTCCAGGCCCTGGATAATATTCTCGACAATGCTGTTGAAGCATCGCCTAATGAAGTTGAAGTGTCTGTAACCTGCGATGAGCAGCAATTGATGATAGAAGTTCGGGATCGTGGTCCAGGTCTTCCCAATGAAGCCAGAAAACGAGCGGGTAAAGAACCTTTTACAGAACGCGACGGCGGCATGGGCTTAGGGTTGTTCCTGAGCCACGCCATCATTGAAAGATTCGGTGGTGTGGTTACGCTTTTTGATCGTAACGGTGGCGGTGTTACCGCGCGAATCGCGATCCCGTTACAATGATTGTGGCGAGCTACGCGTGGAGGCCAATGCGTTGTCAGCGGTAAAGAAAACACTTTTGTTTGTCGATGACGACGCTGTTTTTTGTGAAGTCATGGGTCGGGCGTTGGAGCGTCATGGCTATGCGGTTCGTTTGGCGAATTGCATCGACGACGCGTTGGTCTTGGCGGAAGGCACTCAGCATGCCGTTATCGACCTCCGTATCGGCAATGAGTCCGGTCTTGATTTAATAAACCAATTATCTGCATGCCAGCCAAATTTGAAAATGGTGGTGCTGACCGGTTACGCGAGCATTGCCACCGCGGTGGAGGCAATTAAGTTGGGTGCGCATCATTACCTGACGAAACCCGCGGAGGCGGCCGACATTGTCGCCGCCTTTGGACATGAAGGTGGTATGCAGGAAGTTTCTATCGAACAGCAGCCCATGTCAGTGAATCGATTGGAGTGGGAACATCTTCAGCGTGTGCTGCAGGAGCACGACGGAAATATTTCGGCTGCCGCCCGCGCGTTGGGTATGCATCGCCGCACCTTGCAACGCAAGCTGCAAAAACGGCCTGCGCGGCGCTAACTAAACGTCGACTAGCTGGCTTCGGTTATACTGGTCAGTAGTAGCTGCTGTGCGTTAACGGCGGGTTGGTCGCCGGATTGCAAACGCACGTAAGTACCATCGGGCTGTAGTTGCCACGCATGGGTGTTATCTTGCAAATAGGTTTCCAGGTCGCGAACCACACGCTTGCGCAATTTCGTGTTTTCGATCGGGAAGCAGGTTTCTACGCGACGAAAAAAATTTCGCTCCATCCAGTCGGCACTTGCGCAAAACACCTCAGGCGAGCCGTCGTTTTCGAAAAAAAATACGCGCGTATGTTCCAGAAAGCGGCCAACGATTGAGCGGACTTCAATGTTCTCGGACACGCCCGGTACACCCGGTTTCAAACAGCACATGCCGCGCACGATAAGACGGATTTCCACTCCGGCTATGGAAGCACGATAGAGTTCCTGGATAACCTGTTTTTCAACCAGCGAATTGACCTTGATAATGATACGAGCGGGTTTTCCGGCCTGGGCGTTTTTGGCTTCGCGCTGGATTTTCTCCAGAAAGCCTGCATGCAGCGTAAATGGCGATTGCAAGAGCTTATGGAGTTTGGCAACTTTGCCCAGACTGGTTAATTGCAAAAAGATGTGGTGTACGTCATCGCCGATGGCGGGATCGGCGGTCATAAAGCCGTAGTCGGTATACAGTCGTGCGGTTCGTGCATGATAGTTGCCGGTACCCAGGTGCACGTAGTGAACGAGATGCTCGGATTCACGACGGATCACCATGGTCATTTTTGCGTGGGTTTTATGACCCACAATGCCATACACGACGTGCGCCCCGGCTTCCTGCAAGCGCGTGGCCACTGCAATGTTGGCTTGCTCATCGAAACGGGCACGCAGCTCGATGACCACGGTGACTTCCTTGCCAGCCTGTGCCGCACGTGCCAGCGAATCTACTACAACCGATTCCGGTCCGGTTCGATACAAGGTCATCTTGATCGCCAGCACTTTCGGATCGGCAGACGCCTGGCGAACGAATTCGGTCACCGGCACGAAGGAGTCAAACGGATGCAACAGGAGAATGTCGCCGCGGCGGATTGCCTTGAATATATCAGCGCCGCGCGCAAGTTCGGCGGGTAATACCGGTGTAAAGGGAGGAAACTTCAGGTCCGGTCTGTCGACCAGGTCGATAATTGTTAAAAGGCGGTTAAGGTTAACAGGTCCGTTAACCTGGTATACGTCCTCGGGTTCCAATTCAAATCGATGCGCAAGAAACGTTGCAATATCATCCGGGCAATTGTCGGCGACCTCAACTCGAACCGCGTCACCATAGCGTCGTGACGGCAACTCGCCTTCCACCGCGCGGAGTAAATCGTCAATCTCTTCTTCATCGACGAACAGGTCACTGTTACGTGTGACCCGGAACTGGTAGCAACCGGTGACGCGCATTCCAGGGAAAAGGTGTTTGCTAAAGGCATGAATGACGGAGGTAAGAAACACAAAATCATACGGCCCGTTACCGTCTTCATTCGGCGGTAAACGGATCAATCTGGGCAGTGCGCGGGGTGCTTGCACCACGGCCATGCCACTGCTACGCCCAAAGGCGTCTTTACCTTTCAGCGAAACTATGAAATTAAGACTCTTATTTAAAATGCGTGGAAATGGATGCGCGGGGTCGAGTCCCATGGGACTCAGCACTGGCAGCAGCTCACGCTCAAAGTAATTGTGTAGCCAGGCTTCCTGCTGCTCACTCCATTCAGTACGTCGCACAAATCGAATTTGCTCCTGCTCCATTTGTGGCAACAGTACGTCGTTGAGTAGTTGATACTGGCTGGCGACGAGTTCATGACAGCGTTCGCTAAGGGCTTTGAGTGTATCTTGCGGCAGCACATTGTCCGGGCCGGTTTCCATCGAGCCGAGCTCGACGCGCTGCTTGAGGACGGCAACACGGATCTCGAACAATTCGTCCAGATTTGTCGACGAGATACATAGATAGCGCAACCGCTCCAGTAGCGGCACCAGTTCGTCATGGGCCTGATTCAGTACGCGACGATTAAACTCGACGAGGCTGAGTTCACGACCAAGGTACAAATCGGCTTGTTTAAGGTCTACGGTGTCCATAATTGTCGAATGTTGGTTTAATTCGCCAGAGTACTTTGTTATTTATGAAAAACAATGACTTACGTAAAAAGGTGGCATAAATAAATGACGTGTTTCGCTACGTATCAGATTATACTAACGCGATGAAAATTTACGGAGAATTCATTTATGTATGGTTTCAGCACAAAAGTCGGCTGCGGATTTTCCGAGGCTATCGACAAGGCCACGGCGGCCCTGCAGGAAGAGGGCTTTGGCGTATTGACCGAAATCGATGTCAAAGCCGTGATGAAGAAGAAACTGGATGTCGATAAGCGCCCATATACAATTTTGGGTGCCTGCAATCCGGTATTGGCCAACAAGGCTTTAACGGCAGATCCGGACATTGGCCTGCTTTTGCCGTGTAACGTCGTGGTCCGGGAAGAAGAAGATGGCAGCGTAACCGTGGCGTTTATGGATCCGTCTGCTGTTCTGGGACTGGTAAACCAGGAAGGCATTGAAGAGCTCGCTGGAGACGTACGTAGCCGCCTGCAACGGGTGCGTGACAAGCTAGCGGCTTGAGTTTGGCCCCTTTGACCGTTAACCTGTCTCCTGCCTGTAGCCGGAATGCTTTAGCTTTCGGCAATTGGGCCGCCAATTAGACTTGGGCCGTGTTGAATTTCGTTGGACTGGATTGGACCGGATTGGACTGGATTGAACGGGAATAACTCGGGCCAGATTCGCCTCAATTTGCTCGGGGATTGCGATTTTAGGGCGCAGGAAATCTGAACTATTTGTTAATCGGCCTGTCGTTTAGAGAAGTAGAATCAGGTATTGTTGGTCAAAGCACGGTTTCAATGTTGCGCACGGGACTATTTAGTGGCCAACTGAGTTAGACAAAGTGATTTTTAATACAGTACTCTAATGACAAAATCGGCAATACAACGCAGGATATGTCTCACACTGGCACTGGTGATGGTGCTGTTTGTGCCCCTGCAACTGGTGGTAGCCGACAGCATGGTTCCGGGTTCATGTTTAATGGCCGAAATGCACGATTCGGCTGTAAATCCCGCCATGCATATGAGCCATCAAAACTCCAATGCCGATTGCTGCTCAATTGAAATGCACTGTAACGAGAGTTGCATGCAACTCTGTGCAGGCACACTGTTGTTCATGGGAACCACGCAAGCTGCAAACCGACTTGTTTCGCGAACGGATAGTCCTGATGCTACTTACGTGAATGTAGAGTCACACGTTTTCACCCCCCCTCAACTACCTCCCCCAATACCCTCTCGCTGTTGATCGACTTCTAATGCCGTTTTCGTAGCGGGATCAGTTTTCCTTAATTTCAACAATATCGCCGAAAAAGGTGGTAGAGATGGTTATGCAAACTTTGAATGTTTTTCGCCCCAGGCGCCTGTTCGTCGTTCTTTTTTGTACGCTAGTGACTACGGCCAACGTTGCGGCCGGCAGTGCGACGCTCTCTCTCGCGGAAGCACAAAAACTGGCGCTCGAACGGGACTCAATTTCACGCGCATCACAAGCTAAGGAACGCTCGCTGCAGGACAGCGCCGTGGCCGCAAATACACTGCCGGATCCAAAACTCAAGTTGGGATTGATGAACTTCCCGACGGATACCTTTCGACGCGATCAGGAAGCTATGACCCAGGTTCAGGTCGGCGTCATACAGCAATTTCCACGCGGTAAGAGTCTCGCCCTGAAATCGCAACGCACCCAGCGAATGGCCGAAGGGCAGGGCGCCCTGACGCAAGAACGCCGATTAAGCATTCGTCGTGACGTGCAGGTCAACTGGCTGGAGATATTTTACTGGGATGAAGCAACCGAGGTCATTAAAAAGAACCGCGATCTGTTTCATCAGCTCGTTAACATCACTCGCTCAAACTATGCTGCAGGAAAACAGAATCAACAGGATGTGACACGGGCTCAGCTGGAGTTGAGTCTCCTGGATGATCGTGAAATTGCGATTAAAACCATGCAGGACAAGTTTCGTGCCGAGTTAGCAAAATGGGTGGGTGATACTCATGCCTATGCGCGATTGACGGCGGACATTCCGGCGTTGCCGACATTGCCGAGCAAACAGGAAATCGAACGTGAGCTAACACTGCATCCCTTGCTACAGGCTGAGCAATCCCGGATCGACGTTTCCGAGGACTCTGTGGAGCTGGCAAGGCAGCAGTACAAGCCCGCGTGGATGCTGGATGTGACCTACGGCTTTCGTGATGGAAATAATCCGGATGGGTCAAGCCGGGCGGATTTTCTGAGCGCCATGGTCAAGGTTGAACTACCACTGTTTACCAACAACCGACAGGACCGAAAATTATCGGCGAGCCAAAGCGATCTTTCGGCGGCTCATGACATGCATCTCGATAAAAGCCGGGTACTAAGACGCATGCTTGATGATACCTATGCGCAATGGACGCGTCTCACGGAGCGTGTCGATAGTTTCAATACTATCCTCGTGCCAAAGGCACGGGAAAACACACAGGCTGCGCTGAACGCGTATCAAAGCCAAAAGGGTGACTTTACCACCTTGATGCGCGCCAGCATTACGGAGCTGGAAACTCAGCTAAAAGCGTTGCGTTTGCATGTTGATCACATGCAGTCACATGCGAGGATTTTGTACCTGATGGGTAATGGTGCCGCGAAAAATAACAGGACAGTGCAATGAAACAGAAAATGATGAAATTCCTCACGCTAGGTTTTGTTGCCTTGTTGTTGTCCGCTTGCAGTGAGGGTGGTGACAACGGCGATGGCAACAGTCAACAAGCGACAGCGGAGACCATGTCTGGCAAGGAAGACACCGACAAAGAACCGGAGATTCTTTACTGGGTCGCGCCGATGGACCCAAACTACCGCCGGGACGAACCGGGTAAGTCACCCATGGGTATGGATTTGATCCCGATGTATGCGGATGGTGAGGATGCCTCTGGCCAGGATGGTCCGGTGGTCAGGATTGATCCGGTAGTTGTAAATAATATGGGCGTACGGTTGACTCCGGTTGAGCGAGGCCGGCTTGGGCGACGTATTGACACTGTGGGCTATGTCGACTTCGATGAAGCAAAGGTGGTGCACATTCATCTGCGAACTGAAGGCTGGATAGAAAAACTGTACGTCAAGTCAGAGGGTGAGCGCGTCAAAAAGGGCGATATTCTGTTCACACTTTATTCACCTACTCTGGTAAACGCTCAGGAAGAATTTCTTCAGGCAATCCGCAGCGGAAACAAGATTCTGGTTAAAGCCTCTCGAGAGCGGTTGCTGGCCTTGGGGCTTTCAACAAGCCAAGTCACGAAGTTGCGCAACACGCGTGAAGTGAAACAGAACATTGGGACCTATGCACCACAGGATGGGATCGTAACCAATCTCACGGTCCGCCAGGGAATGTTCGTGCGCCCAACCAACGAGATCATGTCACTTGCCGATCTGTCCAGCATTTGGTTGCTGGCTGAGGTATTTGAACAACAGGTCGATTGGCTAAATGTCGGTGATCCTGCCGATATGCGTCTTTCGTTTCTTCCTGGTCGTGAATGGGAAGGCACTGTCGAATATATCTACCCCAGTTTGGATGCAAAAACTCGCACACTGAAAGTGCGTCTGTTGTTTGAAAACCCAAATGAAGACTTAAAACCAAATATGTATGCCAATGTTCGTCTATATGGTGGTTTTAAAGAGGATATTTTATTTGTGCCACGAGAGGCGCTAATTCGCACCGCAGCAGAAGCGCGCGTAATTATAAGTCTTGGTGAAGGGCGGTTTACGCCGCGAATTATCAAAGCGGGGATCGAGTCTGGAAACTTTGTTGAAATCATGGAAGGGCTCAAGGAGGGTGAACGTGTTGTGATCTCCGGACAGTTCCTTATCGATTCCGAAGCCAGCCTGAAAGCGAGCATGCTACGTATGGCCGAGCCCGCCGCCAATGTATCGATGAATGAGCCACAAGCGGAACCGGATGCCGGCAAACAGGTTAGCGGTCGTGGAACCGTAACAAACGTTATGGTCGACCACAACATGCTGACGCTGAATCATGAACCTATAAACGAACTCGGCTGGCCAAGTATGACCATGGATTTCACAGTTACGGAAGAGATAAGTTTATCCGACCTGTCAACGGGTGACGCCATTGAATTTGATCTTGAAAAGCGCGGTGAACGCTATCTCATCACTGCAATTCGAGCCAGGGAATAGGGAGCGTTAGCTATGATTGCTTCTATTATTCACTGGTCGATTCGCAACCGGTTCATGGTTTTGCTTTTGACTGTGGTACTTGTCGGTTGGGGTTTATACGCTGTCAAGGCAACACCACTCGACGCTATTCCCGATTTGTCGGATGTTCAGGTCATTATCAAAACGCCTTTCCCCGGTCAGGCTCCACAGGTCGTCGAGGATCAGGTTACCTACCCAATGACCACCGCAATGTTGTCGGTACCCAAGGCGACTACGGTGCGTGGCTATTCATTTTTCGGTGATTCCTATGTCTATGTAATCTTCGAGGATGGCACAGATCCTTATTGGGCGCGCACACGTGTGCTGGAGTATCTGAGTCAGGTCGCCAGTAAGTTACCACCACAGGCTCGGCCCGAGCTCGGTCCGGACGCGACCGGCGTAGGCTGGATTTACCAATATGCGCTTGCTGATCGTACTGGCAAGCACGATCTTTCCCAGCTGCGTAGTCTGCAGGACTGGTTTCTTAAGTACGAGTTACAGACCGTACCTGGAGTGTCAGAAGTCGCTACCGTAGGCGGGATGGTTAAGCAATACCAGGTCGTGCTGGACCCAAATCGGTTACGGGCTTACAACCTGACTTTGGGACAGGTGCGCAAGGCGATCCAGGGGGCAAACCAGGAGGTTGGGGGCTCAGTTATTGAAATGGGTGAAGCCGAATACATGGTTCGTGCAACCGGCTACTTGTCAAAACTGGAAGACCTGTATCTTATTCCAATCGGAATCAAACAGCAGGGCACCCCTGTTTTACTTAAAGACGTCGCTGATATCCGCCTCGGTCCACAGATGCGACGCGGCATTGCCGAACTGGATGGTGAGGGTGAGGTCGTGGGTGGCATTGTCGTGATGCGTTTTGGGGAGAACGCGCTAACGACGATTGCCGGCGTGAAAAAGCGTCTGGCCGAGTTACAGACGAGCCTGCCAAAGGGTGTGGAGGTCATCGAGACATACGATCGATCCACGCTGATCACACGTGCGGTAAATACACTTAACGGTAAGCTGATAGAAGAATTTCTAGTCGTTGCGCTGGTGTGCGTGGTGTTCCTGTTCCACATTCGATCCGCAATGGTTATTGTCGTTTCATTGCCTATAGGAATTTTGACTGCCTTTATCGTAATGGATTCACAGGGGATTAACGCCAACATCATGTCCCTGGGGGGAATTGCGATAGCTATCGGTGCAATGGTGGACGCCGCAATCGTGATGATCGAGAACGCTCACAAGCATATGGAACAGGAAGATGTAAATCACCTGAATCGTTGGGATATCATACAACGTGCAGCGACAGAGGTGGGCCCGCCTCTGTTTTTCTCGCTACTGATAATCACCCTGAGTTTTCTACCGGTGTTCACATTGGAGGCACAGGAGGGCAAACTATTCGCGCCGCTGGCGTTCACAAAGACATTTGCCATGGCGGCCGCAGCCGGGCTATCCATTACCCTGGTGCCGGTGCTGATGGGATATTTCATCCGGGGTCATATCACGCCGGAACACAAGAATCCGATTAATCGTATTCTTATCGCCGGTTATCGACCATTCATCAATTTCGTTTTGAAGAAGCCGGGAACTGTCCTGGTGATTTCACTTGTCCTCGTACTCTCGGGAGTCTGGCCTTTGATCAATACGGGCTCGGAGTTTATGCCGGATCTCGACGAAGGCGACCTGATGTATATGCCAACGACCTTCCCGGCGGTCTCCATTGGCAAGGCACAGGAAATTTTACAACAGACGGATAAATTGATCCGCACCGTGCCTGAAGTGAAATCTGTTTTCGGCAAGATCGGTCGGGCAGAGACGGCGACTGATCCGGCGCCGCTGACGATGATAGAAACCACAATCCAGTTAAAGCCCCGAGATCAGTGGCGAGAGGGTATGACGTCTGAAAAACTGAAACAGGAGTTGAACGCCTTAATTCAGTATCCCGGTCTGACTAATGCCTGGGTCATGCCTATCAAGACACGAATTGACATGCTCGCTACAGGAATCAAAACCCCGGTAGGCATAAAGGTGGCGGGGCCCGATTTGAAGGTCATTGAAAAAATCGGTAAACAACTGGAGGACATTATAAAGCCCGTCCCGGGTACGGCCTCGGTGTATTCGGAGCGAGTTGTCGGCGGACGTTATGTGACCGTCGACATCGATCGTGTTGCCGCTTCGCGCTTTGGACTTAATATCGCAGATGTTCAGGATGTTGTACGCACAGCCGTAGGTGGAATGAATGTAACACAAAGTGTTGAAGGGCTTGAGCGCTATCCCATCAATGTCCGCTATCCGAGGGAAGTGCGCGACTCGATAGAAAATTTGCGCAAACTGCCGGTGGTTACGCCATCGGGTGCAAACATCCCGCTGGGGGAAGTTGCCGAAGTGCGGGTCGAGGATGGACCTGCCATGATTAAGAGCGAGGACGCACGATTGAACGGCTGGACCTTTGTCGATATTCAGGACCGGGATCTGGGCTCGTATGTTGCTGAGGCACAGAAAGTGGTCAGTGAGCAACTCGACCTGCCGCCCGGCTACTCTCTCGCATGGTCCGGGCAATATGAGTACATGGTTCGTGCAAAGGAGCGCCTGTCCGTTGTTGTACCAATCACCATCCTGATTATCGTCCTGCTGTTGTACCTGAACTTTCGCAACCTTACCGAAGTGCTGATTATTCTGGGTACGCTGCCCATGGCGTTGGTGGGTGGCTTCTGGTTGCTTTACCTTCTTGATTACAATATGTCCGTTGCGGTGGGGGTCGGCTTTATTGCTTTGGCGGGTGTGGCTGTCGAAATCGGTGTGGTGATGTTGGTGTACCTGAACCAGGCCTACAATCGTCTGCATCACCAAGCTGAACGCGAACACTCACTTACCCTTGCCGAACTGCGCAAGGCGGTAACCGAGGGTGCACTATTGCGGGTTCGACCTATTATGATGACGGTGTCGGCGATTATTGCCGGTCTGTTGCCTATCATGTTGGGAGGCGGTACGGGTGCGGAGGTTATGCGGCGCATTGCTGCACCCATGGTTGGCGGCATGATTAGTGCGACCATTCTGACTCTGGTGGTGATACCGTCAGTGTTTTTGCTCTGGAAAAAGCGCAGCTGCGGTTAAGTGGGTTTATTTTTTAAACGCAAAAAACCTTAACCACCGAGATCATAGTGAACACAGAAGTTCTCCTTGTTTCTGTGGTTGATCTTTGGCCGCCTGAGAGCGGCAGCCTAGCCGACTGCGGCACTGACGGGTTCGGCATTGACTATGAACGCGGTGGCTTCGCGCTTGCGAGCTATCTGTTCATGCAGTCCGGCTAATTGGCTATTCTCCAGCCCTAGGGCTTGCCATGTATCGGCTTCAAGTTCTGAAAATTCATCATTTGCAAGTGGTGCTTCGATCTGATTTGCAATGTGGTTAGCGAGATGCAGGATGTAGGCATCTTTTCTGAACTTTGTTGCTTGCTGGGGAGTATGGTGGGCGCCCACCGGCTCGATCAGCGATTCGGGAAACTTCCAGCGCCGTAACAGTTCCTGGCTAACTTCAGCGTGATCGAAACCGAAAATTTCGTTTTCCAGATTGCGTTGTGAAGCCGCACTTAATTGCAGCCGCTCAAGCAGTCGCTGGTAACGTTCCGGTAGCGTGGCCTGTAATACGAGTTTACCAATGTCATGCAGCAGACCCGCGACAAACAAACGTTCTACATAGGACAGTTTCATCAGCACGGCAATTTCACGTGCGGCCAGTCCGCAACAGGTACTGTGTGACCAAAATGTTTCGGTTGTCTGGTTGGTGCCGGTAACCCGATCAAAGCTTGAAACAATAGAAGTTGCAAGAACCAAATCGCGGAGTTGTCGCGTACCAAGAATCGTGATCGCCATGGGAATGGTATCGACATGGGAAGGGAATCCGTAAAACGGGCTGTTTACGATGCGGAGTAAACGCGCGGTTAGCGCCGGGTCGTTGCTTATCACATTGCCAAAGTCGGCCGCCGTGTAAGTCGGGTCATCGACCATGCGATTAAGTCGGAATACCACGTCAGGGAGCGAGTAGAGCTTACAGTTTTCGCTAACAAGTTGCCGGGGACTTACTGTGACCATTCGAATGCCTCCTGCACGCGTTTACACAGCGACCGTACAACACTCGTTGGCGCGAGTTCGGGATACGTTGAGAACATTTATGTTGTCAGAAAACGCCCGGCATATCAATGTTGCTTATGCTTTGCTGTGTTTGCTACCGGTGTTTCGAATTCGCCACAAATTATCGGTGCTGTTGCACTTTCACCACGATCTTCAGGTAAACAACCTGTCGCTCTTCTGTAAAAAGCGCATATACCACGGTAAACTCGCTGTTAAGACAACAGCATTGTGTTGCTGAGACGAAACATAGGAATAGACGGCATGAGTTGGTGGGGTAAGATTCTCGGAGGCGCGTTTGGATATTCGCTCGGTGGTCCGTTGGGTGCGTTGCTCGGCGCAGTGATCGGGCATCAATTTGATGCCGGCCTCAAGCGTATGACTGAATATGGCGGCGGTTGGTCGCCGGGCGATCAGGAACGTACCCAGACTGCGTTTTTTACCAGCGTGTTTTCTGTCATGGGTCACATGGCCAAAGTGGACGGGCGCGTCAGCGAGCAGGAAATTGCCATGGCCCGCTCGATAATGCAGCAGATGGCCCTAAATGCCGAGCAGCAACGCGTCGCTATTGACTTGTTTCAGGATGGTAAGCGGCCGGATTTTCCTCTTGATGAGATTTTGGAACAGTTCCGGCGTGAATGCCACGGGCGTCGTACGCTGGTGCAGATGTTTCTTGAAATACTGCTGCACGCGGGCTATGCCGATGGAAAACTTGATGGCAAAGAAAGAGCCTTGTTGTTCCACATCAGTGATCGCCTGCACTTCCCGCGGCATCTTTTGGAGCAATTGGATGCCATGGTGCAGGCTCAGCAGCAGTTTCATGGCTATGGACACCGGGGTCAGCAACGCGCCGGTCCCAGCCGGCCCAGTATGGCGGATGCGTATACGGCGCTTGGCGTTAAATCAGACTCAAGTGATGCCGAAGTGAAAAAGGCTTATCGACGGTTAATGAATCAGCATCATCCTGACAAACTGGTGGCCAAGGGCCTGCCGGAAGAAATGATCAATGTGGCTAAGGAAAAGACCCAGGAGATTCAGGCCGCGTACGAGCAAATCAAAGAAGCTCGGGGTATGAAATAACTTAACCACAGAGTGCACGGTGCGATAAATTTTAGTTTTCAGCCTGATTCACAACATTGATTCTTCAATAGGGCTTTTCGAATCCGCAGAAGACGCTTCGCATCTTACTATAAGAAACATATTTTTAGCTCTGCGTTCTCTGTGCCCTCTGTGGTAATTTTATTATCAAATCAAATAACGTCCACCGCTGGCGACTGCGACCACCAGCAGTCCAAGGATCAGGTTAATACCCACGAGCATACGAATCTGTGCCAGGCGCTTGCCGCCATCCGGCCAGTCCTGCGCAGCCACAGCTAGTTTCAGGCGCCGAAAGGGTGCGAAAAACACGTGCAGAAAAATAAGGATCATCAAGATACCCAGGCCGTTCATGATATGAACATATAACGGCGAGTTAGCCATTCCTCCAAAACGATCCGGGGAAAAAATCATGGCGTAACCCGTTAACGGTAACAAGATTACGCATACCCAGACCCAGGGAAAAAAGCGTTTGAAGGACGCCACCCACAGCGGTAACCGTTTGGGTGGGTCCAGCGTTTCCACCGCTGCAGGACGTAGTGCCATATAGGCGAAAAACATGCCGCCGACCCAGACGACCACGGACAAAATGTGCAAGATAATTAAAATGGCCATTAAGCTTCCTTGTGTGAGTTATTTTACCCAAATTTTGTACAAGTGATTTGCGAGATATCCTCTCTGACAGCATCATTTATTCTGTGTGGCCACGACGGCATTTCGATCAAGCCATCCTCGTACCCGTTTAACTAACGGGTCTTCCATGCCGCGGAAAAAATGGTCCGCACCGCTAATTTCCACCTGCACAAAGCGCCTGTTTCCGGATTTGTTGGCTGCGGTTCGGCGCGCTTTTACTGAATTGAGCACGCTTTCCAAATCGTTACCGCCATAAATATCCAGTACGGGTAGAGTTATCCGCTCAAGTGAATATACGTTGCTCATGCGGGTATCAAAATTCATGTCGTTCATGCCAATTCCAACAAATGCAATTGCTTTCGACTGTGCGCCACTAGCAAGATAGTGGCTTGCCATGGCCGCGCCCAGGCTGTGGCCCACTAACGCGATTTGTTTGATGCCATTTTTTTGCAAATAGGCAATCGCAGCGTCAATACGTGTCGGGCCTTCGTCCCATATAGCCAGATAATCCCGCGCGCCGGCCCTATTGTGCAGAATAGGCATTTGAATGGACAGCGTCGTCCAGCCGTGCAGGGGGAGCTGGGTGCGCAACGGGTAAATGACATCGGGCCAGTTGGGATGCACACCGATACCATGCATTAGTACAACGCCGCCGCGTGCTTTTGTGCTGGTTTGCTCAGAGTAGATTCCCAGAAAACGCTGCTTCCCGGTACTTAGCCAAATGCTTTCACCGTCAATCAGGCTGTCAACGATCTGCTCGGCCCAGCGCTGCTCTTTTGCCTGATCTGACGCCAATAGAGGTGCTGCCTGCAACAGCAGGGGCAGAATACATATATAGGTATAATGCCTGATACTGTTCTTCATCCCCGCATCTCCCTGTCCCAACAGGTTGAAAATTATAAAGGAAATCTGCGAGCTTCACAGCCTTGTCTGTTTATTCCATGCAGGACGTAGGGAACCACGCGGTCGCCAGCTGAAAAATTTCGCGTGATGGGGTAGAGTGTGCGGCTCGTAATTTTTGGGCCCAATGGCGCAGGCCGTTGTGGCGGGTGTTTTGACGATACAGGGGTTTCAGACTATGGCGCGCGCAAGCGATTTTATTGCACCTTCCATCCTCTCAGCGAATTTCGCAACGCTGGGTGACGAAGTGGACAAGGTACTGGCGGCAGGGGCGGACATTGTCCATTTTGACGTCATGGATAATCACTACGTGCCAAATCTGACCATTGGTCCCCTGGTATGCGAGGCGCTGCGGAAACATGGCGTGGAAGCGCCGATTGATGTTCATTTAATGGTGAAACCGGTGGATCGCATTATTCCCGATTTCGCCAAGGCCGGTGCGAGCTATATCACCTTTCACCCCGAAGCCTCCGACCACGTCGATCGCAGCCTGCAATTGATCCACGACAGCGGTTGTAAGGCTGGACTGGTATTCAATCCCGCAACTCCGCTGGATTATCTGAAATACGTTATCGACAAAGTCGATATGGTGCTGCTGATGTCGGTGAATCCAGGCTTCGGTGGCCAGAGCTTCATTCCTACCGCGCTGGACAAGCTCCGCGAAGCACGTGCTCTCATTGATGCCAGCGGCCGGGAAATCCGCCTTGAGATCGACGGCGGCGTGAAGGCTAACAATATCCGTGAGATCAAAGAAGCGGGTGCCGACACCTTCGTGGCTGGGTCAGCAATTTTTGGGGCTGCCAGCGATAGTGATCCGAACCGATATGACACCATAATCAACGAAATGCGCGACGAAATGGCGAAAGCGGCTGTTTGATTGTGCCATGAAATCGAAAAGCGCAACGTAGAACAGAATTATGACTATCCGAAATCCCAAGATGGTGCTCATCGATGTTGACGGCACACTGGTGGACAGTGTGCCGGATCTCGCCTATTGCGTTGACGAAATGTTGGCGCGTTTGGATATGCCCGCACGCGGTGAGGCACGCGTGCGCGAGTGGGTGGGCAATGGTGTCGAACGCCTGGTGAGACGTGCGCTTATTGACAAGTTGGAGGGTGAGCCGGAGCCCGCGTTATTCGATCAAGCTTATCCGGTTTTTCTCGAACTCTATGCGGCTAATACCAGCAAGCGGAGTTGTTTGTATCCGGGTGTCCGTGAGGGCATCGATTATCTGAGCTCCCATGACTACAAATTGGGCTGCGTCACCAACAAGGCGGCACAATTCACTCTACCGCTCTTAAAGGACCTGGGCGTGTTTGACGAGTTTGCCATCGTAATTAGCGGTGATTCATTGCCCAAGAAAAAGCCGGATCCGCTGCCTTTACTACATGCGGCCGAATTTTTTGGGTGTGACCCGGCTCAGGCGATGATGCTTGGCGACTCAGTAAGTGATGTGAAGGCGGCCCGGGCGGCAGGCTTTCAGATTGTCTGTATGAGCTATGGTTACAATCATGGCGAGGACATTCGCGATGCCAATCCGGACGCCGTGCTTGATTCAATGGCCGAGTTATCCGCATTGCTGGAGTCGGCGAAAGCACAGGATGTTGCCTGAACCGACCCGATCAACGCATAATCGGCTTACTCACGCACAATAAAATGATGAACCTGAACAGACCTGTCAAATCCAACCTCTGGCGATGGCGCGTTTAAGCGTGTTGTCTCGGGATTGTTTACGTCAGAAATTCTTGTTCCAGGTGAAAAGTCATGAATCAAACGGAGTTTGCCGCACTGGCGGCACAGGGTCATAACCATATCCCCGTCGTACGCGAGGTACTCGCTGACCTCGACACCCCACTCAGTACCTATCTGAAACTGGCAGACGGGCCCTATTCCTATCTGTTCGAGTCCGTGCAGGGCGGGGAGAAATGGGGCCGCTATTCCATCATCGGACTGCCGTGCACGTCGCGCGTCGAAGTGCGCGGTCAACAGGTGAGCCTGTACACGGCTGGGCAGAGTCCACATATTGAAACCGTGGCTGATCCACTCGCCTGGATCGAGTCGTTTCAGGCGCGCTACCGCTCGCCGGAGCTCGCAGACCTGCCCCGATTCGTCGGTGGTCTGGTGGGATATTTCGGCTACGACACGGTGCGGTATATTGAACCGCGCCTGGGGACATGTCCGAATCCCGATCCGCTTGACGTGCCGGACATCCTGTTGCTGGTGTCTGACGAAGTCGTCGTGTTCGATAATCTCAAAGGCAAGTTGTACCTCGTCGTGCATACCGATCCCGAGGCAGAGGGGAGTTTCGGGCGCGCCCAGGCGCGTATCGACGAATTGATTAATCAATTACGCCAACCGGTAAAAATTCCACTGACACTCTCCGGGATGCACGTAAGCGAGTCGGATTTTGTCTCCGGTTTTACCCAACAGGGCTTTGAGGCTGCGGTGGAGCGCGCACGCGAATATATCACCGACGGTGACAGCATGCAGATCGTCCTGTCGCAGCGCCTGTCGATCCCGTTTAAAGCCCGGCCGCTAGACCTGTACCGCGCACTCCGCAGTTTAAATCCCTCGCCGTATATGTATTTTCTGGACCTCGGGGATTTCCATATCGTAGGGTCCTCTCCCGAGATCCTTGTCCATCTTGAGGAAGGTATGGTGACGGTGCGTCCCATCGCCGGTACCCGTCCACGCGGTCATTCCGAGTCGGAGGACCAGGCGCTGGAAGCCGAGCTGCTCGCCGATCCAAAAGAGTTGGCCGAACACCTCATGTTGATTGACCTCGGTCGCAATGACATCGGCCGTATCGCGGAAACAGGTTCGGTCACCTTGACCGAAAAAATGCTGGTTGAACGGTATTCACACGTCATGCACATCGTTTCCAATGTGACCGGTAAACTCAAAACGGGAATGTCGGCGATGGATACTTTGCGGGCCACCTTCCCGGCAGGCACGCTGTCAGGTGCGCCAAAGATCCGCGCCATGGAGATCATCGACGAACTGGAGCCCGTCAAACGCGGCGTGTATTCCGGTGCGGTCGGGTATCTTTCGTGGACCGGAAATCTGGATACCGCGATTGCCATTCGAACTGCAATCATCAAGGATGGCACGTTGCATATCCAGGCAGGGGCCGGCATTGTCTATGACTCGGTGCCGCGCAATGAATGGGACGAAACCATGAACAAGGCGCGGGCAATCTTTCGCGCGGTGAGCATGGCAGTCGCCGGCCTTGATACAAGTCTTGAGACAAATTCAAACCAGGTCACGGAGGAATAGTTATGTTACTCATGATTGATAACTATGATTCGTTTACCTATAACCTGGTACAGTATTTTGGCGAGTTGGGTGTCGAAGTCGAAGTATTCCGCAACGATAAGATCAGCATTGCGGAAATCGAAGCGCGCGATCCTTCACAGTTGGTGATTTCCCCTGGGCCCTGTACGCCCAATGAGGCGGGGATTTCGGTAGCAGTGATTCAACATTTTGCCGGCAAGAAACCTATCCTGGGTGTGTGCCTGGGGCATCAAAGCATCGGCCAGGCATTTGGTGGAAAAGTTATTCATGCCAAGGCCATTATGCACGGCAAAACGTCAATGGTGTACCACAAGGACGCGGGGGTTTTCAGTGGCTTAAGCAATCCATTTGAAGCTACGCGGTATCATTCGTTGGTGATTGAGCAGGCAACTCTGCCCGAATGCCTCAAGGTCACAGCGTGGACCGAAACCGATTCAGGTGAAATTGACGAAATTATGGGGGTGCGTCATCGCGAGTATCCGATCCAGGGCGTGCAGTTTCATCCCGAATCAATTCTTACCGAGCATGGTCACCAGTTGTTGAAGAACTTTTTGGAGAATAAATCATAACGTTAACCATAGAGAACGCAGAGGGTACAGGGCACAGAGAAAAACGTTTGGCTGACTTATAACTGAGGTCTTTTCCGTCACTCCGGCGTACGACTCCATGGACGGAGGAGTTAGAGCGAGGTCGGGTGCCAAAGCCGAGGCCGGAGTCCAGTGAAGTCAGATAACGGCTGTGGATTCTGACATTCGCCAGAATGACGTGGTTAGTTTTTTGTGTCTCCGGTGCAGGCCCTGGTTCTGTGAATCTGGGTGGCTGTTGAATTTAGGCAAACTTGGTTGAAAAGGATTGTCTCTGCGTCATAGCGTACGCTTTGGTTAAACAAAGGTAAAAACCAATGAACATGCAACAAGCCATAAAAGCCGTTAGCGAAAAACAGGATTTGTCCGGCGAACAGATGACGGCGGTAATGCGCACCATCATGACGGGCGAGGCGACACCTGCGCAGATCGGTGGATTTCTTATCGGCTTGCGCATGAAGGGTGAGACGGTGGATGAAATTGCCGCCGCCGCCGGCGTTATGCGTGAACTGGCGTCAAAGGTATCGGTTTCTGTGCCAAATTTGGTTGACACTTGTGGAACCGGTGGCGATGGTGCGAGTACTTTTAATATTTCCACTGCCAGCGCGTTTGTTGTTGCCGCAGCGGGTGGCCACGTAGCAAAACATGGAAATCGTTCCGTTACCAGCAAGTCGGGTAGCGCGGACGTACTTGAAGCCGCCGGAGTCAATCTGGAGTTATCTGCAGAGCAAGTCGCTCGCTGTGTCGAAGAAGTCGGTGTCGGCTTTATGTTCGCGCCTAAACATCACGGTGCGATGAAGCATACGATCGGTCCGCGCAGGGAAATGGGCGTTCGCACGGTATTTAATATTCTGGGTCCACTCACCAATCCGGCGGGTGCACCCAACCAGGTTTTGGGTGTTTTCGATAAAAACCTACTGGAAATCCTGGCTCAGGTGCTGGATAAACTCGGCAGCAAACATGTCATGGTAGTTCACGCTGAAGATGGTATGGACGAAATCAGTATTGGTACCACGACGCGTATTGCCGAATTAAAAGACGGGATAATTACCAGTTTCAGCATCGCACCGGAACAGTTTGGATTTGATGCGAGCAACGTTAAGGAGCTTGCAGTCGATGGTGCCGCGCAGTCCCTTGACGTCATCAAAGCAGTGTTTGCCGGACAAACCAGTGGCGCACGCGATATTGTGGCGTTGAACGCCGGTGCCGCGATTTATGTGGCCGGGCTCACCGGCTCGCTTGAGGATGGTGTGAACAAGGCGCTACAGGTGCTGGAAAGTGGTGCAGCACAGACCAAACTGGATGCACTTGTGGAATTATCAAGAAGTTTTTAGATATTGAAAACGCAACAAAAATAAATTTAACCATGGAGAGCATGGGGCGCACGGGGAAAATCTTTCCCAAATAAATTGAATTCCCCTGGCCCCCGTAGTTCGGTTGTTTTTTCAGCTTTTTTAATCAAAACTAATTTAATTCCACTTTTAAAATTTTAAAAGTTCGCTGATGCCAAATACGCCAGACATTCTAAAAAAAATTCTGCAGCGCAAGGCCGAGGAGGTCGCGACGCGTCGCGAGCAAGTCTCACTACGGCAGCTGCAGGATTCCATTCCAACCGCGCCGCCCGTCCGCGGTTTTGTCAACGCACTGGAGAATCGTACAGCGCAGGGCCAGCCTGCCGTCATCGCTGAAATTAAAAAGGCCTCGCCGAGTAAGGGGGTCATGCGCCCGGACTTTCATCCGGCGGAAATCGCAAAGTCTTATGCGGACGGCGGTGCAACCTGTCTGTCGGTGTTGACCGACATCGACTTTTTTCAGGGCAGCGATGCCTATCTGCGGCAGGCCCGTGGCGCTTGTAATCTACCGGTATTGCGCAAGGATTTCACCATCGACCCTTACCAGGTCTACGAGGCGCGCGCCATTGGCGCCGATTGTATTTTATTGATTGCCGCAGCTCTTGCGGATGCGCAACTCTCCGAACTCGCCGGCCTTGCTGAGGAACTGCATCTGGATGTGCTGCTGGAAGTGCACGATGCCGAAGAGTTGGATCGCGCACTGCAAACGCCCTGCCGTTTAATCGGGATCAACAATCGGAATCTGCATACCTTCGAAACACGCCTCGAAACGACGCTGGAGTTGCTGGAACGGATCCCCAACGAACGTTTTGTGGTCACGGAGAGTGCCATCCACAAGCCCACCGACGTGGCTTTGATGCGCGAAAACGGCGTAAACATTTTTCTCGTGGGTGAGGCTTTCATGCGTGCGGACGATCCCGGTGAAAAGCTCAAAGAGCTTTTCACCGGGAGTGACGAGTAACGAGTAACAAGTGCCGAGGAGGGATGTCGGGATCGTCATTCCGGCGAATGCCGGAATCCAGTAGCCTGCCGAATTGAACGCACTGGAATTTGGTCAGCGCTGCGCTCCGCCCGGAATGACGAATTCATGCAGACGTTCCTGGAAAGACTCAGGTGGCGATCGGAGAACAGGTGGCGGGGGGGATTTGCCTAGATTCTAGAAGCTAGTCCCTAGAATCTGATCTTACCTCGTTCCGTAAACGACGATGGTCTTGCCTTTAACGAAAATAAGCCCGGATTCCTCCATGCTTTTCAGAACCCGGCCAACCATTTCGCGGGAGCACCCTACAATGCGGCCAATTTCCTGGCGAGTGATGCGGATCTGCATGCCGTCTGGGTGGGTCATGGCGTCGGGCTGCTTGCACAGGTCCAGCAAGGTACGAGCCACACGGCCGGTGACATCCATAAACGCCAGATCGCTCACCTTGCGGCTGGTGTTGCGCAACCGGTGGGACATTTGCGACAGCATCGCAACCAGAATTTGCGGATGTTCCTGGTACAATTGGCGAAATTTGGCGTAGCTAATTTCAGCCACTTCGCAGGCCGTACGGGCACGGACCCAGGCGCTGCGGTTGGGTTCATCACCGAATAAGCCCATTTCACCAAAAAAATCCGATTTATTAAGATAGGCCAGGACAATTTCATGGCCCTCTTCATCTTCGATAAGGACGGATACCGAACCGTCAAGAATGAAGTACAGTACATCCGGCGTGTCGCCGGCGTAGATGATGACGCTCTTCGCCGGGTAATGCCGGCGGTGGCAATGTTCGAGTAGCCCGTCTACTCCAAGTATTCCTACGGGCTTTTGCGAGGACTGCGTCATGATATTCCTTGGGTCCATACTGGGTGATATCCTTCTTATGGTATACCAATGCGGGGTGCTGCTGGCAAGGGTATTCCCTATTTAATGGTAATTCTGCGAAAGCAGTCACTGACGAAAAAATTGATTCGATGCGGCAGGCTGGAATCAGTCGATCACGGTGCTAGTAACTAACCGGTGCGGGGACAAAAATAACGATGCGGGCACGAGTAAAGTGGATTGATAACGCCATGTTTGTAGCCGAGTCCGGGAGCGGTCACAGCGTGGTCATGGACGGTGCGCCGGAATACGGTGGTCGTAATCTTGGTTTCCGTCCTATGGAGATGCTGCTGCTCGGACTGGGCGGCTGTACCGCCTTCGATGTGGTGCATATCCTTAAAAAGTCGCGTCAGCCGGTCGCCGACTGCGAAGTGGAAATCGAGGCCGAACGGGCGGACAGTGAGCCCAAGGTGTTCACGCGTATACACATCCATTTTATCGTCAGAGGTACCGGTCTTAAGGAAAACGCGGTGCAGCGAGCGGTTTCTCTTTCGGCGGAGAAGTACTGTTCCGCTTCCCTCATGTTGGGTAAAACGGCGGAAATGAGCCATGATTTCGAGATTCGGCAAGCCGGAGCCGATAAGGACTGAAGCCGCCGATGGCTGAACTGCGCGCCATTCTCGACAGCTACTATTCCGCCTGGTTTCGCTACCATCCGGAGGCCGCGGTTGACCTTGGCGTGCCCGGTTACGCAGATCGCCTGCGACCGTATGACGACGACGAAATCGGCGCATTGACGGTATTGCACGAAAAGCTGTTGGATTCCCTGGACGGCCTGAATTCCAATAATCTTGATGACGATGATCTGGTTGATCTGGAACTGGTGCGGGGCAGTGCACTGCTGGAGTTGAAAAAGCTTGTGGAACGGGACTGGCGCCAGCGTGAGCCCGCCGGCTTTTTGCCCATTCACGCCATCTACCAACTTACCGTGCGCCAGGTCGACGACCTTGGGACTGCACTCAAATCCCGGCTTGGCGCAATACCGGCCTATTTACGCGGTGCACGCTCGCAGATCCTTGGCCAGCCAGAGCGCGTGCCATCCGTTTGGCTGGAATCCGCAGTCGCTGAAGCCCATGCCGGTGCCGGCTACTTTCGTGAGCTGCGCGCCCATCCTCTTTTTGCTCGCTACAAGCTGGATAGGTTGCTCGACACGGCCGCCCACGCCGTTGAAGATTTTGCCCGTTTTCTTGAAACGGAGGTGGGTCCGCGCGCCCAAGGTGAGTTTGCCTGCGGCGGTGAGTATTTCGACATGCTGTTGCGACATCGTCATTTCCTCGACGTGAATGGCGGAGAAATCCACGCTTTGGGACAACGTTTGTTCCAGGAGGCCGAGGCAGAACTCAGGCAAGTCACACGCGGTTTGCGCGGCGATGACGATGTCAACGCCATGATGCGAGCCTTGCATCGTCAACACCCGCCTGCAAATCAATTGCTCGCTGGTTACCGGCAAAGCATGCACGCGGCGCACGCGTTTTTACTGGATCATGACCTAGTGACGGTTCCGGCGCATGAAAATCTTCGTGTGGTGGAAACTCCTGTGTTTCTGCGTCACCAGATTCCGTTTGCCGCCTATTTGGATCCTCAGCCGGGCGACCCCCAACAACAGGGCTACTATTATGTAACTCCGGCTACAGATGAAGGCGCGCTTGGCGAACATAACCTTGTGAGTCTGCAGCATACCTGCGTGCATGAGGCCTGGCCGGGACATCATCTACAATTTGTCACCGCCAATCTAAATCCGATCAGCTCCACCCTGCCGCGGTTACTGAACACTTCGGCAACGCTCTACGAAGGTTGGGCCTTGTACTGTGAGCACCTTATGCAGGAACAGGGCTTTCTCGCCGCACCGGAGTCACGCTTTATTTTGCTCAAGGATCGTCTCTGGCGGGCGTTGCGAATTATGCTTGATGTCGAGCTGCAAACCCGTGGACTTTCTATTGACGCCGCCGCTGACCGCATGCAGGAAGCATTGGGCTTTACTCGCCAGCAGGCCCTGGCCGATCTTAACTGGTATACCCAGGCTCCTACCGTACCGTTGGGCTACGCGACCGGCTGGGCCCTGATTACCGAAACCCGGGCACGACTGCAGGCAACGGAAGCCGACTTTACGTTGAAATCATTTCACGACCGGTTATTATCGTCCGGCTCTATCGGCTTGCCCAAGGTAATAAGCAACCGTTTTGGCGCGCCCATGTGGTCCAGCGTTAAGCAGGCCGTGTTCGCCGGAAGTAACTCGCAGTCGTTAAGCTCGCGGACCGAACTGCAGTAAAATATTCTCGCGTTTTAAACTAAATACGAATTTCAAAAAACCATGAAACAGCCACCTGCTACAACCGGTTTGCGCCACGTTGCCCTATTCGCAGAAAATTTTACCGCCTGTGAGAAATTTTATGCCGATCTCATGGGCATGCGCGTTGAATGGCGCCCCGATGCGGATAACGTTTATTTAACTTCCGGCAACGATAATCTTGCTCTACACCGCGCGCCGGCGCGGGAAGGTAACCCGGTCGCTGCGCCCCAACGACTGGACCATATTGGCTTCATACTTGCGCGCATTGAAGATGTGGATGTGTGGCATGATTTTTTGTCGGCACACGATGTGCCGATTCTGAAAGCGCCGAAAACCCATCGCGACGGCGCGCGCAGTTTTTACTGCGCCGATCCAGATGGAAATGCAGTGCAGCTGATTTTTCATCCACCCCTGGCGGGCTGACGATGAGTTCTGAAACCTGCAGAGGTTTAATTCAGACGGCGCTCAGTCAAAACATTCTATCTATGCGTGTCTGTGTCGCGATGAGTCGGATTCGATCATGACGCCGATCTCCGACAAATTGAAATTGCACGGGTTCAACAACCTGACCAAGACCCTGAGCTTCAATATCTATGACATCTGTTACGCGAAAACAGCTGCGCAGCGGCGCGAGTATATCGAATACATCGACGAGGAATATAATGCCGAGCGTCTGACGGGTTTGTTAACCGATGTTTGCGAAATCATTGGCGCAAGCATCCTAAATGTGGCACGTCAGGATTATGACCCGCAAGGTGCGAGTGTCACCTTATTGATTTCTGAAGAGCCGATTTTAAACCAGGACCAAAAGGCGCTGGCGCAAAATGAAGAGACCCCTGGACCTCTACCGGACGCGGTCGTGGCACACCTGGATAAAAGTCATATTACGGTACACACGTATCCCGAAAGTCATCCCGACAATGGCATCAGTACTTTTCGTGCCGATATCGATGTGGCGACCTGTGGACGCATTTCGCCGTTGCAGGCCCTGAATTACCTGATTCACAGTTTTGATTCAGATATTGTGATTATGGACTATCGTGTGCGCGGTTTCACCCGCGACGTGCACGGCAACAAGCATTACATCGACCACGAAATCAATTCCATTCAAACTTTCATCGCCGAGGACACCAAGGATCGTTATCAAATGATCGACGTCAACGTCTATCAGGAAAATCTTTTTCATACCAAGATGATCCTCAAGGATTTCGTGCTGGATAATTATTTGTTCGGCATTGATGAAGCCGATTTGAGTGATGCTGAGAATCAGGATATCCGCCAACGACTGGAGCAGGAAATGCTGGAGATTTTTTACGGCAAGAATATTCCTGAATAAGGGACGAGTTTCCAGGGCCGAGTAACACCGGCTCGGTAGCCTAAATCAGGGCGTGGTGACGATCACGCCACCTGCCCCTCACGAAAATGTAAACCAGAAATAGTGACAGCCAGGTTGGCCTTTACCTAGAGCCTAGCGTCTCGCAGCTAGAATCTGAGTTCAAATCCAATACGCAGCGCGGGTCATGATTTTGGAGGTGAGGCCCATGAGCGCTTTAACCGGCGGCGGGAGTTCGGCACCGCCCGCGGCCAGGGCATGGGTTGCGTGCCGGCTTTCGTCGATCTTCATTTGCTGTAACACGGCGCGGCTTTTTTCGTCCTGTTCCGGCAGTTGCCGAAGATGATCTTCGAGATGGCGCACCACCTGGTGCTCGGTTTCGGCAACAAAACCCAGACTCCACTTGTCGCCCGCAAACCCGGCCAGGGCACCGATGGTGACCGAACCCGCGTACCATAACGGACTGAGCATGCTGGTATGGCTACCCAGTTGCCGGGTGCGATCCTCACACCAGGCGAGGTGATCGTTTTCTTCCATAGCCGCGCGTTCCATTTTGTCGCGCACCGTAGCGAGCCGCGCAGTCAGAGCCTGCCCCTGGTACAGCCCCTGGGCCGCGACTTCACCGGCATGGTTGATGCGCATCAGACGTGCGGCCAGATCCCGCTCTGCGTCGGACAACTCGGCATCGGCAACAGACTCCGCCGGGTTTGGGCGTTCAGTTACTTGTGGGCGGCCGAAAACGGTTCGCATACCAAGATCAACCTGCATGAGCAGCCGATCGACAAGATTGTAAGTGCGTGTTTCCATACCAAAGATACTAGCAACTCCGCTAGTCTATCTCCAGTTGGCGCTCCAGAAGCTCAAGCGGGTGTAGTACTTCCACATCAGGACTGTTTGCCTTTACTGCCTCGGCGAGGTGAATGCGGCAACCGGCATTGTTGCTGACGATAAAATCGGTAGGGTCCTGTAACCAGGGAGCGATCTTTTTCTCGCGCAACGCGTTCGCGCGCGCGGCTTGGGTCAGCAAGTAACTGCCGGCTGCGCCACAGCACTGCGCGTTGCTCGGTAGCGGTGTCAGGGTGATCTCGGCAATGTGTTGTAGCAGCGCGTAGGTGTTCGTGGTGTTGTGTAGCACGTTACGCTGGGTACAGGATTCATGTACGGCAACCCGCGCGTTTAGCGGCCTAAGTTTAATCTTAGGTTGTGTCAGGGCGGTGTTGATAAATGACGTTGCGTCATTGAATTTTTGTATCAATGTTTCCGCTTGTGTTTGCAAGTGGCCATCTTCCCACGGCAGACTTGCGTACTCACTGAGTTGCGCGCCACAGCCACTGGCAAGATACAAAATGGCGTCAACCTGAAGTTGCTCAAAGCACGCAACATTTTGCTTTGCGAGTTGCAACGCGGTCGCGGTGTCGCCGTTATGCTGGTGCAGTGCTCCGCAACATGTCTGTGCAGAAGGAATCACGACTTCATAACCCAATCGATTCAATAGCCTGCGCGCGGCCGCCACGCCGGCGGAATCCAGAACCTGACCCATACAACCTGTGAACAAGGCGACGCGCCCTTGCCGGTGAGCACTAGTCACGTTGATCACTCGTGGGTTGGGTTGTCGCGGCGGCACGAGGTCAACAAGTCGTTGCAAGCTTGTAAGGCCCAAGCGGTAAAAAATGCGCGATTGCTGCAGGATGTTTAGCAAACCTATGGCACGTAAAAGCTGAATCAGGTGGGTAAATCCACCCCAGAGGCGGCGGTGTGCCACCCACCACAGACCAAAGCGCTCCTGCCAGCCGGGTGGATGGCTGCGACGCAGGACATCACGGGTCTTATCCAACATAGGTGCAAAACGGACTCCCGCAGGACACGCACGCTCACAGGCCCGGCAGGTCAGACAATGTTGTAAATGCGCGTGCAGGGCGGGGGTGGCCGATAATTGTCCGCTCGCAAGGCCCTGCATCAGGGCGATACGCCCGCGTGGCGATTCGTTTTCGTTGGCCTCAAGCAGATAAGTAGGGCAATGCGGCGCGCAAAGGCCACACTTGACACACTTGTCGGCTTCTCGACGGAGTTGTTCGGAACCGGGAAACACGCAGACTCATCAGGGATGGAAGATTAGCCAATCGAGCTGGCACGGGCCGCTATACGGCACTGGGCTTTATCGTATAATGCAGAATACACAGTCTGAAATCCACTGCCGGCAGATCCCAATCACGATGTCTTACTACCAATACCATGTCTTTTTTTGCGTCAACGAACGTGACGATGGCAGCGCGTGTTGTGCGCAACATGGCGCCCGGCGTGTGCGTGATTATGCAAAAAAACGCCTTAAGGACCTGTCGCTGCACCAGCCCGGCAAGGTGCGCGTGAATATGGCGGGTTGCATGGGACGCTGTGATGAAGGCCCCGTGATCGCAGTTTACCCGGAAGGCATTTGGTATACCTATGTGGATGAAGAGGACGTGGATGACATTATTGAGCAGCATTTGCTGCAGGGCAGTGTGGTTGAGCGACTGAAAATCTAGGGTTATGAACCCGGGGATTGACAAGAGTGCACAGCACAAGTCCAGGGATGGGCGAAGGCAGAACAATGCAGGAGCACTTGTCGAGGAAGCCCGAGCCGAGTGCGACGCGTAAGGCCGAAGCCGGAATGCTCGGAAATTAGAAGATTCTGGATTCCGGCATTCGCCGGAATGACGTCTGCAAAGTTTTCTGGAGCAATGCGGTAACATATAACTGATTTTTTTTGTCCAGAAACCAGCAAACCATGCTCGACAGCAACTCCAATGAGCGACACATGATCCCCGGCCCTGCCGGGGCGCTTGAAGTCCAGTTAGCCGTACCGGCTGATTACCAGACGGGTCAACCGGTTGCCGTAGTCTGCCATCCTCACTCACTGCATGGTGGCAGCATGACCAACAAGGTTGTGCATATGCTGTGTAAGACATTGCTTGAGATGAACGTGGTCTGTGTTCGTTTCAATTTCCGCGGTGTCGGTGGGTCCGAGGGACAGTTTGATAATGGCGTGGGTGAGACCGGCGACCTTCTTGCTGTCGTGGATTGGTTGAGAGCAAGATATCCGCATACAGAATTGTGGCAAGCGGGCTTTTCGTTTGGCGCTTACGTTGCCTTGCGTGCGCGATCACAGACCGCCGCCAGTCGAGTGCTACTGGTGGCACCTCCGGTGGATATGTTTGACTTCGGTGGTCTGAAATTAGAAGGAAGTAACGATCTGGTGATACAGGGTAGTCGTGACGAAATTGTTGATGCAAGCTCGGTACGTCAGTGGATCGAGCAGCAGGACCCACCGCCCTCTTTGTTAATGCTGGACGGCGCGAGTCACTTTTTTCATGCACGATTAAATGATTTACGCACGGCATTAAAGCAAGGACTCCTGGAGAACAGTCCTGGAACCGCTGATTGAGGACGCGCCAGGTACGTTATGCTTGGTGTCACGTCATTCCGGCGAATGCCGGAATCCACGGTTACTTATCAAGGAAACGTTCGCCGGTAATGAACAAATAGTTGTTTACTGGCTCCTCTTAACAGTCAGGAAACGCGGCGCGGGTAGAGCGACAGACGTCTGTCAGAATCTCAAAATGTAACCAAGTTGCTTGCTTTCGCTATGAAAAAATTTTTCAACACTGGACAGATCCACCGCACAAAACCATGAGTCGGACAGAAGATCACATCGTGGTTTCGGCGCGTGGTTTGCGCAAGGCTTTTGCAAGTCATACGGTGGTTGACGGACTCGATCTCGACGTTTTTCGTGGCGAGTGTTTCGGTTTACTGGGACCCAACGGCGCCGGTAAGACAACCTCCTTGCGCATGCTGCTGGGCATGGCGTTACCGGATGACGGTACGCTGCGTGTACTGGAATATGACATTCCGAAACAGGCGCAGATGGCGCGACACAAAATCGGTGTGGTGCCGCAAATGGACAACCTGGATCCGGATTTCTCGGTAACCGAGAATCTGCGCACTTATGGCAGTTATTTCGGTCTGTCACAGCGCGCAATTAACCAGCGCATTCCAGCGCTGCTGCGCTTTGCCTCACTGGAAGGCCGGGCGGACGCGCGCATTGAATCCCTGTCCGGCGGTATGAAGCGTCGACTTACCCTGGCGCGCGCACTAATAAACGATCCGCAATTGCTGGTTCTCGACGAACCGACCACCGGACTGGATCCACAGGCACGCCAGATTATCTGGCAACGGTTACGGCAGTTGATCAACGAAGACCGGACGCTGATACTGACCACGCACTACATGGAGGAAGCTGAACGATTGTGTGATCGCATTGCCATCATGGATAACGGCCGGATCCTCGCACAGGGTAGTCCAGAGGAATTGATTCGCACGCATATCGAGCCACAGGTAGTGGAGCTGCATGGCCCGGCCGTGGAAGACTGGGTGACCCGGCAGGCGGAACTGTATCAGTGTCGCAGCGAACGGGTCGGCGAAACGGTTTTTTGTTATATGCAGGAAGAGGGCGAACTCGTTACCGCGCTTACTCATCAACCCGGCCTGCGTTTTTTGCATCGGCGTGCCAACCTGGAAGATGTTTTTCTGAAACTGACCGGCCGCGACTTAAGAGACTAACTTGAAGCTTGTGTTCGAAATTACCTTAAAAAAAATCCGTACGCGCTATTTAACGTATTCTTTGTCCTGAAAACTGCAAGAACAATCGTGAAGACGATGACTGAACCATTCCAGGCCGCTTTGCGTTGGTATCCCATCTGGTTGCGCAATGTGCGCGTCTGGCGCGGGTTGTTAGGCCCCGCCTTGCTGGGTAACGTTGGGGAACCGTTGCTGTATTTATTTGGTCTCGGCTACGGCCTGGGTGTTTTTGTCGGCGAAGTGGACGGGCTCGATTACCTGACCTTCCTGGCCTCGGGGGTGGTCTGCGCCAGCGCCGTCAACACCGCCAGCTTTGAGGGAATGTACTCGGCGTACACCCGCATGGCCGTGCAATACACTTGGGTTGGTATGCTGAGTACACCGCTAAGCGTGGCGGACATCGTTATCGGCGAGGCCATCTGGGCCGGTTCCAAGAGTCTCTTTAGCGCCACGGCAATATTACTGGTGGCCTCCCTGTTGGGCGTGGTTGATGGTGGATTGGCGCTACTAGTGTTGCCGGTGGCGTTCCTGCTCGGTGTGTGTTTCGGCAGCCTGGCGCTGGTGGTGACCTCGTTTGCACGCAGTTACGACTTCTTCCTTTATTACTTTACCCTCGTGATCACCCCGATGATTCTCCTCAGCGGCGTGTTTTTCCCGCTTGACCAGATGCCGGCCGGCATTCGCATGAGCGCCCAGGTTTTGCCGCTGGCGCATGCAGTCGAACTGGTTCGGCCTCTTATGACCGGCCGTCCACTGCACTCCCCGGTACTGCATCTGGGCGTGATTCTGGCCTACCTCGCCGTCGCAGTGCCGCTGGCGATTACGTTGGTACGCAGGCGGTTAATCGACTAGCACCCCGGGTCAATTATCCTCTCACGATGTCGGCATTCGGATGACGCTTTGATTCCGGCCTTCGCCCGAATGACATGGTAAGGAACACCCGTCACTCCGGCGAAAGCCGGAGTGACGGGACATCAAATCGCCGCGGATTTGGTTTTTCCCACATATCTAATTCAACCCTTTCCTCGCCCCTAGTTCCTAGTAACTCGTCCCTGTCCCCATTTCTGGCCACCACCAATCCATAAAACCACTTAAAAATAACGGCTTAGCAGGGCCCTATTCGCACCCATTTCAGTGATGGCCAGAAATGGGGGCCAGGGGTTGTTTTTCTCATCGAGATTAACTATATTAGTATTTACTGAATTACTGCTTTAGCACAATTCAGTAAAGTTTAAACTCCTCCATCCTCCTTTGGTGGTAAATTCAGCGCGGCTTCCCCTTTGCCGCGCTTTTTTTTGCCCAAAATTTAAGGAGTTAGGAGATTGCGCCAAGAATACCGTGGTGACCTTGCGGGTAATATCGCGGCAGTGGGAGGGGTGCCACCACGCCGGCATTTTCCGGGCCGGTTCCTCTTTTATCTTTGCGCCGGTATCTGATATCATCCCGCCTCTTTTTCAAAGGCTTAACCGGACTTCTGGAACACAGAAAATGAAAACCTATAGCGCCAAACCGGAAACCGTCGAACGCGACTGGTATGTGGTCGATGCAGCAGACAAAACCCTGGGTCGGCTGGCGACAGAACTGGCTCGCCGCCTGCGTGGCAAGCATAAGCCGGTGTTTACACCGCACGTGGACACGGGCGACTATCTGGTCGTGATCAATGCCGACAAGGTGCGGGTTACCGGCAAGAAAGAAACCGATAAAATGTATTACCGCCACACAGGCTACCCGGGCGGTATTAAATCGACCAATCTTGGCACCCTGCGTCAGGAGCACCCGGAGCGGATCATCGAGACCGCGGTCAAGGGTATGCTGCCCAAGAACAAACTGGGGCGTGCCATGCTGCGTAAATTGCACGTGTATGCCGGCGCGGAACATAAGCACGCCGCCCAGCAGCCCAAACCGTTAGATATTTGACTATCTTATATAGATACTGGAATCTGGTAACTGAATATGGCACAAACACAAAACTACGCCACCGGACGTCGTAAGAGCTCAACGGCCCGTGTTTATCTGACACCCGGCAGCGGCAACATCACCGTGAATCGTCGTCCGCTGGACGAGTACTTTGGCCGCGAAACCTCGCGCATGGTTGTTCGTCAGCCGTTGCAACTGGCCGACCACGAAAACACGTTCGACATCAAGGTTGAAGTGATCGGTGGTGGTAACACCGGCCAGGCCGGCGCGATTCGTCTCGGCATCACCCGCGCACTGATCAAGTACGATGAAACCCTGCGCAGCGGCATGCGTAAGGCTGGCTACGTCACCCGCGACGCCCGCGAAGTCGAACGTAAGAAAGTCGGCCTGCACAAGGCACGAAAGCGTCCGCAGTACTCCAAGCGTTAATACGCATTGCGTTTTAACGCAGGTTCTAGCTGATAGGGACTAGCGGCTAGGCATTTACTGGATGATATGGAGGATTGTAGGGCATGGAGGCCTTGGAAAATCTGGACACTTGGAAGCGTGCTTGCAAGTTGTCGGTAGACATTTATAGTCTTATGAGTAGCTGCAGGGACTATGGGTTTAAAGATCAAATTACGCGTTCTGCGTTGTCAGTCCCGTCGAATATTGCTGAAGGATACGAACGGGATTCACTCCGAACCCGTGTTCAGTTTCTAAAAATTGCCAAAGGCTCTTGTGGCGAGTTGTGGACTCAGCTTCTAATTGGTCGGGCAGCTGGTTTTGTTCCGCAAGACAAAGGTAAAGATCTGGAAGCGGAAGCTCAGCAACTGTCGAAAATGTTGCATGGTCTGATCAGATACAATACAAAACGCGTAAATGAACAGGCAGAATGACCTCGCCGCTAGTTCCTAGCAGCTCGAACCTGATTTATTGGGGAATCGTCTAACGGCAGGACAACGGACTCTGACTCCGTCAATCAAGGTTCGAATCCTTGTTCCCCAGCCAAAAAAAATGCCCGTCGCAGACGGGCTTTTTTTTTTGGCAGTGACGAGGTTCTAGAGGCGAGTTACCAGGAAAACACGGTACAAGTGATATTTGTATCTTCCCCGATTAAGAGCTTCGTTTTCTATCGCTAGTAAAATTTAAAACAGCGCTCAACACCAACATACGAAGTTAAGACAATTAATTCGATTGCCCGGGTTCGAAGGTAACGAACCGGAACGCCTCAGGTGGAACCGGCAGCCCCCCGGTTTTCGGGGGCTACAGAAAGCCTGGGTGCCCGCATTATGGAGTTACAGCGGGTTTTGTTGGAACTGAGCAACATAGCGGTGTATTAACGGCTGCTAATACATTTTCTTGCTCAGTAACCCTTTGTGTTTCTTCCCGTGCGATTAGACAGTTTGATTGTGTGCTCAGCAGTCTCTTTACCGAAAAAGCCTTTAAATTAAGCAGGTTAGCGACTCGCCACTCGTCACCCGACCCTCGTCCCTCGCCGAGTTATGTTGCTCTAGCGCAACATAATTCGACGCTGTTGTTTTTTTTCAAAAAAACTGTTGCGTCACTAATCCGAAAGGGGTATAAATCGCTCCTGAGTATGCCAAATTACAACAAAGCTTGAATTTTATATTCGTTCAACTAAACGTTCCTTAAGGAGATCGCAAATGAACAAAAAACTGATTGCGCTAGCTGTAGGTGCCGCCATGGCAGCACCAATGGCCGCCAGTGCTGCACCGACCTTTTACGGTCAGTTGCAGGCTGAAATCGGCAGCATCGACAATGGTGGCTACGGTGATGGTAACGGCGCCAATGTTATTGGACTTGCTATACCCATTAAAGGGTCAAAAGACCCCAAGTACCCACCGGGAACTCGTCAGGCTTCTGGAGCTGGTAAAGTCCAATCCGGTGCCTCCGGTATCATAATCGACGATAACAAGCGTGGCCGCTTAGGCGTCAAAGGTTCTGAAGATCTTGGCGGCAGCTTGAAAGCCATTTACAAATTCGAATGGCAGGTTGAAACCACAGCTGCAAAAGTCGACGATGGTACTCGTGAAGCCTACGTTGGTTTGAAGGGCGGTTGGGGTGAGTTCCAGGTTGGTTCCTTGAAATCCGCCTACAAATACA
This sequence comes from uncultured Ectothiorhodospiraceae bacterium, assembly GCA_947259765.1. Classification (GTDB taxonomy): domain Bacteria; phylum Pseudomonadota; class Gammaproteobacteria; order CAMYNG01; family CAMYNG01; genus CAMYNG01. Next base: position 145,105 of record CAMYNG010000007.1, read on the forward strand.
CCGGCGGCGTGAAGTATGACCCGCTGGTTGCTACCTTCCTGGAAGCGCGTTCCAACGGCGGCATGGCCGGCCGTGATACCGATCTGAATAGGGGTGCCGGTCGTTTTGGCCAGCACGGTTTCCTATCAAACTCTCTCTCGTACCGTTACAAAGGCAAGAACTGGAGCCTCTGGGGTAACTATTCCCCCGACCAAGCTGGTGGTCGTGACGGTCGTGATGGTGACTACGCGGCGTCCTTCAAATTCTTCGCCAAGAACTGGGAAGTATTTGTTGCGGCCGTGAGCAACAACACCATTACCACGGGTGATATTGACCAAAATAATTCGAATCCGGATAGCCCGGATAGTTACGACGCGGTCAAAGTCGGTGGTCAGTTCAAGCTGGGCAAGGCGCATCGCTTTAGCGTGCAGTATGAGCAAACCAGCCAGGGTACAGTTTTCACCGACGGTGACCCGAACAACCAGGATCTTGAAGCAGACGTCATTTTCCTGGGTTATGTGTTCCAGATGGGTAAGAACCAGTTCATCGCACAGGCAGGTAAATCTGACTTTGATTCCGGCGGTGATGCAGGTGATACCACCTACTACGCACTGGCTTGGAAGTACAAGTTCAGCAAGAAGACCAGCGCTTGGCTAGGCTATCGCAGCTCCGATTACAGCATTCCGGATGGAGGCCAAGCCACATTGTCCGACGGTTCGACCACGTCTAACCTGGACCTGACGGCTATCTCTGCGGGTCTGCGGATCGACTTCTAATAACAATATAAATGTTGTAAGCGTTTAAACGGGGCCTTCGGGCCCCGTTTTTTATTGCCGCGAAGATACCCTAGTCCGGAATGTGACAGGGGAAAATCTTTTGCTCGATTCCCGGGCCGGCAACGGGCAAAATCAGCATTTTCCGGACGGCGACAAGACGCATGAAGCAGGAAACCAAACTCAACTTGTTAGAGCAATTTAATTGCCTGGGAACGGATTGCCCAGCGACTTGCTGTTCGGCTTTCAGCGTATCCGTGTCAGAGCAGGATTTGGACACCTGGCGAAGTGTTCAAGATGTTGAAGAACGTAAAGCGCTTTTGGGTTCGGTGCGCGAGAAAATGGAAGAGAGTGTACGCGTGCACGAGCTCAGGACATACACGGGTCTCCGTTGCGTACAT
>CAMYNG010000008.1:0-43314 GCA_947259765.1 uncultured Ectothiorhodospiraceae bacterium
AAATTTTGTAAAACAAACGCCATCTTTAAGGGATGTCAGAAACTGGATTGAGCAGGCAAAGGAATTATCGCCAGCGGTCTTTTTCTAAATTTTCTGACACAACAGAGACAAGCGAAGCAGGTTAGCACCTCCCTGCTTCGCTTATTCATTTTTCCTTACCACCACGACCCCATAATTTATAGGCGACCCGAGTTTGTTGCAGGAAAAGAATTTAAACTTCTAGTATCCCCCGCAAGATCCCAGTCTTTGCTAGGCCCTCTAGAACGAAATCTTAAAGTTTCGAGTTATCACCCGTCCTGCTTTTGGTGATGCTGTGATCGGCGAAAAATTTATTCCCACCTCGACCTCCAATCCTACCTAGAAAAAGTGTATTTATGTCATCTGCGCAGTCCAGAAGACTCCCAGCGGAGCGCATCTCCCGCTTGCACACCATGAGCAAACACGAAAGTCGGAATGTTAACGATTGTAAAAATACCGTATCGATTAATGAACACGTTTTGGAACAACGGTATGCTGCCAGCAGCAAGACAAGTTAAATAATGGACCTTGGGCAAGCAGCGTTGGCGGGCTTAATGGATATGAGCATCGAACGAATACATTACAGTACTCAAAATTTCGTGTGGACACAAATTCGTGGCGATCTGACCGATCAAATGTTTGGCGAACATGTAATCAGTTTAACGGAAGAGACCCTAAATTATCAGTCTTTTTCCGAGCTAGCCGATTGCCGCGAGTTAAAAGACATTGATGGTTTAAGCGGAGCTGGAATTGTGGATAGCGCGCTTTATGAGGGTGAGCGGGACCCGAAAGTTTTTGGTAAATTGGCCATTCTGGTGACCAGCGCAGATTTTTTCGGTTACGCATCTATCTACAAAGTAATTTGCGAGCAGTATCGAACAGAAGTTAGAATCTATAAGAGTCTGGACGAAGCCCTATGCTGGCTTGGAGTAAGCGCTGACAATGATCGTTTTCGTTCAAACCTGCAGACATAGGAAAAAACTGAATTTGTCTACTTACTTGAACCGCACAAGCGCAAATTTTTCCCATTAGCCATGTAGCATACAAAACCCTAGTACACCTAAGCACGCAAATAACGTTCCGCTGCTTTGCGGAAATCAAATTCCAAGGATTCATGGGGATCTTCGACATAATAACCCTGGAAATGTCGTACACCAATATCCCATAGTTGGGCCATTGTTTGCGGGCTATCCACGCCGACGGCGATAACCTCAATTCCCTTGAGCCAGGCGGCTTTTGCCAAAGATTCCACGCGATCACGCAACTCGGAATTATGACGTAGTTGAGTTGTGAAGGGATCACCTATTTTTACATAGTCAACCGGTATAGTTTTCAGCAGTTCAAGGCTGGATTCGCTATTACCAAATCGGCCAATCGCAAATCCACAATTAACCTTTTTCAAATCTTTCGCAAACTTACTAACCCTGTTAATTCGAGTGAGCACATCTTTTTCATCCATTTCAAAAATTATCTGTTGTTCACCGCGCAAGCGTGAGCTACTTAGACAGTTGCTAATCCATGGCAGAAAGGTGCCGACAGATAACGTTGCCGGAGAAAGCTTTATAAAAAATCTGGCGTTAACGCGCGCCCTACCGTGGCCGGACAGTCGATCTATAGCATGTTCGATTGTCCATCTCTCAACATCTTTCTCCAACCCTTTAGCTTCAACTATGGGGTAAAACTGCTCTGGCAGTAATGCTTTATCATCACTAATATTCAGGCGAAGTAAAACCTCAAAAAAATCTTCACTTTCTTCGCCAACACTTAATATGGGCTGAAAGACCAATCGGAATGCCCTTTTACCAAGTGCTTCAACAATTTTCGGTTCCAGTGATACGTCGCCGTCTAACGACTTATATTCAGATACTCTTGTTGTCGGTCTAAATACCTGATTGCCACCCGCGCGCTGTGCGGCCTCCGCGGCACTCTCGACCTTTAATATCACGTCCTGAACACTACTTGTGACACCGTCTAAGGTTAAAATCGAAATACTACAGGTGAGATTTAGCTCGTCACTTTTCACGACAAAGGGCCGCGCTGAAATCGCATCGCAAAGGTTTTGGGCAAATTCCATGACCGCGTCTTCGCAATCTTTTTTGGTCAAAACAGCAAAATTTCCGTCGGCCAATTGTGTAGCGAGATCGGATATCGATAAGTTGTCTTGGAGAACTTCAGCAAGTTCTTCATGCAAGGTTTCCAAACCGACGATACCGATCTGTTCTCGAATTTCCTCAAAATGGTCAAGCGCTATATAAACCAGGCTATGCTGCACCTCCGATAGTCCAGCAAGAGCAACATTCTGTTCCAATTGGGCCAAAAAATATTTACGGTTGGCTAAACCTGTATGCGGGTCGGTTTGGCTGGCGCCCCGGATTTGTCTGGCGATTGCACGTGAGCTCCCCACTTGGGTTCGTACTACTGCCAACAATTCGGCCTCTTCAACCGGCGTATTAAGAAATGCGCTTATACCAAGTGCCATCGCCTTCTCTTCGCTGGCGGTATCGTCGGTATCGCTAACAAACGTGATAGGTAGGTCGACCAAATTTTCTTGTTGCCGAATGACACCTGCGAGTTCCAAGCCTCCGACGTCCCGCATATTTAACTGTACAATCATTAATTCAGGTTTGAACTTCACGATCGCCTGAATGGTGTCCAAAGGCTGCACTAGTAATTTGACTGCATATCCATGTTGTTCTAATAACGACTTAATCTGTTCTCCAAGAGAGACATTGTCGTTTACCACTAACACTCGCGGCTGGCTTTTTTGCGCACTTGTAATAAACTCGTTAAGCTTTTTAACTAACGCCGAAACATCAATCGGTTTGGTGAAGTAGCCATCACCACCGACGCGTAACGCGCGCAACCGCGCTGTTACGTCGCCGCGAGCAGAAGTAAACAAGATGGGGGTGCGAACTCCGGTAGCCGCGCGGATTTTTTCCACCGCATCAATGCCGGCAAGGCTTCCTTCCGGAAAAGCAACATCCAACAAAACTGCAGCAGGCGGGGTCGTGGGGAGTGCATCGAACAGCTCAACCAGTTGCTGGAAGCTTTGTACACTATACCCTGCAGCCTGTAGCTGGGTTGCCAGGTGGTCGGATACATGTGGATCATCATCAACTAGAAAAACGAGCTGACCATCTCCGCCACCATCGGTGACCATCGCGGCGGCTGTGTCAACAGCCTCAATTTTCTGCGCGTCACCACGCATTACGGCTGCCTGTTGCAGTTGGGCGGCGCCATGCAACGCAGCAACTAGTTTATCAATTTCCTTCTTCTGGCTTTCATCCGGAACCCGACCCGACTGGAGGAGCAGTTGCACCTGACCTTCCAGTCTTTGTGCGGTTTGACTAAGTTTAGGCAACCCAAAGACCTTGCCACTCCCTGCGAGAGCATGAACCAGGTTATGAAGAACGTGTACCGCTTCGATGGACCAATTAAAAAAGCAAAGTTTACTCCACAGCGTTTCGATCTGCGTCAGCTTTTCCGGCAGCTTGCTAAGATAATCATCCTTCAACAAAGCCAGTTTTCGAAGGTGTTCGGATTGTTGTGCCGCCTGCGCATCGATGGGTCCATTATTCATATGCATGCCTTCACAAGTGTTTTTTGTATGACAAACCAGAGGTACTACCATGTGCCATATTTATCGAAGCCCAATTCTACCCTTATCTCAACTATAGTCCATCTTGCACAAATTCTACCTTGGGAGCCTTGTACCACCGCAAACCGCACTCGCGCAGTTCTCACAAGCCGATATCGGTGGTCAAAAGCATGCGATCACTGACCGCGGATCACCGTCCGAATTCCGTACCCGTACGAAATTTGCGGGAACATCATTTGTCTGAACAATGATGCTCCATTTGAGCCACAGAACCCCAGCTCTGTGCCGACGAGTCAACGTTGTTGCCAGGCATGGAACTTCCTTTAGTCAAAACTGCGGGTTGAACTCGAAAACGGAAATCCCGAAAAAGTCAGGCAACTGTTTCAAGGTTTGTAGTTTGCCAGCGCTGGGAGCGATCGCAAACGAGGCACGCTGCACAGACGGATTCTGGCCGGGAACTCGTTGCAACTCCGCCACCGGGTGCTTTGTGAACTCAAGCTATTTTCGCTAACCTTAAAGAGTTACGCAGTACACCCTGCACGGCTCAGCCGGTGCAGGCAGCCTCCTGCCCTGGCTCATTTTAATTATGTAAAAACAATTACTTATACAAGGAGCACAACAACCTAACAGGCTCTACCACCCTTAAAGAGAATTAAGGAAAGAATTAAATTTTCCGATATATAAGGTTGGGAAATGAAGGCAGGCTGGAATTGAGACGATTTTGCCAACTTCTGCCCGTCCAAGACCAAAACGGTGCCCTCGCTGTTGAGAGATAAACTATGAAAACACAAAAAGTTGCCCGAACAATGAGTAGCGCTTGGCAGTTTTCAAGAGCGCGTCGCTATTCACTGCGAACTCTCGGGCGCGCATCGGCCTTAAGCGTATTAATCGGATTCAACCTTCTTGGAGCTCCGATTTTCGCACAAGCTATTGAGGCTAAACTAGACAATGGGCGCACGGTGACCGCTGAATTTCATGAAGGCGAGCCTGGGCGACAGGCCGTTTTACTTTTGCATGGTCTGTTGCAGACGCGAAACTATCTCACAGTGAATAGCTTGAGTAACTCGCTAGCAGAATTCGGATTCACCGTCCTCGCGCCGACGCTCAGTCTCGGTATTAATCGCCGTAACAAAAGTTTGGCCTGTGAGGCAATTCATACCCACACGATGGAGCAAGACGTTGACGAAATAGGTTTTTGGGTTAACTGGCTGGAGACAAAAGGACATTCAACTATTGTTCTGGTTGGACATAGTTATGGAAGTTTACAGATACTGGTTTATGCCGTTGGTCAACCCAGTAAATCCGTTAAGCGAATCGTTGCAACCAGCCTGGTGGATGTTGAACACGTCGTTGGCTCAGAGGCGATACAACGTCAGATAGAAATTGCACGTCAACGTTTGGAGGAAAATCCACAGGGACTTGACGAGTACAAAATATCATACTGCAAAAAATACATTGCACCGCCGCAGGCCTATCTCTCGTATGCAGAATGGACGAAAATCAGAATACTGAGAAAATTGAAAGATATATCCATCCCCGTTGAGATCATTCTGGGCAGCAAGGATAACCGCATGGGTGAAGATTGGCCGGAATTGATCGGACGAAGTGGTGCGAAACTTACGATAGTCAATGACGCCAACCACTTTTTCGACGCAGAGTTTGAATTTGACCTCTTTGAACGAGTCCAGCAATCAATTTTAGCAGCGCCCATGAAGAACGACGAACGGGCGAAAAAGTGAATGGGACGTTTTTCCTTGCCAGCGATTGCACCAGCATCAATCCGAACCTACGCCCTCGTCACGATTCTATCCGGGGTGGTGATGTTGGGAGGATTTGGTTGGCTCGCATTGAACCGGCTTTCACACCTGAATGAGGCCGCCGAAGCAAACAATCGTGAAAATGCTCAAAAAGAACTTTCCACAACATTATATGAAGTTATTTCCACGACCAAATCTCTGGCGCAATCATTTGCCGAATGGGACGAAACCCATCAGCAACTTTCCACACCCACTTATTACGCCTACTGGCGACAAAATCGCGCCGGACAGGCAAGCTTCGTACCCCAATTTTTCACGGCGATAGAAATCTATGATGAAGAAGGTTCAATTTTAGCCCCGTCAGCAGAGGTTGATATACCGGATATATTTTCATTACTTAAATCAGAAGCCACGATCACAAAAATTAACAATCAAAGCAGTATATTTTATCACGCACCTATAATTGCGGACCCCAAAAACAATCATAGTGTTGGCGATGTTGTTGTTAAACTGGACTTTTTATCTGCATTGCGCGCCATTCAAAAATTTCGCTACGTGGATGCGAACTCGATTGATATTTCAATTCCAAACGAAGTTAGTGTTCCTGCAGTCGATATTATTGAGCATATTCAATATGACATTCGCTCCGATCTGAAATTTCAGGAATTGCAGGGGCTAATGGTTAACACCTTAAATAAACTTGGTTTAATTGCCGGAGCATTCTCACTACTGTTTTGGTATTTAATTATTACACTAGTAGGCCTACCGCTACGGCGGCTAACTAATTATATAGACAATCTCAAATCTGGTGAAATGACAACCGTCACAGGGGCTGTGCGTGAAATTGCGCCCCTTAAGGAAATAGTAAAGGTCAGGCAGTCCTTACACGACTATCAAAACCAGCTTACAGAAAGTGCGAGCGCCTTGCGAGAGAGTGAATCGCAGAAACAGGCTATCCTCGACAATGTTGTTGACGGTATTATCACGGCAAATTCTTTGGGAGAAATTGCGTCTCACAATCCCGCTGCCGCTCGTATTTTTGGCTTTTCCCCTACTGAGCTAGAAAATCAACGCTTGAAAGATCTGATCCATAAGTCATCTTACGTTAGTTTCCAGAACTATCTCGAGCGACACGACATTAAAAAAGCGTCTGACAATTTCAGTAATGAACCCTGTGAACTAACCGCGGTACATAAGGATGGCAGTTCCATACCAATTGAGCTGGCCATGTCAGAGATGGAATCTTCGAATAGTACGCTTAGAGTATATGTGGTACGCGACATTAGTGAGCGAAAGCGTGCCGAACAAAGACTGGTGTATTTGGCGAACTACGACACGCTTACCGGTTTGCCAAATCGTGTACTGTTAAAAGATCGTCTCAAACACGCGATGGCGCAGGCCAAGCGAAACGATCGCCTAGTAGGACTGTTATTCCTTGATCTTGATCGCTTCAAAACAATCAACGATAGCCTCGGCCATCACGTGGGTGATCAGTTACTAAAACAAGTTGCGAAACGCATTACTGAACATGTACGTGATTGCGATACCGTGTCACGACTTGGAGGTGATGAGTTCACGATTGTACTCGAGTCACTTTCGCATGTGGATGAGGTTTTTATGGTGTCGCAAAAGATTTGTGAAATGTTTGCACAGCCATTCAACATTGAATCCAGGCAAATTTTTGTTGCCACCAGCATCGGTGTGACAGTGTATCCGTTTGACGACACCGATGAGGATAATCTTCTCAAAAATGCCGACATTGCCATGTATCGCGCAAAGGAAAACGGCGGTAACACACATGCATTTTACGAACCTAGCATGGATGCGAACGCAGCCCAATGGCTGGCAATGGAAAACGATCTCCGTAATGCGCTGGATAAAGACGAACTCTTTCTGTGCTACCAACCCCGGGTGGATCTGAAAACCGGAGAAATCCTCAGTGCCGAAGCGCTATTGCGTTGGAAGCACCCGGAACATGGACTGGTATCGCCGACGGAGTTTATTCCTTTACTTGAAGAAACCGGACTTATAGTGAAGATTGGTGAATGGGTGATCAAAACGGCATGCGAACAAATTCAAAAATGGGAAACCATTGGGCTCCCATCGCTTCGCGTCGCGGTCAATCTCTCGCCCAGGCAGTTCAGGCAAACCGATTTAATAGAAACCCTGAAGAACACACTGGAATTGTCGGGTATTTCTCCCACGTTTCTTGAACTTGAGATCACGGAGAGTATGCTAATTGAAAATGTCGATGTTGCGGCAGAAACACTGAGTGCCGCGCACGATCTCGGCGTTCACGTCTCCGTCGACGATTTTGGAACCGGCTACTCGTCTCTGAGTTATCTAAAGCGATTTCGCATCAGTACACTTAAAATTGATCGATCTTTTATAAAAGACATTACCACCGATGTCGACGATGCTGCGATCGCGTCAGCAATAGTCGCGCTTGCGAAAAGTCTCGATTTAAACGTCACCGCGGAGGGTGTGGAAACGGTGGAACAGCTTGCAATAGTCAGACAACTGGGTTGTGACGAGGCCCAGGGCTACTTGTTCAGCAAACCGCTACCTTCGCAGGATTTTCAGAGTCTGCTGGAACAGCGCCCAAAATTTCACACTATTGAAGAGGTATCGGTAGAAAAACGAAATTAACAGGATTTTAAAAATCAACTTGTAGGGCTACTTTTTTTCATTACGGCCAACGTGACGTTTAAGTCTTTTTCTTTTCTCCAGTTGTCGTCGCGTCAACACATTTTTTTTGCCTTTGTACGGATTGGCGCCCGTTTTGAACTCTATACGAACGGGGGTTCCCTCCAACTTGAGGTGTTTGCGAAAACCATTGATCAAGTATCGCCTGTAGCTATCCGGAACACGTTCGGTCTGATTGCCGTGGATAATAATAACTGGCGGATTTCGTCCCCCTTGGTGGGCATACCGAAGCTTGATACGCCTGCCTTTGACCAAGGGTGGAGGATGAGCAGCCAGAAGATCTTCCAAAAGTCGGGTTAAACTCGCAGTCTCAAGATTGAGTGTTGCGCATTGGTAAGCTTGTGTGATCGAACTGAACAACTCTCCAACACCACTACCATGTAGTGCGGAAATAAAATGCAAGCGAGCGAAATCGACAAAGGGTAACCGCAAATCAAACTCGCGCTTAACTTTGTCACGTTGATAGCTATCAAGACCGTCCCATTTATTTATTGCAACCACCAACGCGCGGCCGGCTTCAACGACGAAACCAAGCAAAGACGCGTCCTGCTCGGTGATCGCTTCGCTCGCATCCAGCAACATTACAACCACGTGCGCGTCCTCAATGGCCTGCAAGGTTTTAATCACACTGAATTTTTCTACCGCTTCCTTGACGCGGCTCCGGCGTCGGACTCCAGCAGTATCGATTAGTGTATATGACTCGCCATCTCGTTCGAATGGTATGTAGATGCTATCGCGCGTGGTTCCGGGAAGATCGTAAACCACAACACGATCTTCACCTAACATGCGATTAATCAGGGTTGACTTGCCGACGTTGGGACGTCCAACGACCGCAACCTTGATACCTTTGGAATCCTCTTGTTCGTTGTCATCATGATCCTCCGACAGGGCTGCCAACACCGCATCCATGAGGATCTGCACACCTCGCCCGTGTGAAGCAGACACACCATAGGGAGCGTCAAGTCCCAGGGCAAAAAAGTCGGCCGTAACTACATCAGCATCGACGCCGTCAATTTTGTTGACTACCAGAAAAATCTGCTTGCCGCTGGTACGCAAACGTTTGGCGATTTGCTCATCGGCTACATTCAAACCCTCACGCGCGTCCACCAGAAAAAGGACCACATCAGATTGCTCAACTGCCTGCCAGGACTGCGAGGCCATTTCGGCGTCGACGCCCTCGTGTTCCCCACTCAGGCCGCCTGTATCAACAACAATATAGGGTCGCTCACCAATACGTCCTTCGCCGAATTTTCGGTCTCTGGTTAGCCCGGGCATATTCGCAACCAACGCATCACGGGTACGCGTCAGCCGGTTAAACAGAGTGGATTTGCCTACGTTAGGTCGTCCGACCAAAGCCAATACGGGTTTCATAATGAGCAGTCGCTTTGAAGCTGACGAGCGATGAAACCGTCTTCAGGGTTGCTGTAGCTGATAGGCTGTAAGGTAACCGCGTCGATCAATAGCAAACAAGGTGCCATCCTCACGGAAGGGATTGGTAACGATGTTGTATTGTCGGGAGAGAATACGTTTGTCAACGATATGATCTGTTTCATCGGTATTCTCGTATAAATCCGCCAGGCCATCACCGCTTATGCGAATTCGCGAAACAAAGCTTCCATCATCGCGGCGCAACCAATGTAAATAGCCATTGTAATCACCGACCACAATATGACCTTCCACCAGCGCGGGGCCGGTGACCGACCTTCTAAGCAGCGCGTCCTGCTTCCACAGAGTTGAGCCGTTAAACCGATCCAGTGCCCAAACTTGTCCTTGCGCGTCGGAGACAAACACTCGATACGGATCTACAGCGATACCGGTATGCGCAGACATTTCGCGCACCCAAATGGGTCGACCGGATTCCAACTGGATGCAGGCAATCCGGCCCTGAATAGTCACCGCATAGACCACATCATCCATAATAACCGGATCCGCATCAATATCGATTACACGTTCCAGTTCCGAACGTCCGCGTGGTACGGCAACCGGCGTTTCCCACAGTACGGTTCCTTCGTTAAGGGTTAGAGCGACAATCTTGCCGTTGTCAAAACCGGCAATAACCAAACCATCTTTAATTACTGGATTGCTGGTTCCCCGCAAGGTAAGTACAGGCACGGTGCGATCGTAAACCCATTTCTTCATGCCGGTTTCCGCATTCAAACCAAAGAGCCGGCCATCCACTGTCCGTACTACAACAACTCCGTCCGCAATCTGCGGGATTGATAGCACCTCGCTCGACACCCGCGTGCGCCAAATTTCCTTACCGTCGGTCGCATCGATGGCAAGTACTTCCGCGTGGCTGGTACCCAGTAACAAGCGTCCATCTCCCAGATTAAGCGCTCCGGATACCGGTAATTCCGTATCGGTGGTCCAGAGCTTTTGACCCGTGTCGGTATTAAAGGCATACAGCATGCCTTTGTAGTCAATTCCAAATCCTTTCTTGCTACTAAAAGTCGGCCGCAGTTTAAGGTACTGTTCGCCAACACCCTCCCCGATGCGCAGCGACCACAATTCCTTTACGGAGGTTAAATTGTCGAGTTTTACCAGCGGCGTGGGCGGAAGCACAGGAGACGGCGACGAACTACAACCCACGATTGCAAACACAAGTGCAGCTAAGACAGCGTGCAGAAATTGGCGGCGATTATTCACTATTTATTTTTCACCCGTTGTTTCGCTATCACCCGTCTTAACGGCACTGCCCGTATCCATTGCAGAGGTGTCATCGATAGCATCACTGGAGGAACTTGTGGCAGTAGCCGGGGGTAAATTTTCCAACTTTAATTGCAGCGGTTCGCGCCGTGCCTGGGAAGCGGACAGTGACGCGAGCTGGTACGCCTGGCGAGCAGCATCCATCTGGTTTTGTGCCACAAAAATGTCACCTTTGAGTTCCTCATACTCGGGGGTAAAGCTACCAGGCTCAACGTCAGCGATCACCGTAAGCGCGGCATCGACCTCCCCACGGGCAAGCATTACGCGCGCCAGACGAAGTCGTGCAACGTGGCGAGTTCCTTCGTCGCTGGCAAGATCCATGGCCACCTCAAGATGATTTTGCGCAGCCTCCAGGTTCCCGGCGTCGACTCGCATCCGCGCCATGCGCAGTGCAGCTAATGCGGCATACGGCGTACGCGCATAGTCGGCGATCAGCAAGGCACCGTCATCCAATGCCTTTTCCACTTCTCCCTGTTGGGTTGCGGCTTGCATGCTAGCGTATAGTTCGGCGGCAGCAACAGACCGTTGTTCCGAATAGGAAAGCCAGTATCGGAAGCCCCCCACCGCTCCGACACCCAGCACCAAGCCGATAATGATAGAGCGCCCATTTTCCGCCCACCATCTTTTGATGGCCTCGAGTTGTTCCTGATCGGTTGTATGTGTTTCCACCTTATGACTCCAGCAGCATGTTAAGCTGACACATTTGCAAATTCTGATTCAAGTGATTTACGCAGCAATTTTTGCATCGATGTTTGCAGTTCCGCCTGATTGACTGATTGTTGCGCTCGATCTTCGCGTAAAAATTTAATACCAATTTCCCCGGCTTGCACCTCCTCATCACCGAGAATAAGCGCGAGCACTGCACCACTCTTGTCTGCCTTTTTCATCTGGCTCTTGAAACTGCCTCCGCCACAATGACTTATCAAACGTAAGTCGGGAATAGCGTCGCGCAATTGCTCCGCCAATTTAAATCCTGTTTGTTGTGCGTCGTCTCCCACCATAAGCAAGTAAGCATGTGGTGCAAACACGTGGTGCGGGATGCTACCCTCCTCCACCAATGCAACCAGGCGCTCCATGCCAAGAGCGAATCCGACTGCTGAATTCGGTTTGCCCCCTAGCTGTTCGACCAACCCATCATAGCGTCCACCCGCGCAAACCGTTCCTTGCGCTCCCAAAGCGTCAGTAACCCACTCAAATACTGTGCGACTGTAATAGTCCAAGCCGCGGACCAAATTAGTATTCAGCGTAAACGCTACACCGATGTCGGTGAGACGTTCGCATACCGCGTCAAAATGCTCGCGGGACTCAGTGTCCAGGTGTGTCACTAACTGCGGCGCATCCTCAAGTAGAGCACGCATATCGGGATTCTTGCTATCAAGTATGCGTAGTGGATTGCTCTTTAAGCGACGCTGACTGTCTTCATCGAGCTGGTCACGGTGATCTTCCAAATAGGCCACCAGTACTTCTCGATAGTGGGTACGCGCTGCAGGTGTTCCCAGCGAATTCAATTCCAGCGTCACTTTATCGGCCACGCCCAGGTGATGCCAGAATCGTGCGGTCATGGCGATGAGTTCTGCATCCACATCCGGTCCGGCAAGTCCGAACACCTCCACTCCCAACTGATGAAACTGACGATAACGCCCTTTTTGTGGGCGTTCGTGGCGAAACATCGGACCCGCATACCAGAGACGCTGGATCTGATTGTACAACCAGCCGTGCTCCAGACCGGCGCGAACGCAACCGGCGGTTCCCTCAGGACGCAAAGTCAAACTATCGCCGTTACGATCGTCGAAAGTGTACATTTCTTTTTCGACGATATCGGTGACTTCACCTATAGAGCGCTTAAACAGCTCCGTCTTTTCCAGCAACGGCAGGCGCACTTCGCGATATCCGTAGCCGGCCATTAATTCACGAAACTGTTGCTCCACAAACTGCCAGCCCACGGTCTCATCTGGACCGATATCATTCATGCCTCGAATTGCGTTAATCACGATAGCTGGCGTCCTGTTAATACCCAAACTTTTCCGGCATTGCCGGCCACCAGACGCAAAATCCGGGCTATTGGGCCTCGGTTTGGGGAGCCGCGCCGACCGTGGCGCGAGCGATATCGTTTCTGGTAAAGCCGGTCAAATCAAACGGCCGGCCATTATAAGTGATAGACACCCCGGGTGCATAACCCAGAACCACCGTAAATGGGGGTACACCGGACAATTCCAGCAGACTTCCGGCCGTCACCATACGGTAGACCAGCGCCGTACCCCGCGCATCACGCACCTCGGTCCAGGAATCATTGTGGTAGACCATCTCTAACGCTGCCGATACGCCGCTAGCCGTAGACGTCGGATTTGTGGCAATGGCCGGTGTCGGTGAAAGGGCAGACTCGGTTGCGTCCGTCAACGTCGGACTGAGAGGCGCGTCGGCAGCAGAACCCTCAGCGACGTCTGGCGACTCCTCGGTCAGCCTCGGACCGGCATCCGCGGTTTGGGGCTCGGATGTTGCGTCCGCTTGCGGCTGGCTCACCGCTACCGGTTCCGTCTGCATGGCTGAATCCGCCGCATCAGGCTTGGAAACGACGAGAATTTCCGCTGAAGACACAGGTTTGGAGGCGGGCTCAGGGTTCATAGCCGAACTTTCGGCGGGGGCTGGGACCGGGTCTTCGGATGTTCCCGGCGCCGCGCCCGACTGGTACCACCACCAACCAGCCGGAACGCCGAGAACGACGACAGCTGCAAAAATAAGTACACCCGCGCCAAATCCGGCGCGTCGTCCGGGCTGAATCGTGCCCTCTGGCATAAGTTCCGGCGCGACCTGGGTGGATTGTAGATAACCCGAGAGAATAGCGTCTTCGTCGAGGCCAAGGGTACGCGCATAAGCGCGTAGGTAGCCGCCAACATAGGTTGCGCCTGCAAGGCGGTCATACTCATCCGCTTCCAGACACTGAATGGTGTCCTCGGTGAGGTGCAACTGACGCGCGACATCTCCGAGCCCCAGTCCGGCTGCTTCGCGCGCGCGGCGCAGATCACGGCCAGGAAGGCCCGGCTGTTGGCCTGCTGACGTTTCGGCGCCGTGCTCATCCACCGTCTCAGTCACGTTCACAACCTATTCTGATCTTCCAGCTTACGCATGCGTTTGGCTTCTTCAGAACTGGGGAACTTACCCTTAAGAATTATCGCGTAGCTGTCAGCCACCTCGGTATTACCAAAATGTTTTTCCAAAAGAAACCCGAGCCATAAACTTTTCGGAGTATGGTTACCATGCTGCAGGTAGCGTTTAAACAGACGATAGGATTCCTTATACGCCTGGTAGTGGTACTCAATCTCAGCTAGGGCAAGCAGGGACTGGGGCGAATTGGGTTTGCCTTTGAGGGCCTCGGCAAGGAACTCTCGTGCCATGTGACGATTCTTTTTTCGTACGGCGCAAATACCGATATTTTCATTGACGCCGGCCTTATCCGGATAGACTGGATCATCAAGCACTTTGAAAAAATATTGGAACGCCTCATCAAACTCACCGCGACTGCACAGAAACACACCGTAGTTGTTTTTCAGACTCATATCCTTTGGCAGGAGTTCAAGTGCGCGCTGGTAATGTTCCCTCGCCTTTTCGGGCTTGTCAGTACGCCGATACAGTTCAGCCAAATAGTGATGGGCGGTTCCGTTTTTTGGATTTTGCTCTAACGCTTTATCCAGCTTGTCCAACCCCACATCCAGTCGACCCTGCTGCATGTAAGCCAAACCCAGGTTGGCATTTAACTCCGACGCCTCAATCATATCCTGGGGACGTCTGTCATCTTCCGGCTGAGTCGCACAGGCGGACAGTAACAACATGCCGAAAAACACAATCCCGACCGGCTTAAACTTCATTGACTGTCTCCCAATGCGGAATGCAGACGAAGACGCCGCTTGGTTCGATCGTGAAATTTTCCGGCCAATTGCCCGCAAGCCGCATCGATATCATCACCGCGGGTTCGCCGGGTTACAGTGACCAGTCCCGCACGCATTAGGATCTCCCGAAAGCGGTTGCGAGTCTGTTCGTCTGAACATTGATAGCGGGTATTTGGAAAAGGATTAAACGGGATAAGATTTACTTTAGCCGGTAAATGCCGCAGCAATTTAACCAACTCGCGGGCATGCGCGTCGGTATCATTGATACCGGCGAGCATGACATACTCAAATGTGATTTTGCTGCGATGTGTTTGGCTCTGCACGTAACGATGACAGGCTGCCAACATCTCGGCAATAGGATATTTCCGATTAAGCGGCACCAACTGATCGCGTAATGCGTCGTTGGGCGCGTGTAGTGATACCGCTAGTGCGACATCGGCGACGTCCGTTAGCCGATCCAGGGCCGGTATGACACCGGAAGTACTGATGGTGACACGACGTTTTGACAAGCCGTATGCATTGTCCTCGGTCATGAGACGAATTGCACTGACAACATTGTTAAAATTCAGTAGCGGTTCTCCCATGCCCATAAAGACCACGTTCGAGATCTTACGTTCCTCGCGATGGGTTGTATCCAGCGCCCGGTTTGCTATCCAAACCTGGCCGATAATTTCACTCACGTCGAGATTACGATTAAAGCCTTGTTGTGCGGTCGAGCAAAAAGAACACTCCAGCGCGCAACCCACCTGCGAAGACACGCACAAGGTGCCGCGATTGTCCTCGGGAATAAAAACGGTTTCGATACAGTTGCCATCCTGCAATCGCAATAACCACTTTACGGTACCGTCGTCAGATCGCTGTTCAGTTTCCACATTTGGGGCGCGGATCTCCGCAACATCTTTCAATTGTTGTCGCAAATCCTTGCTGATATTGGTCATATCATCGAAATTATCTACACCGAACTGATACAGCCACTTGAGGACCTGCGTGGTGCGGTATGGCTTTTCTCCCAGGCCCGACAAAAACTCCTGCAATGCAGCAGGATCGAGATCCAGCAGGTTAGTCTTGGCAAGCGATTCGGTCACGACTGTTCAAACCAGGTTAACGTGTTCGAGGACAAATCTCGTCTGCACTGAAAAAGAACTCAATTTCCGCCTTGGCGGTTTCCGGCGCATCCGAGCCGTGGACAATATTCTCATCCACCGTCTCAGCGAAGTCTGCGCGAATGGTACCTTCTGCCGCTTCCTTCGGATTGGTCGCGCCCATAATTTCACGATTACGTGCAATCGCGTTCTCGCCTTCCAGCGCCTGTACCATAACCGGGCCGGACGTCATAAACGCAACGAGATCGTCGAAAAATGGCCGCTCCTTATGAACCGCATAAAAACCCTCCGCCTGTTCACGACTGAGATGCTGCATTTTCGCTGCAATAACCTGCAAACCGCCGGTTTCGAAACGAGAGTAAATCTTGCCGATGATGTTTTTTGCCACACCGTCGGGCTTAATAATAGAAAGTGTGCGTTCTAGCGCCATGCGGGATCTCCAGGTCGGCCGGATTGCAGTCAAGATAGCACAGTGCGCTCCGTGCTGCGGGGCGGACTGTCAGAAGGCGGAATTCTAACGTTTACGGGGTTTTAAGACAATGAATTGACAGGCATTTCAGTCGTGCTCATCGATCCACGCCATCTGCACAGCCTCCAGAATCTTCTCTCCGGAGTGCGCCGGATCATCGTCGAACTCGGGCAGTTCAAGGATCCAGTTATGCAAATCAGTAAAGCGGACAAGTTTGGGATCAACGTCCGGTCGAGCATCTTCAAGAGCAATGGCGATTTCCAATGAATCCGTCCATTTCAGTCCCATATTACCGCTCCTTAATGGCTTTCTGACACCATATTAATAGTGTACTTGGGTAATTCAATCACCAGATCCTCGTCAGCAACGATAGCCTGGCAACTCAATCGAGAATCCGGCTCCAGTCCCCAGGCTTTGTCCAGCAGGTCATCCTCCTCCTCCTGTGCCTCATTCAGCGAGTCCACACCTTCGCGCACGTAAACGTGACAGGTCGTGCACGCGCAAGATTTTTCGCACGCGTGTTCGATATCAATGCCATTTGCCAGCGCCGCATCGCAGATACTGATACCGGCATCGGCTTCGATCACCGCACCGTCAGGGCATAGCTCTTCATGCGGTAAGAAAATCAATTTCGTCATTCAGGAATTCCCGTAAATTGCACCTGATGCTGTGCGATAAACCCGCACTCAGGAAAAATCTTCAACTTTATGGCCGGCCAGGGCCCGCTTGATACTGCTATCCATGCGGCGCGCGGCAAACTCACTGCTTGCCTTATCCAGCGCCGAAATGGCGCGTTTGATTGCACGATGGTCACTGCCCGTCATCGCATCGTGCAATACTGCGGAGGCACTGTCTATTGCGGCTCGCTCTTCCGCAGACAACAAAGCATTACCATCCTGAGCAAGTGCAGCATCCAAAGCCTCAATCACTCGCTGCGCTTCGACCTGTTCCTCACGTAAACTTCGTGCCGCCACGTCGTCCTCTACGTGGGATAGAGAATCAAGCAGCATCTGTTCAATCTCGCTGTCCGTCAGACCGTAGGACGGTTTGACTTCAATGCCACTCTCCACGCCTGCTGTCTCTTCACGTGCTGTGACGGAAAGCAACCCATCGGCGTCAACCTGAAACGTTACCCGGATCCGTGCGGCGCCAGCCACCATCGGAGGAATTTCACGCAGAGTAAAACGGGCCAACGATCGGCAATCCTGCACCAACTCTCGCTCCCCCTGCAAAACGTGCAAGGACATAGCGGTTTGCCCGTCCTTGAACGTCGTAAAGTCCTGTGCCCGCGCCACTGGAATTGTGGTGTTGCGAGGAATGATTTTTTCTACCAGCCCACCCATGGTTTCCAACCCAAGCGACAAGGGAATGACGTCGAGCAACAACATTTCATCGCTGGACTTATTGCCCACAAGCACATCAGCCTGTAAGGCGGCACCGACTGCCACCACCTTATCCGGATCAATGTGTACCAGAGGCTCACGGCCGAAAAACTCACCTACGCTTTCTCGAACCAGGGGTACGCGCGTTGAACCGCCCACCATGACCACTTCGTCAATGTCGTTTGCTTCCAATCCGGCGTCGCGCAATGCACGTCGGCAAGGCAGCAGCGCCTTTTTTACCAGCGGTTGAACGATGCGGTTAAACTCATCACGCCCGAGATGGCCCTGCCAGCGCGAACCATCGTCGAACTGTAAATCGATTTCCGTTTGTTGCGTTTCCGTCAACGCTTCCTTGGCAGAACAGGCAATATTCATCAGTTGCCGGTGGTAGCGAATTGAACGGTCCTCATCGAATCCGGCCTGTTCTACGATCCAATCAGCAACCAATTGATCAAAATCATCGCCACCGAGAGAAGTATCGCCCGCCGTGGAACGGACTTCAAAAACGCCTTGTTTTAAATGCAATATTGAAACGTCAAATGTTCCACCGCCAAGATCGAATATCGCAACTGTCCCTTCAGCACGTTGATCCAAACCGTAGGCGACGGCCGCAGCCGTCGGCTCATTTAGCAAGCGCAACACCTTTAGGCCGGCAATTTTAGCTGCGTCCTTGGTTGCCTGGCGTTGGGCATCGTCAAAATACGCAGGTACCGTGACGACAACTCCACTAAGTTCACCACCCAGAGTATCTTCAGCTCTTTGCCGCAGTGATTTGAGGATCTCCGCGGACACCTCGATAGCGCTAACGGGGCCTGCCACCGTCTTTATGCGCGGAACAACCTCACAGTCGTTGTCGAACTCGTAAGGAAGTTTTGGGAAGCGCGCCTTAACTTCTTCAAGCCCTCGCCCCATCAGGCGTTTCGCCGATAAAACCGTGTTAACAGGGTCTTCGGCAGCGGCCGCCTTCGCGTCACTTCCCACCACTGTCGAGTCACCAGCGGCAAATCTAACCACGGATGGCAACAGAAACTTCCCGGATTGGTCCGGTAGAGTTTCGGCCACGCCACTGCGCACCGTGGCGACAAGGGAATTGGTGGTACCAAGATCAATCCCGGCCGCCAAGCGATGTTCGTGCGGCGCAGAGGATTCGCCCGGTTCACTTATCTGTAGAAGTGCCATAGCTAAAAATTTTTCCAAATTCGTTCACGGCCAGTTGTAACCCCTCCGGAGCCCGCCTCAACGTCAGACCAATCCCTGATTTTACCTGCGATTCATGTCTATTCGAACAACTCTTCTTCGAGGAGTACAATTTCGTGCTGCAACTTTTGCAAAAACTGTAATTTACGCACGCACTGCTTGCCTGTCTGAAGCGCTTCACCGCTACCGGTGTTGAGCAGACTTGCCAATTCGTCAATTAACTCCTGCCGACGCTTGCCAACCCTGGATTCCAGATCCGTCAACCGATCCAAAGCATCGTCGGAGGACTGAGCAGCATCGAGTTCCTCGCGATACTCCATTTGCTCCATAAGAAAGGCAGGATCAAACTGTGTTTCGCGCTGATCGTCGAACTCTACCCCCCACAGCTCAAGCATATAACGCCCGCGCAACAGGGGTGACTTCAATTGTTCATAGGCCTGGTTCACCAACGCCGCCTTTTGTACGGAGAGCCTGCGCTCGTGTTCGGGGGCATTGGCAAAACGATCGGGGTGGGTTGCCCGCTGGAGCTTACGATAGCGCTCCAACAGGTCATTCTGATCGAGCGAAAACACAACCGGTAAACCAAAAAGTTCGAAATAGTTCTGCGTGAAATCAGAACTCATGCCATCGAAACCCTCAGCAATGCGACATCAAACCGTAAAACTTTCGCCGCAGCCGCAGGTATCCTTGACGTTGGGATTATTGAATTTGAAACCTTCGTTAAGGCCTTCTTTGCCGTAATCCAGCTCGGTTCCGTCCATATAAACCATACTTTTCGGATCCACAATGATCCTCACGCCCTTGGATTCGAAAACATGATCCTCCGGCTCCACAGTATCGGCAAATTCGAGCACGTACGCCATTCCCGAACATCCGGTCGTACGAACACCCAGGCGTAGGCCTTCACCTGCACCCCGATTCGCCAAAAAGGCCTGCACGCGCTCGGCAGCCGTATCAGTCAATGAAATTGCCATACCTACACCGTTTCCAAACTAGGCAGATTTTGCTTCTGGAGTTGAATCTGACTGTTTTGATTGATAATCGCTTACGGCAGCCTTAATGGCGTCCTCGGCCAAAACAGAGCAGTGAATCTTCACTGGAGGTAGTTCCAGTTCGTGCGCTATTTCGGTGTTTTTAATTTGGCTCGCTTCATCAAGCGTTTTGCCTTTGACCCATTCAGTCAACAGGGAACTTGAGGCAATAGCCGAGCCGCAACCATAGGTCTTGAATTTCGCATCTTCGATGATGCCCTGCTCGTTGACCTTGATCTGCAGACGCATTACGTCACCGCAGGCCGGTGCGCCAACCATACCCGTGCCCACACTCTCGGATTCCTTGTCCATCGAACCGACATTGCGTGGGTTCTCGTAATGGTCGATAACCTTGTCGCTGTATGCCATGATCAATTACCTCTAGTGTTTATAAATTTTATGAAATTACTAAAACAAAATCTCTACGTAATTTAGTGTGCGGCCCACTCGATACTATCCAGGTCCACGCCATCTTTGTACATTTCCCAAAGGGGTGACAGTTCGCGCAATTTACCAATGTTTTCATGGATTAGCTTAATCGCGTAATCAATCTCTTCTTCAGTCGTGAAACGACCGATACTGAAACGAATTGAGCTGTGTGCCAACTCATCGCTACGCCCCAGAGCCCGTAACACATAGGAAGGCTCGAGACTGGCGGAGGTGCAGGCAGAGCCTGACGAAACCGCGAGATCCTTGAGTGCCATAATTAGCGACTCGCCCTCAACAAAGTTAAAGCTTATGTTGATATTGTGCGGCACCCGGTGCTCCAAATCACCGTTGACGTACATTTCTTCAATATCCTGCAGCCCGGAAAACAGCCTGTCCCGCAGCATGTGAATACGCTCGTTGTCCGCCGCCATTTCCTCACGGGCGATACGGAAAGCTTCACCCATGCCGACGATCTGATGCGTAGGCAGAGTGCCGGAGCGCATGCCGCGCTCGTGACCGCCGCCGTGCATCTGCGCCTCAACGCGAACGCGCGGTTTACGCCGAACATACAACGCGCCGATGCCTTTTGGGCCATAAACCTTGTGCGCAGAAAAGGACATCAAATCGACTTTCACGTCTTTCAGATCGATAGGAATCTTGCCAGCGCTCTGCGCCCCATCAACGTGAAAAATGATGCCTCTCTCGCGAGTTATCTCACCAATAGCCTTGATATCCTGAATAACACCGATTTCATTGTTAACGTGCATGATTGAAACCAGGATGGTGTCGTCCCGTAAGGCTGCCTTGAGTTTATCCAGATCGATTAAACCATCGGGCTCAGGTTCAAGGTAGGTAACCTCATACCCCTCTCGTTCCAGTTGCCGACAGGTATCCAGTACCGCCTTGTGTTCTGTACGCGATGTAACTATGTGCTTGCCTTTCTTTTTATAGAAATGCGCAGCACCCTTAATCGCCAGATTATCTGACTCTGTAGCTCCCGAGGTCCAAACAATTTCTTTTGCATCAGCATTAATAAGGTCAGCAACATTTTGACGCGCCGTTTCTACTGCTTCTTCGGCATGCCAGCCATAAGCGTGCGAACGTGACGCGGGATTGCCGAAATTGCCTTCCAGGGTTAAAAAAGAACACAACAACTCCGCGACGCGCGGATCAACCGGCGTGGTCGCAGAATAGTCAAAATAAATCGGTTTTTTCATACCTAGTCTCCAACACAGCGCGCACGCACCGTTAACCTCTGACAGGTCCCTTGAACGCAGTTTCAAAAAAAGTGAATTAAATGGCTTCCTTGCTGGCCGCGACACTTTCCATGCCGAGTGCCCCACTTCCGGCCTGATTGCGATCCTGCCGTCCGGCTACTTCCTGCACACCCTTACGGGCCACCAGATGACCAAGGCTGATTCCGCTGAGGAAGCTGTAAATCTGTTCGCTAAGATCAGCCCACAACTCATGAGTGAGACATTGGCCGTCATCCTGGCAGTTTGACAAGCCTCCGCAACGCGTCGCATCGACCTTTTCATCCACTGCGCTAATCACTTCTGCGACTGCAATCTGCTCTGCATCCCGACTCAGGCGGTAACCCCCGCCAGGACCTCGGGTACTATCCACCAAACCACGTTTGCGTAGCTTGGAAAATAATTGTTCGAGATAAGACAACGAAATTCCCTGCCGCTGCGAAATATCTGCCAGAGTAATTGGGCCTTCCTGATAGTGGAGAGCCAAATCCAACATTGCCGTAACAGCATACCGCCCTTTGGTCGTCAGCCTCATAGCGTCACCTTCACCTAAGTAGTTTAAGTATTCGCTTAAATACGAATATGGTTAAATTAACAAGCCCGAGCAATTTAATCAACTATTAGGAAGGCACGGTATCAAATCACAGTAATTTAGTCAATTATTAGCGCCCACAATCAAACAGCAAGTCAGTCTCTCTTAACAATTTGTTTTTATTGTTTATTTTTCCCCTCATCCAGAGGTTCGGCAGGGCGGATTCCATCTTCCTCAAGACACGGAAGATCAATTTCCGCCAACTCCACGCCATGGTTATGCAGGGCTTTTACGACGTTCTCCATCTGACTATCCATGGCGTGTACGTGGTCCAAAAGGCTCCCAATGGCGTTTGAGATTGGGTCCGGCATATCCCGGGTAGTACCGTAGGCGTCGAAGCCCAGCCGTTCGGCAAACGCCTGACGCTGTGGGTGCACTTCCCGTTTTTTCGACACAATACGCGCAGGAATACCAACCGCAGTCGCACCGGCAGGAACGTCGTGCATCACCACCGCGTTGGATCCAACGCGTGCCCCTACATCCAGAACAATCGGACCTAATACTTTGGCGCCGGCACCCACGACAACGTCATCCCGCAAGGTGGGATGGCGCTTACCCTTCTCCCAGCTCGTTCCACCGAGTGTGACCCCGTGGTACAGGGTGCAATCATCACCGATCTCGGCGGTTTCACCGATGACCACACCCATACCGTGATCGATGAAAACCCGACGGCCAATCCGTGCTCCCGGGTGGATCTCAATCCCGGTCAGCCAACGAGCCAGATTCGACGTAATGCGTGCCAGCCAGCACCAGCCCCACTTCCACAGCCGGTGACTGAGGCGATGGATTACCACTGCGTGCACACCAGGATAGGCTGTGAGCACTTCAAAGGAGTTGCGCGCCGCCGGATCCCGGTCAAAAACGCACTGAATATCCTCTCTCAAGCGATTGAACATATGTACCCCGGCAAAGGCGCGCTATTACATTATTGTTGACCGCTCATGTCAACTTTGACAGTCGGTACCCAGCCCGGTCCTGCAATGCGTGGCACTCAGCCCTTCGGGTCGGCAGCATCACGTGAAGCACTGAGAATGCCACGCAGGATGTTGAGCTCCATGCGGTCAAGACGGGCCCGGTTAAACAGCCGTCGTAAACGCCGCATCAGTTGCCGTGGATTGGCTGGATCGAGAAATTCCAATGCCACCAGTGTCTCCTCCAAATGACGATACAGCCCCTCCATTTCGTCCGCGGTTGCCGGAGCGAACTCGGGTTCCAGCTCATACGGCTCAGCCTCATCCTGGTTGGGCGCGTCGCTAAGCCGTGCAGTCATCACAAGTTCGTAAGCCAGAACCTGAACTGCGGCAGCAAGATTGAGCGAGCTGTAATCCGGGTTGGCCGGAATATTGACGAGAAAATTACAGCGTTCGAGTTCGGCATTGGACAGCCCGGATGTCTCTCGCCCGAAAACAAGCGCGACGTTACCCTGCGAAACCGTTTTCAGGATTTCACCGGCGCATTGGCGCGGGTCCTGAGTCGGCCACGAAATGGAGCGCAAGCGGGCACTGGCGCCCACGACCAAACAACAGTCCGCTACCGCCTCTTCAAGGCTCGACACCACACGGGCGTTTTGCAGAACATCCAATGCGCCCGAAGCCCGCGCGCGTGCTTTTGGATGCGGGAAATCCGACGGCTGCACCAAATACAGGTTTTGCAGGTGCATATTCTTCATGGCCCGCGCCACCCCCCCGATATTGCCGGGATGACTGGTATTGACCAAGACGATGCGTATTGCTCCCAGGAGACCAGTGGAAGGGTTTTCCGAAATGGGTGTCATACAAATTCTTTCCGCAGTAGTTTTCAAATCGCCGCCGACCTTGATTCTGTCAGGCCATGGAACTAAACCGCAACACTGTCCCGACATCCTGTTAGAATACGCGCCGATTCAGACTCCGGGGTCTCATGTGGTTCTTCCAGTCTGATGCAGTAAACTCCCGGTCGCAAACACATCGAGGCAAACAGACGTGCATCCCATGTTGAACATCGCGGTCCGTGCCGCCCGCAGTGCCGGCGATATTATCGCCCGCTCCGTTGACCGTGTTGATACGCTGAAAGTCGGCACCAAATCCCGCAATTCATTTGTAAGCGAAGTTGATCAGCGCGCCGAAGACGAAATAATCAGTGTTATCCGCAATGCGTATCCGGACCACGGCTTTCTTGCTGAAGAAAGTGGTCAGCAGGGCAATGATGAATACCAATGGATCATCGATCCTCTGGATGGTACCACCAACTTCCTGTTCGGGTTCCCCCAGTTTGCGGTTTCCATTGCACTGCGTCATAAAGGCCGTCTGGAGCAGGCGGTGATTTACGATCCTCTTCGCGGTGAGCTGTTCACCGCCTCGCGCGGTGCCGGTGCGCATCTGAACGGCCGCCGTATTCGGGTCAGTTCGCGAACCAAGCTCGACGATGCGTTGCTCGGCACCGGCTTTCCCTACTCCGACATGCAACACCTCGACGCCTACACGACCATGCTCAAGGCGTTAATACCCGCAACCGCCGGCATTCGGCGCGCCGGTGCGGCATCTCTCGATTTGGCCTATGTCGCTGCCGGACGACTGGATGGTTTCTGGGAGATCGACCTGAACATCTGGGACATCGCCGCCGGGGTGCTGCTTATTGAAGAGGCGGGTGGTCTGGTTTCCGATTTCTGCGGCGGCCAGGGTTTTCTCGAAAGTGGCAACATTGTTGCCGGAAACCCGAGGGTATTCAAAGCCTTACTTAAGACCATTCAACCGGCTCTAACCGACAAACTGAAATAGCTCGACGCTATCAAGAAAGTCAGGCTGCGTCCGCCAATTAGCTATACTCCCGCGTCAATTTGTGTAGCGAACCGTGTCGAATTTTAGAAGCCAAAACCTGACCGCCCAAAAAGCACTTGAGCTCAAGATGCAGGATGTAATGCACGAGTTAGCGGATTTTGCGACCCAATTCGCCTATAAATCAACCCCTGGGACTTTGACCATCCTGTCTATTTCACCGGCAGAGAAGCAGGACCCAGTGCGCAGAGGCATTAGTGCCAGCGTGCGGCCGGTCACGTCCGGTCGCAGCAGCGACATCGTGAGTTTTCTGTTGCAACGGGAACAGCGGGACCTCGAAAGCGCCCCAGGTATGCGGCTCAGCGCCTAGACTGTACTCTCGTTTGGCGGAGCGATGTCCGCTCTCCGCTATCTTTCTTCAATTTCTTTCCCCAGTATCCCCTTGAGCAATGCGGGTTTGACCCCCTGTGGTATTTCGTGATAACAAAGGGATCTGATCTTTTACTGAAATTTACTCAGGTTAGATGCCACTCAATAGGGTTTTGCGCAGATGATAAAACGTAATCTTCTGGCTCTGGTTGTTCCGCCGCTGGCGGTATGCCGTTACGGCTGTGCAGGCTGTTGCGCGGCTCCCATTTTGGTCTTTTGGATCACCGGCATCGTGGGCATGATTTACGGGCTTTTTGGCGGGCCCGCTGATCTACCGGGCGTCAGTTGGACCACGGTAGGGTTGGGAGCTGTACTGTGGGCCATATCGGTCGCCTGGGCTCTGACTACGCTGCGCAACGTCGCCAGTGACGAGAGCGACCCGAAATGCGAAAGCAAAGTCAGTACCTTTTGCCGTGTGGTCCACACTTCCTCGGACGATGCAGACCCCTTTGACGAAGTCCGCAAGTTTCAGTAGCCCGCTGGCCGTTCCCGGCCCTGCACACGCTGGAAGCACTTAAACCACTGAGTTCACGGAGAATACAGAGGCACTGAATTCTTTGAAGTTCCGCTGTGTGATTTCTGTGGTCAAGCCGCACGGCGGCAGAATCAGGCGATGCTTTCCTGATCCGCACCTTCCTTTGCTACCGGCATCAGGTTGGTGCTCGTGACTCCCAGCGCAAGCGCCGACGAGCTGGCCACGTATATCGACGAATACGTACCCACCACCACGCCGATGATCAACGCAATGGCGAAGGAATGTATCAGTTCGCCACCGATGAAAAACATGGCCAGCAATACCACCAGGGTTGTCAGCGATGTCATCAAGGTACGCGACAGCGTTTGGTTCAGTGACGTATTGATCACCTCTTCCGGGTTAGCCTTGCGCATTTTTCGGAAGTTCTCCCGAATACGATCGAATACAACAATCGTGTCATTTAATGAATAACCAATAACAGCAAGCACCGCAGCCAACACGGTCAGATCGAAATCCCACTGGAAAATTGAAAACAGGCCCAGCGTAATGATGACGTCATGAACCAATGCGGCCACAGCACCCAATGCCAGTCGATATTCAAAGCGCACGACTACATAGAGCAGAATAAACGCCAACGCAATCAGCATGGCCAGACCGCCGTCGTCACGCAATTCACTGCCGATTTGCGGGCCCACATACTCCTGGCGTCGCATTTCCGCGGTGCCATCACTGGTCTCCCGCAGCACGCTCAAAATCGCGTCACTGACGGCCTCATTGGATACATCTTCGCGTGGCGCAACGCGCACCAGAACTTCACTGGACGTTCCAAAGTGTTGTACGACAGCGTCACCGTAACCCGCCTCAGCCAAGGATGATCGAATTTCAGCCAGTTCCACGCTTTGCGGATAACCCACTTCGATCAGTGTCCCGCCGGTAAAATCCAGTCCGAAGTTGAGATGTCGGGTCGCCAACGAGCCGATACTGATGATGATCAAAATCGTCGACACCACCATAGCCACGCGGCGTTTGCTCATGAACGCGATATGCGGCGACGTTTTACCAAACAGGTAGATATTACCAATGGAAAGTTGCTTGATGCGTCGACCACCAACAAATAAGTTGATCACCGCGCGTGTACCCATGATGGCGGTAAACATAGAGGTGACAATACCTACCGACAGGGTTACAGCAAATCCCTTAATGGGACCAGTACCGAAAATGAACAACACAACGGCCGCAATCAACGTGGTGATATTCGCATCCGCAATGGTCTCCAATGCCTTGGCGTAACCGGCGTTAATACTTGACTGCGGCGTATTGCCGTTACGCAACTCCTCTCGTATTCGCTCGAAAATCAACACATTGGCATCCACTGCCATGCCCACTGTAAGAACAATACCGGCGATACCCGGCAGAGTCAGCGTGGCCTGCAGCATCGACAACACCGCCATGATCAACACCAGATTCATGACCAACGCGAGGTTTGCCACCATGCCAAAGCCGCGATACCAGAATGCCATGAGCGCCAGAACCAACAGCATGCCGACAATTACCGAATAGGTACCCTGTTCGATATTGTCCTGACCGAGACTTGGCCCAATCGTGCGCTCCTCAACAAAACGGATAGGCGCCGCCAGTGCGCCGGCGCGCAACAATAACGCCAACGTGTGCGATTCACCGGGACCGTCGAGACCGGTGATCTGAAAGCGTTTACTGAACACGCCCTGAATGGTGGCGATGTTGATGACCTCTTCATCCTGAATCCACTCGATCTCCTGCTTACCATTGACAGTGCGTAGCTTCGGCACGTCCCGAATAAACACCACTGCCATTGGTTTTTTGAGATTTTTCTTGGTGGTGCGCGCCATGGCGCTACCGCCCGGACCGTCCAGGTTGATAAACACCGCCGGGCTACCCGACTGGCTGTCAAAACCCGAGGTGGCATGAGTGATGTGTGCGCCCGTGGTAATCACCTGTCGCTTCAATAGGACTGGCGTGGTGCGGTCGCGCACTTTGGTATACAACTTGGAACCAAACGGCACCTTGCCGGCCTGTGCATCGGCGACACTGTGTTCGACGTCTTGTAGCCGGAATTCCAGTGATGCCGTAGCGCCAAGTATGTCTTTCGCTTGTGCACTGTCCTGAATACCCGGTAACTGTACAACTATGCGACTGTCACCCTGCTGCTGGATAACCGGTTCGGTCACACCAAGTTCATTAGCGCGGTTACGTAAGGTTGCGATATTTTGCTGAATCGCCAGCTTCTTGATTTCCCGGAGCTTACTCTCACTTATTTTGCCGACAACAAAAAAACTGCGCCCATCTTCATAGGTTTCCAGTTGCAGATCGCTCAATTGGACACGTAAAAGATCGTATGCCTTATCACGCTCGGCCGCGTCCTTGAAGCGCGCTTTAAACTGCTGATCCTGGGCTGAAATAGTAAGGTAGCGAATTTTCTTTTTTTGCATCGCCTTTCTGGCGTCATCGGCGTAGCTCTGATAAGCAATTTCGATCGGTCTGTCGGTGTTGACCTCGAGCAGAAAATGCAGACCACCGCGCAGATCGAGCCCGAGGTACATCGGTAACGCGTTGACGCTTTCCAACCACTTCGGCGAGGCCGACGCCAGATTTACCGCTGCTGTATAGTCGGTGCCCAGCTTTTCCCGCAACAGCCGCGATGCCTTGAGCTGATCTTCAACGGAGTTAAAGCGCACGAGCAGACCCAGATCGGTTGTCTCGCTGCTTTTGATTTGAATGTCGGCACCCTGGATCAAACCCTCTACCTGTTCGACCACGGCATCGGTAATTTCAGCTTGCCGGTTTGCGGAAACTTGTACCGCTGGATCGGTGCCATACAAATTGGGCAGTGCATACAGCGCCGCGATCAGTATGACCAAGAAAATCAGCAAATTTTTCCAAAGCGGATATTGATTAAGCATGAAGAAATCCTAAAAACGGCAGCACGCAAACAGCGCACTGCCGTTCTTGCATGGTTTTTATTCTTTGTTAGCGACTTTGATGGAACCTTTGGGTAACACCGTGGAGATGGCTTGCTTTTGCATGCGCATTTCAACACCGTCTGCGACCTGCACAGTCAGATATTGCTCACTTACGTCGGTGATCGTGCCCAGTATTCCACCCGAGGTCACAACTTCATCTCCCTTGGACAGGGCCTCGACCAGCTTGCGATGCTCCTTGGCGCGCTTCTGCTGCGGACGGATGAGCAGAAAGTAGAAAATGACCACCATACCGATGAGGAACACGATCCCCATTGGATCGCCGCCTGCTCCGGCAGGTGCCGCTTCCGCGTATGCGTTGGAAATAAAGAAATCCATTAGAAGTACCCTTTTTGTTCAATCTAAATCCGGCCAGAAATTGGCAACACATTGCTGCAGGCCGGCTCGCCCCCCGTCGGGGCGCCGGTATTATGACACAGCCGATACGCCTTGCGCGCGCCGGGCGTGGAATTCCGTGATGAAATCGCCAAGGGTTTGGCTACCGATGGCCTCGCGCAGGTCAGCCATCAAGGCAAGATAGAAGTACAGGTTATGCACAGTATTCAGACGTGCGCCCAGGATCTCGCCGCAGCGGTCCAGATGACGCAGGTAGGCCCGGCTGTAATTGCGACAGGTATAACAGCCACAGTGCTCATCCAAGGGCCGCGTATCGTGCTGATACTGACTGTTGCGGATGCGAATATCGCCAAAACGGGTAAAAAGATGGCCGTTGCGCGCATTGCGAGTCGGCATCACA
The DNA here is from genome assembly GCA_947259765.1 of uncultured Ectothiorhodospiraceae bacterium. Classification (GTDB taxonomy): domain Bacteria; phylum Pseudomonadota; class Gammaproteobacteria; order CAMYNG01; family CAMYNG01; genus CAMYNG01. Next base: position 29,536 of record CAMYNG010000008.1, read on the forward strand.
CAATCGAACATATCCACACCACGACACACCGCATCCACCAGATCTTCCGGCGTTCCGACCCCCATCAGGTAACGAGGTCGGGCCACAGGCATGTGCGGTACGAGCTCATCGAGCATCGCCAGCATCTCTTCTCGCGGCTCACCCACCGACAGACCGCCGATGGCGTAACCATCGAAATCCAGATCCACCAGGCCAGCCAATGAAGCCTGGCGTAAATTTGCGTACATTCCGCCTTGCACAATGCCGAACAGTGCGGCGGGATTTTCCGCATGCGCCTGTTTGCTGCGCAACGCCCAGCGCAAAGAAAGCTCCATGGATTCACGCGCCTGCTGTTCGCTTGCCGGGTACGGGGTACATTCATCAAATATCATCACGATGTCGGCACCCAGGGCCCGTTGTACCGCCATGGACTCCTCGGGACCCAGGAACACACGACTGCCGTCTATCGGCGAATTGAACGTTACACCTTCTTCCGCGATTTTCGCCCGTGCGGTACCCGCACCATCACCGGCCTTGCCCGAACGTTGCTGACCGAGGCTCCAGACCTGAAAGCCGCCGGAGTCAGTCAGGATCGGACCGTTCCAATGCATAAAATCGTGCAGATCGCCGTGCTCACGAATGATTTCGGTACCGGGACGCAGCATGAGATGAAAAGTATTGCCGAGAATAATCTGCGCACCCAGATCACTCAGCTCCTCCGGTGTCATCGCCTTAACCGTGCCATAAGTCCCAACCGGCATAAACGCAGGCGTGTCCACCACGCCGCGCTTGAAGACCATTCGCCCGCGCCGCGCTGCGCCATCGTTGTTAAGCAATTCAAATTTCATTTCAATGATTTAATCTCAGATTAGGGGATGCCCTGGGGAACCGGGAAACTCCCACCGCACTGTCATTCCTAGACACTCGTCCCCTAGTACCTAGTCCCTGTGTTTATAAGCATGGCATCGCCGTAACTGAAGAAACGATAGCATTTGCTCACCGCATGCCGGTAGGCTGCAAGCGTATGCTCGTAACCGCCAAATGCACACACCAGCATAAGCAAGGTGGACTCTGGCAGATGAAAATTGGTGAGCAGAGCGTCCACCACCTTAAACTCGTAACCCGGATAGATAAAAATATCGGTCTCGCCCGTAAACGGGCGCAAGCTACCCGAACGCGCAGCGGTTTCCAGACAGCGTACCGAGGTGGTTCCGACAGCAATAACTTTACCGCCACGTGCTCGTGTTGCCGCAACCTGCTCACACACCGTGTCCGAGACATCAATCCACTCGCTGTGCATAGTGTGCTCGCGTATTTCATCGACTCTGACCGGTTGAAAGGTTCCCGCACCCACGTGCAGGGTTACCCAGGTCTGCTCGATTCCCAGCGCGCGCAGCTTATCCAGCAATGCCTGATCAAAATGCAGACCCGCGGTGGGTGCGGCGACGGCACCAGCGTGACGCGCATAGACAGTTTGATAGCGGTCCTGATCACGCTCATTGTCAGCTCGATCAATATAAGGCGGCAGCGGCATATGACCATGCTGTTCCAATAACTTAACCACCGGTGTATCGCCGGCGCAAAACAGCCGAAAAAGATCGCCCTCGCGGTCCAGCACATCAACCTTGATGTTGTTTTGCAGATGCAGTTTCGTTCCCGGGCCGGGTGATTTGCTCGCACGGACCTGGGCCAGGAAGGTGTGCTCATCGAGTATGCGCTCTACCAGCACCTCTATCTTGCCGCCGCTTGCCTTGTTGCCGAACAATCTCGCCGGGATAACACGGGTGTCATTCATTACCAGCAGGTCGCCCGGAGATAACAAGTCCTGCAAGTCTTCGAACTGCCGGTCTTGCAGTGCGCCGGTCCGCGAATCCATCACCAGCAAACGACTGGCGGTACGTTCCGGCGCGGGATATTGGGCAATCAACTCAGCGGGTAATTCAAACTGAAAATCCTGGCGTCGCATGGGGGGAGAAGAGTAGCAGACTCGTCGGGCAAATTCGGGATTTTTCGAGGATACACAGCATGTGACCGAGGTTTCGACCTTGCTCACGGACATGCTTTTCCCGATAATAGCGGCCCCGGTATTCACCGATACCGCTATGTACTATGGCCGAGTGGTGGAACTGGTAGACACGCAGCACTCAAAATGCTGTGCCTTCGGGCGTGTCGGTTCGACTCCGACCTCGGCTACCATTAAAAGCAGGGACGAGTTACGAGGTGCTAGGACCGAGTAACAGAAATTCCGGTTTCAACATGTTGTTTCGCCTAAAACGCTCGCACTGGGTTGGGGCAAACCGCAAAACAAGTTCCCTTGGAATGATCCTATTTTCGACTTTTCTTGTAGTAGTTGATTAACCCGTTAGTCGAGCTGTCGTGCGAGGTGACTTTTTTGTTGTCATCAAGTTCCGGCAAGATCTGGTTTGCCAATTGCTTGCCGAGTTCCACGCCCCACTGATCGAAGGAGTTAATGTTCCAGATCACGCCCTGGACAAAAATTTTGTGTTCATACAGGGCAATCAGGCGACCCAGCGTCGCAGGTGTCAAGGCTTTGTAAACCAGCATGTTGCTGGGGCGGTTGCCGTTAAACACTTTATAAGGTAGTAGTTTGGCCTGGTCTTCTTCTGGCATGCCGGCAGCCTCGAGTTCTTCGCGTACTTCGGCCTCATTTTTTCCCCGCATCAGGGCCTCGGCTTGCGCGAATGCGCTGGCAACCAACATATGATGATGTTGGGGCACGGTCGGAAAACTTTCGATGGGAACGATCATGTCCACCGGAATCAACGGCGTGCCCTGGTGAATGAGCTGGTAAAACGCATGCTGGCCGTTAATGCCGGGTTCGCCAAAAATTACCGGGCCGGTGGCATAGTCAACCGGCCTCCCCTGCCGATCAACCGACTTGCCGTTGCTTTCCATATCCGCTTGCTGCAAATAGGCCGGAAGTCGATGCAGACGCTGATCATAGGGCAACACCGCCTGTGTCTGGCAGGAAAAGAAATTGACGTACCAGATTCCCAGCAGAGCCAGTGTGACGGGTAAATTTTCATGCAACGGTGCGCTGCGAAAATGCTCGTCCATTTCGTAGGCACCGTGCAGCATCGACTCGAAGTTATCCATGCCGATGGACAGCGCAATAGACAAGCCGACTGCCGACCAGAGCGAGTAACGACCACCGACCCAGTCCCACATGGGAAACACGTTTTGCGGATCGATTCCGTATTCCCGCGCCGCGCTTACATTGTTGGTCACTGCGACGACGTGGTTCGCCAGGACCTCCGCTCCCGGCGCACTCCGCAAAATCCATTCGCGCGCCGTATTCGCGTTGATGCGTGTTTCCGGTGTGGTAAAACTTTTGGAGACAATGATGAACAAGGTCGTACGTGGATCGAGTTGTGTGAGCACGTCGGAAATCTGACTTTCGTCAACGTTGGAGACGAAATGCACACGGGGCTGTTCCGCCGTAAACGGGCGCAAGGCCTGGGTGACCATAACCGGCCCGAGATCAGAACCGCCGATACCGATGTTTACCACGTCCGTAATGCGATCGTCGGTATATCCACGCCATTCACCGGACCGCACGGCATCGGAAAAATCGCGCATCTTCTGCAGCACCTCGCGGACCTCCGGCATGACGTCGTTCCCTTCCGCCTCGAATGAACCGGATCCACGGTGCCGTAATGCCACATGCAACACCGAGCGTTGCTCGGTACTATTTATGCTCGCACCATTGAACATACGCTCAATCCAGGCGGGCACGTCGGCCTGCTCGGCCAGATCGCGAAGCAATTCCAGGGTTTTTGCTGTGACCCGGTTTTTTGAATAGTCCAGCAGGATGTCTTTAAACTGCAGCGATAAATGCTCAAAGCGCTGTTTATCCTCGGCAAAAAACTCGCGCATGCCAACATTCGCCATTTCCCCGTAGTGCTCCTGTAGTGCGCGCCACGCCGGAGAATGTTGCAGATTTGGTGTCTGAGTTGTCATTTTATTTCCCATAGCAGAGCTAGAACCGGCCTAAAGCGGCAAACGGCGCCGGCTAGATGTCTGTCGATTATGTCGCGCCGTGCACGGACACACAATCTCTCATCCAGTCAGCGCCCTTTGAAATCCCTTGCACTGGCTTCCCTCAACTGTCAAGAGGCGCAACTGGCCGCGCTTCGAGGTATAATGGCCCGCCCAAAACGCTAACCAGGTCTTTTTTCATGAGCGCAGAAGTGCAACAGCTCAAACCTACATCCCCACGTAGTACGCGCCCGCAGACACAAGACACGCAGCTGCGCTCGCGGGTTAAATTGTTCGGCAACATCCTCGGCCGGATCCTGCACGAGCACGCCGGCAGCCGCGTTTTTGCTGCGGTCGAGACCTTGCGCAAAGGACATATTAGTCTGCGCAAACAGGATGACACGAAAAAGCGCCGCCAACTCGTCAAACTGGTAGAAAACCTGGACGCCGAAGCCCTGGTCCACGTCGTGCGTGCATTCAGTATTTACTTCAGCCTTGTCAACATTGCCGAAGAAGCGTTTGAACACCAACGACGCCGGCGCGAGGTGCGCAAAAGCGGCACACTCTGGCGTGGCTCGTTCGATGCAACCTTTCGTCAAATGCATGAAGAAGGCATCAGTGCGGAGCAGTGCCAACAATTACTGAATCAAGTACAGTACATTCCGGTCATGACGGCCCACCCCACCGAGGCCAGACGTCGCACCATCATGGAAGCCTTGCGGCGGATTTTTGTTACCAGCGAAAAACTCAACGACAGCCGAATCGGTAAAATCGAAAAAGCGGAAACAATCGCGACCCTCGAGCGTCAAATTCAACTCCTTTACAAAACTGACGAAGTGCGCGTCCACCGCCCCGGCGTACTCGCTGAGGTCAAGAACGGTCTGTATTATTTTCGCGAGTGTCTGTTTCAAGCCGTCCCGGTTACCTACCGGAATCTAGAAAAGGCCATCCAACGTACCTATGGAAGTGACGCCGAAAGCCCGCCAATCCAAATACCCAGTCTAATCCGCTTTGGCTCCTGGATGGGTGGTGATCGTGATGGCAACCCCAACGTAAAGCCGGAAACAACGGCAACGACCTTGCGCATGCAATCTCGTGAAATTCTGGTTGAATATGCAAAACGCCTGGACCTGCTGCGCCGCACGCTGACACATTCAAGCCAGCTCTGCACGCCCACGACTGAATTTCAGGATTCACTGGAAAACGATCTCTACGCGGTACCCCAGGTATTTGCAAACAACCCGGAGCAGTATTCCGAGGAGCCTTATCGCCGCAAGCTGACTATCATGCTTTGCCGGGTCCGAGATAATCTCAATGCGGTAAGGACTCGAATCGAAGGTGGAAAACCCGAAGCACATTATGGTTTTCGTGATGAACACGAGTTTTTGCAAGACCTGTACCTTATACGCGACTCGTTACACAGCCATGGCGACGCCAATGTGGCTAACGGTGAACTCCAGGATTTAATTCGCTTGGTGGAAACATTCGGTTTCTTCCTTGCTCAACTGGACATCCGCCAGGAATCCACCATCCATTCCGACACGGTCGGCGAACTCTTAAGCCAACTGCACGGCATTAACTATACCGCTCTCGACGAGGAAGCCCGCATTGAGACGCTGGCAAAACTGGTTGCCGGCGAAGCTCCTTCCAGTTTCGACAAGTCCGGCCTACAGGACATGAGCCGCGAGACCGTTGAAGTGTTTGCAACCATGGCGGCAATGCGTGAGGAAGTCAGCCCCCAGGCATTTGGCAATTACGTCATCTCAATGACCCATGCTGCCAGTCACGTCATGGAGGTCATGTACCTGGCCTGGCTTCATCGCCTGGCGGGCCACCAAGGTGAAGATTGGTTTTGTCATGTACGCGTTTCGCCGCTGTTCGAAACCATTGAAGACCTGACCCATATTGAACCGGTCATGTCGCAATTGCTGGACAATCCGACCTACATGAGCCTGCTGCGCGCATCGGGAAACCTGCAGGAAGTCATGCTGGGCTACTCCGACTCCTGCAAGGATGGCGGAATCCTCGCCTCGGCCTGGAGCCTATACCAGGCGCAGACCCGTATTACCCGTTTGACGCGGGCGCGCGGCGTACGCTGCCGTCTGTTTCATGGCCGCGGTGGCACCGTTGGCCGCGGTGGCGGCCCGACTCACGAGGCCATCCTGTCGCAACCAGCCGGTTCTGTCGAAGGCGAAATCAAATTCACCGAACAAGGTGAGGTGCTGTCGTACAAATACAGTAACGCTGAAACAGCGGTGAACGAACTGGGCATGGGGGTAACCGGGCTGCTGATGGCCAGCCAGGGTTTGATCAGGGATGTCGAGGCAGACAATCCAGAATATCTGGAGATCATGGCCAGTCTTGCAGAAAGTGGCGAAACAGCCTACCGCGATCTGACGGATGGGACCGAAGGTTTTCTCGACTACTTCTATGAGGCCACCCCGGTGAGCGAAATCGGCTTACTGAATATTGGCTCACGGCCATCACATCGTAAAAAATCCGACCGTTCCAAGTCCTCCGTGCGCGCTATCGCCTGGGTGTTCGGCTGGGCACAGTCGCGTCATACCCTACCCGCCTGGTACGGCGTGGGATACGCACTACAGCAAATTTGCGAAACGTCGCCAAACTGTACGAGCAAGATGCAACAAATGTACGAGAACTGGCCATTTTTCCGCGCCCTGCTGAGCAATATGCAGATGGCGTTGGAGAAAGCGGATATGGCCATTGCACAGAACTACGCCGGGCTGTGTGAGAACCCCAGGTATGGTGAATCAGTATTTAACAAAATCAGCACGGAGTACGAACAAACCGTCAGTGGTGTACTGCGCGTCGCACGGTTGCAGTATTTGATGGAGGAAACCCCACAACTGGCCTTGTCGCTGCAACGTAGGAGCCCCTATCTTGATCCGCTTAATCTTATTCAGCTCACGCTGATAAAACGCTATCGCGACGACAGCGTCGATGAAGAAGAACGCTTGGGTTGGCTGGACCCGCTGCTGCGCTCGATTAACGCCATTGCCGCGGGTATGCGAAATACGGGATAAGCGTTAGGCGACCTGCACCGGAATGGTGTGTCGGGTGTGGGTGATGTGATTGTCGGCATTAACGTAGACCAGAGTCGGCTTGTAATTAGCCATTTCCTGCTGGCTTAGTACGACATATGCGCAGATGATGACGATGTCACCGGGATCGGCGCAATGCGCAGCGGCACCGTTGACAGAAATGATTCCGGAACCTTCTTCGGCGCGAATCGCGTAGGTGGTAAAGCGTTCGCCGTTAGTGGCGTTGTAGATATGGATCTGCTCGTATTCGCGGATCCCGGCGGTATCCAGCAAGTGACCGTCAATCGCGCAGGAGCCCTCGTACTCAAGTTCCGAATGGGTAACCCGTGCGCGGTGAAGTTTGGCCTTAAGCATGTTGTACTGCATAACGTCGTGGGTCCCTGCATGCTGAAAACAGCACTGATTATACACCAAGACGACCGGCTGGCCGAGAGGAAAACCACCTTATTCCCAGTTAAACCTCTATTTTTCAGCAGGTTAAACTTTAATATTATCGATCAGGCGGGCCTCACCCAGCCACGCCGCTGCCAAGATTCGCAACTCCCCACCCCGCGCTGGCCCCTCGCGAAGATCAGTGGCATTGCGTACCGTTAAATATTCTGGTTTGAAACCCGCCTCAAGCAGTTGTTCCTCGGCACGCTGGAGCGCTGCCTGACGCTGAGAAGGGCGTGCGTGCAGACTATCGCGCAGCGCGATAAGTACGCGGTACAAAACGGGCGCCGCCTGGCGATCCGCGCTACTCAAATATGCGTTGCGGGAGCTCATGGCCAGACCGTCTGCTTCGCGTACCGTCTCGCCCACGATTATCTCAACAGGCAAATTGAGTTCCGTCACCATATGCTGCACAACACGCAATTGCTGGAAATCCTTTTCGCCGAATACAGCAATATCGGGCTGAATAATGTCGAACAACTTCTTCACCACTGTCACCACGCCCGCGAAATGACCGGGGCGGTGGGCACCCTCCATGTCGGCCGCAAGCGTACCCAAGCCGGGGACAGCAACAAGTGGCTCCGCGTCCCGCCCCAGGGGGTACATGTCCGTTTCCGTAGGCACAAACAAAACCGCGACACCCGCCTCCTCAAGCCGACGGGCATCCGCTTGCTGATCTCGCGGATAGGCGTCCAGATCCTCAGCACGATCAAACTGCAGGGGATTCACGAATACGCTGACAATGACTGCATCAGATTCCGCTAGCGCCTTGCGAACCAGAGCCATATGACCCGCATGCAGGCTACCCATGGTTGGTACAAAGCCTATGCGCCGACCTAGCGAATGCAACTCGTCCGCGTGCACGGCCATTGTGTCCACTGAATCCACGACAAACATTGTTTTATAAGCCGACTGCGATCACGAGAAACTGTGTTCCGAACCGGGAAAGCTTCCTTCCGTGACGGCTTTGACATAGGCGCGCAGTGCAGCCGGGATATCACTGGCGGTCGGATCGTTAGTCAGGAAATCCCTCGCGAAGCGCGGTCGATGGCCAGGAGTAATCCCCAGTAAATCATAGAGCACCAGAACCTGGCCGTCACAGTCAGGACCCGCACCGATGCCGATGGTGGGTACCGCCAGTGCTGCGGTGATGCGGGCTGCGAGTGACGCAGGAACGCACTCCATCAGGATAATATCCGCGCCGGCTTTCTCCATCGCCTGAGCTTCGGCAAGTAAGGCATCGGCCATTTCGGGCTCACGACCCTGTACCCGGTAACCACCCAGCTTGTGAATTGATTGCGGCTGCAAACCGATATGCCCGCAGACCGGAATGCCGTGCTGCGCCAGAGCTTCCACTACGGGCAGCACGTGCTGACCGCCTTCGAGCTTGACCATATGCGCACCACCTTCCTGCATAAGTCGCGAGGCATTTTCCAACGCGGTATCCACGTCGCGAAAACTCATAAACGGCATATCGGCCACGACCAACATGCGACCAGAGGATCCGGCGACACAAGCCGTGTGATAGAGCACGTCTTCTATTGTAACGGGCACGGTGGTCTGTTGCCCCTGGATGACCATGCCCAGCGAGTCACCCACGAGAACCACATGCACACCCGCGTCGTTCAGCTGTACCGCAAAACTGGCGTCATACGCGGTTAGCATGACAATTTTTTCGCCGTCCGCTTTCATGCCGCGCAGACGGGTTACCGTGACGGGAGATTCGGAGTTTGCGTTACTGGAGGGCGTGGTACTCACGGTAGTTGCTCACTAAAGCGCCAGCGGGGCGGGATTGAAATAATGCCGCCCGCGACGCACCTTGCGGACGCGCTCAAGCAACTGCCGATAATCGTTTTCATTGGCAACAAAATCAATCTCCGATGCATTCACTATTAACAACGGCGCTTCGGTGTAGTCATGAAAATAACGTGTATAACTTTCGGCCAATTTCTCAAGGTACGTACGCTCCATGCTACGTTCATACTGGCGCCCGCGTTGTGCAACACGTTTCAGTAAAACATCAACCGGTGCCTGTAAGTAAACCACCAAATCAGGCCGCGGCGCATCCACTGTTAGATGATTGTACACCTGCTCATAGAGATTGAACTCATCATCATCAAGCGTCAGGCGCGCAAACAGCCTATCCTTTTCCATGATGAAGTCCGCGACACGAACTGGCCGAAACATATCTGCCTGCCGCAGCTCCTGCATCTGTCTCGCTCTCTGAAAAAGAAAAAACAGCTGGGTCTGCAAAGCGGCCGAGCGCGGCTCATTATAAAAGCGCTCCAGAAACGGATTCTCATCGGCGCCCTCAAGCAACAAATCCGAGCCAAAACTGTCGGCGAGTCGACGTGCCAGCGATGTTTTGCCAACACCAATTGGACCTTCAACGACAATAAATCCCGGATATCCCGCGCTCATACTTATTCAACAACTTGTAACTTTTCGCGCATTACCTGATCCTTCAGATCACGTAACAAACGCCCATCGGAAAACCGGAGATCCGGTGCAACATCGTATAGAGGATACAGGACGAAGGCGCGCTCATACAGCCCCGGGTGTGGGACCGTAAGGCGATCGTGGTTAATTTCCTCGTCACCATATAACAGCAGATCCAGATCAAGCGGACGCGGCCCCCAGCGCTCTGCGCCACGCTGCCTGCCGTGGCTGGACTCAATCTCCTGCAATAGGTCCAGTAACGCGAAAGGTTGCAGCCGGGTACCAAACGCGACCACGGCGTTGAAATAATCAGGTTGTGATTGTGGTCCCATGGGCGCACTTCGATAAATTCGTGACCGACGTAGTTCATCGATCCCCGAACATTTCCGCAAATCGATACAGGCTCGGGTTACGTGGCGAAATGGGTCGTCAAGATTGCTGCCTATACCGACGAACGCGCGGACCACGAGTGGACTCACGAATCATTTGCTTTCGCAGACGCCTTTGATGTCCGCCGGCGTCGGCGGCGCTTTGATGATCCTCCGATGGCATTACACATTGCGCGTCGCTCTTCATCAGATACCTCCTGAAACCGCGTCCACCATTCGCCCAATTCCGGTGGTAACTCGCCGATGTCACATCGCAGAAGCAAAAAGTCGTATGTTGCTCGAAAGCGAGGATGATCTAAAAACGATAGCGGGCGTTTGCCGCGTCGATGCTCAAGGCGCGACTGGCTGATCCAGATTTCCTTCATTGGAGTCTGAAACCGTCGCGGCAAGGTGATAACTTGTTGCTGCTCACGCGTTACCGTCTCCGCGGCAACCTGCAGTGATTGTATGGGACTCATACCACTTTCGCGAAGCCTTTCCGCTTCCTGCCGAACCGGTACCCATAGCAGAGTGGCAAATAAAAACGCCGGTGTAACGGGCTTGTCCTGTTCTATCCGGTGGTCCGTGTTAACCATGGCCTGGCGAATAAACGGCAGTACGAACGGCTCGTTATTGTCGATAACCTCGGCGGTCTGCGGAAACAGGTAATGAAACAGCCCATACTGGCGCAACAACTCAAAAGTTTGTAAGGCATGGCCGGACATGAAAAGCTTGAGCACTTCATCAAACAGACGAGCCGGTGCGACCACCTCAAGTCGGTCCGCCAGACGCTTGATGGCATCCTCAAGCTCCGCTTCGGGATGGAATTCCAGTTTCGCGGCGAAGCGCACCGCACGCAGCATGCGCACAGGATCTTCCTGCAAACGCACCTCCGTGTTGCCTATCATGCGCAATACGCCGTCGTGCAGATCCTGCATACCGCCGGTATAGTCAGCGACCGAAAAGTCCTCGATGTTGTAATACAGTGCGTTGATGGTGAAGTCGCGACGCCAGGCATCACTCTCCAGCGAGCCGAAAACATTGTCGCGCATGATCATGCCGTCACGCAGCACGCCTTCGCCCTCCTCGGCTGCATCTTCGTGATGCGCCCGAAATGTGGCTACTTCAACAATATCCCTCCCGAAATGAATGTGCGCCAGGCGAAAACGCCGGCCGATCAACCGACAGTTACGGAACAGGCCGCGCACGTCTTCAGGTAAGGCATCCGTCGCAATATCGAAGTCCTTCGGATGGCGACCCAACAACAAATCGCGCACACCGCCACCGACGAGAAAAGCCTGATAGCCGGCGTTTTTAAGCCGGTAAAGTACCTTCAGGGCGTTTTCACTGATATGCGCGCGCGAGATGTTGTGCGCATCGCGGGAAATTATGATAGCTGCAGTATCGATAGCGGAGACCATTCTAGGCCAATTCTTGTACCGGAAACACGGGCAGGTATAATAGCATCCCTTCCGGCCTGCGCTGAAATTGATGCTCCTATCGTCTAGCTGGTCAGGACGCCGGCCTCTCACGCCGGTAACAGGGGTTCGAGTCCCCTTGGGAGCGCCATATTGGATTTGTCAGGCAATTTTTTCCCTATCGAAAGAAAGTACCTGTGAGTACAGAACCGTGCCAGGCCCTCGGAGACTATTTCCAGAGAAGCATCACGTCAGATCAGCGACCAGGCTATTACGCACAGCAGGTGACACGGGGCTGAGTTCGGTCTTGCATAGCTCGTGATCAATCCCCATTGAAAGACTGGCACCAGACTTCAATTCAGCGATCATTTCAGGGTGCAACTCGAAGCGCATGAAATGTACCGCGGAAGTTTTCTCGGCGGTTTCCCTATCCAGGTCCTCATCGGCGATGGCATAAACTTTGTCATGGCCGGTGACTTGTAGCCACACAGTGGATTCAATTCCAAGCAATTTTGATAGTGCCGCTTTGCGCTCTTCTTCATCGGCGTACTCGATCATGAAGGTGGCCTTAAGATTCGTGCCATCAGGAATGAGCGGGTTATAGGCATCCAATTCTTCCTGGATACCGCCAGCCTCAAAGATTTTTTCGATGCGCAACATTTCCTGGATTTGGTACTGGATGGTCAGACGATCCTCAAAATAAAGGGTTGTATGCTTGCTCAACGCCACTTGGCGATTTTTCTTATGCGCCAGCACCTCGCTGCGAAAGCTGGGGCGCTGATCCGCATACTGCTCAAGGCTGAACAAATCGTTACGTGCCAGTTTTTCCATCATCATCTACCTGTTGTTTCTCGCTCGAAACCTACTTTTGTATGGTTCTTTAGATTCCATACGCCTTGCGCAACAAACTCAGCGGATGCTCGGGTTTACTGCCGTCATCAAGCCCGTTTTCAATCTGATGCCCCGCCATCGGGCAATCACTGGCGTAATACTCCGGCGCCATTTGCTTGACCTTGTTGACCACGGGCCGCGCGATTTTCATGGAAACCGCGTGAAATTCTTTTTTAACCGCGTAGGTCCCATCGTGCCCTGAGCAGCGTTCAATTGGCATCACTTCGGTATCCGGGACCAGTTGCAGAATGTCCCGCGTTTTCATGCCGATTTTTTGTACCCGTTGATGACAGGCCACATGATACGCAATCTGTCCCAATGGCTGTTTAAAATCGGTATTTAACTGACCTTCCTTGTGCCGCAAAAACAGGTACTCAAACGGATCGTAGATCGCTTTACTTACTTTTTGCACAGCTGCGTCTTCGGGAAACATCAGTGGCAACTCCTGTTTGAACATCAGCACACAGGACGGTACCGGTGCAACAATATCCCAACCCGCATCCACCAATTTTATGAGCTGGGCAATATTCTTGTCCTTCGCATGCGCAACCGCGTCTAGATCACCGAGTTCAAGCTTGGGCATTCCACAGCATTGTTCCTTTTCCGTTAGAGCAACCGGTATGCCGTTATGCTCGAAAATCGCCACCAGGTCTTCACCCAAATGTGGCTCGTTGTAGTTTCCATAGCAGGTAGCAAAGAGCGCGACTTTACCGCGTGTCGCTTTCCCCGCTTTGGGCTCGATGACTTTACCACCACGGCCGGACAACCGTTTTCTCAGGGTCGAACTATGATACTCGGGCACTACTGCATCGGCGTCGATACCCAGCGTAGACTCCATGAGCTTGCGGACCGGTTTACTCCGGTTTGCAACATTAACAACCTGCGCTACAACCGGGATCCCGGCGAGCTTGCCAACCGTATCCGTCGAGGAAAGTACCCGGTTGCGCAGACTGGTGCCGTGCTCGCGAAAATGCACCGCCTTTGCACGCAACATCAGGTGAGGGAAATCCACGTTCCATTCATGTGGCGGAACGTAGGGACACTTGGTCAGATAGCAGAGATCACATAGATAACAATGCTCGACTACCTTCCAGTAATCCTGTTTTGCGACACCGTCAACCTCCATGGTCTCGGACTCATCGACAAGATCAAACAGGCTAGGAAAGGAGTTACACAGGCTTACGCAACGGC
>CAMYNG010000008.1:43323-72198 GCA_947259765.1 uncultured Ectothiorhodospiraceae bacterium
CAGTTCCTGCTCGTCGTAGAAGGAGTCGCTGCGCCAGTCCAGGGCGTGCCGGGTTGGCGCTTCGAGACTGCCTTCGCGGGGCCCACTACCCGAACTCGACATGAAAAGAACCCCTATCGTGTTATGCGCGAAAAATACGTCATCGGCGATGGTAAAACAGGGCCAGCACCCGTTACGGAGTGCAACGTGTATCTGACCCTGTCATATAGCCCATTGGCTTGAGGTTTTAGCTGTCTAGCGTATCCAGTGCCTTTTGGAACCGATTGGCATGTGAACGCTCGGCCTTGGCCAGAGTTTCAAACCAGTCAGCAATCTCGTCAAAGCCTTCGTCACGAGCCGACTTTGCCATACCGGGATACATGTCGGTGTACTCGTGAGTTTCACCAGCGATCGCCGCTTTCAGGTTATCTGGCGTTGCGCCAATGGGCAGTCCGGTCGCCGGATCGCCAACCGCCTCAAGATATTCCAGATGTCCGTGTGCGTGACCGGTTTCGCCTTCCGCAGTGGACCGAAATACCGCGGCCACGTCATTGTAGCCCTCAACGTCTGCCTTCGATGCAAAATACAAGTAACGGCGATTGGCTTGCGATTCACCGGCAAAGGCGTCCTTAAGATTTTGTTCTGTTTTACTGCCTTTGAGATCTGACATGTCTGCTCTCCCGTCTGAAAAATTATTTAAACATGCGAGGACTGAGCCGTCCCCGACCCTGGTTTAGACAGAGTCTAAAAAAATGCATTAGCCTTGTCCAGCAAATTCGGGCAATATTCCGCGCCGATCCTCCGGGTGTTGGATATGGGTTGAAGGAGCAGAAAATCGCGGGCCCATTCATTGACCCATAACACGCGGTAGGCTAACTTAACCGGCCACAACACACCAGCGTTCCCAATGGCAGTTAAAAAGAAATCTAAAAAGACTCCGAAGGTTGACCCCGATTTTGAATCCGCACTGGCTGAGCTAGAGTCTCTGGTTGAAAAAATGGAGCAAGGCGACTTGTCGCTGGACCAATCGCTAAAGGATTTCGAACGCGGCATTGTACTTACACGCAAATGCCAGCAGGCCTTGAAAGACGCGGAGCAAAAGATTCAAATCCTGGTTAGTAATCGCGGCCAGGAACAGCTGGAACCGTTCGACGAAGACTGAAACCCATGTCATTGAAACAGAATTTGCAAGCCTGGCGTGAACAGGTTGATCGTGCACTTGATCGCTGGCTACCACCTGAAAACACGCTGCCGTTCGAACTCCACCGCGCAATGCGCTATGCGGTCTTCAACGGCGGTAAGCGTGTCCGACCGGTACTGATTTACGCCGGTGGCCAGGCAGTGGATGCGCCACCGACCTTTCTTGACGGTCCGGCCTGCGCGGTAGAGCTTATTCACGCCTACTCGCTGGTCCATGATGATTTGCCGGCGATGGACGATGACGACCTTCGCCGCGGTAAAGCCACCTGCCATAAGGCCTTTGACGAAGCTACAGCGATCCTCGCGGGCGACGCGATGCAGGCGCTGGCTTTTCATATTCTAGTGCACGGCGAAGGCCCCGATGCAGAACGTCGGGTTGAGATGGTTGACGCCCTTAGTCATGCGGCCGGCTCACGGGGTATGGCCGGCGGCCAGGCCATCGACATGGCCGCAGTTGGCAAACCCCTGAGCGTTGCCGAACTGGAGAATATGCACATCCATAAAACCGGTGCTTTAATCCGTGCGAGCGTGCAGTTGGGCGCCCTGTGTGCGCCGGAACTCGACCGCCAGAACCTGAAACAGCTCGATCACTACGCAAAATGCATCGGTCTGGCCTTTCAAATCCAGGACGATATCCTCGATGAGGAAGGTGACACGGAAACCCTCGGCAAGGCCCAGGGAGCGGATCGCGAGCGTAACAAGCCCACTTACCCGGCTATACTGGGCATAGAGGGCTCGCGAAATCTTGCGCGGGAGTTGCTGGATGATGCCCTACAAAGTCTGCAAGGCTTCGGACCGCAGGCGGACCCACTTCGGGAAATAGCCCGCTACATCGTCGAGCGCACCCATTAAGGCCATAGGCTTTCAAACGCCCCATTGAAACACGTTCGTCACATTGTGTTTCTGCGTGTACAATATCTGACTATAAGGGCATAGAAACTGAAGAACTATAATTTAAAGATATAAAACCTAGATGCCGGACACCAACGATTATCCCCTGCTTTACGGGATTGACAACCCCGAATCGCTACGCACCCTAGACGCCAGCCAACTCCCTGAACTGGCTGAAGAATTGCGCGCGTTCCTTATACAGTCACTCAGCGTTACCGGTGGTCATCTTGCGTCCAGCCTGGGCACGGTGGAGCTGACGATCGCGTTGCACCACGTCTTCAATACACCCTATGACCGATTTGTCTGGGACGTGGGCCACCAGACCTACCCACATAAAATTCTCACCGGCCGTCGGGAACGCATGCCCAGTCTGCGACAAAAAGACGGCCTGTCCGGTTTTACCAAACGGGCAGAAAGTCCCTATGACACCTTTGGTGTGGGGCATTCAAGTACCTCCATAAGCGCCGCGCTCGGCATGGCGCTGGCGGCAAAACAACAGAACGAAGACCGACAGGTTGTCGCCATCATCGGCGATGGCGCGATGACGGCCGGCATGGCCTTCGAGGCCCTTAATCACGCCGGTAGCCTTGACGCCAATCTACTGGTTATCCTGAACGACAACGACATGTCGATTTCGCCTAATGTAGGCGGCTTATCGAATTATCTCACCCGGATCCTCTCCAGCCATTTCTACACCTCGGTTCGCGAAGGCAGCAAGAAAATGATGAGCAGACTGCCATCGATTTGGAAACTGGCACGTCGCGCCGAAGAACACGTGAAGGGCATGGTCACCCCCGGTACGCTTTTCGAGGAGTTGGGGTTTAATTATTTTGGTCCCATAGACGGTCATGATCTGGACATGCTGGTTTCCACGCTGACCAACCTGGGCCGAGTAAAGGGCCCGCGGTTTCTGCATATCGTGACCCGTAAAGGCAAGGGTTTTGAGCCGGCGGAGGAAAATCCCTGCGAATATCACGGTGTCGGTAAGTTCGATCCCCAAACCGGTGAGCTGGCCAAAAAGGCCGCCGGCGGCAAGAGCTATACCGCGGTTTTCAGTGATTGGTTGTGTGACATGGCTGCCGTGGACGAGCGACTGGTAGGGATTACCCCTGCAATGCGTGAAGGTTCGGGGCTGGTCAAATTCTCCGAACAGTTTCCCGATCGTTACTACGACGTCGGTATTGCTGAGCAGCACGCGGTAACCATGGCGGCAGGCCTGGCCTGCGACGGCCTCAAACCGGTTGTCGCGATCTATTCGACCTTTTTACAGCGTGCCTACGACCAACTGATTCACGATGTCGCAATCCAGAACCTGCCGGTGGTTTTTGCCATTGATCGTGCCGGCGTCGTCGGCCCGGATGGCCCCACCCACGCCGGAAGTTTTGATCTCAGCTATCTGCGTTGCATTCCGAACATGATGATCATGGCCCCGGCGGATGAAAACGAGTGCCGGCAGATGCTCTACACCGGGTTTCTACATAACGGCCCCAGCGCCGTCCGCTACCCACGTGGCACCGGTCCAGGCGTTAGCATCATCGAGAATATGACAGCCCTACCCGTTGGCCGGGCCGACGTGCTCCGTGAGGGTAAAAATGTCGCCCTGCTGTGCTTTGGAAGCACCGTGCAACCCGGTTTTGAAGCGGGCGAGGCGCTGGATGCAACTGTTGTAAACATGCGTTTCGTCAAACCGCTCGATGAAACCCTGGTACTGAAGCTTGCGCAACAGCACGATTTACTCATTACCGTGGAAGACAACGCCGTCGCCGGTGGTGCAGGGAGTGCGGTCAATGAATACCTGGCGAGCAACGACCAGACTATTTCAATACGTAATTTGGGGTTACCCGATAACTTCCTTGAGCACGCCTCCCGCGAGGAATTGCTGCATACCGCCGGACTGGACCGCGATGGTATAATCAGCGCCGTACAGGAAACCTTGTCACAACCGGCACTTGCTAAAAGTGCCACGCTGGCTTAAATTCCTACCTTAACACTCAACTATTAAGCATGACTGCCTGTTATACGATGAAGGTCGTTACTGACTTTGCTGCGGCACACGCCCTGCGGGACTACCCCGGGGTTTGCGCGCGCCTGCATGGCCACAACTGGAAAGTTGAAATCGAGGTTACAGCCAGTCAACTGGACAATATCGGCATGGGGCTGGATTTTGGCGACATCAAGACCGCAGCCAAAAAATTACTCGGCGATCTCGATCACCGCAACCTGAACGATTTGGAACCTTTTGATTCAATTAATCCCACCGCCGAAAATATTGCGGCGCATCTGTATAAAAATTTGTCACACGAACTGAACACGGAGAACGTGTCAGTCAGCAAGGTCACCCTCTGGGAGACCGAGCGTGCCTGCGTCAGCTACACTGAGAGATAACACCATGAGCCGTCCATCTGTGCAAACCTCAAGCAGCATGATCGAAGATGTCCAAAACAGTGTCGATACACGGCGCATCCCCATTAACAAAGTGGGGATCAAGGATATCCGTCACCCTGTACGTGTCTCGGATCGTCACGGCGGTGAGCAACATATCGTGGCGACCTTCAATATGTACGTCAACCTGCCGCACAATTTCAAAGGTACGCACATGTCGCGTTTCGTGGAAATTTTGAACAACCACGAACGCGAAATCTCGGTAATGTCATTCAAGGAAATGCTGGCCGAAATGGCCGAGCGCTTGGAGGCGGATTCCGGACATATCGAAATGAGCTTTCCCTATTTCATCAACAAGGCAGCACCTGTTACAGGCGTCGAAAGCCTGATGGACTACGATGTGTCCTTTGTCGGTGAAGTTCACAACGGCGAGCACAAAATGAACGTCAAAGTCGTCGTGCCGGTAACCAGCCTGTGTCCTTGCTCAAAGAAAATTTCTGAACGTGGTGCGCATAACCAGCGTTCCCATGTAACTGTCAACGCCCGGGTCACCGATTTCGTCTGGATTGAGGAACTCATCGACCTGGTCGAGCAAGAGGCCTCATGTGAACTGTATGGCTTGTTGAAACGTCCGGACGAAAAGCACGTAACAGAACGCGCCTACGATAACCCGAAATTTGTCGAGGACATGGTACGTGATGTCGCTGCACGGCTGAATGCCGACGATCGTATCGAGGCTTATGTGGTGGAATCCGAGAACTTTGAATCCATTCACAACCATTCGGCCTATGCCTTGATCGAAAAGGACAAGACAGCCGATCAGGACGCAGTCGACTGAACGCACAATTTCTGGCCAATCCCACGCCGCCATCCTGGTAGGCGACGGTCCGCCCGCTTAGGGCAAACCTTTTCACGTGGATTCAATGCGGCTGCGTGCGCGGAATTGTAAACGCAACGAGTAGATAACTACCTGAGCGGACATTGCAGGTTGGTCAGTATTGGAAAGCGAGCCCCGAACCGGCTACATACCGGTCCGGGAACCCCTTCACGCAAAGGAAGTACCGCTATTTCGTTTCTTTAATACGACCCAGCACCAAAACTTCCACCCGACGGTTTTGCTCGCGCCCCTCGTCCGTCTGGTTACTGGCGATAGGCTGGTTGGCACCAGCGCCCACAATCATGATTTTATTCGGGTTTACCCCAGCCTGAATCAAGTTGTCTCGCACAGTCTTGGCGCGTTGTTCGGAAAGCCGCTGGTTTTCCTTTTTGTCGCCTACGTCATCAGTATGGCCGATAACTTCGATATATACAGCACGGGCCAGTTGATCCCTGGCTTCCTGTTGGTTTTCCTTTAACAACGTCTTGCCGCGAAGGGTGAGTTCGCTGCTGCGTTTCGGAAACAATGCCACGCTTGGAAAACGCATAACATCCAGGCCACGCTTCTCACCAAACACCATCACTTCAACCCGACGATTGATAGCGCGACCTTCTTTTGTGTCATTGGAGGCGATGGGATCCTTCTGGCCCAGACCAACGATACGCAATTTGCTGGGTGGTGCACCACCGGCGATTAGGAAATCGCGTACCGATGCGGCACGTCGCTTGGACAAGTCAAGGTTGTGCTTGGGATCACCCGTGCTGTCAGTGTGGCCGATAAGCACAACCGCGTAAGCCTGAGCCAGTTCGGGGCGGATTTTTGCCCGGTAGGTCGCCAGATCCTTCTTTCCCTGGTCGGTCAGGTCCGCTTTATCGAACGCAAACATGGTCGCCGCCGGGATGGTAATGGCCATATTGACGCCGGTGGAGCCGCCTTTGCTGACTTCCGTAGGAGCGTGGAGAACAACGCCGTCGCAACCCACGACCACCGCTTTTTCCGGAGTCCAGGAGCTTGAACGCAGGCAGCCGCCTGAAATGTCGCGAACTATGGTGCCGTCCGAATCCGTGACATACCCCGGCACTCGCTCGCGCTCGGCGTAAGCCGCACCTGCGATAAACAATGCGGATGCCAACACACCGGCAACCTGATAACGAACTGCTGAAAACTTCATGAACATTGTTGATTCTCCTTAATCTTGCGTAAGTTAGAAAACGTGTTCCCGAAGGAACGAACACACCGAAAACGTTGCAAAGAAATCAATAAACTAATGATTCGCGGCTGGACTTCCAAGCTGGGATCCGATCCCTTGGGTGTAACCTCCGTGTAGCGCTGACTGGGAACGTACCTGTTTGTAATTTTGATTGAAGGGTTTGATAACATCGTTGCCATCTGGCATAACCGACTCTCAGATTAGATGACGTTTTATTCACGAAAAGCCGCCCTGGCCGAACTTTACTTCCATAACTGACGTATCTAACACGTTATGTAGCGCAAAACGCAAGCAAATTCCAGAAAATTGCGCGGCGGCAATGTATTTTGTCGAAAAGTTAATCAACAAGATTTTTGTAGGTTTAAAACTTACAGTTCAGCCACAGAAAAATTGCTAAGGGCTGGGACAATTTTGTTAAATCGAAAGTTGCGATAATCCGCGACAATGCGCGCGTGATCAAAAACCAGTCCATCCAGACCGCCGTCTGCGTCCAGCAATCGCACGGCGGCGGCATCATCATCGGCGATCGGCTCACCATAGGCGTGTCCCAGATAGACCACGCTGACGGTATGCATACGAGAGTCTCGACGGGGATCCGAATAACAACCTAAAAGTGCCTCAAGCTCGACATTCAAGTGGGTTTCTTCTCTGGCTTCGCGAACCGCCGCTTGTTCCAGGGTCTCCCCTACGTCCACGAAACCACCGGGCAAGGCCCAACCAACAGGCGGATTGCGACGTTCGATCAGAACTATCGGTCGATTCGGTCGATCGCGCAATTCAATAACGATATCAACGGTCAAGCGCGGCGTTTCAGGCAACGACATCAAAGTTTACTCCAGATTTTTTCGCACAAAACGAAAAATATGTCGACGCGCCCGCTTGTCCGGGCGCTTGCGTGGGGCAGGATTTGTTGCGCGTAACAGCCGGCGCTCATCCGCCTGTTGCTGGCGCGCCAAAAGGCTGGCTTCGCTTTCCGTATATAACTGCTGAGCGACACTCGCGGGGCCACGTTTGGCCGCCAGGCCGTTAACGGTAATTTCAAACTGCACCCTCCCCTTACGCACTGTCAATTCATCACCCAGGGTTACCGGATGCGCCGCTTTAACCCGCGAACCATTGAGGTGAACATGGCCGCCCCCCACCGCCTCGCTGGCAAGCGCACGTGTTTTGTAAAATCGCGCACTCCACAACCACTTGTCCAGGCGAATCTTATTTTCTACAGACAATGTGACTACCCCAGTCAAGCCGAGAATGCATGGGTTTTCTCCTTACAGAATATCGGGTTACCCGCGTTAGCTGGTGATTATGTTCCACCATGCGTTATGATGCGCTGCGGAGCCTTGTTATGCATAAAGATATTACTACAAGCCGGGCCACTGTCGACAAGCGTGCAGTATTGCAGCAATTGTATGACTTTCTGCCGGTTAGCGCGGTACTTCACGAAGCCGAAGACACCCGCCCCTACGAATGTGACGGTCTGTCTGCCTACCGGCAACTTCCCTGGATCGTAGTTCTGCCGGAGACAGTGGATCAGGTACAAAGGGTTTTATCCTTTTGCCACTCGCAACACCTGCCGGTGGTCGCCCGCGGCGCGGGAACCGGATTGTCAGCTGGTGCCTTGCCCCACGAAGAGGGCATTTTGTTAAGCCTCGCCCGCTTTAACAAAATAATCGACATTGATACCGACAATCGTTGCGCCACGGTGCAACCGGGCGTGCGAAACCTGGCCATCTCTGAGGCGGCGGCACCTTACGGCCTGTTCTATGCGCCGGATCCCTCATCGCAGATCGCCTGTACCATCGGGGGTAATGTCGCGGAAAATTCCGGCGGTGTGCATTGCCTTAAATACGGCCTCACTACCCATAACTTGTTACAGTTGAAAATCATCACCTTGGAAGGCGAAGCCCTGACCATAGGGTCCCCGGGGCTGGATGCACCAGGTTACGATTTACTTGCGCTCATGACCGGCTCAGAAGGGTTGTTGGGGGTGATCGTTGAAGTAACGGTAAAACTCTTGCCCCGACCGGAGCATACACAGGTGATATTGGCGGCTTACGATAACGTCGAATCGGCTGGCACCGCCGTGGCCGCCGTCATCGCGGCCGGCTTGATCCCGGCGGGTTTGGAAATGATGGATAACCCCGCCATACGCGCGGCGGAAGCTTATGCCCACGCAAGCTACCCTACTGATGCGGCCGCGATCCTGTTGTGCGAACTGGATGGAACCGCGGCGGAAGTCGATAGCCAATCTGTACAGATCCAGGAATTATTTAAACAAAGCGGCGCTGTCGATGTACGTGTTGCCGAGGATGAAGCCCAGCGCCAGCGTTTCTGGGCGGGTCGTAAGGCTGCATTTCCCGCCGTAGGCCGGTTGTCTCCGGACTACTACTGCATGGATGGCACTATTCCGCGAAAGCGGCTGGCTGAGGTGTTAAAACAAATTGGCGAGTTGTCCGCCGAGTACGGTCTGCCGGTGGCGAATGTGTTTCATGCAGGCGATGGCAATCTGCATCCACTCATCCTGTACGATGCCAACAAGCCCGGCGAACTCGAACGCACAGAAGAGTTCGGCGGCCGAATTCTAGAACTCTGTGTGGCCGTAGGTGGAACCATTACGGGTGAACACGGCGTGGGCGTAGAAAAAATTGACCAGATGTGCGTCCAGTTCAACGCCACAGAATTGGCCCAATTCCATCGCATCAAAGCCGCTTTTGATAACGAGGGGCTGTTAAATCCCGGTAAAGCCATTCCCACTCTGCACCGCTGTGCTGAGTTCGGCGCCATGCATGTTCATCACGGTAAACTGAGTCACCCCGAGTTGGATCGATTCTGATCGAAGTACGCGATGAGTAGTGATATTGGCCAGCAGCTATGCGAACAGGTTCATGACGCGTCGAAAACGGGCACACCGCTCTCGATTCGGGGCGGACAAAGTAAGCGGTTTTTCGCTAACGAAGTTAACGCTATCCCACTTGATGTCAGCGGGCATTACGGCATCACGGGCTATGAACCGACTGAGTTGGTCATTACGGCGCGTGCCGGTACGCTGCTGGCGGATATTAAATCAAGCCTGGAAAATTCCGGGCAAATGCTGGCCTTTGAACCACCAAGTTTTGGCGCCGACGCCACTTTGGGCGGCACCATCGCCACCGGGCTTTCCGGCCCAAGGCGGCCTTTTAACGGTGCGGCGCGGGATTTCGTGTTGGGTGTTCGTTGTATCAACGGCAACGGCGAGTCATTACGATTTGGCGGTGAAGTAATTAAAAACGTGGCCGGCTACGATGTAGCAAGATTAATGACCGGTGCGCTGGGTACACTCGGGGTCATCACCGAAGTGTCGCTCAAAGTGTTACCGAAGCCACGTTATGAAACGACGCTTATCTTCGAATTTGATCTAGCCGATAGTTTTCAACGCATTCCTCGCTGGCTGGAAAAACCCATGCCGGTTTCAGCACTGTGTTTCGATCAGCAAAGGCTCTGGCTTCGGTTGTCAGGCACTGAAGAGGGAGTTAAATCGGCTATAAAGCGGCTCGGTGGTGAAAACGCGACCGATGCCAGTCAATTCTGGCATGACTTGAACGAGCAAAAGCTCGACTTTTTTGCGAAATCGGAACCGCTGTGGCGTATCTCGGTCCCGGCCAATAGCCGTTTGCCGGAGTTCGATAAGCAGGCGTTCCTGGACTGGGGCGGTGCGCAACGTTGGTTGCACTCCGAACGACCCGCGCCGGAAATCCAGGATCGTGTCAGCGAGGTCGGCGGGCACGCCACGTTGTTTCGCGGCGTTTCAGGCCAACACGGCGTCTTTCAACCTTTGCCCGCAGAAATGTTGGCGCTACACAAACGTCTGAAGCAGGCATTCGACCCACGGGGTGTGCTTAACCCGGGCCGGATGTACGCCGGGATTTAACAGATGCAAACCCGGTTGGATAAGCAGTTCCGCGATACGCCGCTCGGCCAGGAAGCGGACTCCATATTGAGACAGTGTGTGCACTGCGGATTTTGCATCGCGACCTGCCCGACATATCAGTTACTGGGTGACGAGTTGGATAGTCCTCGCGGACGAATCTACCTTATCAAACAGATGTTGGAGGGCACTGAAGCTACCGCTCGAACGCGCGGCCATCTCGACCGCTGTCTCACTTGTCTTGCTTGCGAAACGACCTGCCCATCCGGCGTGCAATATCACCGTTTGATCGACATTGGCCGCGACATCAGCCTGCAGCAAGCACCGCGTCCATGGACGCAAAAACTTCAGCGCGCGATGTTGCGACGCATTCTTGGACAACAGAAATTATTTGGTTTGCTGTTTCGGACGGCCTGCCTTTTCCGGCCCATACTGCCCGCAAGTTTACGAGCACGCATTCATCCACCACCGCCGACTGGCAGGATACCGCGATCAACTCATACTCGCCGTATGTTGCTACTAGACGGTTGCGTACAAGCTGCGCTCTCGCCTCGGATCAACGCTTCCAGCCGCCGCGTGCTCGACCGTCTGGGAATAACGTTGGAAACTGTCAGTCAGGTCAGCTGCTGCGGCGCACTGGACCACCACACCGACGCACCCGTCAGCGCATTGGCTATTGTAAAACGCAACATCGACGCCTGGTGGCCGATGATTGAGCGCGGCGCAGAAGCCATCGTCATTAATGCCAGTGGCTGCGGTGCGATGATCAAGCAGTACGGCGAACTACTCAGCCAGGATAGGCTATACGCCGACAAAGCCGCCCGGGTGAGCGCTTTGTGCAAAGATATAAGTGAAGTCATCAGCAATGAAAATCTGGCGGGACTTGGTAACGGAAACGCGCGGCGTATCGCCTTTCATTCGCCCTGCACGCTGCAACATGCACAAAAACTCAATGGGGTTGTTGAAAAACTACTGCACAAATGCGGATTTCAGTTAACACCAATCCACGATGCTCACTTGTGTTGTGGCTCGGCGGGAAGTTATTCACTGCTGCAAACAAGAATCGCAACTTCGTTGCGGGATAATAAGCTGGACAACCTGCTAGCAGATACGCCGGAGCTAATCGCAACCGCGAATATCGGCTGTCTGCATCATTTACAGAGCGGCTCGCCGGTACCTGTTTGTCACTGGATTGAGCTACTGGACCCGGAGATATCCGATTGAACGAGAAACAACCGGGAGAAGACGTAGTTACTGGATGTTGAAATAAATCATATGGGCATTGCTGACTGACGCAGACTTGCCCAGACTAATAAACCCGGAACCCGACAGCGGAACTTCTTCACCCTGAATATACAATTCCTTGCCACCTTGCGATTTTACAAAGGTGCCATTGCGACTTTGGTCAATCAAAACAAACTTACCCTTACGAAACACAATACGCGCATGTTGCCGTGAAGCAAACTCCGACTGCACAACAAGGTCACATTCACTACTTCGACCAAAAACGAACTCAGGTGAGCGCGAGGTGATTTCTTTAATGGTTTCGTTATAAGCCAGGTACAAATGCGCTTCGCGATTAAACAGTGACATAATTCGCGAGCTGCTTATTTCGCGAGTCCTGGGCTCGGCGTCGCCGTTTGTGGATTCTTCGTCGTCGGGCTTGATACCGATAAAGCTGGAACCCAGCTTGCGCATAAATGCATTTTTCATGCGCAGAACATATTTGCCCAGCTCATCAAGAAACGCGTCGTTGACCTGGTCCGGATGCAGGGAAAATTCCTGACTGCCGGGAACTTCATAATTCTCTACGCGCAGTTTAATGACACTTTCTGCAAAATCCTCGCGGAAAATAAACCGCACCGGCACCTGCGACTTAACCGATAACAGAGTGAATCCTTCCTGAGGTCTGGAGTTCTTTTCCGTGACGACCCAAAGACCGTTTTCTCGCAAGCCATGCTGAATGAGCTCGGCGTTTTCCTCGGGGACATCAAACTTGGTTTCACCATCCTGATAGAGGAAATAACTCAGGGTCACCTCCATTTCACCACGCGTGGTGGACTGCAATTCATAACGGCCCTGCTTAAGGCCGGTCAGGCTTCCCACCTCAGGAATTTCATATTCGATATTGATGTCCTGGGCAACAACATAAAGTTGTTCCACCACATCATGTAAAAAACTGTGGATGCTGCGCAGGCTGCTGACAACTGCACTATGATTGAATTCTGCGAGTTCAGCCGCGCCATTGCCGTTGGACACACGGCCACGCAGGGCCTCGGCCTGCTTCTTGAGATTGTCCAGTATCCCCATCTATTGCTACCGCCAAGACCTAACTTATTGTTTTCTGAAGGATAGAAAGCACTATCAACAGTATATATGAGGCCTATGAGCAGACAATAGCTAAAGCGGACTAGTAAACAGAGACCACTCCGGGCTTAATCCGTGAGTCAAACTTCTTCACCCGGCTTGCTGCCGGAGCAAAGATCTTCCCGAGTTGTATGAAACCACACGGTAGGCTCGTTGCGCAGCAGATCTCCGAATCCCACCAACTCCAATCGTGACAAATGGCGCACATCGCCACGACTTCCATCTTCCAGCTTAAGGTGGATGGTACCGGTCTTCTCCGCAGCCGACCAAAGCAGCGAATAGCTTTCAACTTTTTTCCACATAGTCCCTCCTGTATGCCGTCACCGCAGCCCAGCGTAACCCGCCAGGCACATTTTTTCACCGCCCAATCCTTCCCACTACGCCCCGAAACCGGTGGGGCCCAGAGAACCTGCCCGCTGGATGACTAGCCGGATTCCCGCGCGGTCGCACCGTCCTTGTTCGACATACAGATTGACGCACAAGCGTGGTGCTTACCGTGCGTCGGTACACAAAGTTATCATTTAGCTTGTAAGCTCAGTAACAGCAACAGTTCATTCATTCGATTAACGAACGCAACCGGGTCCTCGAGCTGGCCGCCTTCCGCCAACAACGCCTGGTCAAAAAGTATCCAACTCCAGTCCTCGAGCCGCTTGTCATCCGACTCCTGTTTGAGTTGCTTCACAAGCGGATGGTCCGGATTGATTTCCAGAATCGGCTGCACATCGGGCACATCATGCCCAGCCTGTTTGAGGATTTTTTGCAGACTGACCGCCATGTCCTGACTTTCGACCACCAAACAGGATGGCGAATCCGTCAATCGATGAGTGACCCGTACCTCCTTGATGCGATCACCAAGAACTGTCTTAATACTTTCAAGCAAGTCAGCAAAATCCTTTGCCGCCTGCTCGGCGCGTTGTTTGTCCTCCTGGTCCTCGAGTTCTCCGAGATCCAAATCGCCTTTGGCAATATTCACCATGGACTTGCCGTCAAACTCGGTCATGTAAGACATCATCCATTCGTCCACGCGATCCCACATCAATAGCACTTCGATGCCCTTCTTGCGAAACACCTCAAGATGCGGACTGCTCTTAACCGCAGCGAAACTTTCACCGGTAAGATAGTAAATCTTTTCCTGTTCCGGTTTCATGCGTGAAATATAATTGTCCAGCGTGACGTCCTGTTTTTCCAAATCGGTATGCGTCGAACCAAAACGCAGTAACCTGGCAATTTTCTCGCGATTGCCAAAATCCTCAGCCGGACCTTCCTTCAGCACTCGGCCAAAATCGTTCCAGAACGCTTCGTATTTCTCCGCTTCGTCCTTGGCCATTTTTTCCAGAACACCGAGAATACGCTTGACTGAGGCGGAACGTATGGTGTCAATCTGTTTGTTCTTTTGCAGAATTTCGCGTGAGATATTCAGCGGCAAGTCGTCGGAATCGACAACACCACGAATAAAGCGCAAATAATTAGGCATGAGCTGCTCTGCATCATCCATGATATACACGCGGTTGACGTACAGTTTTATGCCGTGGCGCTGCTCACGATCAAACAAATCGAAAGGCGCGCGTTTGGGAAGATAAAATAGCGTAGTATAGTTCTGTGTACCCTCAACATGATTGTGGAGCCAGCTCAGGGGCTCTTCGAAATCATGCGCAACGTGTTTGTAAAACTCCTTGTATTCCTCTTCGGTGATCTCCGTCTTTGGCCTGGCCCAAAGTGCTGACGCCTTGTTGACGGTCTCCAGCTCGTCACTCTTTTCATCTCCTTCCGCCATTTTCGGCATCATGACGGGAAGAGAAATGTGGTCCGAGTACTTACTGATTATTGAACGCAAACGAAAATCCTCGAGAAACTCGTCTTCATCGTCGCGCAAATGCAAGGTGACGCGTGTGCCACGTTGCGCAAGTTCAATGTTTTCCAGCGTGTAGTCACCTTCGCCGGCGGATTCCCAACGTACGCCATGCTCCGGTCCCAGACCAGCGCGACGGGTTTCCACGCTCACTTTGTCGGCGACAATAAATGCGGAGTAAAATCCGACACCGAATTGTCCGATTAGGCCGGCATCACGCGCCTGGTCGCCGGAAAGGCTGTCAAGAAATTTTCGTGTGCCTGAGCTGGCGATCGTGCCGATGTTTTCGGTTACTTCCTGGCGATTCATGCCGACACCGTTGTCGATTATGCTGATAGTTCGCGCGGGCGTGTCCACCTCAATTCGGATTGCAAGGTCACTGTCACCCTCGTACAGGGCATCGTCGGACAATGCCTCAAAGCGTAGTTTGTCGCAGGCGTCCGAGGCATTGGAGATCAATTCGCGCAAAAAGATCTCCTTGTTCGAATACAGGGAATGGATCATGAGGTGCAGCAGTTGCTTGACCTCGGTCTGAAAACTCAGTGTTTCCTTCTGGGCTTCAACGGTCATTAGTCTTAAAACTCCAAAAATTACTGGTTTGAGAAAAATTCTGGCAGCGGTAGCATCGATTTCAGCTTTAGCAGGAACCCGCCCTGCCATAAGATGGGGCATTTTATCATGATTACAAGAGTATCGACCCATCCGCCCTGCTATGGTTGAATGGGTTTTTTCAGAGGTTCAGTGAAGGTTACACAGTGGCAATTCAATCTCTAGAGACGGCGCCGTTTGAGGACCAGCGGCCGGGGACATCTGGCCTACGCAAAAAGGTCAAGGTCTTCACACAGCCGCGCTATCTCGAAAATTTCGTGCAATCGATTTTTGATACTGTCAAAGAGCTCCGCGGCGGCCGCCTGATTGTCGGTGGAGATGGTCGCTACTACAATCAAACCGCAATCCAGACAATATTGAAAATGGCCGCGGCCAACGGTGTCGCGGAAGTACTGGTCGGTCAAGATGGCCTGCTGTCGACACCGGCCGCCTCTGCGGTAATCCGAAAAAATCAGGCTGTCGGCGGAATTATTCTGTCCGCCAGCCACAATCCCGCCGGACCTGACGGGGATTTCGGCATCAAATTCAACACAGCCAATGGTGGTCCGGCGCCCGAGTCGCTAACGGAAAGTATGTTTGCGCGCAGCCTGGAGATTATCCGCTACCAAATTTCCGACGATGCTGACATCGACTTGTCACAAGTCGGTACCACCGATATCGAATCCACCCGCATTTCTATTATCGACCCGGTTGAGGACTATGCCGGTTTAATGCAGCACCTGTTTGACTTTGATCGTATTCATAGCTTGTTTAACACCGGCGCGTTCTCACTTCGCTTCGACGCCATGCATGCCATCACCGGGCCCTATGCAACAGAAATTATCGAACATTTGCTCGGCGCTCCAAGTCACACGGTGATGAACGGCGTGCCCTTACCGGATTTTGGCGGCGGCCATCCGGACCCGAACCTGACCCATGCCCATGAGCTCGTCGACGTGATGTTTGCAGGGCGCGCGCCGGATTTTGGCGCGGCCTCCGACGGTGATGGCGACCGGAACATGATATTGGGGCGGCGCTTTTTTGTAACTCCCAGTGATAGTCTGGCGGTTCTCGCCGCGAACGCCCATCACCTACCCGGATACCGCAACGGTTTAAGTGGTGTGGCCCGATCCATGCCAACCAGTCAAGCCGTGGACCGGGTCGCCGATGCATTGGGTATCGAGTGTTACGAAACGCCTACTGGATGGAAGTATTTTGGCAATCTGCTGGACGCCGGCCGCATAACGATTTGCGGCGAGGAAAGCTTTGGCACCGGCTCGGACCATGTCCGAGAGAAAGACGGTTTATGGGCCGTGCTGTTCTGGTTAAACCTGTTGGCGGTACGCAAACAATCGGTTGAACAAATCGTCCGTCAGCACTGGGCCGCGTTTGGCCGCAATTACTATACCCGACACGATTACGAGGGTCTGGACAGCGAATCGGCTCAGGAGCTGATGACGGACCTTCGTGAACAACTCTCCTCCCTGCCGGGCCAACGCTTCGGCGATTTTGTAATCGAGACCGCGGACGACTTTGCCTACCGTGACCCGGTCGACGACAGTCTGACCGAGCAACAGGGGATCCGGCTGTTATCCGCAGCCGGAGAGCGCATCGTGTTCCGGCTATCCGGGACGGGCACGAGCGGCGCGACACTGCGCATATATATAGAGTCTTTCGAACCGGACCCGACCAAACATGACCAGGATACCCAGCAGGCGCTGGCAAAGCTCATTGCTACGGCCCTGCATATCACCCGGCTCCAGGAACGCAGCGGGCGGGACCAACCCACCGTTATTACTTAAGAATTAAAAACCAATTTTCACGCACCAAGCCGATTTAAAATGGTAGTCGCGATTTCTTCCACGGACATGACGGTAACGTCCAGGTGCGGGATAGATTTGTTGCGAAATAGCGCATCGACCTGGCTGGTCTCATAGCGACACTGTTTCAACGAAGCGTAGCGGGAACCCGGCTGGCGTTCGGTTCGGATCTGATGCAACCGCTCTGCCGAGATCGATAAACCAAACAGCTTTTCCCGATGTTGTTGCAGCGCCTTGGGCAAGCGAAGCTCTTCCAGATCCTCGTCAACCAAAGGGAAATTCGCCACATACAAACCATAATGCAAAGCGAGGTAAAGACAAGTGGGTGTTTTGCCGCTGCGTGACACACCAACCAGCACCAGATCCGCTTCTTCGTATTGGCGAATACTTCCGCCATCATCATTTTGCAATGAGTAATTCACTGCTTCCATACGATGCGCGTACTGGTCTTCAAAAACCACCGCATGGCTGCGTCCGACGCGGGGTGTCGCGGTCATTTTGAGCTCAGCTTCCAGGGGCTGCAGAAAGGGCTGCAGAAAATCGCACAACAGACACGGCGCACCGGCTAAGAGTTCCCGCAATTCCGGATTGACCAACGTGCTAAAAACGATGGGTCGCTGATCAGACGTTTTTGCAACGCGGTTCAACTCTGTAACAAGTTGCTGGGCCTTCTTTTCAGTATCCACAAAGCGTTGTGAGCGCACCGTAAAGTCGACGCCCTGAAACTGCGTCATTAAACTTCGGCCCAGCTTTTCAGCCGTGATGCCGGTGCTGTCAGAAACAAAAAATACCACACGTTTAGCCATAGACTGCACTACACCATATTGTTCCACGCTCGTCCACGGACGGAATTGCAGGAAATTTTTTAAGGCCCGTTGTACCATGAATACTTAACACACCTTTAAAACCGCTGTTTTACCAAGGGGTGGCCTATGGAATTTATCGTTTGGTTCGGCAAGCTTGGCATCAAGGATATCCCGCGCGTCGGAGGAAAAAACGCCTCACTGGGAGAGATGATAAGCACGCTCTCAAAGAAGGGCGTGCATATTCCCTCAGGATTTGCGTCCACCGCCGAAGCCTACCGCGCCTTTCTCAAACAGGGTGGACTGGATGAGCGAATCTATGCGCAGCTCCAACAGCTGGACATCAATGATGTTAACGCCCTGAGTCAAATCGGCACGGAAATTCGTAAATGGATTATGGCTACACCCTTTCCAGCCGGTTTGGAGGACGCGCTGCGAAACGCGTATCAGCAGCTCGCCGCGCAGCACGGTAAGGACGTGACGTTTGCCGTCCGCTCTTCAGCCACGGCCGAAGACCTTCCGGAGGCATCCTTTGCCGGGCAACAGGAAACCTTTCTAAACATTCGCGGTGCAGACAACCTTCTGAATTCCGTCAAAGCGGTATTTGCCTCCCTGTTTAACGATCGCGCCATCGCCTACCGTGAGCATCAGGGGTTTGATCATCGACAGGTCGCGCTGTCGGCCGGCGTGCAACGAATGATACGCAGTGACATCGGTGCCAGCGGCGTTATGTTTACCCTGGATACTGAATCAGGTTTTGAGGATGTCATTTTCATCAACGCCGCATACGGTCTGGGTGAAACCGTCGTCCAGGGTGCGGTCAACCCCGACGAGTTTTACGTGCATAAACCTATGCTAAAAAACGGTCACCCCGCCATTCTGCGGCGTAATCTGGGCAGCAAGGCCATCAAAATGATTTACGGAGACGCCCAGGCTCACGGCCGGTCAACGGAAACCGTGGACGTGCTGCCGGAAGATCGCAATCGGTTCAGCCTGACCAATGAAGCCGTTCTCGAACTTGCCCGCCAGGCAATGACAATCGAACAACATTACGGTCGCCCCATGGATATTGAATGGGCCCAGGACGGTAGTGATCACCAACTCTACATCGTGCAGGCGCGGCCGGAAACGGTAAAAAGCCATGGCACGGGCAATGTGCTGCGGCGCTATGAATTAAAGTCGCAAGGCGACGTGATCGTTTCCGGCCGCAGTATCGGTCAACGTATTGGTGCCGGCCCCGCAAGAGTCATCGACAGCGCAGCGGAAATGGCGCGGGTCCAGGACGGCGATGTCCTTGTAACGGATATGACCGATCCGGACTGGGAGCCGGTGATGAAACGAGCCGCCGCCATTGTCACCAATCGCGGCGGACGTACCTGCCATGCCGCAATTATTGCACGTGAATTGGGTATTCCGGCTGTCGTGGGATGCGGAAATGCAACCGCACTCATCAAAGACGATCAGGGCGTCACCGTGTCCTGTGCTGAGGGCGATACGGGTTTTGTTTATCTCGGCAAGCAGGACTTTGCGATTAACGAAATCAACATGAGTTCCATGCCCGAGCTGCCCTTGAAAATCATGCTAAATGTCGGCACGCCGGATCGGGCTTTCGACTTCCAGTTTCTTCCCAACGCCGGCATTGGTCTTGCGCGGCTTGAGTTCATTATTAATCGCATGATCGGTGTACACCCCAAAGCCCTGTTGAATTTCACTCATCAACCCGACGAAATTAAAAAGGAAATCGAGACACGCATTGCCGGCTATTCCGACCCGGTTTCGTTCTACGTGCAAAAACTCTCCGAGGGCATCGCCACACTGGCCGGTGCATTTTGGCCAAAACCCGTTATTGTGCGCATGTCGGATTTCAAATCCAATGAGTACGCCAATCTGGTTGGTGGTGCCGGTTACGAACCGCACGAAGAAAACCCGATGATCGGATTTCGTGGAGCATCCCGTTATGTTGCTGACTCGTTTCGTGATTGTTTTGAGCTGGAGTGTCAGGCCCTGAAGTACGTTCGAGAGGTGATCGGTCTGACCAATGTCGAAATCATGATCCCCTTTGTGCGCACAGTTGATGAAGCACGGAGCGTCGTGGAACTGCTGGCAGAGAATGGATTGCGGCGTGGCGACAACGGTCTGCGGATCATCATGATGTGCGAGATTCCGTCCAATGCATTGCTGGCGGAGAAGTTCCTTGAACACTTCGACGGATTTTCCATCGGCTCCAATGATTTAACCCAACTCACACTGGGACTGGATCGGGACTCCGGACTGGTCGCCGAGCTGTTTGATGAACGCAACGCGGCGGTAAAATCCTTACTGGCGATGGCAATTGGCGCTGCACACAAGGCCAAAAAGTACGTCGGCATATGTGGTCAGGGCCCCTCAGATCACCCGGACCTGGCACATTGGCTGGTGGAGCAAGGAATCGACAGCATTTCCCTGAATCCGGACACCGTGGTCTCTACCTGGCTTTACCTGGCCGACACGGAGCTTAAGAACTGAAGTGGGCAGAATCCGAATGCCGGCCAAAAAAGGTTGTGCATTGCGTCACGGATACCTTGGACTATGCTGATGGGGTAAGCGCAAAATCACACCAGGTGAGGCACCCATCATGGATCACGTTGAGCTACAAAAAATGACGCGCCATGAACTCGCGCTGTTTCTCGAAGCGTGCAACCCGTCGACCCTGGAATGGCAAATGGCAAAACGTGAATGCCGCCGACGTTGCGAGCGTTGTGGCGTGGTCGCAAATGCCGCGGCATTGAGTATTTTCGCCGGCCTGTTGTTGGTTGGGCTAATTACCCTGGTTCGCTAGCGGCCGATTCGCTTTTAGCCCGGTTTGAGGTTACGCCGTTTTAACCGCGGCGGGCTGGTTGGCGTAAAACTGTTGCGCTGCGTCAACGGCCACGCCGGCATTGATATCACATTTTTGCTCAGACAGAACGGTATCCAGTGCACCCAGGCAAAACTCGACATTACGCTGATTGCATGCATGACCCATCAGGCCAATGCGCCACACCTTACCGGCCAGCGAGCCGAGACCCGCACCAATTTCAAGACTGAAGTCTTTTAATAGTCGGCCGCGAACTTCGGCATCATCCGCGCCCGGCGGAAGCGTTACCGCATTAAGCTGTGGCAAGCGATGCGCTTCATCAACCACGAAACCCATGCCCATTGCTTCAATACCGGCACGGAGTGCGGCGTGATGATAGGCATGACGCGCCCAGGCGTTCTCCAAACCCTCCTCCTGCAACATCACCAGCGCTTCATGCAGTCCGTAAAGGTTATTGATCGGTGCGGTATGGTGGTAAGCACGCTTCGCCGCAGGACCCCAGTAGCCCATCACCAAATTCAAATCCAGAAACCAGCTTTGCACTGCAGTCTTACGGTTGCGAATCGTTTCCGCAGCCCGTTCGCTAAAACTCACCGGCGACAGGCCGGGAGGGGCTGACAGACATTTCTGCGTACCGGAATAAATGGCGTCGATACCCCATTCGTCCACCTTCAAGGGCGTGCCGGCAAGCGACGTGACGGCATCAACAATCGCAAGACAGTCATGCTGATGGGCAAGTTTCACCAGCGCCTCGGCGTCGGACTGCGCCCCGGTAGAGGTCTCAGCGTGTACAAACGCAACTATTTTAGTGTCCGGATGTTGCTTCAGCGCATCTTCAACCTTCTGGATATCGACAGGGTTACCCCAGTCATCTTCCACAACAACTGCGGTTGCACCACAACGCTCGACGTTTTGCTTCATACGGCCGCCAAACACACCATTGATGCACACCACCACCTTGTCACCCGGCTCAACCAGGTTGACGAAGCAGGTTTCCATGCCGGCCGAGCCGGGAGCCGAAACGGGCAAGGTCAGCGCATTTTCGGTCTGGAACGCGTAATGCAGCAGCGTTTTCATTTCCTCCATCATACGGATGAATTCGGGGTCCAGATGGCCGATGGTGGGTCGGGCCAGCGCTTCGAGCACGCGCGGGCTTACGTCAGAGGGCCCGGGCCCCATTAGCGTTCGTTGCGGCGGAATAAAGGAAGAAATGGTCATGAGTCTCGGCAATCCTGTCTAAAATTTGTAAAAACTGGCCGCCAAGTATACCCGATGCTCATCCTCAGGCTACCCCGTGAAATCCAGCTTCGCCGGCGGTTGCAATATTCGGGTGTCTCCGGCACCTTACTCGTCTAACTCACTGATTTGGAACGGGGCCCATCATGACAGGCGAAACACTGCCGCTTATCATCGAACCCGATGAATACGAAACCTTCCGTAAGAACCCCGATGTCCTGCTGGTTGACGTAGGCAGTCCGGAGACTTACGTACAAAATCATATCCCCGGCGCCGTTTTCCTGGAGTACGCCTGGATCATTCACCGCGAACCGCCACGCATGGGACTGCTCCCTGCCCCACGGCAATTAAGCAATGTTCTCGGCGCCACGGGCATCTCGCCCAACACCCATGTGATTGCCTATGATGATGAAGGTGGCGGGCGCGCTTGTCGATTGCTGTGGACACTCGACGTGATCGGCCATAAGCGCTTTTCCCTGCTCAACGGAGGACTGCACGCCTGGGCAAATGAAGGTCATGCCTTGACCGATGAAATTACGGTACCGCAAGCAAGCGAGTATCCGGAACCGGTTATCAGCGGCACCGGAGTTGCCGACCAACACTACATTCAACAACATCTAGACGACGAGCACGTTGTGATCCTCGACACCCGCTCGCCACAAGAATTTCGCGGCAGCAAGGTACTGGCACAACGGGGCGGCCATATCCCTGGAGCGGTTAACATGGATTGGACCGAGGCCATGGACCGACCACGTCATTTGCGCCTGCTGCCCGCAGAGCAACTGGAATCAAAGTTAGCCGCGCTCGGTGTCAGCCGGGACAAGGAAATCATCACCCATTGCCAAACCCATCACCGTTCGGCGCATACCTATATCATGCTTAAATCATTGGGCTTCGAACAGGTCCGCGGTTATCCGGGTTCGTGGTCTGAATGGGGAAATACGGCCGATACGCCGATTGAGCAATGAATGAAAGCCGCTGTCGAATGCGGCAACGACCTAGAGACCCATCAATCTTTCAGACCGGGCCCGGGACTACCGTCCAGCAAGTGTGCACGTAAGTATTTGATTGATCACCGACTATCGGCATGTTTTGAGCGCTTGATATCGAAATATTTTGCCAGCTAAGTGTCTTGTTTTACTCAAAAGCGACATTCCCAAAAGCCACCAAAAAACACCAGTTTGAACGTGTCACGTTTGTCTAGGTAGTCCAACGGGAGCAAATATCGTTATTTCTTTGATTTCTCGGTTTAATTTCTACTAGCATGAGGTCGAGTTGTAAATAGATAACGAGACCCCGGATCTCGTTAATCAAACTTTTCTGTGCAAAAAGAGCAGAGAAACAAGAGAAAATAATTACCATGTCTAAAAGTACAACCACATATTGGAATGCTCTTGATAAAAAAAATAATGAAAAATGGGAAGCTATTGAAGGCACAGAAGGTCAACTTGAGCAATTAACACTTGCTGTTGATGAAACAAACGGTGATTACACTCGGCTAACTCGCTTCAAAGCTGGCGCAGACACGAAAGAATTTGGCGCAAAAAGTCATGAATATCCAGAAGAAATAATAATAATTAAAGGCAGACTTTACGACGAGGCATTTGATAAATGGCTAGAGGTTGGAGATTACGCAAGTCGCCCTCCAGGTGAAGTGCATGGGCCATTTGCTGCGGAAGAAGAGTGTGTGGTTTTAGAAATGTCATATCCAAGCCAGTCCGTAAACAATTGAACAATAGTCACATAACGATCACATGCACTCGGACAGCAAGAAGCGCCACTCCTCGTTCCTCGTCGCTCTGCTTTTTGCTGCCGGTGATGTGAGGCGTTGATATGAGTGAAATTGAATACGTAAATTTCAACCACGTAAATCCAGAAGATTTTTTACCGGTTGTTAATGAGCAAATATTGAGAAAGCACCTAATTGATCATGTGCATTTTGATTCTGTAAGCATCAGAGAGTGGATGAATGGGAAGACCCAATTAGAAACTATACCTGGTTGTCGTGTTCGGGCTGTATTTATAGATGGGGTACTGGCTGGCTGGTGTGGCATTCAGCCGGACGACAATGGTTTTGAAATAGCGATTGTCATATCTAAGCAATTTTGGGGTTTTGGTATCTCGATTTTCAATACGTTGATGTGTTGGGCCAAGGAATTAGGACATAAAGAAATAATGTTCCACTTGCTTGAAACTCGCCGGGAGTACAGGTTTTTAAAAAGAAAGGCTTCTAAAGTTCAGAAGACGGAAATTTGGGGGCGCAGCTTTACAACATACTTTATATCCGTAGTTGAGTGGAATACATAGAATAACTTCTAAAAATAGATAACGAGACCCCGGATCTCGTTAATCAAACTGTTTTGCAATTCAACACAGCGCAAGGATACGGCCATGCTAGGCCTTCTGTGCGATTTCTGTTCGTCAGCTCGCAGTTTTGCACTCGGAGGACCGATAGACATCCCCTCGCGGGTTTGCCCATACCGTCGGCTAGTAGTTATGATTGACTCATGATGAATCAATTTTGGTTCTCCTACAGGCGACTTCCACCCCATAAGTTCATGCCCATGCCGGGCGTACACAAGTCCATCAACTCGACTCGCTAACCGCTCACGAGTTATGGAAAACGTTATGCTTCAGAAATTGGAGTTCAAATTGGAAATTGAATTCAAATATACGAAAGAAGGTGTAAATTGGAATGAGCTTTCTGACTTATATCGTCGAGCACCACTTGGTGATAAATCAGCGAGCGAGTTAGAAAGAGCATTTTCCAACAGCATGTTTAAATGCTTTGTTTGGTCTTCAGGAAATATTATTGGTTCTGGGCGAGCGCTCGCAGACGGTGTAGATTGTTCTTACATATGTGATGTAGCGGTACTTCCTGAATATCAAGGAAAAGGCATTGGTGGTGACATTATTTCGTCTTTGCTAAAAGCATCTGAGGGGCACAAGAAAATCATTTTATATTCGGTACCTGGTAGAGAGCCTTTCTATAAAAAATATGGGTTCAAGCGCATGAATACTGCTATGGCTATTTTTCAACACGAAGCAAATGCCCTTAATATTGGGTTAGTAAGTGAAACATAACCAATCGTTCAAGTCCGTGAACGCCCTACAGCTTCGCTGTTGGGGCTCCACTTAACTCGAACAATATGTTGTGGAAAGATGATGCGCATTACGTTACTACGACACGGAAAACCAGCGTTTGAGCTTAAAGGGAATGTTCGAGGGAAAGACTTGGGTGAGATCGCCAAGGCGTACGATCTTTCAGGGATAGTAGATATCCCTCCAAGAGAAACGGTTGCGGCCATACAAGGAAGCCACTTCGTCGTATGCAGCCACCTTACGCGTTCGATTGAATCGGCAAAGGCACTTGGATGTCCCGAAGTGCATGTACGAGACCCACTATTTTGCGAAACTGCAATACCACACTTTGGTAGTGGCTCTATCACATTACCAATCGGTGTCTGGATCGTTGTTCTGAGGCTTATGTGGTTATTCGGCTTTTCAAAAAACGGCGAATCTCTGGAAAATGCGCGGAGGCGCGCAAGGCAAGCCGCGGCAAGACTGGTTGAGTTTGCTCAAGAGCATCAATATGTTTTGTTTGTTGGCCATGGTTTTATTAATCACTTTATAGCTAAGGAGTTGAGGAAAAGCGGTTGGCTAGGCCCTTCAAAGCCGGATAGAGGCTATTGGGGATATGGTAGCTATGAGCGAGCAACAACATAAAAATAGATAACGAGACCCCGGGTCTCGTTAATCAAACTGTTAGGCAAACAATGAAGATGTTTTTAATGTGGGTAGAACGACGAGTTTAAGTACAAAAATGATAAATGAAAGACGATAAACTATGAAAATCGTAGTCGCTTATCCATTTGGTATTTTACTCGTGGCAATTTTACTGAATATTTTTGTATTTGGTGTAAACCCATTTGTCATTTTGATGCCCTCAGTAGAATATATTCGTGCCGTTGTCATTGCTACAGTATTACTTATTATCAACCATACCTGGCTAATGACCTCCACCGAGCTAACTCGACTACGTTATAACATGTTCTCAACACCGGAAGAATGGGCAGAAAATGGAAGGAGTCCAGAAGATATATCTAGAGAGGGAATTTACGAACTTAAACGGCACCATGATACACACTTGAATAATACTGAGAATATTATTTATTTTATTCTATTATGTTTAGCTTTCGTTTTTGTAGCTCCCCCTGTTTTGGCGGCAGAAGTATTAATTATCGGTTACGCTGTATCAAGATTGGGCTATACCTATAGTTTTCTATCAGGGAAGGATGGTGTTCGAGGGCTTTTTATGACTCTAAGTTTATTGTCTATGTACAGCATGGCAATTTATCTAGTAATGAGTTTAATTATTTAGGTTAAAAGGCTCGCCTAACTCTGACGTTATTTGGCCGCTTATCGAAAACATTTTGTGGGATAAACAATCGGTACTGGCCGTTAGGTGATATTCGTAATTGAAATACTCACGTTATGCTTACTAAGCAAAACAATTCTGCTCAGCGCACTCAATATTTGATTACATGCACAGCAAGACAGCGGAC
Source organism: uncultured Ectothiorhodospiraceae bacterium (assembly GCA_947259765.1). GTDB lineage: Bacteria > Pseudomonadota > Gammaproteobacteria > CAMYNG01 > CAMYNG01 > CAMYNG01. Next base: position 69,831 of record CAMYNG010000008.1, read on the forward strand.
CACAGCTGAAATTAGAATTTGATCTGTTCATCTAGATTGAAGCCGTTTTAACAACACGGTTTGGTTTTCGCTACACGGTCTGGAAAAAAGACCGTTCAGTCCATTGACCGAATCACACCGGTAACGATACCGAGGATCTGAACTTCGTCATTGCGCAGATAGATAGGTTCCATATCCGGGTTGGCAGGCTGCAAACGGATGCCGTCACGCTCGACGTAGAATTTTTTCAGCGTCACCTGCTCGCCGTTGATCAGGGCCACAACGGATTGCCCGTTTTCGGCCGTCTCCCGCTTTTCGATGACAACAACGTCGCCATCCTGAATGTTATCGTCCACCATGGAATGACCCCGCACACGGAGTGCGTAGGTATTCTTACGCACCATATCGACGGGTACCTGCACGCGCTCATCATCAGTACACGCGTCGACAGGCTCACCGGCGGCTACCCAACCCAGCAGCGGGATGGCCACGGTTTCGGCAGGCGCGCTCTCAAGGCTTTCCAGTTCGGGACGCCAGATAGGTCGATTTCTTTTTGGGATCAGATAGCTAACGGAACTCATTGAGAATTTCCTTTAATAGTTTGACTAACCATAGCCGATTGATAAGCACACGGCAACGCGTATGTGAGAAAGCCGGTCGATTCTGCCATAATGCGCCGCCATGACTGAGCCACAACCACAATCGCGCACCGGCCGGATACGACTGGTCATTCTGTTCACAGCCGTTTCCGTTGCCGCACTACTGGCCGGAGCCTGGTTTAGCCAGCAGTTAGGCACGTCACCGGCCGCTGTACCCGAGGCCTTGAACGGCACCGTGTTCCCACGTTCACGGCCCGTTCCGTCCCTCGCGCTAACAGATCACAATGGCGCGACGTTCGACAACGCGCGTCTCAAGGGCCGCTGGTCATTTGTATTTTTTGGCTTTACCCATTGCCCGGATGTGTGCCCCACCACCTTGCAGGTACTGAAACAGACTTATCTACAAATCCAAACGGCCAACACGTCGGCAACGCCGGTACAGGTAATTTTCGTCTCAGTCGATCCCAACCGCGACACGGCGCCGATACTCAAACAATACGTACAGTTCTACAATCCTGATTTCATTGGCGCCACGGCCCCATTGGGCACACTGACACCGCTGACCCGCGCATTGGGCATTTTGTATGTGTATGACACCCAGGGCCGCAGCGATGGCAGCTACACCGTAGACCACAGCGCACAAATCCTGCTCATTGATCCGCAAGGCAACTGGCGTGCCGTTTTTTCACCGCCCCACGACCCGGCGCGGATCGTCGACACATTTGCACAAATACGCCAGTTCACCGGTGAGTAAATCTGGAGAGTAATTCATGAAGTTATCCCGACACATACTGCCATCGGTTTTTATCCTGCTGACAGGCTGTCTCAGCACCGGCCAAGCCGCTCCACCGGTAAGCATCGAGCAAGCCTGGATCCCCGAGGCACCGCCAGTGGTGTCGGTGCTGGCCGGTTACATGACTCTGAAAAACGCCGACACCAGAACGGCCACCATCATGGCGGCCAGCAGCCCTGCATTTGGGCGAGTTGAAATCCATCGCACGGTAATAAAAGACGGCATGGCGAGTATGCAACAACAATCCTCTCTGGACATTCCTGCAGGTCAAAGCGTCCAACTCAAACCCGGCGGCCTGCATCTTATGCTCATCGAACCCAAGAAACCCCTTAAGCAGGACGATGTTGTCGATGTGCAATTCCAGATGAAGGACGGCAGTCAGCTGTCCGCCCGGTTTACGGTCAAGCGTAACAGCGGGGCCGGCAACGAACACCAGCACCACCATTAATTCGGCACCTGATTAGCTTCCATGTCTACGTACACCTGGCGCGATAAGCTGTTTGTGGTTTCGCAATATGTTATGCCGCATCATATCCAGTCGTTGCTGGTGTATTGGGTAACACGCCGCCAATGGCGCTGGCTAAACCGTCTGCTCATGCCCTGGTTCATCCGTCGTTACCGGGTGGACATGCCGGCTGCGGTTGAACCCGATTGGCGCCAGTACGCCAGCTTTAACCACTTGTTCACCCGCGCCTTGAAACCTTCGGCGCGGCCGGTCGCCAACGGCAGCACCCAGATCGCCTGCCCGGTCGACGCAACAGTAAGCCAGTGCGGTGATATTCACGGCGAACGAATTTTTCAAGCCAAGGGACACCACTTCACGCTGTCTGATTTGCTCGGTGGCTCTACACAACTCGCAGAGACATTTACCGACGGTAGTTTCGCAACACTTTATCTTGCGCCGCGTGATTATCACCGCATTCATATGCCGGCCAATGCGAGTTTGCGCCGCATGATTTACATTCCGGGGCGACTCTACAGCGTCAATGCAGTCACC
>CAMYNG010000008.1:72208-130575 GCA_947259765.1 uncultured Ectothiorhodospiraceae bacterium
GGCGCGCTCCACGTGGGCAGTATCGAGACGGTCTGGCATGGTCAGGTCACGCCGCCCTATCGATTGAAAACTCACCAATGGGACTACGCTACGAATGCCGAACCGATTCTGCTGGAAAGTGGTCAGGAGATGGGCCGCTTTAATCTCGGTTCTACGGTTATCGTACTGTTTGGGCCTAATGCCGCGCAGCTCGATACCGCGATAACACCCAGCAAACCGGTACAGATGGGACAACTGCTGGGCAACATCAAACAAGGGGCTAGAGGCTAGGAACCAGCATCTTTAGCTTGCGCGACGTAGTTTGGAAATTGGAACGCCGTCGCGGCTCCGTCATTCCGGCGAATGCCGGAATCCAGAGATATCTACCTCAGTGGCGCAATAAACAGTCGAGCTGGTTTTCTAGATTCCGGCATTCGCCGGAATGACGGAAAATTGGTGCAAAGCGTTTTAACAACGCTCGTCGCTGAAGGCCATGACCTCGGCGATGGATTTTTTGCCCGCCGCCAGCATGACTAGACGATCAATGCCCAGCGCAACGCCCGAGACCAGGGGCAAACCATACTGCAACGCTGCCAGCAACTGTTCATCGACGGCCACCTCCGACAGGTCATGCTCGCGCCGGTATTCCTGGTCGATTTCAAAGCGCCGTCTTTGTTGTGCTGCGTCACGTAGTTCCTGAAAACCGTTCGCCAGTTCAACACCGTTTACATAAAGTTCAAATCGCGCGGCAAGCTGCGGAGCATCTTTACAGAGTTCCGCCAGCGCGGCTTGTGAAGCCGGGAAGTCGTATATAAACACCAATCGATCCCGCGGCAGTTTCGGTTCAATGACATGCGTCATTAGCAAGTCGAGCCAGGTGTCCCGTGCGTCGACAACGGATGCAGTCACGATACCGTGCCGCGCTCCGCACGATGCCAGTTCCTGCACTGATGCCTGCAATGGGTTGAGTTCGGTAAATTTAACAAAGGCGTTGCGGTAACTTAGAAATTCGGGGGTCTCATCCAAGCCGCGGTCATCGAGTAATGCCAGGACCAGATCCGCGACCTCGTGCATCAGCTGCCGATAAGACATTTCAACACGGTACCATTCAAGCAACGTAAATTCCGGGTTATGCAGCCGACCCGCCTCGCCGGCGCGAAACGCGCGACAGATTTGGTAAATATCACCGCTTCCCGCCACCAACAAACGCTTCATGGCGTACTCGGGGGAGGTCTGCAGAAATCTTTCTGCCGCCAGGTTGTCATGCCCGGCTGGAATGGGCGCCAACGCTGTGAAGCTTTCAAGGTGGGGAGCTGTAACGGTGTACCGCGACAGACTGGGCGTCTCGACCTCAAGAACGTTGCGCGCAGCAAAAAATTCGCGAATGCGCGTTAGCAGCGCCGCACGCCGTCGCAGGATGTCGATATTGGCCGATGGCCGCCAGCTCGCGTCGGAATCGTTCATCGACTGCTTACTGCCAAGGCCTTAAATACCTTAATCCCAAACGTTATTAACTTCGCGTGTCCATACACGCCGGGTCAATCCTTGGCGCGACTCACATACTCGCCGGAGCGTGTATCAATTTTTAGAAGATCACCCTCGTCGATGAACAGGGGCACACGCACTACGGCACCGGTTTCCAGAGTCGCGGGTTTGCCACCGCCACCCGAGGTATCACCGCGCACACCCGGATCGGTTTCGGTGACCTTCAACACAACATGGTTCGGTGGCACCACGCTGATCGGCGCATTGTTCCACAAGGTCACCGTGCACATATCCTGTTCCTTAAGCCACTTGGCGGCATCACCGATGGCCTTCTCATCTGCACCGACCTGCTCAAAGGTCTCCGGATGCATAAAGTGCCACTGATCCCCGTCGGTATATAGATATTGCATCTCGGTATCGAGCACGTCCGCAGCCTCGATGGATTCACCCGACTTGAAGGTCCGCTCAATCACCCTACCCGTAATAAGGTTGCGGATTTTGACGCGGTTAAATGCCTGGCCCTTGCCCGGCTTAACAAATTCATTTTCAATGATGGCGCAAGGATCGCCATCCAACATGACTTTGAGTCCACCGCGGAACTCATTGGTGCTATAGCTTGCCATTCGTACCTCGGTCTATAGTGATTTGGCGTCACAATGAATAAACTGATAGCGCCTATGATAACCCGAACCACTAATGCGGCACATGCCAAAACAGCCAAATTGCCGACAACGAGTGCCCCGAATGCAGATTGGCACGCGATCGTCGCTGCCGCGGTACGCGAACCCAGAGAGTTGCTGGAACTACTGGAGCTACCTGCCGCACTCTTGCCAGCCGCACAGCGCGCGGCCAGCCAATTCCCCCTGCGAGTACCGCGCGGGTTTCTTGCGCGTATGCGCCGTGGTGATCCGAACGACCCGTTGCTACGACAAGTTTTACCGTTGGCGGAGGAATTAAGCGACGCTGATCCCGGCTTCAACATCGACCCGGTGGGTGATCTCAATGCCATGACGACACCCGGCCTATTACACAAATACCACGGCCGGGCACTACTGGTGACCACCGGCGCATGCGCGGTTCACTGCCGATATTGTTTTCGCAGGCATTTTCCCTACGCTGGAGCCAGTACCCATGCAACTAACCTCGACAAGGCTGTAGCGCAAATTGCGGCTGATGACTCGCTGAGTGAACTTATACTGAGTGGCGGAGATCCCTTGAGTCTGGCTAACTCGCGGCTGGCTGCCCTCGCTGAAGCCATACGACCCATTCGCCATTTGCGCCGCCTGCGCCTGCACACTCGCCTGCCGGTGGTGGTCCCGGAACGTATCGACGCCGGTTTGCTTGCCTGGATTGATAGCCTACCGGTGCCATTGATAACGGTGCTGCATATCAACCATGCGCAGGAAATTGACTCACACGTGCTCGACGCTCTGGCGCCATTACGCCAACGCGCTGTAACACTGTTGAATCAGGCCGTCCTGCTCAAAGGTGTAAACGATCGCGTCACCGATCAGATCGCGTTAAGCGAGCGCCTGTTTACCAGCGGCATACTGCCCTACTATCTGCACGCGCTGGATCGGGTAAAAGGCGCCGCGCATTTTGACGTCGCCGAACAAACTGCACGCGTTTTAATGCAACAACTCCGCGCGAAACTACCCGGCTACCTGGTGCCAAAGCTGGTGCGTGAGATCGCGGGCGCCGACGCTAAAACGCCCCTTTAAATTGCGCAAAAATCGCAAAACCAAACACCCCACACGGCAGATTTTACATTGTGATTTCGGTAACTTAAGCGCAACAAGTGATGCAATAAGTGAGCTTTAGAACTAACACGAAAGGATGAACATATCTACCTAGCACCTGTCAAGTAAACCTGTCATAATTTTTCGCATTGGGGATCACACAAAAAATGGCGAACAGCGTACGGAGGCGCGTCTCGTCGCAGGACTTTGGAGCGTTTTTGTGAGCAAGCAAATAGGCCTCTCTCTCCCTTCGCGGGAAAAACCTGGCAGAGGGGCATTCGATTTTCGCCCCCGGCGGGTTGAACAGTGGATCGCCGGATTACCACGAGCCAACCTGGGTGAAACCGCTCGCCAGGTGTTCAGTGCGCTGGTTGAATCCAACCAACTTGATTTGGCCTACCAGGATCGCACACGCTTCCTTGAGGCGATACGTGAGCCGGTCCATTACGTCACTGAAGGTTTACGCCGCCACTTTGTTGGCGCGGCTTTCCCGTTGCCCGACAAGAGCCAGAAAGTTGCAGCAGTCTCGCGCAAAATCTTTTCAGAAATGGCCATCGGCTACTGTATTGCCGTCGAAGATCTCCTCGGCCACAGTGTGCTATTTACCGACACTCGTCTACTCGGCAAGTTAATCCACCGCGCAATTACGTTACGCGGACGGGAAATGCTTACCAGCTATCAAGCCTATGCACCCTACCAGGCTGGTCGCTGGGAGGAACTCCACAAGCTTTACAACTACGCCTCGACGCACAAGCTCAGTCAGGTAACGGTAGCCGATTCCTGGCACCCGGAAGAAAAATCAAACAGTGCGGATGAATACAAACGCGTCCTGCTCACCGCTCTGGCCGCCCCTTACCGCCTGCGCCAGGGTGAAGTCAGCAAGGTTTACCAAACGCTTGCCTACTGGGCCCCATACTCCAGCCTGGCCGCAGCTACCGGTACCGAGGAACCCCGCAGCGGCTTTATCATGTGCGCAGATGATGACAAACCACCCCATCACCTGGCGCTAAGGGATGAAGATGCAGAGGTGATCAATTGCAGCTTGTTGCATACTGATCAGCTTACCGAGGTAGTTCGCGAGGAAATTCGCCGCTCAAGTCACCTTGATACCACGACGTTGTCCGGTATTGACATGCAACGGCCGGACTTGTCGTACGACCTTTTATGCCGCCTGTTGGCCACCTGGACAGGCACGCCCAAGCGCGTATTTTCGCGCTCGCAGAAAGAGGAACCCGTGCAAATCGCCATGGGCCTGAGTACCGCACATCAATTCATCGCCGGTGCCGGACACGCACCCAAACAGCAGGCCATAAGCGATAAGCCTGACCGGTACTTCCAGCCGGCCGAATTCAATAGTGTTCCGCTGGGCGAATTTCACCAACCAAAGCGTGACGACTCCGATCCCTGGAGCATGATTTATCCGAGCGGCGATAGTCTGCGCTCCTTCACCGAAGGACGCAGCACACCTCCCGCGGTTGAGGACTCGGGCCCCGCAACGGATAAACCGGACCTGCATGCCGAGACCTGGCATATCGTCAACGAAAGCGCAGGCGGTTATTGCCTGGAAAACGAAGCCAACAGTCGTGCCTCGGTGCAGGTTGGCGAGCTAATGGGTGTTCGCCGCAGCGGCGACGGTCACACCTGGAAATGGGGTATTGGCGTGGTCCGCTGGCTGAATTTTTCCGAGTTGTCTACCTTACGCGTTGGGATCGAGATGCTGACCCCCGACGCCGCCGCAGCCGGATTACGGGTTACCTCCGAAGCGGTGTCAGGGCATTTTCAGCGCACCTTGATGCTGCCACAGATTTCCGCTATCAAGAAACCGGCTACCCTTGTTACGCCTCCAGTACCCTACCGGGAGGGGAGTAAGGTGACGGTGCGTATCCTCAGTAAAGAAATGAATGTACTGCTTACGCGTCAAATCGAAAACACCGGTCTGTTCGCCCAATTCCAGTTCAACATTCTTGACGAAGCCGTTGGCGACAATGCCTCCACCACGGGGTCCACGGCTGGACCGGCCCCCTCCGAAAGCGGCGAGCTGGATTTGCAACAAGTCTGGTCTTCCATCTGACAGTACGTTGTAAGCCTGCGAAAAGCCTTTACGTTTCCCGTAAACTGCCGATAATTCAATATGGTAGCTATCCGTGCTATGGTTGCACCGGTCCCCGGGAGCCATCCAGCATAACGAACCCGGAACAGTACTGACTTGCGGTAAAGGACTTTCAGTGAGCGACGAAAACCTGCTTCGGCTGTTAGCCGCGTTTGACTCTTCCGAAGAAGCGGAAGCACTCATGAACGTGCTACGTAACGCCGGCATCGTAGTACGCGATACGCGCGTCGAGGACGACGAGGACCTCACCACCGCGCTGGAGGAAAATCCCGTTGATTTGGTGCTCACCAAACACGAGTTGCCCTACCTGACGGCAAAACAGGCCATTGAAATCGTCACCCGCACCGGCCGGGATATTCCCGTTGTCGTCGTGATCCCCGAAGGCGATACAACCGACGGAGACGAAATTCTGCAGCTGGGCGCGCGCGACACCGTTACCCAGAATCAGCCGGATCGGCTCCGTCTCGTGGTCACTCGCGAGCTTGAGGCCTTGAACGATCGCCGAGCGCTTCGCCGTTGCGAAAAATTGTTACACGAAACCGAAAAACGTGCTCGCGACCTTATCGACAGCTCGCGTGACGCGATCGCCTACGTCCACGAAGGCATGCACATTTATGCCAACAAAGCTTATCTGGACATGTTCAGCCTGGAAGATGCCGAAGATGTCGAAGGCATTCCAATCATGGATATGGTTTCTAGCGAGGACAGTCCAAAATTAAAGGATTTTCTGCGTAGTTATTCAAAGGGACAGGTCAACGACCACACGCTCAGTATTCAGGGCAAGAATGCAGAAGGCAGTGCTTTCCAAATAACAATGGAATTCTCTCCGGCCAGCATGGACGGTGAAGTATGCACGCAGATCATTATCCGCGATCAAGCCAACAACAAGGAACTGGAGAAAAAACTCAACGTCCTTAGTCAGCAGGATCTTTTGACTGGCCTGTACAACCGTAAATATCTCATTGAGCAACTCGACCTGCTCATTGCACGCGCCATGGACGGAGAAAGCCGTGGCACGCTGTTCCTGATCCAATTGGACAAGTACGACGAAATCAAGGATGCGCACGGTATCGCCGGCAGCGATTTGTTGCTATCGGATGTCGCCACCTTGTTAAAGGAAAAGCTTAGCCACCTCGGCATTCTCGCTCATTTTGACGGGCCGGTTTACGCCTTGCTCGTACAAAAAACCGACGCAAAGAAATCCGAACAAATCGCCGATGGCCTTTGCAAGTTGATAAACGATCACATCTCTGATGTCGGTAAACAGACAGTCACCACCACGGCGAGCGTCGGCATCAGCCTGGTAAACGAAACCACCAAGCGTGCCAGTGACACCGTCGCGCACGCCGAGCGAGGTTGCCAGAACGCGTTCCGGGATGGCGGCAACCGATTTAGCCTTTACACCCCGGCAATCGAGGATCTGGAGGAAAACGAACAATTATCGCACCGCGCGGCACAAATCACCGCGGCGTTAAAAAACAACCGCTTCCGCCTGCTCTTTCAACCGGTAGTCAGTCTGCACGGTGAGCCCGGGGAGCACTATGAAATCCTCGCGCGCATGCTTGATGAAGATAATAGCGAAATTGCGCCACAGGACTTCATCCCGGCTGCCGAAAAATCAAACTTGATGGGATACATTGACCGTTGGGTGATCGCCAACGCCATGATGTTGCTCAGCGAACGTGAAAAACAGGACGTACATTCCCGTTTCTTTATCAAGATTTCTTCCGGTTCCTTGTGTGATGAGGAGTTTCTTCCCTGGTTAAACGAGCGCTTGAAATCACTACGTATTAACGCCGATAACCTGGTATTCGAAATTGCCGAAGAGACTGCGTTAAACTTCATGAAGCAGGCAAAGGCTACCGTCGAAGGCCTGATTCAGCTTCGTGCCCGTTCCGCGTTGGAGAACTTCGGTACCGAACAAAACACCTTCCAGGCATTGAAACACCTCAAGGTAAATTACATCAAGATCCATGGCGACCTTATTTCAACGCTGGCGACTAATATCGATAATCAGGAAAAAGTTAAATCGATTGCCGAACACGCCGCCCAGCAAAACATGCAAACCATTGCCGCGTTTGTTGAGGATGCCAACAGCCTTGCGGTATTGTGGCAATGCAGCGTCGATTTTATTCAGGGCTACTTCCTGCAACAACCCGACTCGGAGATGAGCTACGACTTCGAAGGCAGCTTTTAGCTTTAAGTAGTACTACTTAATTTTCAGAATGCGCTGGAAACGACCTCAAAGGGAGCGGAGGAAATTTTCGAAAACCAAATCCTCAGGGTTCCCTGTGTCCTCAGTGATTCAACGTTTTTATTAAATTCCGCCGTTTAGTCCAACACGTGTGACACCAGACCGTCAGCCAGCTTCGGTTCAAACCAGGTGGATTTAGGCGGCATCACCTTTTCTGCATCCGCAACCGCCATCAGGTCAGCTAGACGGGTAGGATAAAACGAAAATGCGGCTTTCATTTCGCCGGAGTCGACGCGCTTTTCCAGTTCTGCCAAACCGCGGATACCACCAACGAAATCAATGCGCTTGTCACGCCGCGGATCACTGATGCCAAGCAGCGGCTCGATCAGGTTATCGTGTAACAGGCTGACGTCCAGTCGAGCCACCGGGTCGTCTTGCGGAATCCAATTCTCCTTGATCTGCAACCGGTACCATGCGCCTTCCAAATACAGACCAAACTGGCCGGGCTGTTCAGGTCGTACCGGAGCTGGCGAGGACTCCACGCTAAACCGATCTTTAATCGCCTCCAGGAACGAGGCAACCGAAAGATCATTCAGATCCTTGACGACACGATTGTAGTCGAGGATTTCCATCTGATTATCCGGAAACAGCACGACCTGGAAAAAATTGTAGCTCTCATCACCCGTATGTCCGGGGTTATCCTTTTGACGCATGGCGGCCACCCGACTGGCGGCAGCGGAGCGATGATGTCCGTCAGCGATATACAGATATTCCATTGCATTAAACGCCGACGACAAGGTCTCAACATCCTCCACCGCCGCAACACGCCATAAGGTGTGCCTTACGCCGTCAGCCGCCGTCAGGTCGTATTCCGGCTCACCGGCGGTAACTCTCTGAACCAGGGCATCAACAGTCGGATCATGTCGATAGGTTAAAAAAACCGGTCCGGTCTGCGCGTTTAACGCGTCGATCTGGCGCACACGATCGTCTTCCTTGTCCGGCCGAGTAAATTCGTGCTTGCGGATTCGATTACGGTCGTACTCTTCCACGGATGCAACCGCAACCAGGCCTGTTTGGCTATGCTCACCCATCACCAATCGATACAAGTAGTAGCAAGGTTGTTCATCCTGGAAAAGAATGTTCTCGTCGCGCATTTTTCGGAGGTTTTCCGCGCCTTTTTGGTATACCTGCGGGTCGTAGACGTCGATACCGGGCTCAAGGTCAATCTCCGGCTTGGAAATATGCAGAAAGCTCCACGGCCGGTTCTCAGCCTGCTGGCGGGCTTCTGCTGAGTTGAGAACGTCATAGGGTGGTGCGACAACGTTAGCGGCATGTTCCGCGACCGGGCGTAATCCCGCAAACGGACGAATCATCGGCATAAACCGGTACCTCGGGGCAACTCGAAAAGAGCGAGGATCTTATACGAACCGAGTGCCACCGCCTACCGTGGCGTTGTGCCCAGATTTTTCAACAGAACCCGGTTGTATTTATGCGAAATCTGAAAAAAATTTTTAAAAACAATAGCTTTCAGTAAGTTGCTAACTGTCACCGTAGCAGTCAGGGGTCGTGAAAACTAGTCCGAACGTGTTAGTATTAGCGCTTCCATAACCAAAAGCCGGTGGCACGGGCGCATCCGCCAAGTGCACTGTTCATTAAATCGCCGGTAATCACGAAAAAACCGCTTGTTGAAACGGAAACATGGACCAATCCGGGCCGATTGAGAACGAAAACAAGCCCTCCGCTGTCAGCACAGTCGATGCGCCAGAAAGTAGCGCGCGCCGACGGCGAGGCTTGTTGCCGAATGCGCTTTCGATAGCGCACAAACTGGCCATTGTCATCACCCTGCTGATCACCACCGGCATGATTTTGCTTGGGGTGCTGATCATTAACAACCAAACGCATCTGTTGCAAAAACAGATTGCCGAGTTCGGCAACGCGGTTTCCCAGCAATTGGGTGAATCGTCGAAAGAACTGGTGCTGTCCGACGACGTACTGGGCCTGATGGTACTGATCAGCAACCTGGACACGTCTGAGAATATTCTCGGTGCCGTGGTTTATTCCGATTCCGGCAAGGTTCTGGCAGCTTCAGGCACCGTACCGCCCGCCAACGTACTTGTTCGCTACAATGATCAGGTTCAGCGGGGCGAGTCCAGCAACACCGTTGAATGGGCAAACACTGACCCGGACGAGAAACCCCAGAACGTCGTTTCGTTTATAAAACCCATTCATTTTGAAGAACTTATCGCCGGCTATGCCCTGGTCTCATTCAGTAAACAGGCGCTTACCCAGTCGGTACACGAAACGTTCCGCGCCATTGCCGCTACAACGGTGTTAATGATCATTATCGGCATCATCGTTTCCTACATCATGGGTCGCAAACTGACACGCCCCCTGCATAAACTCATGGATGCAAGTCTGGCGCTGTCGCAGGGAGACTTTAAATTCCGGATCAGCGAACGTCGTGACGATGAAATCGGATTTTTGATCGAGGCGTTTAATAACATGGCCGACTCGATGGTGGAAAAACACCAGGTGGAAAGCGTTTTTTCACGCTTTGTGTCACCCAACGTGGCCAAGCAAATCCTGAAAAATCTCGAGCACGTTAAACTTGGCGGCAAACACGTTCACGCCACAGCACTTTTCGCCGATATTGTCGGCTTCACCAGTCTGTCCGAAAAACTCTCTCCAGACGAAGTCGCAGAACTTTTGAACGAGTATTTCACCTATATATCGATGGCCACCCGTTATTATCACGGCACTGTGGATAAGTATATGGGCGATTGCGCCATGGTAATTTTTGGTGCACCGGAACAGGATCCGAACCACCAGTTTAACGCCATTGGTTGTGCCGTAATGATTCAAAACATGGTCGATCGCCTTAATGCAAAACGTGCAAGTATCGGCAAGTACCCGATCTATTTCCGTATTGGTGTAAATAGTGGCCCCATGCTGGCCGGTAACATGGGATCGCAGGACCGTATGCAGTACACGGTCGTCGGAGACGCCGTCAACCTTGCAGCGCGACTGCACACTGTGGCCGAAAAAGGCCAAATTGTAATCAGCGAGCCTTTGTATACTGCACCGACCGTCTACCACCGCGTAAATGCCAAACGACACGGCTCGATAAACCTGCGCGGTAAAACCGATCCGGTCACCACTTACCTGGTGCGGGATGTCGTTAAGGAAGAGCGCGAAAAACTTGAAGGCTACCTGGACGAACTGTTGGCAAGCCGGATTGTTGCCTAATGCTGAGAAAACTGTGTGTTGCGCTTGTTTTAACAAGCCACCTGAGTGGTTGTGCCTATGTCCATTCGTTTCGTTCCGATCTGCCCTCCCAAATAGATACCTGGGTTGAACAACAGGAATACGGCAAGGCTCTGGACACACTTAGTTACATTGAGCCTTCCCACAAACAATACGCCCTGCTGCAGGAAAAGCGTGAAAACATAGAGCAGTTGGCACTCCGTTTCGAAGACAAAACCATCGATAAGGCAAGCAAGCTGCAAAACAATAAAAAGTGGCATGAGGCTGCATTGGTGTACGAATCAGCACTGGAGAAAATTCCTGCGAGCACCCGCCTGCAAATGGCACAAAGAAAATTTCTTGCTGAACGAGGTGTATACCTCGGCAAACACGACTTTAATCTCCTGCTAAGCCGTGCGGAGCAACTGGGAAGAGATCTTCCCGAATTGAAGGAGATCCAGCGGGTTGTGCCGCGCGACGAAGAACGCCGCAGTACTCTGCAACAATCAACAACCGACGCAAAACTTATCGCAACCCAACTTGTTGCACACGCCGAGGATGCCCTGCAGGCGAGGAAACCTGAAGTGGCGGAACACTACCTCAACCTGGCCAAACCTTTGTTTCCTGACCAGGAAACCCTAAGCCGGATGGCCTTGTTGGAAAAACGCATTAGCGAGTATAAAACAGTCAAAAATCGTCTGGAAATGGCTGCAGATTTGCAGTTTAACCAAGGTTTGTTGAAACGGTTTAACGATGCCTTTCGTTCGCGTGACCTGCTGACCGCACAGAGAGTAATGGCCCAAATCCTGGCCCAGGAAGTGCGCCCTCCCGATACCAAGATACTCGCAGGTAAGCTTGAGCAGGCGATAGAGGAGCGCGTCAAGGAAGCGCTGGTTACCGGACGTAGTTTATATTCACACGGTAAGATTGAAGATGCGGTTAAAGTCTGGCGGGACGCATTGCCGCTGCAACCCGACAACCGAGAGCTCAAGGAACATATTGAACGCGCCGAGCGTGTGCTGGAAAAACTCCGTAAACTCAGCCCGCAACCCAAAACCGGAGCTAAAAACTAAAAGTGAAACCGTCAAAATTCAGGTTCTCGTCACTAATTGTTTTTATCCTGGCACTTATTCTGCCGGCGTTATCTTCAATTTCAGCGGAATTACCTCAGGCAAAAGAAGATAAAGGTCTTATTATCTTTTTTCGCGAGAATGCGTTTAAAGGTGGCGCGATCCGCTTCAATCTGAACCACGGGCAAGAGCCTATCGGTGCGCTTGCAAGCGGGACAACACTGCATCGATACGTTGATCCCGGCCAACAAACGTTCTGGTCTCAGGCGATTTCCCAGGATTCCGTTACGGTAGATGTCAAGGCGGGCGAAACTTACTACATCAGGGGCGTGGTCCAGATGGGGCTGGTTGCCGGTCGCCCGAAACTCACAATTGTTTCGGAATCAGAAGCTCGGCCGGCAATTGCGAAAATGCAGTAACGCGATATTGTATTTACTCCGTTTCTTCAGCTTCAAGCCATTCAACTCCACGAAAACCACGCGGCAGCTTAAGGCCACGACGCGCACGCTCACCTTCATAAGGTTCCATATCATCCTGACTTAGGGTGACATGACGTTTTTCGGTGTGTACGACCAGATTGCTGCTTTCGTCGATCACGGCAATTGCGGCGAGATACTCTTCATGTTTGCTGTGTTTGGCCGGGTTAACGCCAATAATTTTCACGCCTTTGCCTCGGGGTAATAGGGGGAGTTCACTCATGTGGTGAATAAGCATACGGCCGTCGTTACAGGCCGCGGCCACCCACTCGTTTTCCATATCGGATACTTTGACTGGTGGCAGCACGCTGGTACCCGCCGCAACTTTCATCATGGCCTTGCCTTTCTTATTTTTGGTCAGCATGTCTTCCACTCGGCCGACAAATCCGTAACCAGCATCGCTCGCCAGCAGGTAAAGCTGTGTCGGCTCGCCCACCATAACGCCACAAAATGTGGCGCCATCCGGGGGACTCAGGCGTCCCGTAAGCGGTTCGCCAAGTCCGCGCGCAGAAGGCAATGCGTGAGCTGGAACGGAGTACGTGCGCCCGGTTGAATCGATAAACACAACGGACTCGTTACTACGGCAGCGTACACTGTCCTGGAAGCCATCACCGGCCTTGTAGCTCAGGCTGCGCGGATCGATCTCATGGCCTTTGGCCGAACGTGCTGTACCCTTTTGCGACAACACGATCGTCACCGGTTCGGCTGCAATAAGCGCAGTTTCATCAAGTGCCTGGGCCGCTTCACGCTCTACAATCGGCGAGCGACGTTTGTCGCCAAATTGACCGGCAATCTCCTTGAGTTCCTTTTTTATTAACGTTTTCATACGTTGCCGAGACTTTAGCGTTGTCTCTAGCGAATCGCGCTCTTCGGCAAGCGCCTTTTGTTCGTCCCGGATTTTCATTTCCTCAAGCCGCGCCAATTGCCGCAGCCGGGTATCGAGAATGTAGTCTGCCTGCTCTTCGCTGAGTTTGAAGCGCTTTATGAGTACTTTCTTCGGTTCATCCTCGGTGCGAATAATTTTGATTACTTCATCCAGGTTCAAAAAAGCGATCAACAAACCATCGAGAAGATGTAAACGACGTATGATTTTTTCCAACCGATGTTCAAGCCTGCGACGAACGGTCTCGGTCCTGAACTTCAACCACTCGGACAGCATGTCGCGCAGATTATGCACCCTGGGGCGTCCGTCCAGTCCGATCACGTTCATGTTGACGCGATAGGTACGTTCAAGATCCGTAGTCGCAAAAAGATGTGCCATCAGTTCGCTTACATCGATGCGGTTCGAGCGTGGCACGAGTACCAGGCGCGTCGGATTTTCGTGATCAGACTCATCTCGTAAATCCACCACCATAGGTAGTTTCTTAGCGTTCATTTGCCCGGCTATCTGTTCAAGCACCTTTGCCGGAGAAGTCTGGTGTGGCAGTGCAGTAATTATGATATCACCGCCCTCTTTTTCGAATCGCCCGCGCATTCGAATTGATCCATTGCCGCTGCTATACATGCCTTGGATATCCCTACGCGGCGAGATGATCTCGGCATCCGTAGGATAGTCCGGACCTTTCACGAATTTGAATAAATCCCGCACGGTTGCTTTGGGATTGTCGAGCAAATGGATGGTGGCGTTAATGATTTCGGTTAGATTATGTGGCGGGATATCAGTCGCCATACCCACAGCTATACCCGTAGTGCCATTCAACAACACGTGAGGTACTCGTGCGGGTAATACCGCGGGTTCGTCCAGAGTACCGTCAAAGTTTGGCGTCCAGTCAACCGTTCCCTGTCCAAGTTCGGACAATAACAATTCGGCAATAGCCGAAAGGCGTGATTCCGTATAGCGCATGGCGGCAAACGACTTGGGATCATCCGGTGACCCCCAATTCCCCTGTCCTTCGAGCAGGGGATATCGATAGGAAAAAGGTTGCGCCATGAGCACCATGGCTTCGTAACAGGCGCTATCACCGTGCGGATGAAACTTACCAAGCACGTCACCTACCGTACGTGCGGATTTTTTAAATTTTGTGCCGGCCTTAAGACCCAGCTCGGACATGGCATAGACAATGCGGCGTTGCACCGGTTTCAGACCGTCACCAATATTCGGCAATGCACGATCGAGAATGACGTACATGGAGTAGTCCAGGTAGGCCTTCTCGGTAAACTGCTTTAACGGAAGACTTTCAACATCTTCGTCCAGCGTCATTTGTCGGGATTTCGTCATGGTAACTAAAACTCAGTAGTCAAAGTGGTTAGGATTTCATGGTTATGAACCACAGAGTTCACAGTGGACCCAAAGAAATTAATTTTCTATTCTTGAAACGCTTAGTCGCGCGCCACTGGCAAAACAACGTTAAAAATTTTAGTTGACAGTTAGATCAGCACACAATGAACAGCTACTAGTTATTTTCTCTGTGTCCTCTGTAGTTATATCAAACTTCCGCCAAATCACCGTTCTTCTCCAACCAACTCTTGCGATCCGATGCACGCTTCTTGGATAACAGCATATCCATCAACTGCTGTGTACCATCGCCCGCCTCAATCGTCAGGCGCACCAGGCGGCGGGTGTCCGGGGCCATAGTGGATTCCCGTAATTGCAAAGGATTCATTTCACCCAGTCCTTTGAATCGAGTTACGACGACTTTGCCTTTCTTCTTTTCGGCAGCAATGCGATCCATCACGCCCTGACGTTCGGCATCGTCAACGGCGTAGTACAGCTCCTTACCCACGTCGATGCGATACAAGGGAGGCATGGCCACATAGACATGGCCCTGTGCGACCAATGGCTGAAAGTGCCGAAGAAACAGCGCGGTAAGTAAAGTGGCGATATGCGCGCCGTCGGAATCCGCATCCGCCAAAACAACGACTTTGCCATAGCGCAAACCGGACAGATTGTCGGAGCCTGGATCAACGCCGATGGCAACCGCGATATCATGTACCTCCTGTGACCCGAGCACTTGTGCAGAGTCCACTTCCCAAGAGTTCAGGATCTTGCCGCGCAGTGGCATGATCGCCTGAAACTCCCTGTCACGGGCCTGTTTGGCTGAACCGCCGGCGGAGTCACCTTCTACCAAAAACAATTCCGTACGACTGATATCTTCAGAGGCGCAATCAGCCAGCTTACCCGGCAAGGCCGGCCCTTGAGTGATTTTTTTTCGTACAACCTTCTTGCCCGCCTTGAGTCGCGACTGGGCGTTGGCGATGACCAATTCCGCGATACGTTCTCCGGACTCGACAAACTGGTTGAGCCAGGAACCAAATGCATCTTTAACGATGCCGGAAACAAAAGCCGCACTCTCACGTGATGAAAGTCGTTCCTTGGTCTGACCGCTGAACTGGGGATCGGTCAGTTTCACTGAAAGAACATAGCTCACCTTGTCCCAGACGTCTTCCGGACTAATTTTCACGCCTCGCGGCAGCAGATTGCGTAATTCACAAAATTCACGCATGGCTTCGGTCAGGCCGGTGCGCAGGCCGTTAACATGTGTACCGCCTTGCGTGGTGGGCACGAGGTTGACATAGCTTTCACTTAACTCGGCCTCACCCTCAACAACCCAGGCCAGTGCCCAATCGACCGCCTCATTGGTTGATGCCATGCTGCCGACAAAGGGTTCCTCCGGCAACACAACAGTGTCCTGCAAGGCGTCGAGCATATAGGTCTGCAATCCATCTTCGTAGTACCAACTGTCCTTGTCCTTACCCGCTTCGTCCTGATAGGTCACCGTCAGTCCAGGGCACAACACCGCCTTGGCGCGTAAAACGTGTTTGAGTCGTGGCACCGAGATCTTGGCTGAATCAAAATATTTGGGGTCGGGCCAGAAGCGCAATGTTGTACCGGTATTGCGTTGCCCCACAGTACCTGTCTGCTCCAGCTTCGAGACACGTTTGCCGTTGGCAAACGCCATGTTGTATTCCTTGCCGCCACGCTTTATCCAGACTTCCAGGTGTTTGGACAGCGCGTTAACAACGGAGACGCCGACACCATGCAGGCCACCGGAAAACTGGTAGTTTTTGTTGGAGAATTTACCGCCGGCATGCAGGCGCGTGAGAATGACTTCCACACCCGGGAGTTTTTCGCCCTTGTGTGTATCAACCGGCATGCCGCGCCCGTCATCGCTGACTGTAAGGGAACCGTCCTTGTTTAGTGTCACGTCAATTCGGCTGGCATGACCTGCAATCGCCTCATCGACACTGTTGTCGATCACTTCCTGCGCCAGGTGATTGGGACGTTCGGTCTGCGTGTACATGCCCGGGCGTTTCCGCACCGGCTCAAGACCTGTTAGAACTTCGATGGAATCAGCGGTATATGAATCTTTCGCCATTTAACTTGTTTTTCCGGGATCAAAAATGCCGGTCGTCTCGGCTGACGACCGGCATTGTAGCGGAAAAACAGGCTAAAAACAGGGCGACGTTGCCCTTCTGCATCCTGCCGAAATTAAACCTTGAATCGACCCACCAGGTTTTGCAGGTCATGCGACAAGCCCGCGAGATCGCCACTGGCCTGGGCCAATTGATCAGCGCCACTAGCGCTTTCGTCAGCCACCTGGCTGATGTTGATGACGTTCTGATTAATCTCTTCGGCCACGTGTCCCTGTTGCCGCGCGGCTTCGGCTATCTGATTGTTCATCGTAGTAATTGCGTTTACCGCGCCGGTGATGGCTTCAAGCGCTGCACCCGCCT
Source organism: uncultured Ectothiorhodospiraceae bacterium (assembly GCA_947259765.1). Taxonomy (GTDB): domain Bacteria; phylum Pseudomonadota; class Gammaproteobacteria; order CAMYNG01; family CAMYNG01; genus CAMYNG01. The sequence goes on from CAMYNG010000008.1 coordinate 89,179, forward strand.
TACCGGCGGCGTCCACGCTGGTCTTGGCACGGCTTCGACCACCTTCCATTACTGCGACCGCATCTCGCGCGCCACCCTGCAGACGTTCGATCATCTCCTGAATTTCCTGCGTGGATGTCTGTGTCCGACTGGCCAGGCTACGCACCTCATCTGCTACGACAGCAAAACCCCGACCCTGCTCGCCGGCACGCGCGGCTTCAATCGCGGCATTTAGCGCCAACAGATTAGTCTGCTCGGCAATGCCTCGAATAACTTCAAGCACCGTTCCGATCTGTTCACTGTCTTTTTCGAGCCGTTGGATAACTTCAGCCGCTTTTTCAACTTCGCCGGCCAGTCCGTCAATGGCGGATACTGTTTTTTGCACGACTTGCTGACCATCTTCCGCCTGCGCATCGGCGCTCTGTGCCGCTTCTGCGGCGGATTCGGCATTGCGCGCCACTTCCTGCACTGTGGCCGTCATTTCGTTCATCGCGGTGGCAACCAGTTCCGTCTCGGAACGCTGGCGCTGCACGCCGCTACTGGTCTCACCGGTGATATGCGACATTTCTTCAGCCGCGGAAGCCAACTGACTGGTAGCACCGGTGACTTGCTGAATGGTGTCGCGCACCTGATCTGCAAACGCGTTAAACGCCTGTGCAAGTTGCGCCACTTCATCCGTACCACGTACGGTCAGCCGATGGGTTAAATCGCCTTCACCTTCGGCAATATCCTGCATGGCAGATACAGCCTGGTTAATTGGCTTCACGACGATGCTGGCAATAAACCAGGCGGCTAAACCGCCGACCAACAGGCCGATCACCACTAACACGGCAATGGAGAACCAAGTCGCCGCCACTTCCTCCAGCAACGATTCGCTGATCTCGGAATTTCTCTCACGTTGATCTTCGACCAACATGGCTATCTTGGTTTTAATGCGTTCAGTTAACGGTCCAATTTCCGTGCGAATCAAGTGGGCGTCGGTACGCCATTCGCTACTACCGTGAATTTCCTGAAGACCCTTAAATCCTTCCTTAAATTTGGACTGGAGTTCGGCTACGTTTTCAATTCCGTCCGATTGTTCAAATGTAAGCGCTTCACCATGAGCTTTAACGCGACCGATGATGGTGTCCGTCAATTCCATGTAAGTATCGGCTTCCTGCAGGGCCGATTTGGCGCGGAATGCAATATACGCCCGCACACCGTTCATTACATTAGCCCACGCATAGCGCAGGTCATTCAAATCCGTGAGCACCTGTTTGCGGATCGGGGTAGCTTCCTCTTCCTGCTCGGAGAGGATCATTTCGGTCATGATTTGCAACATCTGCTGGCTGACCGGATTCAAATGTTGTGCCGCGAAGGCCGAACCGGGGAAGTTCTTGCCCGTGTTTTCGGCCAACTCCAGCATGCGACCCTGGTATTCCTGGTATTTAACCAGATCGCCTTTTAGGCCTGTGACGAGTTCGCGATCCTTTGCGTCTGCCTGCACACCCGGCATCGCGCCCAGCTCTTCAACAGCCTGCTCGACTGCAAGTAAACCGGTTTCGTAGTCACTCTTGTGTATTTCGTCGTGACTCAGCAGGAAAAAACCTAGCGCGGCGCTGGTTTTCTCCAGGGCGTCGGCCAGTTCCAGCGATTTGACCACGGTTGGCAGGCTGTCATGGACGACGACCTCGACGCTGTTTTCCGCCTTGGAAAGGCTACGCAGGGCGGTTACGGCAACCACGGCAAGTATAATTAGAACAATGCCGAAGCCGATCCACAGCTTGTGGCTGATTTTGAGACGGGACAGGACGCCCGTGAAATTAAAGCTTGATGAAAACACCGGACAAAACTCCTCGCCAAAACGGCGCCGCTTAACGGTGGCGTGTAACCAATAACCGTTGTATCGGTACGGAGAGGCCGATCTTTAACCTGTTGAATCGATTGGCGAGACGAATTTCCACGTTTTTATCTTAGAAATACAGAGACATAGCAAAAGGTAGGGTCTTACGGTAAAGCAATGCCGAGCCGACCGGCAACTTCCTCATACGCTTCGACCACCCCGCCAAGCCCCTGGCGGAAGCGATCCTTGTCGAGCTTGTCGCGCGTTTTGGCGTCCCACAGGCGGCAGCCATCCGGACTGAACTCATCGCCAAGCATGAGGGTTCCGTGAAAATCACCAAACTCCAGCTTGTAATCCACCAGCAAAAGACCGGCATCCGCGAACAGCGCTCCGAGAATCTCGTTGACCTGCAGCGTCAGCGTTTTCATGTCCGCCACTTGCGCCGCGCTGGCCCAGCCAAAGGTACAAATATGCGAATCATTGATCATCGGATCATGCAATGCGTCATTCTTTAGAAAAAACTCAAACACCGGTGGTGACAAGTCAATGCCCTCTGCCACACCCAAACGCCGACACAAGCTACCTGCGGCTAAATTACGTACCACGCATTCCACCGGTAACATCGTCAGGCGCTTGACCAATGACTCATTGGCGGATAAGCGCTGTTCGAAATGATTGGCGATACCGGCGGCGGCCAGTTTTTCCATAACGAAAGCATTAAAATAATTATTGACCAGTCCTTTACGCTCCAGTTGCTCGACTTTTTCACCGTCGAACGCGGAGGTATCATTGCGAAACTCCATGATCATTCGATCCGGATCGTCGGTTGTATAGACTGTTTTTGCTTTACCGGAATAGAGTTCCGCGAGTTTTTTCATTTTCGGTTATTCCTATTTCGTTTTGACCACAGAGGGAACAGCATTCACAGAGGAATCAATTAAAAACTCACTGGCTAGAATAGGTTCAGTCGTCACTCCGGCGAAAGCCGGAGTCCAGTAAGATTGAATCATAATGGATTCCGGCTTTCGCCTAAAAAAACAGTTCTCCGGTATTCTGTGCGCCCTCTGTGGCTAATTTTTTTGTGATAGCCCGTAGGACGTCAATCCAATGTCCGCCAGTGCGTGACTTCATCCTGACTGGCGACACAAACGTTCGGCGTCTCAAGGCCCATCACCGCACTCAGCGCGCCACGGGCCAGGTCCGGTGTATTATTTTTTTCACTAAGATGGCCGATGACAATCTGTTGCAGCTTGGGATGCATTACCGATTCCAGGATTTGTGCGGCCTGGGCATTACTCAAGTGCCCCAGATCACTGCCCACCCGCGCCTTCAATGACGGCGGATACGGTCCATCGGCCAGCATGTCGCTGTCATAGTTACATTCCAGTAACAGGCCATGACAGTCCTGCAGCTGCGCTTCAATGTGTGGTGTATGACACCCCGTGTCTGTCAACATGCCGAATCGCAGATGCCGGTGCTTGAATACAAACTGGCAAGGTTCACGCGCATCATGGGGTACCGGAAACGGACTGATTTCGATATCACCTATCATAAATTGCTTGTGTGAATTGATGACGTTCACATCACTGCGACAATCGATAAACGCTGCGGTGCCTCGTGTCGCCCAAACCGGCAGGTCAAAGCGATCGGCAAGGCGGGCAATACCACGAATGTGATCACCATGCTCGTGGGTAACCAACAAGGCGTTAAGCTGTGCAGGCTCCAGACCAAGCTGCGACAGTCGCCGTTGTGTTTCCTTAAGGGAGAAACCGCAATCGATTAACAGCCGGGTGTTCACCGACTCCAAAACAAGCCCATTGCCGCGACTGCCACTGCCCAGGCACGCAAATCGCACCTTGCCCCCTTACATTATTATTCCGAAGTAAGCCTAGCTTAACAGCTGCTGCAAACGACCCAGAACCCGTCGTTCGAGATCACCGCGACGCAGATTACCCTCGCTGTCCCGCAATTCCAGTCGCGTGATCTTGCCGTCGGCACTAAGTTTAACAATGAAACTTTGATCGCCGGTCGGTTTTTTACCGCCGAAGAACGAAGACAGCATTCCCTCGTTGGCCTGGATAAAATCTTCAGGAACTTTTACGAGGAATTCACCCGTTTTGCGATCACGCTGTTCGATAATCAAACCCAGTCGGTCCAGCGCGATCTGTGTTCGCCGCCAGGCGCGATAGTAAACCTGATCAACCTGCAGCCAGAGATCGTTTTCCCGATCAACGATATGTGCCAACCCGTCCGTTGGGACCACCGCCGGAATGGCGGCCAGCGCGGTGGCCTCGTCGACACCGAGGTAAATGGCGAAGCGCTGCATCATCTCAACTTCCAGCTGCGGATCGGCAGGCCGCCAGGTCCAGCCGTCGCTCACGGCCTGGTCGGTATCTTCCCCACTGACAAGTTCGCGCCGACCGTGATGCGCAACAAACATCAGCGTCAATCCGCGCTCGTCAGTTTCCAGCCGAACTCGATAGCGGTCCAGCATGCCGCTGGAGGAGACATTGCCCACCATGCGCGTAAACCAGTTGCCGGATTGTGACTGGCCGGGGTCCTGCCAGTTCGTTTCAACGTAACCCAGTTTCCGATTGTCCACGACAAGCTCGAAACCCTGTTTGGTGAGGAAACCCTTGAGTTTTTCCCATACCTGATCGCTGCTGGTATTGATAACCAGCCAACGCAAGGCACCATCCCGCCCCATCTTGATCCCCGTGGGGAATTGTTCGGGCACGGGAGAGCCGGCCGGTCGAGTCGCCTGCTGCGCCGGACCCGTTCCCGACAGGCTGGCATATTGAGAAGCGGTATTGGGAATATCGGTACCCTGGTCCTGAGGCATGACCAGATCCGGAGGTACCACCAGGCCTTCTGCTTCCTCGGCACCGTCATAAACCGGTTTTTTCGCTGACGAAGAGCATGCTGTAACCACTGACAAAGCCAGCAACGTAGCGCTCATGATTACAACTGAGCGGTGTCGAACAAATGAAAACAACATCAAAAGGTTACCTTGAGGAAGAACAACTATAACACTCCGGCCGCACGCAGATTTTCACTCAGATCGTCGCGCATTGTCTCAGACAAGGCGGTAAGCGGCAGGCGAATTCCCGTTTGAATGCGCCCCATCTCATACAGCGCCCATTTGACCGGAATCGGATTGGATTCGACGAACAGCCCGCTGTGGAGTCGCATCAGATTCGCGTTTATGGACTCAGCCAATGCACGATTGCCCGCCATGGCCGCCGCACACATGTCATGCATGGCTTTTGGCGCCACATTCGCCGTCACCGAGATGTCGCCATTCGCACCGGCCAACATTAGCTCCATGGCGGTCTCGTCGTCGCCGCTGTATATCGCGAAATCGTCACCACACAAGTCGCGTGTCTGCTGGTAGCGCTCCAAATCTCCGGTGGCATCTTTAATGCCGACAATATTAGGTATTTTGGCCAAACGGGCAACGGTGTCCGGCAACATGTCCACCGCGGTCCGGCCGGGCACATTATATAGTATCTGCGGAATCTGTACGGCCTCGGCAACCGCTTTGTGGTGCTGGTACAAGCCTTCCTGGGGGGGCTTATTATAGTACGGCGTCACCAGCAAACAGGCATCCGCCCCCGCCTCATACGCACAGCGGGTCAGGCGAATGGCTTCGCTGGTGGAATTGGCGCCGGTTCCGGCAATGACCGATATCCGCCCGGCAACATGCGCCACCACCTGTGCGATAAGGGCGCAGTGCTCATCTTCGCTAAGCGTCGCCGATTCACCCGTGGTGCCCACCGCCACAACGGCGTCAGTGCCGCTCGCCACGTGAAAGTCCAGCAGCCCGGCCAGCGCATCGGCGTCGAGCGCGCCGTCTGCCTGCATCGGCGTCACCAGCGCCACAAGACTCCCCTGAATCATCAACCTCCACCCCGTACCTGAAATCAGCCGCCAATGGTACTTGTGTGCCCGATATCTGACAAGCGTGGCTCCGTTGGAATCCGGCCGCCCCGGAGCGCGAAAGTTTGACTTACGGGCCCATAAAAACTCACCTATTTTACTGAAAAATCATCAACGTATAATGGCTTGCGATGAATTAGCCAAACATGGACGAAGTAATTATGGACGAACAAATCCACGCCACCCGCGAGATCCGTATCAATCCCATTGTGCCCAGCGAGTCAGTGCTGGTGGCCACTGCGCGCAGCATGCGGCCGCAGAAGGAAGAGGCGCCGGCTCCACGGGACACGCGACGGCACGTGGAAACCTGCCCCTTCTGCCGCGGCAACGAAGATAAGACACCTCCCGAGATTGACCGCTTTCCCCAGCAGGGCGATTGGGATATCCGCATTGTTGAGAATCTTTATCCGGTACTGGGCGACGATCGGCAAATTCCAGGGTTGGTTTTTGGCTTGCAACAGGCCATTGACGGTTACGGCCGCCATGAAGTGATCATCGACAATGCCGGTCATGGCATCGCAGTGCATGAAATGAGTTCACCCCATCTTGCCAATTTGTTCCGCGTCTATCAGCGACGCATGCAACAGCTTTATGCCATGGACGATAGACTGAAGTATGTGTTGGTGTTTAAAAACTTCGGTCCGGCCGCCGGCGCCAGCATGTCCCACACGCATAGCCAAATTATTGCGACGCCGGTGGTACCACAGAATGTTCATGATGAAGTGATCAACAGCCGCAATTACTTTAAAAAACATCACCATTGCATTTTCTGCGCCATGATAGACGAGGCCCTGACGTTTGAAACCACGATCTACGACCGGCATTCCGGAAGGATTGTGCGCCAGATCAGCGTGGGGCAATATGTTGTCGAGAAAGGTGAGCATTTTATCGCCATCAAGCCATTTGCCAGCCGCTACGAATGGGAAGTACATATATTGCCGCTTGAGCACAACAGCAACTTCATGCTATCTAAGGACGACGAGTTTGCCGATCTGGCCAACGTTCTGCAGCGAACCATGGCACGTCTGGATGCAGTAATCGGTGGCGCGCAGTACAATTACTTTTTACATACAGAGCCGCACGGTGAGGACTATGTGGGTACCGACGCCAGCTATCACTGGCACCTGGAAATTTGCCCACGAACCAGTATTCCAAGTGGCTTCGAGCTGGGCTCAGGTTTGTTTGTTAATACCGTTAGCCCCGAAACTGCCGCCGAACAATTGCGTGCGGTAAAATTATAAAATCAACTGTTCCTGGTTGATCCAACATAGAGTGACCGAATAGGTAGTGCTGACAGGTCCAAAATTTAATTTCCTGTTGTCCTCCGTTGTGCGAAACGGATCGGTCATTTCTTCTTTGTCCACACCGGCAAGCACCCCGGCAAACTCAAGGGGTAACCCGAGCTATAGAGACAAAAATACCCATGTCTGAGCAATCCCAACAAAACAGTTTCCTCGTTATTTCCGCCATGGGCAACGATCAACCCGGCTTGGTCACCGGACTTTCGGAAATCGTTATGGAGTCCGGTTGTAATATCGAAGACAGCCGTATGTCAGTGCTTGGCGGCGAATTTGCCATAATCCTGTTGGCGAGTGGCAAATGGAACAGCGTTGCCAAACTTGAGTCGACATTACCTTCACTGGAACAACAACTCAAACTAACCATCAACGTACGGCGCACTGAACAGCGAACCACACAGGATAATGCCGTTCCGTATACGGTGGAAGTCATCTCGCTCGATCATCCGGGGATCGTCAATCAGCTAGCCGGATTTTTCTCAAACCGCAAGATCAACATCCACGATCTGTATACCGGTAGCTATCACGCGGCACATACCGGCACCCCCATGTTCTCTCTGACCATGACCGTGGAGGTCCCGGCGGATACGCATATTGCGGCATTGCGCGAGCAATTCATGGAGTTCTGTGACCAAATGAATCTCGATGCAGTAATCGAACCCGTTAAAATTTAAATACGTTAAAAGGCAATCATGGCAGCAAAAACAGTCAAAGAAGGCAACAAGGTCCCCGCATTCAGTGCACCCGCCACCGGCGACGAAAAAATTTCACTCGCGTCGTTAAAAGGCAGCAACGTGATACTTTACTTTTACCCGAAAGACAACACGCCTGGCTGTACAACAGAGGGCCAGGATTTTCGCGATCAGCACAGCAAATTCAAACGTCAAAACGCCATCGTACTGGGCGTATCCCGCGACAGCCTTACCTCACACGAAAACTTTAAATCCAAACAGAAATTTCCTTTTGCGCTTCTGTCGGACGAAGATGAAACGCTTTGCAAACTATTTGATGTCATTAAAATGAAAAATATGTACGGCAAACAGGTTCGCGGCATCGAACGCAGCACTTTCCTCATCGATGCGAATGGACGTCTAATCAAAGAATGGCGCAAGGTCAAGGTTGATGGACATGTTGATGAAGTACTCGATGCAGTTAAAACATTAAACCGTGCCGCCAAGTCCGCCTAGTTTTTAACGGAGTCGACGACGCAATGTCGCAAGCCGAGAGTGAACCCAAACGCCTGTTCGTACTCGATACCAACGTATTGATGCATGATCCCACCGCCCTGTTTCGTTTCAAGGAACATGACATTTTCCTGCCCATGATCGTGCTCGAGGAACTGGACAGCCACAAAAAGGGGCCTTCAGAAGTTGCGCGTAATGCGCGCCAGACCAGCCGCTTTCTTGATGAGATGATGTGCCACACCAGCCATGACGAAATCGAAAATGGTGTTGTGCTTGACCCGACACTGGCCAATGGTCGGTTACACGGTCACGGTGGGGATAATTTACCTCCGGGTCGCCTTTTTTTCCAAACACGAATAGTCGCGAACCAACTGCCCGATACCCTGCCTGGAAACCGACCGGACAACGACATACTTGGCACTGCGTTGGCGTTACAAACAACGCGTGCAGACTCACAAGTCACGCTGGTATCAAAAGACATCAACCTGCGTATTAAGGCCACGATACTGGGGATCTCAGCCGAGGACTATCACAACGATCAGGTACTGGAAGACGTTAATCTCCTTTATGACGGCTACACTCGGCTTGAATCTCCGTTCTGGGAGCGTCACGGAGAAAGAATGGATTCCTGGGTTGAGGACGGTCGCACTTTTTACCGTGTTGCCGGCCCGGACGTCGGCAACTGGAATCCCGCCGAGTTTCTCTACAATGAGGAAGACGGCTTTGCCGCGATTGCCCGCAAGATAGACGACGACGAGGCCATCATTGAAACCATTCGGGATTTCCGTTCCAGCAGTAATTCCGTCTGGGGCATCAATGCCCGCAACACCGAACAGAACTTTGCTCTCAACCTGTTGATGGATCCGGAAATCGATTTTATTTCCATCGTCGGCATGGCCGGTACCGGCAAGACACTCCTGACCCTGGCCGCAGGTCTCGAACAAACCCTGGAGTCCAGGCTTTACAAGGAAATCATAATGACCCGGGTTACCGTGCCGGTCGGCGAAGACATTGGTTATTTGCCCGGAACAGAAGAAGAGAAAATGACACCCTGGATGGGGGCACTGATGGATAACCTGGAAGTCCTGACAAACCCGGAAGCGGGTGGCGAATGGGAACGCGCAGCCACTAACGAAGTGCTGGCTAATCGGATCAAAATACGTTCGGTGAATTTTATGCGCGGCCGCACCTTTCTAAACCGCTTTATTATCATCGACGAGGCGCAAAACCTGACGTCAAAACAACTGAAAACCCTGATTACACGCGCCGGACCCGGCAGCAAGGTGATCTGCCTGGGCAACATCGCGCAAATCGACACACCTTATTTGACCGAAACCACCTCTGGACTTACCTTCGTTGTAGACCGCTTCCGCAACTGGGAACACAGTGGCCACGTCACCCTGACCCGTGGCGAGCGTTCACGTTTGGCCGACTATGCATCGGAAGTGCTTTAATACGACGCTAAGTGTTTAAAAATAAACCACGGGGAGCACGACAGCAGCTAGGTCGCTGCTTCCGCAGGTGCTGGCGCCTCTGCACTAACCCGCGGCCAGCTGCGCAAAATGGCATTGACCAGGGTCGCCAACGGGATTGCGAAAAAGACTCCCCAGAAACCCCATAGTCCACCAAACACGAGAATACTGACGATAATCGCGACGGGGTGAAGATTAACCACTTCCGAAAACAACAACGGCACCAGAACATTTGCGTCCAACGCCTGAATTACAAAGTATGCTCCCATCAGCCAAGCGAACTCCGAGCTCCAACCCCACTGAAAATAGCCTACTACGGCCACTGGGATAGTCACCACGGTTGCACCTATGTACGGAATAATGGCCGATAAGCCGACCAGGACTGCCAGCAAAACCGTATATTTCAAACCCAGGATTGCAAAGGCTACCCAACTCACGCCACCAAGTATCAGGATTTCCCAAAATTTTCCGCGCACGTAGTTACCCAATTGCAGGTCCATTTCTTTCCATACTTTCGACGGCGCGCTGCGTTCTCGGGGTAAAAACTGTGAAAGCCAACCGATGATTTGTGATTTGTCCTTGAGGAAAAAGAACACCAGTAACGGCACCAGAATAAAATATACCGCGAGGGTAATTACGCCCGGGATAGACGTTACAGTTTGGCGCACAATCAACTGACTGGCGTCCCCGGCCTCCTGGCCAATTACCGCCATCAGGTCGTTAACCTGCCGAGCGGTGATAAAGGTATATTGTTCCGGCAGTTTCAATAATGCCGCCTGCCAGGAGGTGATGTAGGTCGGTATTTCTGTAATAAACGCTGTCACCTGCACCGATAACAGTGGAACAACGCCAAAAACCACAAACAGCAAAAACGCGAGGAACACCAGGAAAGTCAGGATGACGGCACTCAATCGGGGAGCACCGTAGCGTTCAATGAAACGAACAACCCCTTCAAGCAGATAGGCAATGACGATGGCCGCAAACACCGGTGCTAACATGTTGCCCATGGTTATGACAATGGTCAGACCGACAACAAGTAAAACCGCGAGCAGCACGGCCTGTGGATCGGTAAAGTAGCGCCGATACCATTTCGTTATTGTTTCCAGCATAGGTCGATTTTCAGTTCCTGAAAGGTAACACTCAAGACCAAGCGCAATACTACTCTATGACCAGTTCACTATTCCAAATTAGCCGGCAACATCTAGTTCATCATAGTATCGGCGAAACACGGCCTCAAGATCATCGATAACTTCACCTGCCTCACGGCCCTGCATCACGTGCTGTGACATCAGTGTGGACGACTCGTGCAACATTTTCGCCTTATCCAACATCGGGTAGGTGGCGGACAATCGTTTAAGCGCGCCAACAACAGACTCGGTTTCAGGTCGAGGTATGTCCAGGGGTTCACTAACTACGGTTGGTTGATCTGCGTTGCGCGACGCCAGGAAGCTGGCAAAGTCTTGCAGGGTTTTACGGTCTTCGGGTGAAATGCGGCGGAACAGTTCAAGCAATTGTTTCTCGCTTTTTTTCAAGTTGCCTTACCTGCTCAAGGAAAATCCGACTGGTGCTCGCTACAGTAATTACGGGCAAATTTTAAAAGCTCGTCCATCGCGCGGACGCGAAACTTTTGTTTCTGGTGCACAAAGGAAAATGGCCGGTTTATGGGTGGTTCAATATTGACCGCAACCAGCGTGCCCAATTTCAATTCCTTGCTCACGGTTGCACGCGACAGAACAGAGACACCCATGTCGGCTTCGACAGCACTTTTAATGGCCTCCAGGCTACCCAGCTCCATGGTAATATCCATTTCCCGCGTGTTGATACCGGCATCGTGCATGTGCTCAACCATAACCTCGCGGGTACCGGATCCTTCCTCACGGCAGATAAACGGATATTCCAACACCTGCGCCAGTGTTACTGAGTCATTAGCCGCCAGTTGATGCGCCGGTGGTACGATCAACACCATTTGATCCATACGGCATTTTTCTACAACCAGATTTTTGTTGCTTACCGGTGCCTCGACCACGCCCAAATCGATGGCATTATTCTCTACCAACGAGACGATCCCATCGGTATTGGCCACCTTCAGGCGAATGGTGACGTCCGGGTATTTTTCCTTAAAATCTCCCAACAGACTCGGCAGCATGTATTCCGCAACGGTAGTGCTGGCACCCAACACCAGTACGCCACTTATCTCACCGGTGATTTCACGTACCGAGTTTTCCATCTCGTTGTACAAAACAAAAATCTTATCGGCAAAACCAAAAACCCGCCGACCCGCGTCGGTCAGATTGATTCGATTGTGGGTCCGATCAAACAGGCGAGTATTGAAGTATTCCTCAAGCTGGCGGACCTGGAATGTCACTGCCGGCTGGGTCATGTGCAGTTCCTCCGCGGCCTTGGTAAAGCTCAGCAAGCGGGCAACTGTATGAAAAACCTGAAGTCTGCGATCAGCCATAACGGATCATGCGATTGATAATTTCTTTTGATACATGCATTTAGAAAACTAAGGAGCGATACTAACAGCAAACGCAAGTCACGGGAATAGCGCCACAACCTGCCTGCCCAATTGGGAGCAGGGATCAAAATTGGCGCCCGACTAATTAACCCGCCTTCAACCGCTTGCGCAAAAATGCGTAGTACATCACCGGTATTACCAGCAAGGTCAACAGGGTTGAAACCAGGATACCGAAAATAAGCGACACCGCCAGACCACTAAAAATGGGATCATCCAGAATGAAGAACGCCCCCAGCATGGCCGCCAAACCCGTCAATACTATGGGCTTGGTGCGTACGGAACCGGAGCGGATGACCGCTTCCTCAAAGTCCACACCCTTGCGCACTTCCTCGTTGATAAAGTCCACCAGCAAGATGGAATTGCGCACAATTATCCCCGCCAACGCGATCATGCCGATCATGGACGTGGCGGTAAACTGTTTGCCCAACAGAGCATGACCCGGCATGACACCGATAATGGTAAGCGGAATGGGCGCCATGATAATCAACGGTACCAAGTACGATCGAAACTGACCCACAACAAGAAGGTAGATCAATATCATACCCACCGAGTAGGCAAGCCCCATATCCCGAAACGTGTCGTAAGTGACCTGCCACTCGCCGTCCCATTTCAAGGAGTATCGATAGGGATTGTCCGGCTGATCGATAAAGTACTGTTCAATCGTTCCGCCGTTCTCAAAATTCTGTTCTCCCAAAGAAGCAAAAATACTGAACAGGCCATACAAGGGACTATCGAGATCACCCGCGACATCACCGGTAACATACGCGACAGGTAGAAGATCTTTGTGATAGATCGCATTCTCGCGCGTTGTTCTGTCAACTTTGACGAATTCACTAAGAGGGACCAGACCACCGAACCGGCTACGTACACGAAGATCCAGCAAGCGATCCATTTGCGCCTTGTCAGCAACGGGTAACTCAAGACGAATTGGTAACGGATATTTCAAATGACTGCTGTGCAGGTAACTCACATCTTCCCCACTCAGCGCCGCGGATAAGGCCGTGACTGCAGCCTGCTGGGTTACTCCGAGCATTGCGGCTTTATTCTGATCAACCCGCACAATAAATTTGGGTGCAACCGCTTCAATGCTGTCATCAACATCGACGACGCCCACAGTTTGCTCGAATACGGAACGCACCTGTTGCGCCACCTTCTGCTGACCATCGTAGCTAAGGCCATAGATTTCCGCCACCAGCGGTGACTGTACCGGCGGTCCGGGAGGCACCTCAACTACCTTTACGTTCGCATTGAGTTGCTCGGCGAGCGGACCAAGAAGTTCACGGGCTTCACGCGCTATCGCATGGCTTTGCCGATCGCGATCTTTCTTGTCCACCAAATTGACTTGAATATCTCCAACATACGCTTCATTGCGCAGGTAGTACTGGCGAACCAGTCCGTTAAAGTTAATCGGTGCTGCGGTGCCGGCGTAAACCTGATAATCCGAAACTTCAGGAATATCACCCAGGCGCACCGCCAGTTGTTCAAGAACATTCGCGGTTCTCTCGACACTGGTGCCCTCAGGCATATCAACAATCACCTGAAACTCTGACTTGTTGTCAAACGGCAGCATTTTCAGAACCACCAGTTCAAACACAACGAGACTCATGGAAATCGTAATAAGCAGAACAATTGCACCCAAAAGGCCCCAGCGCCGGGTGCGGCCAGTGTCGCCGGCGAGAAACGGACCCATGACGCGCTTGAAAAAATCATACAATGGACCTTGTTGCGATCCCTTTGCGGCATGATCCGTGGCGTGCCGGCCCAGTAAGATGTTCGCCAACCAGGGAGTCACTACGAAGGCAACAATGAGAGAGATCAACATACCAATGCTGGCATTAATGGGGATCGGACTCATGTAGGGCCCCATCAAGCCGCTGACGAAGGCCATGGGTAACAGCGCTGCAATCACGGTAAACGTCGCGAGAATCGTCGGCCCGCCCACTTCATCCACCGCCACCGGGATGGCTTCCAGCAGGTTGCGCGCGCCAAGCATCATGTGGCGATGAATGTTTTCCACCACAACAATCGCGTCATCGACAAGTATGCCAATGGAAAATATCAGCGCGAAAAGGGAAACACGATTCAGCGTAAAACCCCAGGCCCAGGACGCAAACAGTGTCATGGCCAGGGTAATGACCACTGCCACACCGACGATGACAGCCTCGCGCCAGCCCAGGGCCAGCAATACCAATAGCACCACGGACGCGGTTGCGAACACCAGTTTGCTAATCAGCTTCTTCGCTTTAGCATCTGCGGTTGCACCGTAGTTACGTGTAACTGTTAAGTTAATCCCGTCCGGGATGAATACACCCTTTAGTTCTTCGACACGCTCAATGATCTGGTTAGCAATCTTTACTGCGTTGGTGCCCGGCTGTTTCGCCACCGCCACTGTAACTGCCGGGAACTCACCAGCGGAATCAATCCCCTTGCTCTCGCGTGCCAGCCCGGTGCCGAGCCAGACATAACGTTCAGCCTGATCCGGGCCGAAACGAATTTCTGCAACATCACTCAGGAACACCGGCTTTGATTCATGCACACCGATGATCAGGTTTTTCACTTCCTCTGGTGTGGAAAGAAAGGTACCGGTCTGAACCTGAATTTCCTGGTCATCCGTGACCATCATGCCAGACGGTGTTGTTGTATTGTTGCTTTTGAACGCCTGTCGAATGTCGCCAAGGTCTAGGCCGTAGGCGGACAAGGCGGCCGCGTCGAAAAGTACATGCACGACCTGATCGGGGCCGCCGATAGTGTAGATGTCACGGGTCCCCTTGATTCGCTTCAACTCCGCTTCGATGGCATGTGCGGCACGTTGCAACTCGTGTCCACCGATTTCTTGATTATCGGACCACAACGTCATGCTGACGACGGGAACGTCATCGATGCCCTTAGGTTTAATTAACGGCTGTACTACGCCGACTTCCGGTGGCAACCAATCCTGTTTGGAGTAAAGTGCGTTATAAATTCGCACAATGGCCTGTGTGCGATCCTCGCCGACTTTGAATCGTACGGTCAGCACCGCCATGCCCGGACGTGAAACCGAGTAAATGTGTTTTACACCTTGTAACTCCGAGAGGATCTGCTCCGCAGGAGTGGTTATCAGGTGTTCAACTTCCTGCGCCGCGGCACCCGGGAAGGGAATAAAAACATTTGCGAAAGTGACATTGATCTGCGGCTCTTCCTCGCGCGGTGTTATCGCAACCGCAAACACACCGAGGAGAAACCCGACCAGCGCCAGTAAAGGAGTAATCTCGGACGTCAGAAACCGTTTTGCCAGCCCACCGGAAACACCGAGTGAACTACTCATCGGCGGCACCGCGGCGCTGTTCCACGACCAGTCCGGCGGCTCGCACCGGGTCAAGCGCGACCTGATCGCCCGCTTTCAATCCGGCCAGCACAGTCACATGGCCATCACCGGCAGGCCCACCCAGGCGTACGTAACGCATGCTCAGCGTATCATTTTCGACCACGTAGACAGCCGTAACTTCGCTACGCCGTGCGACTGCATCTCGCGGCACCACGAGACGGGCTTCCTCACCGGTTTGAAAGGCCACCTTAACCCACATGCCGGGATAGATATTGGACTGCCCTGACTCAAGGTTAACGCGAACCTGAAAGGTATGCGTCGCCGCATCGGCAAACGGACTGATCACCAATGACCGCGCCGGCACGCTCACACCGGGCTTGAGAATAACCCGCGCCTTGCGATTTTTACGGATGTTGGCAATCAGGGATTGGGGTGCGTGTGTAGTGGCTCGCAAGGACTCCAATGAGATACCACTCATCAGTTTTTGTCCGACTCGGGCCGTTTCACCCACCTCAATGTGGCGCTTGACCACTATGCCATTGTAGGGCGCACGAACAATGGTGTTTTCCAGTGCTTCGGTCGCCTGGTTCAGGCGTGCACGGGCCGCCTTAAGTCCGGCCTCGGCCTTATCATACGAGGCACGAGCGACCAGTTTTTTCTCATAAACTTCCTTGACCCGCTCGAATTCAGATTTGGCCTCCTGGAAACGCGCCATCGCAACGTCCTGGTTAGCACGTTGCTCCTTGTCGCGAAAATGCAGCAAGACCGCGCCCTTTTCCACGTAGTCGTCAACGTCGAAAAAGATTGCCTCGACGCGGTCAGTAATTTGGGCCGAAACGGTAGACTGTTTGACCGCCTCTATACGCGCATCCAGTACCCGTTCACTGGCCACTTTAACTTGCTCGGCAGTGGCAACCTCCAGCTCTGGAGGTGCGGCTATTCCGTTTTGCGGCGCCAAACAAAAAATACATACTGCTATCAGAACCCATCTCGCGACTGCGGTCGAGCTACTAAAGAAGAAGTTTGCGAATGACATGTTTCCCTGCCCAGATTGTCCAAGGTGTCTACCGGGCGCAATGTTAACCCGCAGAACTCCCGCGGACAACGTTGATGCGCACACACGATGCGCATTAAGAGTTTAGGGAATGAATTAAGAGCCGGGGTGGCTAATTCAGCTTGAAACCGGACAGGGTTTGGCGCAGTTGGCTGGCCAGTTCAGCAAGTTCATCACTGGTGGAACTGGTTTGGTGAACTCCCTCGGCAGCCATTTCCGACACCTGGGTGATGTTTACGACATTCTGATTGATACTGTCGGCTACATTACTTTGCTCACCGGCAGCGGAGGCGATCTGCGTCACCATTGTATTAATGGTCGAAACGGCGCCCGATATTTCCGCCAGTGCCTCGGCCGCCTTTTCAGTCTGCTCGACACCTTCATTCGCCTGTTCTTTGCCTTTTTGCATCACGGTCACCGCTTTGCGGGTACCGTGTTGCAAGCGATCGATCATAGCGCTGATCTCTTCCGTGGAAGACTGAGTGCGGGTCGCCAGCGTCCGCACTTCATCGGCAACCACGGCAAATCCTCGACCTTGCTCACCGGCGCGCGCGGCCTCGATAGCGGCATTCAGAGCCAACAGGTTGGTTTGCTCGGCGATGCCGTTTATGACCTCTAACACTTGGCCAATGTTTTCACTTTCCGACTCCAGCTCATTGATCACTCCAGTAGCATCACTGACATTGGCGGCCAGATTATCAATGGCACACATCGCCTCCACGGTCACAACTTTGGCGTTACTACCTTGCTCATCGGCTTCGCGGGTTGCTTCGGCGGCCTGTTCGGCATTACGGGCAACTTCCTGTGCCGTGGCACTCATTTCATTCACTGCGGTAGCAACCTGGCTGACTTCATCCTGCTGTTGCTGCGCACCACGGCCGGTTTCATCCGTTATCTCATGCATACGCCCCGCTACGCCCGACAGACGCTCTACCGCTTCATGCATGGCTGCCAGCATGCCGCGCAGATTTTCCGTCATGAGGTTGGTACTTGCGGCAAACGCGCCAACGAGATCGTCACTTTTGATATCGCAGGTTTGGGACACATCCTTTTGGCTGACTGCGTCGGCAATCTCGGCGATGCGCGCCATGCGGCTCAAAAGAACGCGCTTGACGAGCACATAATTCAGCAACCCAAAACCGCCACCCCAAAGGACACAAATGGCCATGAACGCGGCGAAATTCTCAATTGGGCGATCGACGAACAGCGTGGCAAAAAACGGAAATACGACCCCGGCAAACAGACCGAAGCCCACAAACGAAAGAGTTAAATTGCGCAAGACGCTTGGTTTCCAACGAAATGCCATAGTGCCCACCATAAATGTTGCCACGTACGCGGTACGGTCCGCGGCGTTCTTTAAGACATATCGACAATTAGCGCGGGGGCTTGAGTAAATCAGGAGCTGATCGCCAGGTTTTAGGGGCTAGAAGGAAGCATGGGAGTGCCGACTTAAATAACGGTAAATGTCGCTGAAACGTAGTTCCCGGCACCTAAGCAACTGTTTCGAAATGGTATCGACTTTGGCGCTGAGAAAATGTCCGGGGTTGGAGGTCAGGTTTTCCTATCCTGGAGGCAAGACACGCCGTAAATACATCCCTGTAGGCTTCACGGCAGCATCCCTCGCAACTGCGTCCTGCGTTGCTCTACCTCCTGCATCCTTGCAGTCGTGCTGCCGAGAGTCTTGCCTCCAGGATAGGAAAACCTTCTCGCCAGTTTCGACTGAGCACTATTTCGACACAGTTGTTTAGGTGCCGGGACCTGATATCAATGCTTCAACGACGGCGGTCCAGGCGGTGGCGAGGTTGGTGCGGTTGTAGCCCCCGCCACCGAGGGCCACGAGACGACCCTGCGCATGACGTGCCGCTAACCCAAGCAGGCGCTGTGCAGCGAATCGGTGTGCCTCGGCGGAATAGCGCAGATGGGTAATTGGATCGCCCGCCAGACTGTCGGCGCCGCACTGCAGAATAAAAAACTCCGGCGCGAATTGATCGAGAAAATCCTCAGCCCGCGCCCACTCCAAGCGAAAGCGGTCGTCGTTGGCCTCCGGCGGCATGGGAATGTTCAGCTTGGTTCCCGCTGCCGCGCCGCGTCCGGTTTCGGCCGCTGCCCCGGTGCCGGGATACAAATAGCGACCGTCTTCATGAAAGTCGGCGAAAACCAGTTCCGCGTCGTCTTCAAAGGCGTAGAACACGCCGTCTCCATGATGTGCGTCGATATCCACATAGGCAACTCGCTTAATGCCATGTACCTGGCGCAGTGTTTCGATGGCAACACCACAGTCGTTGAATACGCAGAAACCGGCGGCCGCATCACGTCTCGCGTGGTGCAGGCCGGCGATAGGAACAAAGGCACGCTGTACCTCACCCGCAACGACCCGCGCAACAGCATCCAGCGTCGTACCCACTACGGTTGCGGCCGCCTCGTAGATACCGCGAAACGCCGGGGTGTCGCCACCGTCCAAAAAGCCCACACCAAGTTTCGATCGCGCACGGACTTCATCCACATACTCCGGAGTATGAAAACGGCACAGCTCCGCCCGCTCAGCGGTCGTCGGTTCCAGCACATGAACCTGGTGATCCAACTGTAACTCGCAGGCACGGTCCCAGAACGCCGCCAGGCGATCAGGACCAAACGGATGTCCTTCTCCAAACCCGTATCGAGCCAACGCCGCACCGATATAGACAGCTGTTTTTGACACGCGCGTTCCTCCTGGAACCACCCCTGCATAACGAGGATCTGTAACGCTACAGTTTATTTAATAAACAGGTACAATTCGATGCCTGACACAATTCAATCAAAGACACCTCCGGCTCACTAGACACGATTCAGCACATGGCACAATACATATTCACAATGAGCGGTGTAAGCAAGGTCGTACCGCCCAAACGAACCATCCTCAAAGACATCTCGCTGTCATTTTTTCCGGGCGCCAAAATCGGCGTGCTGGGGCTAAACGGTTCAGGAAAATCCAGCCTGTTGCGCATCATGGCAGGCGAAGACCAGGAATTCGACGGCGAGGCCCGTCCGCAAGCCGGGATTAAGGTGGGCTATCTACAACAGGAGCCCCATCTGGATGAAACCAAGGACGTGCGTGGAAACGTTGAGGAAGGCGTGCGTGAAATTAAAGATATGGTGGATCGCTTTAACGCCATCAGCATGCAGTTTGCCGAACCCATGACGGATGACGAGATGAATACCCTGTTGGAAGAACAGGGCAAGT
Source organism: uncultured Ectothiorhodospiraceae bacterium (assembly GCA_947259765.1). Taxonomy (GTDB): domain Bacteria; phylum Pseudomonadota; class Gammaproteobacteria; order CAMYNG01; family CAMYNG01; genus CAMYNG01. Next base: position 108,969 of record CAMYNG010000008.1, read on the forward strand.
TGCAGGACGCCATCGACGCCGCCGGCGCGTGGGAACTGGAGCGCAAACTGGAAATCGCTGCAGATGCGCTGCGCTTGCCAGCCTGGGACGCTGACGTCAGCAAACTATCCGGTGGTGAAAAACGCCGCGTCGCCTTATGCAAACTGCTGTTGTCCAATCCCGATATGCTGCTGCTGGACGAACCCACCAACCACCTCGATGCGGAATCAGTTGCGTGGCTGGAACGCTTCCTTGATGAATTTCCGGGCACCGTCGTTGCCGTAACACATGACCGATATTTCCTCGACAATGTTGCCGGCTGGATCCTGGAACTGGATCGTGGCCACGGGATTCCCTGGGAGGGAAATTATTCGTCCTGGCTGGAACAAAAGGAACAGCGCCTGGCTCAGGAGGAACGTGAACAGGCCGCCCATCACCGCGCGATCAAGGACGAACTCGAGTGGGTACGCGCCAATGCAAAGGGCCGGCACGCAAAAAGCAAGGCGCGCCTCAATCGGTTTGAAGAACTTTCCAGCAGGGAATATCAGCAGCGCAACGAAACCCGTGAATTGTACATACCACCGGGGCCACGTTTGGGTGATCTGGTCATTGAGGCGAACCAAATCAACAAGGGTTTTGGCAACCACCTGTTGATTGAAAATCTCAGTTTTAACTTGCCCCCGGGTGGCATAGTGGGCGTCATTGGCGCAAACGGTGCGGGTAAAACTACGCTGTTTCGTATGCTGGTTAATCAGGAACAACCCGAGACAGGCGAACTGCGTGTTGGCGATAGCGTGCAACTTGCCTACGTCGACCAGAGCCGCGATGCGCTTGATGACAACAAAACCGTCTGGGAAGAAATTTCTGACGGTCAGGACATTATCACCGTTGGAAAATTCGAAACACCCTCGCGCGCCTACGTCGGCCGTTTCAATTTCCGTGGGTCTGACCAACAAAAACGTATCGGTGATTTATCTGGCGGTGAGCGTAACCGTGTACACCTGGCCAAACTGCTTCGTAGTGGCGGTAACGTCTTGTTGCTGGACGAACCCACCAACGATTTGGATGTTGAAACGCTGCGTGCATTGGAAGAGGCGCTGCTGGAATTTCCAGGAAGCGTCGTAGTGATATCACATGACCGCTGGTTTCTCGATCGCATCGCCACTCACATTCTCGCTTTCGAGGGCGACAGTCACGTTGAGTGGTTTGCCGGCAACTATGCCGACTATGAAGCCGACCGCATACGCAGATTGGGAGACGAAGCGGCACAACCACATCGGATTAAGTACAAGCGCCTGGAACATTAAAAACCGGAATACGCGGCAGTTCGCTCTGTCCGCTTATTGAAACTCGTTGCTGACTTCCAATGCCACAAGGTCGTCGCGATCGTAATCTTGTAACAGCTCAGACCAATCCAGCGGTTGTTCCGCCGGATGCAATTCGAGGAAGTACCAGGTGTCGAGATCAAATTCCTCAATCTCGCCATCGGAGTACTGCACTTCAATAGAATCCATATCTGCGTCCAGTACCTGAAAAATTCGTCGTTCAGAATCCTGGTACCACTGCCCAGTCACAGGTTCAAAAGGCGTTGACATGATCTTACCTCGCTGACCCCACCTTTCGGTATGGTCTTGGTTTAATTCCGGCAGACACGCAAAAACAAGTTCGTCTGTACGACTAACCATAGCAGCCAACGCTATAAAGAAAAGCAAGCTTTTTACCTGGAAAAAGCGGGGATTAATTCAGATCCAGCATTAAGATAAACGTACAAAAAGCTCTTTTTAAACAAAAAAAAAGCCTCCGACACGGAGGCTTTTTAGGTTCGACGCCGGTTGGTTTTTATTGACCCGTTGCTTCTTCAACCGGGGCAGGTGCTGCAGCAGATTCAGATGTCGTATCCATTTGAGTCGCCGCAGCCGACAAAGATAGCGTATCTTCGGAGATGACCTCTCCCGCACCATTGATGACCGAAACCTTCCAGTCACCACTCCAGTCCGGATTAAACTTCTTGCTTGACCAAACACGCCACCGCGGTCCCCTGACATCAAAGTCCACTTCCGCCATCACCTCGCCATTGTGTTCCCAACGATGTGTCGCCGTCTGGCCAGACATATCGCGTAGCTCCGTAAAGTAAAAGACCTGTTCTGTTGAACCGTCATTACTTTGAATATCATCTACGGGCTCTCGTTCCTCAACACCCGTTGTAAATATGGAGCGCGTAACACTGCCCTGGGAAAAGCCAACCTGCTCAATGTTTTCACCCGCAAGATCAGCACTAGCGGGTTCGGCACCGGCAGCCCCCACTCCCACATCCGTGCTGCTGGCCGAACCGGTTCCACCTACCGCTTCTGATTCAAGTGTACTACCCACGGCTTGCTCATCCCCTGCAGCGCCCTCAGGCTCAGCAGCGTGAGCAGTAGCCACCCACGATAAAATACCGATCACCAATAAAATGTTTCGCATGATTCTCCTCTCCTCCGTTCCGCACGGAATCCCTCAAAATAAGCGAGACATAAGACAGCAACCCGTCTCGAGTAACTGTGAAGGCTATCACAGATCCGTGAGCTGCCATGTCTTAAGAATGTATGACGAGGGCAGAATTTCTATCCAGGTAAGCCTCCGGCATTTGCTTTGCGTTGCCAAATCACTTCGTGTAGGGTGAGCGGCGAATTTTAATCACATGACAGACGGTCTGGTGCAGTGCAATTCAGCGGTAGGCGCGATTTTAAACACAATGAGCTTCCGGCCACGGGTATATTACTCGCCAATCTAGGCACTCCGGAAAAACCCACCACGTCTGCAGTACGAAGCTACCTGGCGGAATTTCTTTCCGACCCGCGTGTCGTAGAAATGAACCGCTGGCTGTGGAAGCTCGCCTTACATGGAATTATTTTACGTATCAGGCCAAAACGCGCTGCGCGCGCGTATCGCAGTATCTGGACTGACGAGGGTTCGCCCTTGCTCGTCTTTGCCCGGAAACAACAGATCGCCCTACAAAAATTACTTCAGTCTCAAACTGAGGCACCGGTCAAAGTCGTACTGGGTATGTGCTATGGACAGCCCAGTATTGAATCCGCCCTGCAGGAACTCCACCGTGAGAATATCCAGCGACTGCTGGTATTACCACTCTACCCGCAGTATTCCGCAACCAGCACGGGCGCCGTTATCGACGCGGTGAGTAAAGTGTTACAACGGTGGCGGAACATCCCCGAACTCAGGTTGATTACCCGCTACCACGACTTTCCCGCCTTCATTTCGACGTTGGCAAACAGCGTTGAACGCCATTGGGACGCCCATGGTGAACCGGATAGATTGATGTTTTCCTTTCACGGTCTGCCGAAGCGAAACCTGTTAAGCGGCGACCCGTATTTCTGCGAATGTCATAAAACGGCACGTCTGGTGGCGAATAAGTTGGGAATGGCAGAAGACCGCTGGCAGGTGACTTTTCAGTCGCGCTTCGGCAGAGAGGAGTGGCTCAAGCCCTACACCGACCATACCTTGCGCGACTTGGCCAAATCCGGGACGCGGCGCGTCGATGTGATATGCCCGGGCTTCTCCGCTGACTGCCTGGAAACACTCGAAGAGATCAATATGCAAAACCGCGAGATTTTTCTCAGTGCCGGCGGTGAACAGTTTCACTACATTCCTGCACTGAACGACCATCCTTCACATATCGAGATGTTGGGCGCACTGGTGCGCAAACACGCTTTGGGCTGGCCCGAGTTTGAAACTGACTGGGATGCGGTGGTTGAGGTTAAAAAGGCCGCGGAACGGTTGGAACGCGCGAAACGGCAGGGTGCAGTACAGTAAGTTGAGCCAAACCCAACACGCTGGTTCGCCTCCCCATAAAACGCAAGCCACGGCAGGCTCGGACTAAACAAAGCGGCACTCTCCTGCTCTGTTAACCGAACCTACCGTGGCTTTTTCGGCAAGGCGAAAAAATCAGGCCGAGTAGTCGGAGATACCCGGGTTACCTTCCGCGCCAATGATCTTCGGCGTGTTCAGCTTGGTGATTTTGGCAACCTTCTGATCCCTTAAGTAATCGGCCACGACTTCCCAGACTGGCTCGCCCGGAGATTGCGACCCAACCGTGGCCCAGCCGGATACCTTGTAGTTCTTATCAGGTTCAATCGCCTCGCCGTTATCCAGGCGCATATCCTTGATGCGACCACCCATCTTGGCATTCAGGTCCATGGTGTAATCCAAACCACCGACGCGTACCATGTCGCCGCCCTGCTGGTAATAAGGGTCGTCATTGAACAAATTGTCTGCAACATCTTCCAGAATCAGCTTTATATCGGAACCCTTCATTTCACGCATATAGGTTTCCGGATACGTCATGCATGTCTGATCCATAACGTTGTCCATATAGATGGTCTGTCCCGGCAATACGGAAGTTCCCCAACGGAAACCCGGTGACAGAGAGATCTGCGCATCCAGCTGAACGCGCAAGGCGTCGCAGATGATCTGATCAAACGTACCGTTGAAATTGCCGCGTCGGAAAAGCAGCGTATCGGCTACTGCCAGTTCTTCACGTAACTTATCTGTGTAGGGCGCACGTACCTTCTCGATGTAGGCTGTCATTTCCTTGTCAGCTTCGAGGAAGTTGGAGAACACCGGCAACAGGCGATAACGGAAGTCCTGCACCTTGCCGTTACGCACATCAAGCTGCATGAGCCCAAGGAATTTGCCGTTGGAACCGGCATTGGTCACCAGAGTCTGACCACCTTTATTCTTGACTACGCTCGGCGCGGGCACGCCATCATGTGTGTGGCCACCGAAGATGGCATCGATACCCGATACGACCGAAGCCATTTTAAGATCCACATCCATACCGTTGTGAGAAATCACAATTACAGCATCAGGCTTTTCTTTTTCGCGCACCGTGTCGACAACCGCTTGCATTTCCGAGTCACGAATACCGAAGGTCCAGTCCGGAATAAACCGTTGTGGATTCGCAATTGGTGTATACGGAAACGCCTGACCAATGACGGCAACACGTACGCCACCCATATTCTTCATTGTGTACGGCTTAAAGGCACGCTGGCTGTTTTCATCAAAGCCGGCAAAATCAGCAAAGCGATAGTCAAACGCGGCTTCATCACGGACAAAAACGTTTTGCGCGACAAAATCGCCTTTGAACTGATTGACGTTGGCAATCACTTCCTCATCAAGGTAGGTATATTCCCAGTGACCGGTCATGACATCCACCCCCAAAAGGTTGGTGGCATCCACCATGTCCTTGCCGCGGGTCCAAAGAGCAGTACCGGAACCCTGCCAGGTATCGCCACCATCGAGTAACAAGGTGTTATCGGGGCCAAGGTCGGCACGAAGTTTTTTCACCAGGGTGGCAAGGTGAGCAAAACCGCCCACTTTACCGTACTTCTCCGCCGCCTCTGCAAAACTCAAGTAGCTAAAGGCATGGGCTTCAGTTGAATTGGGTTTGATACCGAAGTGCTGCAACATCTTGTCACCCACCAGGTGCGGTGGTTGACCAAACGCTGAGCCGACGCCGAGATTTACACTAGGCTCGCGAAAATAGATGGGCAACAACTGAGCATGGCAGTCAGTAAAGTGCATCAGGTTAACGTTACCGAATTTGGGAACATTATACAGATCGCTATAGTCCGGGGTCGGCGTGGTGGTAGCCACGGTAGGCTTAGAGCCCGTTTTTGAATCGCAACCAGGAACCATACCCGCGGCTGCGGCCAGTCCCATTATTTGAACAAACTCGCGTCGGCTTAGTGAAGACATCAATCCCCTCCTCGTTCTGCCCTTCTCAATGCAAAACAACCGTCAAACAGACTCCCAAGCCATTTCTCAATCCGGGATTTTTCCACCATGTGACACACGAAAACAGCATCCGCGCACACCAGCGATTGGGCAGGCTCGTAGACTACGACAGGTTGCAACTGGTTTTTTATTGGAACGCATGATAGTACAAACCGCCCCTGCCGTGCACGATTTTTAACCGTTTTTTTCGCACATTCACCGTGGCGCTTCGTCGGGCGGATGGCCCGTTCCGTCACGTGTATTGGTATTTTCAGGCACTCGCACGGCCATGAGGCGGTTTACACGCAAATCGCAATCAAACGGGATTGCAATTTACACCACAGGGCGGGAGCGACCCACGTCTGTGGATCGGAAAAAACGGCGATAAAGACGAAAGCCAAGCAAAACACTAAGTATCAGCCCGTAGATCAGCGGCGTTCGCAAGTCAGCCTTGACCAGCCAGAAAAAATGTAACACCGCCAGTGGAACAAGAACATAAATCAGGCGGTGCAAGCGGCGCCAGTTCGGCCCCAGGCGTTTCACCATGCGATTAGTTGAAGTCGCAGCAAGAGGAATGAGCAAAAGAAAGGCCGTCATGCCAACGGTTATGAAGGGTCGCTTGTAGATATCCAGCAGGATCTCCCCCCAATCGAAAAACTGGTCCAGCCACAAATACGAAACCAGGTGAACCAAGGCATAGAAAAACGCAAATAATCCCAGCATACGACGAAAGCGCAACAGCACCGGCAAACCCGTGAGGTGACGAAGTGGCGTAATCGCTAAAGTGACTAGTAGAAAGCGCAGGGCCCATTCACCGCTGGAGCGCGTAAACACTTCTATCGGGTTGGCACCCAGTTGATCCTGAATCACACCCCAAACCAAATTACCCAACGGCATCAGACAAAGCATAAATAACGCAGGCTTGGACAAACGACTGCGAAACATGGGCTGGAGAGAAAAAGATTGTTTGGTAATGCGCATAAACTAAAAATCCTACATCGCGCAAGCTACGACACGAACGCGGCTTTTCGAATCGGGTGACCGGTTCTCCTGGTTCCACAAGAAGTAGAACACGTCGGCATTAAAGACGAATCCCTTGCTTTTGCGCTCATCGTTAAAAGTTCTTGCGCAGATCCATACCACTATATAGATGCGCAACTTCATCCGCATAACCGTTGTACATTCTCGTCTTGATCTTGAAAAATTCGCCTATGCGGCGTTCCCGCTTTTGGCTCCAGCGCGGATGATCAACCAAAGGATTTACGTTGGAATAAAATCCGTACTCGCTCGGCGCTGTCCGCATCCAACTTGAGACAGGCTGTTTGTCGACAAAACGTATTTCCACTATCGACTTAATACTCTTAAAACCATACTTCCAGGGCACAACCAGGCGTAACGGCGCGCCATTCTGATTCGGCAATACTTCGCCATACAAACCAACCGCCATCAGGCTCAACGGATTCATCGCCTCATCAATTCGCAGTCCTTCAACGTAAGGCCAGTCGAGTACGCCGGACTTCTGACCAGGCATTTGTTTGGCATCCTTCAGGGTAACGAACTCAACATACTTTGCTTGTGAAGTCGGTTGAAATCGTTTCAGTAAATCAGCAAGCGGGAACCCGATCCAGGGGATCACCATCGACCATCCCTCCACACAACGCAAACGATAGATGCGCTCCTGCAGTGCATGCGGTTTAAGGATGTCTTCTAACTGAAGGCTACCCGGCTTTTCACAATGACCAGAAAATTTTACTGACCAGGGCGAAGTTTGAAGTGTCTTGGCGCGTTTTGCTGGCGAGTATTTATCTGTGCCGAACTCATAAAAATTGTTGTACTCCGTAATATCCTTGTAGTCGGTTAGCTCCTCTTTGCTGGAATACTCTGTCATACGGCTGTAGTCGAGCTTACGCCCGCCATAGCCGGCGCTAGCAGTTGCAAGTACCGCAGGCGAGATGCCGGCTGTGGCCAACAGGCCAAGCCCCGTCTTGATGAATTCCCGCCTTTTTTTGTAAACGGGTAAGGGTGTAATTTCCGACGGGCGGGTATCTACTGGTTTTTTAATTAAAATCATAAATGCTAACCGTAAGTAAGACCGAATTGATTGCGGCTAAAAAATCTTAACCTGGCGATGTTGGCGTAGTTTCGGCGATGAGTCTCTTAATCATGTCTTCAGTATTACTGTATCGGCCTTCGCCGATAGTTCGATAGCGTAATTGACCCTGCCGGTCGATTAAATACACGGTGGGCCAGTATCTATTTCCATATCGTCGCCAGATGGCGAAGTCATTATCCATTACCACAGGATAGCGAATTGACTTTTTCTTAAGATACGCCGAGACATTCTCGGCCTTTTTTTCATGAGCAAATTCCGGTGAATGTACTGCAACAACTTCCAGGCCCTGTTTATGGTAACGCGAGTACCAACGCTTGATGTGGGGTTCCACATTGACACAGTTGTAGCAACCGTAGGTCCAGAACTCGACAAGCACCACCTTGCCTTTAAGCTTGTCCAGGTTTAATGGCTTGGAGTTAAACCAGCGAGACCCGGTAATTTCCGGAGCGGCAACAGGGCCAATTTCCGGTGGTCTGGCACATGCGCCGCTACTTACTGTAAGACACAACACCAGGGTGGACAGGCCGACTCGCAACATCCTTCCTCTTACCCACCACCTTCGACACTCACTGATTCCTGCACTCACCATAAAGACCTGCGTATTGTGTTCGAGTTCCCGAAACCGGCTGGGGTTGAAAAACTCCCACAGACACCCAACAAATTTTTCAGAATTCTTGAGCTAATTACTGCATCTAGAAAGGAATAGTTATTGAGCTTAGACATTCGAACTCACATGAATTTCACGGAAACATCACAAAAGCATCACGTGCGTCAGCGCGTATAGGCGGGCAACGAAAACGTAAACTGGGTTCCTGCATTTTCACGGCTCTCCGCCTTGATAACACTGCCGTGCAAATCAAGAATTCGTTTAACAATAGCAAGACCCAGCCCCGCATTCCCGCCGCCGCGGCGGCTCTTGGTCAGACGGTAGAATCGGTCAAATATAGAATCCAGCTCCGCAGCAGGGATGCCACAGCCTGTGTCGGCCACCTGAACAAGGATTTGATTTCCATCCGGAGCTAATGTGACATTTACGTTGCCCCCCGCGGGTGTATGGCGCAACGCATTTTCGATAAGGTTCTCCAGAACGCGCTGCATCAAACCGATGTCGCCGTATGCCAGCGGTAACTCTGCCGTCAGATTGGTTTCCAGTACGATGCTTTGTTGTTCTGCCTCAAGTTGAAATTTTTGTAATACGTCCTGTACCAATTCCCCCATTGAAAACGCTTCCACGCTCAACAACGTTTCGCAGGAATCCAGCGTTGCCAGCTCGAACAAATCCGCAACCAACTCACCCAAACGTTTGCTATGCGAAAATGCGACTTCGATGTAGTGCCGCCGCTCGTCCTCGCGCAAATCCTTATCTTTGAGCAACAGGGTCTCAAGATAGCCATTTAGCGTTGCGAGCGGTGTACGCAAATCATGTGAGACGTTGGCCACGAGTTCGCGCCGTTGTGCGTCAGTACGCTTCAATTCCTGAACCTGGTTGCTGATCTGATCAGCCATGGAATTGAAATTCAGAGCCAGGCGATCAATCTCGTCGCCGTCATCGCGAGCTTCCGCGTAACGTACCGCGTTCCGCTGTTCATCGTCACCCTGACTGTAGAAACTTATTAACCGTGTCAGCCGACGAAGACGTCGAGTTTGCAATGCAAAAATAAACAGCCCGAACACCAACACTACTAACAGACTTGCAACCAGCCCCCAAAGGCTGACCCGGAAGATATAACTACCTTTCAGTAACTCTACGACGTGGTCAAACTGCTCGCCGCCGAGAATCACGTACAGATACCCTTTCTGCACACCGTCAATTGTTACCGGGGCTGCGGAAAACACCTTTTGCCCTTCTGGGTCGCGAGGGTCATCTCCCGGTTCGGGGAACACGGCGGCACCCTGCGCAAAGCGGCGAATCGGTTCAACATCGATCTGGCTGCGTTTCACCCTGTCGTATGGCGCAGCATCCGCGAGAATGTTGCCATCATTATCCAGCAGGTAAACCTCAATTGCGGGGTTAATCACCATCATCATATTAAACAGGTCACGTAACGCAGCCCGGTTGATTTCACTTTCCTTGAACAGAGCCATCTCATCGGAAATGTGTAGAGCAAGTTCTCTATTCAGGCGCTGCTGCACTTCCTGTTGATAGTTTTCAGTCGCGTAACGGACGAGAAAAAAGAACAGCGTGCCAGCAAGTAAAATCAATAGCAGCAGTGCCAGCGCAAGTTTGCCATAAAGTGTTTTAAACATAATGAAACAACCTGAGCTCAACCCGTACCTGTGGCTTCTGAATCGACAAATTTGTACCCGACTCCCCACACTGTCTGAATGTAGCGCGGTTGAGACGGATCGGATTCAATTTTTGCGCGCAAGCGATTAATGTGTGAATTAACCGTATGTTCATAGCCGTCATGCCCGTAACCCCAGACTGTGTCCAGCAACTGGCTGCGCGAGTAAACCCGCCCGGGATGACGGACAAAGTGCAGCAACAAATCAAACTCTTTAGCGGTCAATTCAACCTCTCTGGAATCAACACTAACCATCCTGCGCTCAGGATCAATGTGCATTTCCGCAACCGTAATAGCAGCGCCTTCTTCGGTTTCATTTTCAGCCAACGCGTGCATGCGTCTAAAAATTGCTTTAACTCGCGCCAACAATTCACGGATGCTGAACGGCTTGGTGAGATAGTCGTCAGCACCGATCTCCAAACCAAGCACGCGATCGAACTCGGTGCTTTTTGCCGTTAACATGAGTACCGGGGTATAGCGTTTTTCTTCACGCAGATGCCGACAGACACTCACGCCGTCCAGACCTGGCAACATCAAGTCGAGGATTATCAGATCGAAGCGCCCGCTTAAGGCCAACTCCAGACCCGCCTTGCCATCACCTGCCAGCTCAACCTCGTAACTCGCATCGCGCAGGTGCATCGCCACGAGTTCCGCCATGTCTACGTTGTCCTCGACGACCAAAATATGTTTTTTCACCATCACCTCTTCTTCAGGTACGCCAAGTGTATCGACCGTACATCACAAAAGTATCACACATTGGACCGACTCCAGGGACCTCGCGGGTCGCTAAGTCTTTGTTCCGAATTGGCGTTAAACCCGGCGGATCAAAAAATGCGAACCCGCCTGGAAAATGTCCGTTAAACAATTGCCGTAAAATTTCATCTGTGACAAAGTTGCGAGTACCGTTGGTACCGTGTTAGTCCGCGGCCACCACGAAAGCGGAAGTTGGAACGGCAGTGCAACAATACAAGAATAGCCTCCCGGAATACCGCAACAACAATCTTGCAGGAAGTAGAGCTCCCCATGTCCGTCGCTGAAGCCAAATCCAGGGAGAAAGTCGCTGATTGCACCTTGGTGCAAAAAAGTGCGATTACCGGCGAAGAACGGAGTTTCGAAATCTACAACCGTAAGTTCTTACGGGTTAATGTGCAGCATCTGCGTCACGGCACGAAATACGATTTACGTCTTGGAATGATGGAACCGTGGCCCATTCGGCACCGGCGAATTTCCTGGCGTTCACTTGGCGTGTTAATACTGGCGCTCATTGCCGGCGCCGCAACGACGGCCTGGTTTTATTTTAATCTGGAGACCGTCGGCTATTCCTGGGCCGTCCCGATTATCGCGGGTTTGCTACTTTTGAACCTCGGCGCCTTACTGGTTTTCTTTCTCCGTTCGCCGAACATTACCGAGTTCCGCAGTCGTTACGGCGGCTGCGTGCTGATCAGCCTATTTTACAACAAGCCTGACAGTGAGACGTTTGCGGAATTCGTGGAAAGCCTTAAGAATCGTATCCTGGTTGCGTCCCAGGAACTGGCCGCGAACAAGTCGCAAATGCTCGCGCTGGAACTAAAGGAACTACGGCGTCTCACCAGTGAGGGGATTGTGTCTGACACTGACTACTCCCGCGCCAAAGACAGGATCTTCAAGCTACACGGAAATTCATAAAATCAGGACCTAGGATCTAGCTGCTAGACCCTAGGCCCTGATTTTAAGCTGCCGCCTTCTTGCCGTTCTTGCGAAAGGTCAGTTTGTCATCTTCGCAATCAACTTCAATCACGTCGCCGGGAACAAACTTGCCCGCAAGAATACTCTGTGCCAAGGGATTTTCTACCTGCGTCTGGATCGCTCGCTTCAGTGGGCGCGCACCGTAGACCGGATCGAATCCGGCTTCGCCGAGTTTATCCAGTGCCGCTTCGGTCAGCTCTATATCCAGTTCCCGTTCCCGCAAGCGGTTGCGTAAGTAGTCGAATTGAATATTTGCAATCGCCCGGATCTGATCCTTGGCAAGCGGATGAAACACGACGACTTCATCAATGCGGTTGATGAATTCCGGTCGGAAGTGACTGCCGACGATATCCATGACTGACTGTTTCATGGCGTCATAGTTTTCTTCACCACTCAGTTCCTGGATCTGCTGTGAACCCAGGTTAGACGTCATTACGATAACGGTGTTGCGAAAATCCACCGTACGCCCCTGGCCATCGGTCAGCCGGCCGTCATCAAGAACCTGCAAAAGAACATTGAAAACATCCGGATGTGCCTTTTCAACCTCGTCCAGCAGAATCACGGAATACGGTTTGCGCCGAACCGCTTCGGTCAGATAGCCACCCTCTTCGTAACCCACGTAGCCGGGCGGTGCCCCAATCAAACGTGCCACCGAATGTTTTTCCATAAACTCCGACATATCAATGCGCACCATGGCATCTTCGGTATCAAACAAAAACTCGGCCAGCGCCTTGGTCAATTCCGTCTTACCCACACCGGTCGGCCCCAGGAACAGGAATGACCCATTGGGTCGGTTGGGATCAGACAAACCGGCGCGCGAACGGCGAATGGCGTCTGCCACTGCCGTTACCGCTTCGCCCTGACCCACAACCCGTTTGTGTAACGCCTCTTCCATGCGTAAGAGTTTGTCACGCTCACCTTCGAGCATTTTGGATACCGGAATGCCGGTCCACTTGGACACGACCTCGGCAATCTCTTCTTCGGTTACTGAATTGCGCAACAGCTTGGTCTCGTGCATTTCGGCCTGCGACGCCATGTCGAGTTGTTTTTCAAGCTCGGGAATACGGCCGTATTGCAGCTCCGACATGCGCGCCAGATCGCCGGCCCGTCGAGCCGTCTCAAGATCCACACGAGCACGATCCAACTCCTCCTTGATATGCTGCGTACCCTGCACTGCCGCCTTTTCGGATTTCCAGATCTCATCCAGTTCGCTGTACTCACGTTCCAGCTTGTTGATCTCTTCCTCCAGGTTTTCCAGGCGCTTCCGCGAGGCCTCATCGGTTTCCTTACTCAGCGCTTCGCGCTCAATCTTCAGCTGAATCAGCTTACGATCCAGCTTATCCATAGACTCGGGTTTTGAATCGATCTCCATGCGTATACGGCTGGCGGCTTCATCAATCAAGTCGATGGCTTTATCGGGCAACTGGCGATCAGTAATGTAACGGGTTGACAAGGTGGCGGCCGAAACAATCGCGGGATCGGTAATATCCACACCGTGGTGCACCTCGTATTTTTCTTTCAAGCCACGCAGGATGGCCACCGTATCCTCAACGCTGGGTTCCTCCACCAGCACCTTTTGAAAACGGCGTTCGAGCGCGGCATCTTTCTCGATGTACTTGCGATACTCATCCAGCGTGGTCGCACCGATACAATGCAACTCGCCACGAGCCAATGCGGGTTTAAGCATGTTACCGGCATCCATTGCGCCCTCTGCCTTGCCGGCACCCACCATGGTATGGATCTCATCAATGAACAATATAATCTGACCTTCCTGTTTTGCCAGATCGTTCAGCACCGCCTTGAGGCGCTCTTCGAACTCACCGCGAAATTTCGCGCCGGCCAACAGCCCGCCCATATCCAGCGACAACACGCGCTTGCCCTTAATGCCTTCCGGCACTTCACCGTTGACGATACGTTGCGCCAGTCCTTCAACGATGGCGGTTTTACCGACACCCGGTTCACCTATCAACACCGGATTGTTCTTGGTGCGACGCTGCAACACCTGCACTGAACGACGGATTTCGTCGTCACGGCCGATAACGGGATCCAGCTTGCCCTGCTCGGCGCGCTCGGTCAGATCGATGGTGTATTTTTCCAAGGCCTGGCGTTGTTCCTCGGCGTTGGGGTCGTCGATGTTCTGGCCACCGCGAATATTGTCAATAACCTGCTCGATGGTTTCCTTATTGGCACCCGCGCCACGTAAAATATCGCCCAGCGCACCCTTGTCCTCCACGGCCGCGAGGACAAAAAGCTCACTGGAAACATACTGGTCCTTGCGCTGTTGGGCCAGTTTGTCGGTCAGGTTGAGCAAACGACCCAACTCGTTGGAAAGATGTACCTCACCCGCGCTGCCTTCCACGCTCGGTAAGCGGTCGAGTGCCTCACCCAATTGCGAGCGCACTACGTTCACATTAACGCCAGCCTGCGTGAGCAAATGACGTACCGTACCGCCGTCCTGGTCCAGCAATGCCAGCATCAAGTGTGCCGGCTCAATAAATTGATGGTCTCGCCCGACGGCAAGACTCTGAGCATCGGCCAATGCCATTTGAAACTTGCTGGTTAGTTTATCCATTCGCATTTGGGTGTCCCCTCACTCGTCAATTCTCGCCCATTAATTCATTATGGCAGCTAAGTTCAGCTTCATACCTGCTTATCTGCCTTTGATGCGGGTGTTTGCGGAAGAATTCGCCGTGCCCCCCATTCCTGCCCTATTTGTATGGGCTTGAACTCTCGTTTCAAGGGTTGATCCGCGTCATGGTCGCTTTGATGGTCATGTCTCTCAGAGGAGAAAACTGCGCTGAACTAAAAACCGCTTTCGGATCAGAGAATCTATAAGGCCTGGCGACAGCCCTCACCCTTCAAGACTGTGGGCCGCAGGGATGCGGCCCCCAAGCGTACAGGGACGTATTTACAGCGTGTCTTGAAGGGTGAGGGCTGTCGCCAGGCCCGCATCTTTGGATAGAGTTGAAACCGCAATGTATCGCGCGACAGGAAATTTGGGAACGCTTATTAGCTTTTGGAAACAACAGTACGAGCACCCACCGCTACGGGTTCAGGATAGGGATAGAGCACATCAAGCGGTTTGCTGTGGCCGGCGGACTGCACTTCGCGGATGTGTTCGCGGCGGAACTCCCGTGCATGCGCCAGTCCGCAGGAATGTGCCAGTACATTGACCTCGTGATTCACCCAGTGAGCGTATTTCGCCACTCGTTGCGCCTTATCGTTCACCACCAGGCCTTTTTGCCGTCGCGGGTTATGCGTCGCGATCCCGGTGGGACAGGTATCTTTGTGGCATTGCAGAGACTGGATACAACCGAGGGCAAACATAAAACCGCGCGCCGTCACCACGAAATCGGCTCCCATACACAACGCCCAGGCCACCTTGGCCGAGGTCACCAGTTTACCAGAGGCCACCACACGCACTCGGTCTTTGAGCCCGGCCGCAGTTAGTGTGTCAACCACCATGGGCAAAGACTCCATCAAGGGTAAACCAACGTGATCGGCCAGCAACTGAGGTGCTGCGCCGCTGCCGCCCTCGCCGCCGTCCACGGTAATAAAATCCGGCGCGGTGTTGCGGCCACGACGTAAGATGGCGTCGCAAAGTTCTTGCAGAAAAACCCCCGATCCAAGCACAGCCTTATAACCAACAGGGCGACCGGAGACATCACGTACGTGATTAATCATATCCAGCAAGTCCTCCGCGGACTTGATCTCAACCATTCGGTTCGGACTACTGGAAACCTGGGAAACCGGTATACCACGAATTTCAGCGATCTCCGGTGTCACCTTGACGGCCGGCAAGACGCCGCCGCGGCCCGGCTTGGCACCCTGTGAAAGTTTGAGCTCAAACGCCTTAACGCGAAGCGCCACTTCTCGAAGACGAGTGTCGCTAAGCCTGCCGTCCAGATCCCGCACGCCGTACTTGGCGGTGCCGATCTGAAAAATCCGATCGCATTCGACTTCTTCGTGATAGGGAGACAAACCACCTTCGCCGGTGTTCATCCAGATACCGGCTTCGGCGGCACCCCGGGAAAGGGCACGCACCGCCGGTTTGGAAATCGCGCCGTAACTCATACCCGAGATATTGAAAATCGAGCGGGCGATAAAGGGCTGCTCACACTGCGGGCCGATCACCAGCGGTGGACTGGGCACGCACTCCTCTTCCAGTCGCGGACAAGCCGCGTTGACAAAGATCAGTGAACCGGCTTCACGCAGGTCGTTGGTGGACCCAAAGCCGATAAGCCCACCCAAACCTTTGGCGGTCCGGTATATCCAGGCACGTGTCGCCCGGTTGAAGGGTTGTTCCTGGCGGTCGAGGGCGAAAAAATATTGGCGGAAAAACTCACCCTGGCGTTCCAGCACATATCGCAAACGACCAATCACCGGATAGTTACGCCGAATCGTGTGCGTCGTCTGTAGCAGGTCCTGAAAATACATCAGCAACACCACCACCACCGCCAGCGCGATCAAACCGCCGAAAAACAAAATGACCCAACTGGCTGCTGTTTCCATTACGCCTCCGCGACGCCTGTGCATTACCCAGGTACCGCACCGTCCGGAAGTGTCTCGAAGTCGCTACGTGGGTGTTTCCTCTGTTGTCGACCCGTCCTCCGGTTTGTTTAGAATTTCTGCCAGTGCGGTCAAACAGTTATGTTCCCCTGCCGCGGCGCAGTCGACCGGATTAAATGCCTTTAGATGGGAACGACTGGGCAGGAACACGCTGCGCACGACGTGACCACGGCCGCTTACACCCCCAATCCGAACCGGATAGACCTGGGCACCAGACAGATCGGCAAGTCGAACCACACCCCGTTTCAGGCGCGGCGCAGGCTCTCCCGGCTTGTGGATATGCCCACCAGGGAACAGCGCAACCACCTCGCCTTCTCGCAGTCGTACAAGGGCCTCACGAAACGCTTGTTGCGGATGGCGAACCCTATCCACGGGAATGCAGCCGGAGGCACGAAAAAGCCAGTTAAGACCAAAGCGATCATACTGCTCGCGGGCGATAATGAACCGTAGCGGCCGGCGGGTAGCGGCGATCATGAGGAAGGGATCCAGCCCGGAGACGTGGTTTGACACCAGCAGCGCGGCGCCGGAATCGGGTAACGGGGGAATGTCGTAGCGAAAACGGTGCACCCGTCGGCAGAAGATCCGAAACCAGCCGTCGATGATATTGGTCCACCGCGAGCCCCAATCGGTTTGATTTGCCCGCAAGCCAATGACCGCCAGCAGACACAGAATCAGTAGCGCGATTCCAAGTACAATCAATTTCAGTGCTCGCCTTTAAGTGTGCATCTTTAAGAGCCCGATCCCGGCGTTAATGCAGGGTTGCATGCGCCCAGTAAATCGAGGTGACGCCGAGACCGATCAATAAAATTTGCTCTAGAGTGGCACGTAATTCCAGTCGTTTGTGCAATCCCGGGATCAGATCAGCCACAGCAATATAGATAAAGCTTGAAGCCGCGATAGCCAAAATATAGGGCAGCCAATCCAGCACCCCTTCGAGCGCGTAATACGCGACGACCGCGCCGATCACGGTGGTCAGGCTGGCCAGCACATTGAAGAAAAGTGCACGCCCGCGACTGAAGCCGCTGGCCAATAATAAAGAAAAGTCACCCACTTCCTGTGGTATCTCATGCGCGGCTACGGCCAAACTGGTGACGATTCCCAGGTGCGGGTCTTGTAAAAAGGCCGCCGCGATAAGTACGCCATCAACCAGATTGTGGATGCCATCACCTACCAACACCAGAGTGCCGGTCGCAGCATGGCCATGCGCCGTGGTATGCACTTCACAGTCGTGTGCGTGACAGTGGCGCCACAGGACCAGTTTTTCCAGCAAGAAGAACCCGAGCAGACCGAGCAAGACGGCCATTCCCAGCCGATGAAAATCGATACCCGCCGTGCTACTCAAGGCATGCGGTAACAACGCCAGGAACGCGGCACCCAACAAGGCCCCGATTGCAAAACTGACAAGATGCGGGATGGCGCGTTCGCGCACAGGCTCTGGGAAAAGCAGGAATAGCCCGGCCGCCAGGACGCTCAGGACGCCACCCAGCAGACTAAACAGTATTATTAGGCTTAACAGGCTCATGAAATCTGCTGTTTCCACGCAAAACGGGGCATCATAAACGGACGAGGAATAAGTTCAAGAGAAACAAGGTTAAGGAGACCGACCGGAGACCGCCGCGCAGACTCCTTTTATTCGGATTCAGGATCGTTTCGCCACAGCCGGATCTCGCCAAATGACGCTCGCCATGCGTCCGGTCGTGCCGTCACGGCGATAGGAGAAAAAACTGTCCACCTGGCGATAGGTGCAGAAACCACCCCCGAATATTTGTTCAAGTCCGGCGCGTTTCAGGCGGCGATGCGCCAGCGCATACAAATCAGCTCGCCAATGCCCGGGCCGGGTCGCCGTAAACGCGGCCTCCGAGCCGGGATCGTTCGCCACAAAAGCGCCATATACTTCGGCACCGATTTCATACTCCTCTGCGCCGATCGCCGGTCCCAGCCAGGCCAGAAGATTCGCCGCGGGAGTCCGAAATCGCGACAGTGTAGACTCCATAATGCCGGCGGCCAGGCCTCGCCAGCCGGCATGTACGGCGGCCACCTCGCCGCCATCACGGCTGGCCAGCAATACCGGCAGGCAATCCGCGGTAAGTACGGCGCACACCACGCCCGGCTGGCGGGTAAACACAGCATCCGCTGTCACCGTTCCAGCGGCCAGCTGCTGTTCTGCTTCATACACCTCCCGACCATGTACCTGCTCCAGCCAGATCGGCTCATGTGGCAACGCCAGCCCTCGCATTAACAGGTCACGATTCTGTTGCACGTCTGCTGCAACATCACCGACATGGGTGGCGAGATTCAACGCCGCCCAGGGGCCGCGGCTGACCCCGCCACGGCGGGTGGTGCAGCCGGCCATCACACCCGCCGGTGCCGGCCAGTCAGCGCGTAGAAACCAATCCTCAGCCACCGGTTGTGTCACGCCGTGAGCGCGCGTCATCATTATGCTGCTGGCAATCCGCGCGTAAAACGTCCAGCAGCACTCGAAAATCATTCGGAACGGGTTGCTCCCACTGGATTTGCTCTCCGCTAGCCGGATGCACTATGCCAAGCCGGTAGGCGTGCAGAGCCTGTCTGTGAAAGTCCAGCAACACCTTCCGCAGGCTGTCGTCACAGGCCGGGGGAAGACGCAGACGCCCGGCATACACCGGGTCACCGAGAATCGGGGAGTGGATATGCGCCATATGCACGCGGATCTGATGCGTCCGGCCGGTTTCAAGCTTGACGCTAAGCAGCGTGTGCGCACGAAAACGCTCCAGGACCCGATAGTGGGTGACGGCCGGCTTGCCTCCCGCCACCACCGCCATGCGGGTGCGGTGAACCGGGTGCCGGCCAATGGGGGCCTCTACCGAACCACCTGCCGGCATGACGCCGGTAACCACCGCACGATACTCGCGCTCGAACGCCCGCGCCTGCAATTGGCTCACCAGACTATTTTGGGCTCGCAGGGTCCGGGCGATGACCAGCAGTCCGCTGGTATCCTTGTCCAGCCGGTGCACAATGCCGGCACGGGGAATATGTCTGAGATCCGGCGCGTAATGCAATAAGGCGTTGAGCAGCGTGCCCTCACGGTTACCCGCCGCCGGATGTACAACCAGCCCCGCCGGCTTGTTGATCACCAGAATTTCCTCGTCTTCGTAAACCAGATCGAGTGGAATGGCCTCGGCGCTCCATTCCGTTTCCACGTCCTGGCCCGGTTCCACTTCGATAAAATCGCCGCTGCGAACCCGGTCGCGCGGGCGTAATTGATTCGCATTGACCCGTACGCGGCCATCGCGGATCCATTGCTGCAGGCGTGCCCGCGAGTAATCCGACAGCAGGATCGCCAGCGCCTGATCGAGTCGCTTACCTGCCAGTTCGGGAGGGACTACCGCAGTTAATGGAGGGGTGTCGGTCACAGTATTTACTCAGACGTTCCAAATTCAGCCTCTGGCAGAGTATACTTCAGCCATGAAATTTGCAGCAGAACCAAAAACTTGGATTTTTCCACCATCGTTTAGCCCGGCCGCCCTGCTGCTGCTGTCGCTGTTTATAATCCACGGCTGTGCGAGTTCCAAGCACGATGTCGATCCCACGGAAGGTATGCCTGTCGCGGAGATTTACGACGACGCCAAGGCCGAACTCGACAACAAACAGTATGCAACCGCAGTCAAATTGTACTCTAAGCTGATCGCTCGTTATCCCTATGGTCCGTATGCGCAGCAGGCCCTGCTGGACTCGGCATATGCCTATTACATGGACAAGGATTACGAAACCGCGATTGTGACGGGCGAACGATTTATCAAAATCAACCCACGGCACCCGAGCGTCGATTACGCGTATTACCTTCGAGGTCTTTCAGCGTATTCCATGGAACAGAGTATGCTCGACAAAACCTTTCGCCAGGACCCGACCGAGCGCGATTCCCGCGCGGCCAAGCGTGCCTTCAGTTATTTCAACGAACTGGTCACACGCTATCCGAATAGCCGTTACGCTTCGGATGCCATCCAGCGCATGGTATACCTGCAGAATTCGCTCGGCACCTTTGAGATCCACGTTGCGCGCTTTTATTTGCGCAAACAGGCCTATCTGGCCGCTGTGAACCGTGCCAAGTATGTATTGTCACATTTTCAGAAAACACCCGCGGTGCAGGATGCGCTGGTGATTATGGTGAAGGCCTATCGCGCTCTCGATATGTCGGAGCTCGCCGATGACGCCTTGCGGGTGCTCGAGCTTAACAACCCGAACCATCCCAAGCTGAAGTCATTGTCCAAGGCCAACAAAAAAGGATAATCAAGGAAAGCACCTCGTGATAAGCAACGCAACAAACCACGCTTTACAGTCCAGCTACCCGTGGACGCTCCTCAAAGTGCTCCCGGTATGGGGAATATTCCTTGCATCAGCAATTTTGCTGGGGGCACTCGGCGGATGCGCCACAACCGGTGATGGAAACAGTCTTGGCGACATGTCGGCCTCCCAGCTCGCCACCAAAGGACGCGACGAACTCGGCCAGGGCAACTACCAGAATGCCATCGACCTGTTTCTTGAACTGGAAAAACGCTATCCGTATGACCAGAACACGGAAGCCGCGCGCCTGCAGCTCGCCTACGCCCTGTACAAAAACCAACAACCCCAACTGGCCATTGAGACTGCGGAAAACTTTATCAAGCTTTACCCTGAACATAAGAATCTGGCCTATGCGTTTTATGTTCGTGCGCTTGCCAGTTTTGCCATTAGCAGCAAAGAGCTACAAAACGGCATGGGCCAGCCACCTGCGGACGAAGTCCTGACCAGCACGCGGCTGACATTCGAGTATTTTTCAGAATTGGCGTCCCGTTTTCCAAAGAGCCGGTATTTCAATGACGCCATGACGCGCATTGTGAAGTTACGCGACGACATGGCACGCTACGAAATCCACGCCGCCAACCACTACTTTCTTCAAAACGATTTTCAGCGCGCCCAGGACCGTGCCAATTACGTCACCCGTTACTATGCGCGCAGCCCCAGCGTGCCGAACGCGCTGGCCATTGTCGCAAAATCGCAGCTGGAACTTGGCAACAAGCGCAAAGCTAACGAAACGCTGTCCCTGTTAGAGGGTAATTACCCGGATGAGCTGGTGACGCAAAAGACCCGCGAATACTTTAGGAAAAAGCCTCCGGTAAAATCCAAGTAATTTTTTCACTTAGAGTTC
>CAMYNG010000008.1:130677-153731 GCA_947259765.1 uncultured Ectothiorhodospiraceae bacterium
TAGTTCTTTCACTTAGAGTTCAAGCTCAGCGTAAAACCCGAAGCTCGGAGAAGTCGGATTGACAAGCGCGGCTTTTCTCGCCACTCCGGCGAAAGCCGGAGTCCAACAAAATCAAAAAGCCATTGTGGATGACGTGCTGATGGTTGTCCTGACTGGCGGGTTCAGAAACCCGATTATTGCAATCCAGGCAGGTGGAACTTAAATCGCGTCGTCACCCTCTTCGCCGGTACGGCTACGGACCACCCGCTCGACATCACTGACGAAAATCTTACCGTCACCAATCTTACCTGTCTGTGCAGTCTTGGAAATTGTTTCGATACAGCGGTCTACCAGGTCCTGGGTAACAACAATCTCGAGTTTGACCTTGGGTAAAAAATCGATAACGTACTCGGCACCGCGATACAGCTCGGTATGCCCCTTCTGGCGACCAAAGCCTTTAACCTCGGTCGCGGTCATGCCGGTAATTCCCATCTCGGAGAGGGCCTCGCGGACCTCATCCAGTTTGAAGGGTTTTACGATCGCCTCTATTTTTTTCATTGTAATGCTTCCTCAGCCGATATCGTACAGGTGCAAAGCATACTAACAGGAACGCCTGCCTGTACACCCTGAATTCGCTCAGCGTTTTCGTCCATAGCCGGAAGTGATGGGATAACGCCGATCCCGTCCAAAGGCTCGACGGGTAATACGCACTCCGGGAGGCGCCTGGCGGCGTTTGTACTCGTTGCGATCAACCAGTTTGATCACCCGCCGCACCGTCTCAGCGTCAAAGCCACGGGCAACGATGTCATCCACACCGTGGTCCTCCTCAACGTACAGACGCAAGATGCCGTCCAGAATATCGTAGGGCGGCAGACTGTCGGTATCTTTTTGATCGGGTGCCAATTCGGCACTGGGGGGGCGATCGATAACGCGTTGTGGGATCACGGCAGAAATACGGTTACGGTAGTCAGCCAACTGATACACCAGCGTCTTGGGTACGTCTTTCAATACATCGTAACCGCCAGCCATATCGCCACACGACAGCGCGCCTGCATGTTCTCCTCGGTGGTATCCGGTGGCGTACCTGCGAATTCATCGGCGAGCGACTCCAGGAACGCCTGATACGCCGGCTCAATGGGGATTACGTGGTACTCAACGCCCACGGCTTCTGCCTCCTCACGGGCATCTTCAATGCTCATGTCGGCGGTAAAGCGTGACGGCAGCATCACTGCCTCAACCCGGTCGGCGCCGATGGCATCTACGGCGACCGCCAGGGTCAAGGCGGAATCAATGCCGCCGGACAGACCGATTACGACACCGCGAAAACCATTTTTGTCGACGTAGTCGCGTACGCCAACCACCAACGCTTTGTACGCGCTTTCTTCAACAGAGAGCAACGGGGATGGTGGACTACTAACGAGCGGAGATATCGGCGTCGTGCCGGTATCGAAATCGACATAAAAAAGGCCGCTTGCAAATGCCGGGAAGCGATGACTCACCTCACCACGCGCGTCGACGACAAACGACTCGCCATCGAACACCAGCTCGTCCTGCCCACCCACCAGATTGACATACACAATCGGTACGGCCGTCTCTTCGACCCGATGCCGCAGCTCCAGCTCGCGCTCATTGCCTTTATCAATGTGAAACGGCGAGGCATTCAAATTCAAAATCAGGCGGGCACCCGCGTCGACCGCCTGCCTGACCGGCCCGGGGCTCCACACATCTTCACAAATCGTGATACCCACCGGGACGCCACGGACGGAAGTGACGCAGGGCGCGTCGCCCGACGAAAAATAACGTTTTTCATCGAACACGCTGTAATTGGGTAAGTGCTGCTTGTGACACGTGCCGGTGAGGTTGCCCTCTTGCAACATACCTGCGGCATTAAAAACACCGCCCCGCGCCTGGTGCGGAAAACCCACCACTGCCGCAATGCCCTGAATGTTTTTCTTCAGCACTTCCAGGCCGTGTAGCACCCGTTCATGTAAACCGGGTCGCAATAACAGATCTTCAGGCGGGTAACCGGTTAGGGTCAGTTCAGGAAACACCACCAAGTCAGCCCGCAGTTCATCACGAGCCTCGGTGCATGCCCGCAATACGCGATCTACATTGCCCTCAATATCGCCGACCAGCAGATTGATCTGCGCGATCGCGACGCGCAAGCGGTTTTCCTCGTTACTCGTCACGCGTCCCCAGCACCTGTTTTACACATTGACCAATTTCCGCCGGTGAACGCGACAGAGTGACACCCGCTGCTTCCAACGCGCCGAACTTCGCTTCCGCCGTACCTTTACCCCCGGCAACAATTGCGCCGGCATGGCCCATGCGTTTGCCGGCGGGTGCGGTCACGCCGGCGATATAGGCGACCACTGGCTTGCTTACGTGATCTGTAATGTACTCCGCCGCCTCTTCCTCAGCGGCGCCGCCAATTTCTCCAACCAAGACGATTCCTCGTGTCTGTTCATCCGCCTCGAACAGCCGCAGGCAATCGATAAAATTCATGCCGTGCACCGGATCACCCCCAATGCCAACGCAGGTGCTCTGCCCCAAGCCGTTTTGTGTGGTCTGGAAAACGGCCTCGTAAGTGAGGGTACCGGAACGCGACACTATTCCGATGCAGCCGGGTTTGTGGATGTTGCCCGGCATAATGCCGATTTTGCACTCGCCCGGCGTAATCAGGCCTGGGCAATTGGGTCCGATAAGGCGACTGGCACTGCCCCGCAGGACCGCCTTGACGCGTAACATATCGAGCACTGGAATGCCTTCGGTGATACAGGCGATCACCTCGATACCCGCCTCGGCCGCTTCAAGGATGGCATCGGCAGCGAACGCAGCAGGCACGTAAATCATACTGGCGTTGGCGCCGGTGTCATCCACCGCCTCACGCACCGTGTTAAACACTGGCCGTTCCAGATGCTGTTGACCGCCCTTGCCCGGCGTCACGCCACCGACAAGCTGCGTGCCATAGGCCAGCGCCTGCTCGGAGTGAAAGCTGCCCTGTTTGCCGGTAAAACCCTGGCAGATGACGCGCGTGTCCTTGTTGACCAATATCGACATCAGCCGGTACCTCGCGCCGCTGCCACTGCTTTTCCGGCGGCATCGTTGAGGTCTTCGGCGGTTACGATGGCCAAACCACTTTCATCCAATAATGCGCGCCCTTGCTGCATGTTGGTGCCCTGCAAGCGAACGATCACGGGGATATTGAGACCGACATCGCGCACCGCGTTAACGATACCCTCGGCGATAAGATCACAACGCACAATGCCACCGAAAATGTTAACCAATATGGCGCGGACCCGGCTGTCTTCAAGAATGAGTTTAAAGGCCTCGGCCACCTTATCCGCCGAGGTCCCGCCACCGACGTCGAGGAAATTGGCGGGTTCGCCACCATGCAGTTTGATGATATCCATGGTCGCCATGGCAAGCCCGGCACCATTAACCATGCAACCGATGCTACCGTCCAAGGGCACATAGTTCAGGCCGTGCTGTTGAGCCGCATACTCGCGGGGGTCCTCCTGCGCCGGATCCCGCCATTCGGCGAGTTCCGTTTGCCGGTACATGGCACTGTCGTCGACATTGATCTTGGCGTCCAGCGCAACCAGTTTACCCTCCCCACTCACCACCAGCGGATTGACCTCCACCAGACTGAGATCCCGTTCGGTAAACATACGGTACATGCCCGACATGACCTGATACAGCGCTCGAAGTTGCCCATCCAGCCGCAACGCAAATCCCAATTGTCGACTGTGAAACGCCTGAAATCCGGCAACGGGATCAACGTGCACGGTGTGGATCTGCTCGGGATGCTGCTGCGCCACCTGCTCGATATCCATGCCGCCGGCGAGACTGGCAACAAACATCAGCGATTCGGTACTGCGGTCGAGAAGAAGGCTTATATACAGCTCGCGATCGAAACTTACCGGTTTTTCGAGCAAAATGAGCTCCACCGGCTGTCCGGCGGCACCGCTTTGCCCGGTGACCAGTCGCGCGTCCAACATTCGAGCTGTGGCCTCACGCACCGCGTCCGCACCGGTAACAAGCTCGACGCCACCGGCCTTACCACGGCCCCCCGCGTGAACCTGGGCCTTGACGACACAGCCGCTATCACACCACGGCGTGGACAGCTTCACGGCCTCGTTGGCGCTGGCGGCAAGCACACCTTCCGGCACCGGGATGCCGTAGCGGCTGAACAGGACTTTGGCCTGATATTCGTGCAAATTCATGGCAACAGTTCTACTGGAAAAACAAAACGTGGTATTTTGTAGCAAAGCCGTAACGGACGCAAAATTTCGATACAACAATTCGGCCCGCAATCAGCGGGCAAATGGCCGATATGGCATTGAAGATCACCCGTCCCTTAACCGATAACCCCTAGTAATAGTATGAATCTGATTCGAATTCTCGCAGTCGGCCTGATTGTATGGCTGGTTTACCGAATGCTCCGGCAATGGATGGCGGGCAAAAAACAAAAGCAAACATCGACGCGTAAAAAATCGCCGGTGATGGAAAAGATGGTCAAATGTGAAGTTTGCGGATTACATATACCGGAAAACGAATCGGTACAATCCGGCGATAATTATTTTTGTAGCACCCGTCATCGGGATAAATTTCTATCGTAAACCGGGGCGAGATCCTACGCAAACAAACGACCTGACGTGTGATGAACGCACGCCTAACGAACTACCGACTTATGGGTAAGGGTGCAGTTAAAAATGGATTCGGTCGTGTCAGGTTTATCACCACACCCTAAAACAGAGGACCAGGCAAAAAACACCTGGAAGCCCCTCGCGCTTCTCAATGTTTATCGACTCAGCATTTCCGGCGTGTTTTTACTGCTCAGTGTCAGCGACAATCTGTTCGCCCCGCTCGCCAGTCTGAATCCTGATTTGTTCCTTGGTGCCAGCGCCGGATATTTTACTTTCGGCGTGCTGTTTGCCTTATTGGTGCGCTGGCGCATGCCGGATTTTGAGATTCAGGTACGCGCCGGAGTATTTACGGACGTCGTTTTTATTTGTTTATTGATGCACGCCAGCGGCGGCGTGGAAAGTGGCGTCGGCATGCTGATGTTTGTCTCGGTCGCCGGCGGCAGCATTATCACCGCCGGTCGCACGGCCATGTGGTTTGCCGCCTCGGCTACTATCGGTATTCTGATCGAACAACTTTATCGTCACCTCAGCGCACCCACAACAACGGGAGGCTATGCCCAGGCCGGCTTACTCGGCTTGAGCTTTTTTACCGCCGCCGTGCTGGCACATGTACTGGCACGACGTATACGTGAAACGGAAGACCTGGCCCACAAGCGAGGTATCGATTTGGCCAACATGGCCGAACTGACCGAGCACATTATTCAGCGTATGCAAACCGGGATTCTAGTTGTGGATCCGGACAACCATGTGCGTCTGATCAACGAGTCCGCATGGTACATGCTCGGTATGCCGGCGGTGGGTGATCGAGCTTTACTGAACGAGGTGTCAGCGGAACTCGCGTTACAGGTACAGGCGTGGCAAAACACTAACGACTTTACCTCGCTACCCATCCGGCCGCGGCCTGATCACGCACCGGTCGCCGCGCGCTTCGCGCGCATCAGTCAGGATGCAAGACCCGGGGTACTGATTTTCCTGGAAGATACTGCGGCCATGGCGCAACAGGCGCAACAACTCAAGCTGGCATCCCTGGGTCGCCTGACCGCAAGCATCGCGCACGAAATCCGAAACCCCTTGGGCGCCATCAGCCATGCCGGCCAACTGTTGGATGAATCGCCACACCTGGATCAGTCCGATCAACGCTTAACGCGGATTATCAGCGACCAGTCCGAGCGGGTAAACGATATCGTCGAAAACGTACTGAGTTTGAGCCGACGCGATCGCTCCAAACCGGAGGTATTCGAAATTGGCGGATTTTTGCACCAGTTTGTCGACGAGTTCGCACCCGTACATAATCTGGATAGTTCACAATTCGCTATCGAAGTTGAACCCGCGAATCTTAAAGTGCAGTTTGACCGTTCCCAGCTACAGCAGATCCTGGCCAACTTGTGTGAAAACGGCTTACGGCACAGTTTGAACTATAGCGGCTCACCGCGCATGGTTTTACATGCCGGCATCGCACCGGAGTTCCGTCGCCCTTACCTGGATGTAATTGATCACGGTCCGGGCTTGAGCGAGGAAGCCGCCGAACATTTATTTGAACCCTTTTTTACCACCGAGGCCACCGGTACCGGTCTGGGGTTGTACATTTCCCGCGAGCTCATTGAGTCCAATCAAGCCACTATAAATTACCTCGCCGGACCCAAGGGGGGCAGTTGTTTTCGCATTCGATTCCAGGATCCACGCAAACACATCGACCAATTATGAAGCCCAAATCCGCCAGACAACCCTGCGCACTGGTCGTCGATGACGAACCGGATATTCGCGAATTGCTGGAGATTACGCTGTCACGTATGGGCATTGAAACCCGCGCCGCACATGACGTGGCAAATGCAAAAAACCTCCTCGGCAATCACCGCTTCGATGTCTGCCTGACTGACATGCGCTTACCTGACGCCAACGGTATCGATCTGGTGCGACACATGCAGCAACACTTCCCTGAAATTCCGGTTGCGATGATCACGGCGCATGGCAATATGGAATCGGCCATCGAAGCGCTTAAAGCCGGTGCGTTTGATTTTGTTTCCAAACCGGTTGACCTGCAGATGTTGCGAAAACTGGTCAACACGGCGCTGGAACTGCCAGAACAAACCGCAACAGCACAGCCGCCCTCGAAGCACCAATTGCTGGGTGATTCTGCGGCCATGCAGACGACGCGCAAAACGGTCGCCAAACTGGCGCGCAGTCAGGCGCCTATTTATATTCACGGCGAGTCCGGTAGCGGCAAAGAACTGGTCGCCTGCCTGATCCACGAGCAGGGTCCCCGTCGTGACAGCCCGTTTGTGCCGGTTAACTGTGGCGCCATTCCCACTGAATTAATGGAAAGTGAATTTTTCGGCCATCGTAAAGGCAGTTTTACCGGTGCCGACAGCGACAAGGCGGGGCTGTTCCAGGCCGCCGAGGGCGGCACGCTTTTTCTCGACGAAGTCGCCGATTTGCCCTTGAGTATGCAGGTCAAATTACTCCGCGCCATCCAGGAAAAGGCCATTCGACCGGTTGGCGCGCCGCAGGAGATCCCCATCGATGTCCGCATATTGAGTGCCACCCACAAGAACCTGGCGTCATTGGTTGAATTGGGTGAGTTTCGACAGGACCTGTACTACCGCATCAACGTCATTGCGATCGATGTGCCGAGCCTGCGCGAACGGCGCGATGATATTCCTGAGCTGGTAGCATTTTTTCTGCAGCGGATCGCCACGGCCTGGCAAACCGAAGCGCCCACCATTGCCGAGGACGCCATGCAGGCATTGTACGAGTATGATTTTCCCGGCAATGTGCGAGAGTTGGAAAACATCCTCGAACGCGCCATGACCTTGTGTGAACACGATGAAATTAAATCGGCCGACCTGCAACTACCAACAGGCCAGAAAGCAAACAATAAATCTGCCGCCTCCAGCGCCCAGGGACTTGACCCGCTATTGGATAACACCCAACGGGAAGCAATTTTGACTGCGCTGGAAAAAACCCGCTACAACAAAACGGCCGCCGCTAAACTGCTCGGACTGTCGTTCCGGCAACTGCGTTACCGGCTAAAGAAGTTAGGAATTGATTAAGAAGGCTCTAAAAACGTCATTCTGGCGAAGGCCAGAATCCAGTTGCTTTCAAACCTTATAGGATTCCAGCGTACCTCAAGGTAACAACGAATCACTAAACGGGCATCTCGCAGCTAGTCCCTCGTACCTCGTCACTGTTTTTAAAGTGCCAAGCGCCCACTGCGATTAAACGTGACCTTTCCCTGACTGTCCGGACGACCAAGGAAACCCAGTGCCGATTTCAGTGGCGAGTTGCCGGATTCGCGCGATGCCAAACGCAGGTTCATGCGGTACTGGCCATTCGGTTGCACATCAATAATACCCTCGACCGACAGGGCACCACCGCCGTCGGAGACCACACCCTTACTGCCCTCACCCTCGGGTTCGAGCTTGAGCGCGAGATCACCAAAACTGAATGCCTGCGGTG
Organism: uncultured Ectothiorhodospiraceae bacterium; assembly: GCA_947259765.1. Taxonomy (GTDB): domain Bacteria; phylum Pseudomonadota; class Gammaproteobacteria; order CAMYNG01; family CAMYNG01; genus CAMYNG01. The sequence goes on from CAMYNG010000008.1 coordinate 138,762, forward strand.
CACTCAGGCCCGCACCGTTCCATACCAGTCGACCCTCGGCAGCAAAGCGCTGTCCCTGTTCAATCTGCACACTATCCAGGTTGGCTGTAAAATCTCCCACCAGGCTAACCGGGAAACCATATAGCAAGGGCATTAAAGCCTGCGCCGGGATACGCGCTTGCAGATCTGATAACTCAACACCACCACCCAAACCCAATGCCACGTTGGCTCGGCCGTGGCCCTCGCCGAGTTTGAATTCGACATCCACGTCGAGATTGCCCAGTAACATGGGCAGAACGTTCAGGTCCCATTCCAACCCCGTTAAGTTGAGTTGCTTGACCCGCGCGCTATCGGCGCGGCCATTCCAGACCGTGCCACTGACACCCTGCAACTGCAGCATACTGGCCAATTCGTCGTCCGCGTCCAGAAATTGCACGGCGAATGCCGCCGGGATTTTAACAATCAGGAAACCGACATAAACAAACAATATCAACAATAGTAAGCGCCAATGCTCCTTGGCGTAATTCAAAAACTTCACAGCGACTCCAGAATAATTTTTCCGCTGACCAGTCCGATCGTATCACGTGTCACATTAATCTCACGTACCACAACGCCCTGGGATGTTTGCAATCCATCCAGCCAGCGCATCACGGTGTCGAAACCGGCATTTTTCACCTGCACCCGTACGCCGTCCTTGCCTTCTTCCTTAACATTTTCCACGGCACCGGCCAATTGACGGCGCGCCGTGCTGTCGGCCAATGTCAACAGCGGCTGCCCACCACCCGTGCGTCGAACACCCCCGCTGCCGCGCAACTGCTGCACCTCCTGCGACATAGTTTGCACGTCCAAGAACTCTTTACGTTTCACGGTGACACGCTCTTCCATTTCGCTCACGCTGTTTTGAAACGGCACCCAGATAATCTGATAAGGCAGAAAAATCCCGATGGCAATTGCCATGCCCAACACCAAGCGACGCTCACGGATGTTGAGGCCATCAAACCAGTTGCGCAGATCGCCAAGTATCCTGTTCATGCGCCGGTCCCCTGTATGCGAATCTGGCTTTCGACCTGATTGCCGCGGGACGAGGATTGACTCTCCACTTTCCAGCCGCTCTGCGCGGCCAGTTGCTGTTTAAGTTTATCCAGGCTGGCCAGATTTTTGGCCTGAACCTTCAGTTCCAGTCGACCATCACGAAAACGAATGCTTTGAATTGCGAGGTCGCGAGTACGACTTAGAATCGGCCCGGCCTTGGATAACATATCCTGCAAACCCGCCTGACCCTGGCCGCGTTGTTTACGCAGGCTTTTGAGTTCACTGTCCATCCGCGCCCGCTCGGTACCCGGACGCACATTACGCGAAGCCGGAAACGCCTGTTTGTAGACCTGGGCGATTTGCTGTTCCAATTGCGTGACCTGGGCGGAATAACCCTGGTAACGATATATATCAACACCCGTCTGCAACACAAGCCAGATCAGGAACAGGGCTGCGGCGGGATACCACGGGCGCAAATGCTTGCCCCATTGTTCCTCACGGCTGTATTCGCCCTGTAACAGATTCAGGCTGGCCTGAGCATCGTAGTGCTCGGCCAAAAATCGTGTGGCATCACCACCATAGTCCGAAAAATCAAATTCGGTGGCTTCTTCGGAACCCTTCATCATGTCCTTCAGGGCATGACTTTCACCGGACAGGTACATGCGAATAATATCCGGATTGTTGGATTCCTTTCCACGCAGGGTACCGGACAACATTACCGGCAGATTACGCACCTCCAGCGCCGAGCCGTCATACTTGCCGGTGCGGATCAGCGCGCTGGAACCGTCTATTAACACGCTCCAGGTTGAAGCGTCGTAGGGCAGGCAATTAATATCCGGCACCAGTGCATGGGGCGAAATACCGGCAGCACGCAGTACCTCCAGCCAATCCGAGATACGAATACGATCCACCGCCGCAACGCGATAGCTATTGTCTTTTTCGCGGTTGCTCAAGGCAAAATGCAGCTCCTCAACATCGTCGATGATCTGCTCTTCCAGGGCATAAGGAACCGCCTTTAACATACGTTGGCGATTACCACCGGGCAGGTCAACCGGTGCGATGAGGATATCGGTGGCAGGCACGCACACCACAACGCGTTCGTTGCCGGGAGGGTGCGGAATATCAACCACAGGTCCGCGCTGGGAATGGCCGATAGCCTTGCCGTCATCGACGGTCACCCAACTGGCGCGGGCGGCTTCCAGATCACCCGGTTCGAACGAATGCAGACGAACAAACAACATGCGCGCCATACTTACAAATCTCCCTGTGTGCGAACGAGGGTCAGGGTCTTGCCTTCCTGTCGTTTCACGATCACTTTGCTGCGCCTGATCAAGCGGCCGATTTGCGCGTCGGCGGTTAATAGAAAATACTGACTCGTGACCGACAAACCCGAATCGGGGAATTTTAAACCAGCAAAAGCCTCGTCGGCCGTAAAATCATGGACCTCTTTAAAAGGCTGTTCAGCACGTTTTTCCAGCACCTTCGTTACCGCTGTCGGGTCGATATCCGCGGCCAGACTGCGGATGATCTCCTCCGGAGCGGTATTGATGTTAATTGCCGTTTTATCATTGGCAGTGTAAACAAACGGCGCCAGTTTCGCATATTTCTCCCGATCGAAGCCCTGCACGAGTAACAATTCGCTGGGACTACCCATCTTACCGTTTCCCGCACGATAAGGTGGCTTGGCCAACAGGTAGGCATTGTCTTCCGCGCCATTGGGCGAAACCTCATCTTTTTCGTCAATCCAGTCCACAACCGCGTCGGAGAGTTCCGGCGGCAACTCCAGCACCGTCAACAGACGCTTGAAAATCTCGATTTGATCTGGCTGTTCGGCATTACCTTTGAGCAGATTATTAAGGTTGAAGCGACCCTGAAGGTCCTCGATCTTACCCGCTATCTGTCCGCCTTCGACCCCAATCGGCGGCAGCACCGTCGCCCAGTCATCATCCAGCGTGTCCAGTTTGGGGTCGTCCTTGTAATCCCGCTCGAGCATTTGCTGTGCCCAGTCCTCGGCGCCTGCCAGATACAGGCTGGCCTGATCGGCATCGAACAGGTTTTGTGCGCGGCGGATATCCACGCCCTGCCGTGCGGTCATGGCCGAAGCGGTGATACTCGCCAGCGCGACAATCAGAATGGCTGTGATGAGGGCGATTCCGCCTTGACGCCTAAGTTGATTGATAGAAGTGTGGATCATCAAACTAAATTGCCTTTGGCAGCACAAGCAGGCGGGTAATTTTACCCCAGTCTTCAAGGGTGATATTTACCTCGACCGCACGCGGCATGGGCGTCAGAATATCTGGGCCCCCGCCACCGGGTGGCCAGACCGTATGCCAGCCCCCCTTTGCGTCCAAAAACCTGAATTCAAGCGTATCAACATTTTCCAGTAAAATGAATTTACCCGGCACCGTGTCTTGAGCACGATCCAGCACTGTCCACTGCCAGCGTTGCAGTGTTTTTTCCTCAACGCCATAACCGACCCGCTGCATATTACTGCGCGGCAGTAGCACCGGATTACGATAACCGGTGCGCGTGAACTCAAGGCGGGGTTCGCCATCTTCTATCACCCGAAACGCCCTCAGCCTGTCACCAAATTCCGAGCGAACATCGCGATTGACCGCCTGCTCCAAATCGCGCTGGATGATGTTCATGGCGATCTGGATCTCACCGAGACGTTCGGCCGCTTCGTCGGTCTGTTCGCGCGCCGTTAGCACCGAACTCAAGCCGCTATAGGCCATGACGGACATGATGGCAAATACTGCCATGGCCACCAGCAGTTCGAGCAAGGTAAAACCCGACGCGAAGCGTGCAGCGTGATGTGGTTTTTCAGGCTTCACCCAGGCCTTCCCAGGTAGGCGATGCGCCTGACAGTGGGTTCCTCAACTTCATCATCGTCGGGAAACACGGCAATCTCAATTCTTTTGACGTCCTTGTCCGGCGTTTCAAACGTTGTGATTTGCCAGCGCCATTCCTGCTCCGCCATCAACACCGTACCGGTTTGCTTACCGACACCGGGCCATTGGTCTTGCAGACGCCATTCGGCCGCCTTGTTCATGGCAATCCAGTGCGCGAGGGTTTTTTCCTTCAGATAAATTGCGTTATGCGCGTTATTACCCGCAGCCTTGACCAGGGCCGCAAGTGCAATCGCCAGTACCGCCAGCGCCATCAGAACTTCGAGCAGGGTAAATCCGCGCGACGTACCGCGGGTTGCCGATACTCGCAGCCCAGGCAACCCAATAAATTTTCGACGATTCGCCACGGCTCAGATCACTGGTACCGGGCCTTCGATTTCGGTTCGGCCGAGCCCGTCACTGCGCACCAGATACACCACATCGAGCGTATCGGCGCGTAGCGTAACCTCGAAGGGAGTCACCTCGCCGCTGGAGAGCATCAGTACACGCACCGAATCGTCATCCTTGTCTTCGCCGAGTTTGAATTCCAGATCTTCCAGACTGACTTCCATGGTGAGACCGTCATGCAACGGTCGGCGACGCAGCAACTTGTCACCAGCTACCGGCGCCCATTTTCGTTCCTGCAGCACTTCGAAACTGTAGGCATCTTCCTCCAGCAGTAAAGCCAGCTCTACCGTCTGCAGAATAGCCTCTTCACGCGCGACACGGATCAACTGCTGCATGCGCCGCGCCTCTTCCTGCATCTCGCGTTCCAGCCCGCCGCTGTCCAGCGACAGGGTGGCAAACGTGACGATAATCCCCACCAGCACCACCACCACCATCACTTCGAGTAAGGTAAAACCGGACTGACTGCGTTTGCGGGAGTTCACGTTGAATTAACCTTGCGGGTGTCGCCACGGACGAATTACTCGATATTCCAGTTACCGATATCGTCTTCGCTGGGTTGTTGATCCGGACCGAGGGAAAACACGTCGATATCACCATGTGCTCCCGGGTTCAGAAACTGATAAGGATTCTGCCAGGGATCGACCGGTACCTTGCGAACATAGCCGCCCTGCTTGTAATTCTTCGGTTCCGGCGTACCGCCGGGTTTGCTGGATAAGGCCTCCAGTCCCTGATCAGTGCTTGGGTAGCTGTAGTTGTCCAGTTTATACAGATCCAAGGCGCTCTCCATGGCGCGAATATCCTGCTTGGCCTTGGTGATCCGCGCCTTTTCCGGGTTATCCATGATTTTTGGCACCACCACCGCAGCCAGAATACCCAGAATCACGACTACCACCATAACTTCGATTAAGGTAAAACCGGCAGTCAAGCGTGCCATTGAAAAACGTTTCATAGCCCTTTCAATCCTCGTTTAATATAGAAAACTCTCAACCACTCATGAGCTTACGCGCCCTTGGCCGGCAAAACCAGCCCGGGACTCCGCATCTGTGACGCAACGGACAGGTACCCTGGGTGCCTGTCGTCCACCTGTCAGGCGCATATACCAGGTTGCCCGGTTTGACCCGCAAGCCCCGCGGAAGTGCCACGCTCGCCGGCAATTCGGCGCAAAAAAAAACGCGGGGCCCAGGGCCCCGCGCATTTATAACGATCAGACTGGATCTGGTTTAACTCGCGGCGTCTATCGCGGCCCAGGTCGTATCGATTGTGGTTTCATAAACACCGTCACCATCGGCATCGACTTCCAGCGTGACGTTTACGTTATTAACCACGGTCAACCGACATTTACTACCGTTGGATCCGGTTGCCAACGCCTGCCCGGAAGAGGGGTACTGATCACCCGCGTCAGTGACAAAGTCCTCCAACGTTTGCACCGTCACCTGCCCACCCAGGCTGGTGCTGGCATAGGTGAAATTAGCCGAATCCGTATACATGGCCGGTGGACCGGGATCGTACACGTTGCTGATATTGTAGTTGGTTAAGCGGAAACCCTCGCTGTTAAATTGCGAAGCAAAGTTGCTCCCGGAAACTGTTGACGTGGTCACGCCGGCAACCGTTGTCTCCGACATGCTGATATCGCCCTGGACTGCGATGAAGTTCGGACCCTCTGTGATGCTGAAGCCCTGAAAAACCATCGTTACACTGGTTTGAGTAGGCGCATTATCAACAATATTCGACACCAGTACGACACCGTTAATTACGGTTCCACCCTCAATACAGCTGGCGAACGACAAACTTCCCGAGGAGCCGTTATCAATCACGTCCACCTGACCGCCGCCGGAACACTGCTGTACGACGTTGGCGACGGGCCCGCTGTTGGCAACGAATTCACTCCCGGCTGGCCGCGCAGACTTGAATTTTTGCAATCCAAAGTCGGCTGCACGAACAGGACTCCAGACCTGAGCCTGTGAAGCACTGCCGGAGGCACTGAACGTCACCGGGGGGACCGCGCCGCCGTCAGTTGCGGTTGCAAAAGCCTCACCGGCTACAGCATCCGCATTCGCTTCAACAAGGGCCAGGGGAACCGCAGGAATGTTTACCGTGAGCGCCGACGGCCCGCCTCCAACATTGCCGCCGTCACCATCGCCGTCACCACCACCACATGCGCTCAAACCAACCGCGAGCACACTGGTAAGAAAAAGCCGTTTTAACTCGAATCGTTGCAATAACATCTTGTCCACCATCTCCTGCTACTTCAATCTACTTCTATTGAACAAATTGGAATTTTCAAGGGTTCCATTTCCCCAAAAGGTAATCTAAACACAGCCACGTGTCGGCAAAACGTCAACCGCGTCACAATCTGTCTGCCGGAAAACGCCCCCGAAGAACTAGCCCAAGAGCATATTTATTAACTAACCAGCTGATTTAAATCAAAAATAGGCAGGAGTATGGCGAGCACGATGATCAACACGACAAACCCCATCACGAGGATCAGTAGCGGTTCCATCAGCCCCATGAGCCGGGCGATGGCGGTTTCCAGCTCGCGCTCCTGATTGATGGCCGCGCGCTCCAGCATCTGTTCCAGGTTGCCGGAAACCTCGCCACTGGCGATAAGATTGATCACCATCGGTGAGAAATAACCACTTTGTTCCAAGGAACCCGCCAGGCTGGCACCCTCACGCACCCGCAGAGAGGCATCAAGTGCCGCCTTGCGCATGGGAATGTTACTCATGACCTGACCTGCAATTCGCAAGGCCTCCAGCACCGGTACACCACTGGCGACGAGGATACTCAGGGTACGGGCGAACTGTGCCGTATTTGATCCACGCGCCAAGCGGCCGACTACTGGAATGCGTAACAGGGAGCGGTGCATCTGTTCGCGTGGCCCGGGTTGGCGCATCAGGTAGCGGAAGCCCACCACCGTCGCTACGACGAGAATGGCTAACCAACCGATATTCGAACGCATAAAATCACTGCTGGCGATCAATGCGTGGGTCAACCAGGGTAGTTCCTGACCTGTCCCTTCAAACACCTTGACCACTTCGGGCACAACGTATGTCAACAAGCCAACTACCACCAGCACCGCCATTATGCTGAGAATAAGCGGATAAAACAGCGCCAGTTGAATTCGTGAATGCAGTTGCTGGCGCGCTTCGGTGTAATCCGCCAACCGCTCCAATACAGTATCAAGGTGACCCGACTGCTCACCGGCAGCGACCGTAGAGCGATACAACTCTGGGAAGACATGCGGAAACTCACGCAGGCCTTCCGCCATGGTATGGCCCTCAACAATCTTGGCGCGCACGCCCAGCACCAGCCGTTTGAGACGCGGCTTTTCGGTTTGCCGCGCCACAGTCGCAGTGGCTTCGTCCAGCGGCAGACCCGCCCGTGCGAGTGTCGCCCACTGACGAGTTACCAGTGCAAGATCTGACGGGCTAATGCCGCGCCGGATCTGCATCCCGCGTGCCTTACCGGACTCACGCTCTGCAACCGGATCAACCGAAACCGGCAGCAATCCCTGTTCACGCAACTGCTGACGGATCTGCCGCGGCGAGTCGCCCTCCAGCACACCCTTCTTTTCGCGACCCTTGCCGTCATAGGCCTGATATTCAAAGGCACCCATTTAAATCAGGTCCGAGTGACGAGGAACGAGGAACGAGGACAAACAGTCATGCGCGTTCGTCCGGGCATGCTGGCGACGTGAATACAGATTTGTTGTTACAGGCATGGAATCAGAATATAGAAGTGCGTCCGCGAATAACAATGATTGAGACGAAAAATCTAAGGCACTCATTTAGATCAGGCCCGAGTGACGAGGAACGAGGACAAACAGTCATGCGCATTCGTCCAGGCGTGTTGGGGACGTGAATTCACGTGTGTTGTTACAGGCATGGAATCAGAATATAGAAGTACAACCGCTAATAACAATGATTGAGACAAACAATTTGAGGTTTGTCGTCAGACCTGTCTCAGATCACTGCTTAGTGTTTCCCTGTTACTCGTTACTCGTACCTCGTCACTGAAAGCGCTAGCTTTCGCTGGTGACCCGCAAGACCTCTTCCAGGGTTGTCTGCCCTTCAAGTACGCGGCGAATACCGTCGTGACGGATACCCGGTGCTATTTTCCGTGCGTGGTGTTCGAGCTCCTGTTCACTGGAACCGTCGTGGATCATAGTACGCAGTTCGTCGTCGAGGGTGACCAACTCATAGATGCCGCTACGTCCTCGGTATCCGGTTTTATTGCAGCGTTCACAGCCGACAGCCTCGTAAATCATCGGAGGTTGTGCGGTGTCAATTCCCAGTACCGCACATTCCGCCGCATCCGGGGCGTGCGGGCGTTTGCATTCGTCGCATAACGTACGCACGAGGCGCTGCGCAAGCACACCAATTAAACTGGACGAGAGCAGGAAAGGCTCCACGCCCATGTCACGCAGACGGGTAACCGCACCGATTGCGGTATTGGTATGCAAGGTGGAAAATACCAAGTGACCGGTAAGACTCGCCTGTACGGCGATCTGCGCGGTTTCCAGATCGCGGATCTCACCGACCATGACCACATCCGGGTCCTGACGCAGGATGGCGCGCAGACCGCGTGCAAAACTCATATCGACCTTGGTATTGACCTGCGTCTGACTGATGCCGTCGATGTAATACTCGATAGGATCTTCGACCGTCATAATGTTGCGGCTGTTGTCGTTAAGACGTTCCAAGCCTGCATACAGCGTGGTCGTTTTACCGGAACCGGTTGGACCGGTAACCAGTACAATGCCGTGCGGCTGGTGAATCAACTTGTCCACGCCCATTTGCGCGTCCACCGCCATACCCAACTGAAAAAGGTCCAGGCGACCGGCCTGCTTGTCCAGCAGTCGCATAACCACGCGCTCGCCCTGGCCACTCGGCAGGGTTGAAACACGCACATCAACCGCGCGGCCTGCAACGCGCAAGGAAATCCGACCGTCCTGTGGCAGACGTTTCTCGGCGATATCCAGCCGCGCCATGACCTTGATACGGGAGACAATCAGCGGCGCCAACACGCGTTGCGGCTGCAATATTTCACGCATGACACCATCGACCCGCATGCGTACCTGCAAGCGATTTTCATAGGGTTCAATATGGATATCCGAGGCCTCTTCCTTGACCGCCTGGGTCAGCAAGGCATTGATGAGCCGGATAATGGGCGCGTCGTCCTGGGTTTCGAGCAGATCCTCCGGCTCGGACAACTCGTCGGCGATACTGGACAGGTCCAGCTCCTCACCGAGTCCTTCCATGGCCTGCCGGGTCTGGTCGCCGTCGGATTCGTAGGCCTGCTGCAACAGGCGATCGAACTCTTCGTTCTCAACCACCAGCAAATCCAACGGCAAGCCAAAATGTCGGCGCAACTCGACTAGCGACAACGGCGTCACGTCACGCCGGTGCGTTATTTCCAGCGCGTGGCCCTTGTCCTTGGAGACCAAAACCCCATGCCGTTTGGCGTAGGTAAACGGCAAGGCATGGCTGGAAACCGATGCCGGTGTTAACACGCTACTCAAGGGGTGGGGCCTCGATGGGGGGCATCGCCAGACCACCACCGTTTTTCCGCGGCATGGTGTTGCCACCGGCTACCGACTCATAGCTGGGAGGAAGGCGTAAATAACCTTTGACTTCCGGCAGCAAGGGTGAGACTTCGTCCTTCATCAGGTTGACACCCTTCTCGCGCAGTTCCAGTTCCTTATCACGTAGAAAAGTATATTTTTCTGTCGCAATTACCGCCTGCAGTTCCGGTGTCTTAACAATCACAGGATGCAGGAAAATCATCAGGTTGGTTTTCACTTTTTGGGTTCGTTGCGAGCGAAACAACGCCCCGATCACAGGGATATCGCCCAACCCGGGCACCTTCTGTTCGGCCTGGCGCAACTCATCCCGGATCAGGCCACCGAGCACCACCATCTGGTCATCATCCACCATAACGCTGGTTTTGATGGAACGCTTATTGGTGATGATGTCCACCCCGGCGGTACTGTCACTGACCGTGGATTGTTCCTGTTCCACGTCCAGTTTAATGGCGTCGCCTTCGTTGATTTGCGGTTTGAGCTTCAGGGTCAGACCGACATCCTGACGTTCGATGGTCTGGAATGGATTGGCCGGCGTGCTGCCACCGCCGGTACCACTAAATGATCCAGTAACAAACGGTACGTTCTGACCCACCACCAACTCTGCCTCTTCGTTATCCAGCATCAAAATGTTCGGCGTGGAAAGAAGATTGGTATCGGCATCGTTGGCGAGTGCGGTGATTAGCGCTGCAAACCGCGTGCTGCCATCCAGATCACCGACTGCAGCACCGATACCGGTAATCGCCGGCGGGTTCTCCAGACCACCCAGCAGCGATGTGATGGGCGTACTCAGGGAAAAGTTGATCAGACCCACCGCATTACCGCCACCACTGCCGTCGACTGCCCATTGTACGCCCAACTCGCGCCGGAACTCGTTGGTCACCTCGGCGATTATCGCCTCAACCAGCACTTGTGCGCGGCGAATATCCAGCCGCTGAACAACAACGCGCAAGGCGCGGAAAACATCGGGCGGTGCGTTGATCACCAGTGCATTGGTGGTCTCATCCGCCTGAATAAAAATATCCGTAGGCCCCTTGATTGCGGCGGTTGCGGTGCCGCCCCGGGCGGTGGTGCGCTTACCCGCTGCAACGATGTTTTGCGTTACACCGGTCAGCACCGGCACCAGATCTTTTGCATTGGCGTTTTTCAGATAAATCACATGCGTGGCAGCACCGACATCGGTTGTTGTATCAAGATGTGCGATCACTGCGCGTAGACGCAGTCGGGACGCCTTATCGCCACTGAGCAAAATACTATTGGTGCGCTCATCCGCGATGATCTTAACTCGCGACGCGCCCTTTCCCTTGGCGTCTTTCTTTTCCAACTGGTCAAGGATGCGGACGACTTCCGTGGCACTGGCGGATTCGAGTGTAATAACCTCCAGCTCATCACTGGAAGACTGATCAATGCGGCTGATTATTTTAACCAGCCGACGGATATTGGCAGCGCTGTCGGACACGACCAGCATATTCGACGCGGGATAGGCCGCCAGGTGACCACGTTGGGGGACCAGCGGTCGCAGGATCGGCACCAATTGAGCCGCGTCGACGTATTTCACTTCCACCACGCGGGTGACAAACTCATCGCCCTGGCTGCGTCTGCTACCGTTGATCACCTCAACCGCGTCCTGCTTGGCACCCACCTCAGGAATAATTTTCGTCACATTGTCTCCCGGTACCGCCGCGAAACCGTGCACCTTGAGTACGGACAAAAACACTTGGTAGATCTCTTCACTCTTCATCGGGCTGTTGGAGATGATGGTTACCTTGCCCTTAACCCGCGGGTCGATGATGAAATTCTTGCCGGTCATGCGCGAGACCGCTTCGATGACCGTGGTGATCTCAGCGTCTTTGATATTCAGGGTGTGTTGAGACTCCTTACCGTTTTCAGCTGCTGCCGGCGCCGCGATGCCGAGCGCGAGAATTAGTACAACCACCAACATTATTACTTTGGGCAACCCGTTGATCGCCAAAGGTGCCTGCGGTGGGAGAACCAGCGATTTGAATTCGAAAGAATGTCTATGATTTGCTTGCATCAGGGTTGTACATCCAGAGTCTGTTCCTGGCCATTCCGCATCAGGGTAACGGAGAATGGCTGAAGTTCCTTGAGTAAGTCCTGTAATTGAAACAGCGACGAGGGATCGTTAAGCGGCATACCGTTAACAGAGGTAATTACGTCGGTGGGCCGCACACCCAGCGTGCGCATCAGGGCTTTGTCTTTCAGGTTGATCTTGTAACCTTGAATCGCGCCGTCCTTACCCATAACGGGTTCAATACGCGTATTCTTCCAGAATTGCTGCGGGTTGGACTTAAGATCACTAAACACCTGCTTGATACCACCGGAGCCGCCACTACTGCTTTCAGGCCGGCTGCGCGAGCGAACTGGACGGCTCTGCAGGGAACTGGCGCTGGCGGCCTTAAGCCGCTCCTTGGGTAACATGAGTTTTTCCAATTTGCCGCCCCGTTCGAGAATTACGCGATCCGCGTGGATGGCGTGTAACTGCGCACCGCCGGGCAGGGTGTCGCCGGTCTGGAAATAGTCTTCACTCTTTTTCTCGTCGGCGATTATGGCGTAGGAGGTATCGGGATCGTCGGACGCCAATACTCCGCGCAGCGTCAGCCGCAGACGGGTTTCCTGAATATTGGCCTGCGCAGCGCCCTTCTTGACGCCTACTGGCGCGGTGCCAAACAGATGCAGGTTCGCAACATCACGAAAGCGCGCCTCCGGCGCCCGGCGGGCAGCCGGTGCCGGGCGAGGAGCTGTGCTGGTAACGGCGGTTTTTGGCGCCGGCGTGAGAACCAGCCAGGTCAGGTCGGCCGCCAACGCCGTCAATGCCAGGATCAACACTATGCTGATCCACTTGGGCGCACGCGCCAGCCAGGACTGCAGCGGCAGCGCAGCAAGCCTGCCGCGCCATTCGTCACGAGTCCATGTCAGTTGCGGAAGCATGTGTTAAGGAAACTTCTGATTTCTTTACAGGCCGTTTATATTCGTTTGATTATGTTCGAATTGCCGGTGGCTGTTGACAACAATCGCAGGGCAATCGTTCCCTCCAATCGGGCTCCCAGACTACAAATCCACCATCCGGAACGTAAATAATAGATCAAATTCGCCAATGAATATACCGGTCAATCAATAGCTTAAACTGAGAAAATCGAGTAATTTCACGATTGTATCCAGTCGAGCGGAGCAATTTCCCCGCTCCAAGTGACAAATTTTGTCAGTTTGTGACCGACATGAGTAGCGACCAGTGCTAAAAATGCATGTCAGGAACACCGAAGCGGTTGCGTTTTAAGCGGGTTTCGGCTTGTTTTTGTGATGCAGTTTGCGAAAGCAGATGCCGAAAAAACTTAGAGTTAACATCGACTTGTTCAAAAAACCTCTAACAAAAACGTGATCCGCGTCTCAAGTTGGCACAGCAAATGCAAACTAGTTGTCCACAACGACTTCAAGTTTTCGCCTTCAACGCCGATGATCATGGAAGTTCCATGTGTGTCGGGAAGCGGCGAGGATAACAAGGGATGTCCACGGAATGCGCGACTGAACACGGCGCAAGCTTGAAGAATTGATTTTTAACTGAGGTCTAGAACCTTTAATAACGGAGCAATGATGATGATGACGAAGAAAGCACAGGGTTTTACCCTTATTGAATTGATGATTGTGGTCGCGATCATCGGCATCCTGGCCGCAATCGCGATTCCGGCATATAACAACTACATTCAGAACGCGCGTAAGGCAAAAGTAATTGATCACTACGACGAGGCGCGACGTGAAATTAAGGCCGAGATTGCCAAAGCTACCGCATCGGTGGAATTCAATCCGAATATGAATCCGGATTTCTTCCGCTCTGACCCTACGGACCCCAACACGGACGCAACAACGGCACAAATGGTTGTTGATTTCCTTAATGGCAAACGCACGGGCGCAAACGCGGTTTTAGTCGAGGTCAATTACGCTCCTGATGGTATCACCCCGGCCTATGCTGCAGGCGCTGGCGTTGCGGCTACGGGTGTTGTCGGCGTTGCCTGGGATGGCGTACAGGGACCCGCGGGCGGTGGCATCACGCTTGACCTGCCTGCGTACGGCCCGGTAGGTAGCGAAATCGCGGCGGATTCCGTAAACGTTCTCTGGGAATAGTTCCAGAGCACAACAGGATTTAGGAATTTTGCTGAACTGGCCTCCCGTTTCGGGAGGCCAGTATTTAATTGAGCGCGGCGCTAAGCATGTAGTTTAAACTAAAGCGTAACGCAGTCATAAATTTACGATTTTGAATTGGGTTCGCTTAGGTTCTATGAACAGCAAATAATTCGTACTAACAGCGTCTACAGTATTGAGACAGCGCAACGACCGCACGCTGCAGCACCGAATGGCTTGTTCTAGTTGAGGAAAAATCGAAATGAAGAACTCTCTATACACCGGTTTCACTCTTATCGAATTAATGGTCGTGATTGCGGTTCTGGCGATCATAACTGCGATTGCAGTACCAGCCTACAACAACTATATTGCCACCGCCCGCCTGGCCGAATGCTCACATGGCGCCCAAGCCATTCAGGTGGCACTGGAAGAATTTTTCCTGACCAATAACCGCTACTTCGACGGTAATGGTGCCGCACAACTGGAACTCAATAGTGATAGCATGTACACGCTGCCGGCAGCCATCGTAGCCGGAACCGCCAATTGCGATTTCAACGTGACTTTCGGGTCCACCGGGAACATTGCGACCAGCTATAGCATCAGTTTTGTTGGCGCTAACGACTTGGCGGGCAAGTCAGGCGAAATCGTCCGTAACTGACCCAACGTAGTCTGTCGTGCTGGCGAATGCCAGTCTCCATTCTCCCAGCGTTTTTCCCCGCGGCCGAACAAATTTGCCTTGCCTTCTCTACCCGTATGGGCGCCGACCTTTTTGTGACGCCAAATCACGCATGTACGCATTGTGTGCTCCACAACAGTGTTGACTCAAGTTTGGGAATCATCAACCGATATGGGTAAAAAGGCCTGTTACTGAGGGCCATAATAGATGACGGCGCTTGAAACCTTGTCAACGTGTGTATATAACACCACGAGAATTAGCGTTTTTTTAGC
>CAMYNG010000009.1 GCA_947259765.1 uncultured Ectothiorhodospiraceae bacterium
GCGGCATTGAAACACCAGACAACATGTCTATCCCGACGATCGTAAGCTCCTCCATGCGGATACCAAGCTTTCCAAGCGGCGAATCCAGAACGGCCGAATAGCTGTTGTTGTTCCAATTGTTCATGCTCAAGCTCTTGCGGCGAAAATTGGGGCTGTGGGTTGAACTATTGTGCGTACACTCGTAGGGAGTTTACAAGCGAGTCGGGCATGCCGAGAGAATTAATTTCTCGCCTCAATTACCCCGGGAACTGCACACAAGCCTTAATTGATAGTGCAATGGGTACCGCCTGCGCTGGAGAACTTTTGCATTACTGCGAAGACGACGCGCTACTCAGTCGTAAGCGCTGTAATTCGCGATTTAGTACGGCGCGCCTGCCGGGATCCTTGGTGACCCGTAACAACTGCGTGAACAATTCTCCTGCATCCGTTTTTAAACCTGCCTTAGCGAGCGCCTCGGCGGCCTGATAGCGGGCAGTTTGTGCCCATGGATCACCGGCCTGCGGATCCAGTAAGTTTGCCGATTTTAAGTAAAGTCGCGCGGCTTCGTCGTACTTGCCTTGCGCTTTGCGTGAATCCGCCATCCAGTAAACAACTTCTCGACGCAGTTGATCATCCTCGCTATGCGCAAATACGGTTTCGAAAAGTTGGATCGCTTCTTCGTGATCACCGACAGTTTGTAAATCAAATACCACCTGCATCAAGCGATCCAATTGCTCCTTGTCCAGTGCCTGTTCACTCTCAAGCAGGGCCACCAGCGCAGCGGATCCCTGTTGCGGCTGGCCGCCCATTACGAGAATGCGTGCCCGACGCAGGTGCCACATGAAATTATCTGCGCCGGGCGGGGGTTCCTGCATCGTGGCCATCAGCTGCGACGCATCGGCTATGCGGGATTCAGACAGTGCGAAATCAACCAGCGCGTGGCGAATGGACAAGGGAATGGCGGCAACATCGGTATAGTAGCTCGAATCCAGAAACAGCTTACTGAGCAACACGCCACCGTGATCGTCTTTTTGCAGGGTTTTTCGCAACGACTCGGCCGCTACCGTGCGGTGTTCTGCGCGGGTGCCGCGGTGTAATACCACCGCGTAAAACGAACGTGCTTTAACGGGTGTCGACTTGCCCGCCTTGTCCGCCGCTTTAAGCCAGGGTTCATCGTTACCAATTAAAAACTGTGCCTTGTTGCCCAGGTAGAGCCCGTAATCCAGATACGCTTGCCACAAGTTATCCCCGGTGAAATGGAACAAATCACCCGATAACGGGTTCTGCTTGCTGCGCACCAGTACCTGCTCCAACGCGTTGGCACGCGACGCCCTATCGCCGGCGGGTCAGCGCCTCCGTCGCCCATTTACCGCGCATCTGCCGCAGCGCCGCCTGGAGAACCTTACCTGGAGTCCGCTTGCCGGCACGAAGCTGCGCCAGCAATAACAGTGCACCCGCCTCGGGTTTGTCAGTGTGTTTTGTGAGGATCTGCACGGCTTCCGCAGGCCGATCACTCCTTAACAAGATACGGGCACGGAGCAGGATGTCATCGATCTCGCCGTCGCCATAGTCCTGACGAAATCGTACCGCCGCGGTACGGGCATCCTGCATGGCGGCATCGCTCATGAAACTGCGAATGACGAGCCGGCGCCAGGTCGCGAGTTGCTCCGGGCTAACCTCAAATGGCGACCAGATGAGTCCGCGTAATACCTGGCGGGCCTGGTTGCCGTCACCGAGTTGCACTAAAGCCTCGGCGCGCTGACCTGCGGCCCAGGTAAAGAACTCGTCGGGTAAGTCGGCCGGTAATTCCGTTAATCGTTGCTCCAGGATCTTCCAGGCTTGTTTTTGCCGCAAAATCGCGACGCGCTGGCGTTCCCATTCGATCCAGGCTGCGAGATCTTTTTCGGCATCGGGTTGATAGCGGTCCAGCACGCGCAACGCCAATCCGGGCGCACCGCTCTCGGCCAAGCCCTGCACTTCTTCCAGCGGTGCCGAACCAGCTGCCGCCAGCTCAAAACAAAACAACCCGGCAAGCAACAGCACGGCCATTTTGGCGCGGTGTCTACAGATTGCTCGACACACCAACCGCTTCCTGGGGATAAAAAAACGGGTAGCACCCATTCGAGCACTACCCGTTATATGTGACACCATCCGCTTGCTCAAAGGTAAGTGGACCTTTGCAGAGCGACTTTAAAGACGACTAGAGTTTTTCCTTGATACGCGCCGACTTACCCTGGCGATCGCGCAGGTAGTAAAGCTTGGCACGGCGCACTGCCCCACGACGTTTGACCGCAATGCTGTCCACCAGTGGGCTATGCGTCTGAAAAACGCGTTCTACCCCTTCCCCATGCGACACCTTACGTACCGTGAAGGAGGAGTTCAGGCCGCGGTTACGCTTGGCTATCACCACGCCTTCAAACGCCTGCAGGCGCTCACGGCTGCCTTCTTTTACCTTCACCTGGACGACCACAGTATCGCCCGGACCGAACGGCGGCACTTCGGCCTTTAGCTGTTCGGATTCCAATTCATCAATTATGTTACTCATCACTTCACTCCCGCGTAAGGGTTGCGGATTATACATGAAAATCAGCCGGTTTCACGCTCCGCGATAAACTCGGCGAGGAGTTTTTTTTGCTCTGTAGTGAGCATCAGCCGGGCCAGCAAATCCGGGCGTCGCAACCAGGTCCGGCCGAGAGACTGCTTTTGCCGCCAGCGCTCGATAGCGGCGTGATCGCCGCTCAGCAACACCTCCGGCACTCGCTGGCCGTCAGTCACTTCAGGTCGGGTAAAATGCGGGTAATCGAGCAATCCGTCCGAAAATGAGTCCAGTTCCGCCGAGTCCTCGTGTCCCAGCGCTCCCGGTAGCAGGCGCGTGATGCCGTCAATCAGCACCATTGCGGCTAATTCGCCACCGCTGAGCACGTAATCACCGATGGACCACTCCTCGTCGACTTCAGTGGCCAGAAGTCGCTCGTCCACCCCCTCGTAGCGGCCACAGACCAACACCAGCCCCTCACGTCGTGCAAGCTCGCGCAGGGCCTGCTGATCCAGCTTCTGCCCCTGAGGGCTCAAATAGGCCGTCCGACAGGCTACAGTGCACGCCGCTCGCGCCGCATGAATAGCGCTGCGTAGCGGCGCCACCTGCATCACCATCCCCGGGCCGCCGCCGTAGGGGCGGTCATCCACCGTCCGATGCCGGTCGGAGGCAAAGTCCCGCGGATTGACGCACTCCAGTTGCAAGGTGCCTCCGCTCACCGCACGCCCGGTGATGCCATGCTCCGCGATTGCCTGAAACATGTCCGGAAACAGGGTAACAACCTGGATTTGCATACAGGGCCTTTGACGTTAGTCGCTGCAATTAAAATTAACTGTCCTGGCGTGTCCGAAGAACTCGTGGCGCCGTCAGTGTAAACATTCATTGAACCACAGAGGACAAAGAGAGCACAGAGAAAAATCGTTTAAAAAACAATTGCTCTGTGCTCTTTTTGTGCTCTGTAATTAATTAATCACGGCCAGGAAATTCCGCTCGCTACACCTGCGGACTTAAAACGCCGGATCCCAGTCGACCTCGATACGGCCCTCGGAAAGATCGACATTACGCACTACTTGGTCGGGAATAAAAGGGATCAAACGCTCGTGGCCAGCAGCATCGCGCACCACCAGCACGTCGTTGGCACCGGTTGCCAAAAGGTGGTCAACACACCCCAACACCTCACCCTCAAGCGAGACCACCTGCAGGCCCAGCAGGTCGGTCCAATAGAATTCGCCCGCACCGGCATCAGGAAGCTGCGCGCGCGGTACCAGGATACGGGCGCCCACTAGCTTTGCCGCGGCATCTCTGTCCTCAATACCTTCCAGCTTGGCCACCAACCCCTTGCCATGCCGCTGGCACTCGGTCACCGTAAAGGATCGGCAGGTGTCATGCTGACACAGCTGCCAAGGCCGGTAATTGAGCAGATTTTCGCGCGGTTCGGTATGCGACTGGACCTTAACCCAACCCCGCACGCCAAACAGAGCGACAATGCGCCCCATTTCGATGTCCGCCAGTGTGTTGATACTCATACCGATTGCCTGGGAAGCGCCCCGAGCAGCTCGACGGGCATTCGCTGACTCGCGCCGATCGGCAAACGGCAATGCGTCCGTGGATAAGGATTGTGTTGTTTAACCGTCACGAAGGAATACGGACGGGCAGGACGGAATCAGCAGGCGGGGTGAAAACGGTGCTGGAGCACGGTTTTCACCCGGTAAAACTAGGCCGCCTTTTCTTTGAGCAATTTACTGACCCGCTCGGAAGCTTTGGCGCCCTGACCCAGCCAGTAATCGATACGCTCGCGCGCGATGTTCAGGCGGGTCTCGCCGCCCTTGGCCAGGGGATTGAAGAAACCCAGGCGTTCGATATAGCGTCCGTCGCGCCGGTTTCGGCTGTCGGTAACCACAATATGATAGAAGGGGCGTTTTTTCGCGCCGCCGCGTGAAAGGCGAATGGTGACCATGGCGTCTCTGTTCTCTAAATTCAGTAAAATTCGGTTTTCGAAATCGGCCGCCGTATAAAGCCATGCGGCCGGAAAACCGCGTATTCTACTCAATCTGGCCGCAAAGTGAAGCGCTGAAGCGAGCTAATTCACATTCAGGTGAATCCGGGCGGCATACGACCGCCCAGACCACGCATCATTTTCTGCATCCCGCCCTTGCTCATTTTCTTCATCATTTTCTGCATCTGGGTAAATTGCTTGAGCAGGCGGTTTACATCCTGCACCTGAGTGCCCGAACCCTGCGCAATACGCCGCTTGCGCGAACCCTTGATTAGCGCGGGTTTGCGACGCTCCAGCGGAGTCATAGAGTTGATAATGGCTTCCAATCGACCAAACTCGCCGTCATTGACCTGACCCTTGACGCCCTGCGGTAAAGCCCCCATGCCCGGTAATTTGTCCAACAACCCGGCGACACCGCCCATCTTGGTCATCTGCTGCAGTTGGGTACGAAAATCTTCCAGATCGAATCCCTTGCCTTTTTTTAGCTTGCTCGCCAGGGCCTGGGCTTCGTCGACGTCGATGGTGCGGCTGGCCTCTTCCACCAGGCTCATCACGTCACCCATACCCAATATACGTGACGCTACGCGATCCGGGTGAAAAGGTTCCAGCGCGGTGGTTTTCTCACCGACGCCGAGAAACTTTATGGGCTTGCCGGTCACGCTGCGCACCGACAAGGCGGCACCGCCGCGTGCGTCACCGTCTGTTTTAGTAAGCACGACTCCGGTCAGCGGCAACGCATCGCCAAACGCCTTGGCGGTGTTGGCGGCGTCCTGGCCGGTCATGCTGTCGACAACGAACAGGGTTTCAATGGGATTCAGGGCGGCGTGCAAACGCTGGATTTCGGCCATCATCTCGGCATCGATATGCAATCGACCCGCAGTATCCACCAGTAGCACATCGCTGTGCTGAACGCGGGCGTGACGCAAGCCATTTTCCGCAATTGCCACCGGATCCTCGCCCGCATGGCTGGGTACAAAATCGACACCGACTTCGGCGGCAAGCGTCTTGAGCTGCTCTATGGCGGCGGGGCGATACACGTCGGCACTTACCACACTGACGGACTTGCGCTGCTCTTTCAGCCAGCGCGCCAGTTTGGCTACGGTGGTGGTTTTACCCGAACCTTGCAGGCCGGCCATGAGTATCACCGCCGGTGGTGTCGTACTGAGATCCAGTTCGTCGTTGGCCGCGCCCATGAGCGTGACCAGTTCATCGTTGACGATTTTGATCAGCGCCTGCCCCGGGGTCAGGCGCTTGTGGACTTCCT
The DNA here is from genome assembly GCA_947259765.1 of uncultured Ectothiorhodospiraceae bacterium. Lineage (GTDB taxonomy): Bacteria > Pseudomonadota > Gammaproteobacteria > CAMYNG01 > CAMYNG01 > CAMYNG01. Next base: position 5,776 of record CAMYNG010000009.1, read on the forward strand.
CGCCGAGGGCACGCTGTTTAACATCCTCGACAAATTGTTTCACGACCGGCAGCGCCACATCGGCCTCCAGTAAAGCCATACGCACTTCGCGTAGCGTGTCCTTGATGTTTTCATCGCTCAGACGACCAACGCCACGCAGATTGCGCACCGTCTTGCCGAGGCGTTCGGAAAGTCCGTCAAACATAGAAACCCAAAAAAATTCGTTGCTGAATGGAAGCGAGGATTATAGCGTGAATCGCATGCCACCGGTGAGTCGCTGCACAACGCGATCGGTGACCACCGCCTGGCACTCGCTGAAAATTAGCTCTTCTTCGCCGGGCTTATTGTGACTGATGAAAATCTCAGGCTTGTGGCTTAACTTGTTGAGATCCGCTGCCAGCGTATCCGGGCAATAGTGACCGGCACGCCGGCCCAGATCCTGATCTTTATTGGCAAACGCACATTCCACCAGCAACAGATCCAAACGAGCACGTTTGTTAAGCCGCGCCCAAAAACGGTCGTTAGTGCGCGTGTCACCGCTAAAGGCAAACGTTCCCGTGTCTGACGCAACCACATAGCCGACGGCGGGCACAATATGATTAACGTCCACCATCTCGATGCTGCGACCCGCGTCTTCAAAAACATCACCCGGGGCCATAGGCGCATAGCGCAATGCCGGGTGTTTCGGGTCAGGCAAACGGGCAAAATCCGGCCAAATAACATTATTAAAAACGTGATTGCGTAACGCATCCAACGTCGCCTGCTGGCCATGCACCACGATCGGCTCCTGGATACGATCAAAAATCGTGTCAACCAGTAAGGGAATACTGGCAATATGATCAAGATGGGAATGGGTGATGAAGATGTGCCGCAAATTGGCCATCTCATCAATGGTCAGGTCACCTACACCCGTGCCGGCATCCACGAGCAAATCATGGTCCAGCATCAAGGTGGTCGTGCGCAGGCCAACGCCAACGCCACCACTGCAACCCAATACCCGAAGCTCCATGATTGTTGATTCTCGTCCTGTTACCGTTCATGTAAACATGAGTGTGAACGCCATCATCCCGGCGGCAGCAGAGAACCAGCAAAGTGATACGCGGGTGCCAATGGGCGACTCAAAATAGTGCCACTGCTAAGTAAATCAAAATGATAGGAATGTCACAAGTCATGCGTTCGGCGACAGCCCGATCCGCGAATCCTGCCCGAGAGCCTATAACCCCGCGGAAACAGACGAATTTGGAGTCTCAGCCCGGCTTGTGCAATCATGTAGGGCGATGAGGCGAAGTGGAAATCAACAAATAACATGTTTCTGACCGGTTTAACGGCCGCGATCCTCTACATCGCCACCGCCGCCCTGCTCAGCTTGCGGCTTGCCGGCCGGGCGCCAGCAGGACTCGCCTCCAAGCCGCTGATCCTGGTTCCGGGTCTGGTTGCGGTGGCGTTGCACGCCATCACGCTGTACCCGACACTATTCCATGTTAACGGTGTTGATGTCAGTTTCTTCAGTGTGCTTTCGTTTATTAGCTGGTTAGTGGCCCTGTTTCTGCTGCTTTTTTCGCTGCGCGCGCCGGTGGAAAACCTTGCCATCCTGATTCTTCCACTTAGCGCCCTGGCGGTAATGCTGCGTACGGTCGGTGGACAACATGTATACCTACCTGCAAATATGCCAGCCGGCCTTGAAGCGCATATCCTTTTGTCAATTTCCGCGTACAGTGTCTTGAGTATCGCAGCCGTGCAGGCAATTCTGCTAGCCGTGCAAGAATCGCATTTACATAACCGCCACCCAGGCGGTTTCATTCGCATGCTGCCCCCATTGCAAACCATGGAGCGGTTGCTGTTTCAGATGATTGGCAGCGGTTTTGCTCTGTTGAGCCTGGGATTAATTACCGGCGCCGTATTCGTCGACGACCTTTTTGCACAACACCTGGTGCATAAAACCGTTCTCTCCATTATCGCCTGGGGACTTTTCGGCACCCTGTTATTCGGTCGCTGGCAATTTGGCTGGCGCGGCCGTACTGCGATCCGCTGGACCATCAGCGGCTTCGTGTTTCTCATGCTGGCCTATTTTGGCAGCAAGTTCGTCATTGAACTTGTCATACAGCGTTAGCGCTGACGCCCCCACCCTGTACCGTTTCGCCAAACCGTGAGTGAGTTACCCCTCAGTATTCTGGCTACCTTACTGGTAGTGCTAATCGTCCTGTCCGGATTCTTCTCCGGATCGGAAACCGGCCTCATGACCCTCAATCGCTACCGGTTGCGCCATCTGGCCAAAACCAAGCGTCGGGGTGCAGCGCAGGCCCAACGCCTGCTGCAGAAGCCGGAGCGCCTGATTGGAATTATTCTGCTGGGCAACAATTTTGTTAACGTACTCGCCGCCCTGGTGGCCGGTGAGATCGGCTACCGACTGGGCGGGAATGCTGCCGTAGCCATCGCCGGCGGTGTGTTGACTTTGGTGCTGCTGATTTTTGCCGAAGTCACACCCAAAACAGTGGCCGCACTGCATCCGGAACGCCTGGCATTTCCCGCGGCGATGATTCTGGGTCCGCTGCTGCGTATACTCTGGCCCGTGGTCTGGCTGGTCAACCTGATTACTCGTGGCCTGTTTAAATTGTTGCGCATCTCTGTCGAGGATCAAAGTGCCCATAGCCTCAGCAGCGAGGAGCTACGCATCGTCGTGAACGAAGCCGGTGCCCTGATCCCACAGCGCCACCAGAAGATGTTGGTGAGCATTCTCGACCTCGAGAAAGCCACCGTCGAAGATATCATGGTGCCGCGCAATGAAATCGCCGGGATTGATTTCGCTGACGACTGGTCACAGATAACGGAACAGATTGCCACCAGTACCCACACGCGCCTGCCGGTGTACGAAGGTGATATCGATCACGTGCTGGGATTTGTACACCTGCGCGGCGCTATCCGTTTGTTTGACCAGCCGGATTCGGATAAATCGGCGCTCAAGGCGTTGATTCGGGAAACCTACTTTGTTCCCGAAGGCACACCGCTAAACCAGCAGTTGTTGAATTTTCAACGTGAAAAAAGCCGTATCGGCCTGGTCGTGGACGAGTACGGTGATATCCAGGGCCTGGTCACACTGGAAGACATCCTTGAAGAAATTGTCGGCGAGTTCACTACCGATCCGGCCGATACGATCAAGGACGTGCACCGCCAGGAAGACGGCAGCTTTCTCATCGACGGCAGTATCACTATTCGGGATCTTAACCGCGCCCTGGAGTGGGAACTGCCCGCTGAGGGACCCAAAACGCTCAATGGCCGTATCCTCGAATACTTGGAGGACATCCCGGATCCGGGCACCAGCTTGATGCTGGAAGCTTATCCGCTGGAAATCGTCCACACGACCAAAAACGCGGTGAAAACCGTACGCGTCGAAAAACAGTGGGCCCCACGCGCCCTGCTCAAGTAAACTTCGCCTAACGCGGCCAACTGTGAAGTTGTACAGCCGCATTAAATTCAGTCTATAATCCTCAGATAATTCAGGATTTTTTCGGAAGTATCGGTGTCCAAGCTTACTCTCACCTTCAAAGGCCGCGTGTTAAAGATGTTTCCCGTGTTACAGGGGAAAATGCTGGTGGGTCAATCGCCGGAATGCACGATCCACATTGATAGCCTGGCCCTGGAACCCCGACACGCCGAGATCGAAACCTCCGTCGACCATAAATCAATCCTGCGCGATCTGGGCAGTGAAACAGGCACGTTCGTTAACCAAGATCGCATTACCGAGCACGTCCTCAAGGATGGTGACCTGATCCGCATTGGCAAACACACCCTGAGTTACGCCTTCGATGCCGCGGCGACGCTGGCGCAGGCTGAAGAGCCCTCTGAAGCACCGGTATCAGAAGCGACCGATGCGGTAAACACCGCCGCTAGCGAAGACATCGCGGAAGAAATCGAAGCGGGTGACGGTCTACGCACGGCCTGGCTACAGATCCTAAGTGGGCAGAACCTGGGTAAAACCCTGAGTCTGAGCCGATCTATTACCAATCTGGGCAAACCCGGGGTCGCCACCGCGGTAATTGCGCGTCGAAACGACGGTTATTTCATTTCCCACCTGGAAGGAACGGTCGTTCCGCAAATCGGCGACCAGGAAATTGGTGAAGACAGTCGCAAACTGGACGATGGCGATTTGATCCAGATTGGCAACATTAAAATGCAGTTCTATTATGAATAAAGTGTAGACAACGCGCTTCGCGCCTCTGGATGGTCGTAATGAGTCAATCGTCCCCAAATGAACAACGTCGCTTCACACGTATTCCGTTTGTAGCACAAACCCGCTTAAGCGACGCGAACGGCGCACACTGGGATTGTGACCTGGTAGACATCAGTCTGCATGGCGCCCTGGTCACCCGGCCGGCCGACTGGTCCGGTGAACCCCAGCAACACTTTGACCTCTCGTCTTCGTTATCCGACGATAATACGGTGATAGCTATGGAAGTCAGCGTGGCACATGTCGAGGATGACCACATTGGTTTTGTTTGCGTGCACCTGGATCTCGACAGCGCGACGCATCTGCGACGACTTGTGGAGCTCAACCTCGGTGACGAAGCATTGCTGGAACGCGAACTGCTGGAATTGCTGGGTGAGGAAACGCCGAAACCTTAATCGGCTACCAAAATTGAAACCGGGCGCGCGCACTTGGTCACTTGAGTGACTAGCCGGCAGCCAGGGCCTCGTCCAATCGACTCACCGGGATCACCTGCATTCCCTTAACGGTATGCTTGGGGGCATTGGCCGACGGCACAATGGCCCGCTTAAAACCGTGCTTCGCCGCCTCCTGCAGTCGTTCCTGGCCGCTGCTCACCGGGCGTATCTCTCCGGCCAAACCCACCTCTCCAAAAACCACCAGATCTTGCGCCAATGGCTGGTTGCGCAGGCTGGAAATGACGGCCAGCAGCACGGCCAGATCGGCTCCTGTCTCCGTCACGCGCACCCCCCCCACTACATTGGCAAAAACATCCTGATCAAAACAAGCGACACCTGCATGCCGATGCAAAACAGCCAGCAACATTGCCAGGCGGTTAGCTTCCAAACCAAGTGTAACCCGGCGCGGATTACTCAATTGACTCTCGTCCACCAGAGCCTGAACTTCCACCAGCAACGGCCGGGTGCCCTCCAGGGTCACCATGACGACACTACCGGGAACCGGTTCGGTGTGACGCGATAAAAAAATTGCCGATGGATTCGTTACGGCCTTCAGCCCCTTGTCGGTCATGGCAAACACGCCAAGTTCATTGACCGCGCCGAAACGATTTTTGATCGCGCGAACAACTCGATAGCGCTCGCCGCGTTCACCTTCGAAGTACAATACCGTATCCACCATGTGCTCAAGCACACGCGGCCCGGCAAGCGTTCCTTCTTTGGTAACGTGCCCAACCAGAAACAAGGCGGTTTGGGATTGTTTGGCAAAGCGCACGAGTTGCGCAGCACACTCCCGCACCTGGGCCACCGAGCCGGGCGCCGATTGTAGTTGATCGGTAAATAACGTTTGAATTGAATCGATGATCATCAGGCCCGGTCGCTCGCGCACGGCAACTTCCAGAATCATTTCCAAACTGGTTTCTGACAACAGGCGTTCATCTCCCAGCGGCAAACCAAGCCGATGCGCACGCATACTAACCTGTTGCAATGATTCCTCGCCGGTGACATACAAAGCGGGCAAACTCGCCTGCAGTTGCACCATGGCCTGCAGTAGCAAGGTTGATTTACCAATGCCAGGGTCACCACCAATCAAAATAACCGACCCGGGAACCAGACCGCCGCCCAGCACGCGATCAAATTCATCGACACCGACGGTAACGCGTTGCACATCGTCGGGTTCAATTTCGTTAAGCAATCTAACCCGACCCGCGCCCTTGTCGCCGGCGTAACTATCGAAGCGCCGACTCCGTCCCGCGGCGGCCGCTACAGCAACCGTCTCGACCAGCGTGTTCCAGGCACCGCAGTCGCCGCACTGGCCGGCCCATTTTGGTGACTGGGCGCCGCAGGCAGAACAACTATAGAGTGATTTTGCTTTGGCCATGGCGAGTTACAGAAAATTAACCACAGAGGGCACCGGGTACGCAGAGAAAATGAATGTAAAGATACACCCGACACCGCTTGCCAGACAGTACGTCTGTCGCCGGGCCTCATGCTGATTTTTGTAACATATAGCCATTTTGGTGATCGGTTTAACCATAAACTTTGTCTATCTTTCCCAAATGAATTTTTTGAATCTTTGTCTCTGTGTCCTCTGCGCACTCTGTGGCTAAAAATTTCGATTACAAAAATATTCCACTATGTGCAACACCCTTTCTCGGTTCCGCCATCCAGTCCGCGACCGCTTCACGCCATTGCAAATAGTGTTCAGTTTCCTTGTGGGCACGCGCATCGGCATCGGACTTGTACGCTTCGTAAAGTACAAAACTTGTTGGATCCGTTTCTTCCTGTATAACATCAAATCGCAGGTTACCGGGTTCCTGAATCGAGGCCAGGTGGTTGGCTCGGGTTGCTTCGACAAAATCATCGAGATGTTCCAGTTTTACTTTTACGTACACCAGAGTAACGTGCATGTCTCCTCCTTGCTCACTCGTTCAATGGATTTAACATTCTGTTCAACTCCCCCCGTAACACGCCTGGAAAATCGTCATTCCGGCGTAGGCCGGAATCCAGTGACCTATTTTCTGGATACCGGCATTCGCCGGTGTGATGCGTTTTTTCGTTACTCCACCGAAATGTCTCGGGATGGTGGTTTAACTTTCTTACTCGTACCCAAAAACAAAACATCAATTATCCTGAATAAACAAACTCCACGCGTTGAGTGATCCCACAGAGCAACTCATAGCCTATTGTCTGTGCATGCATGGCGATCTCTTCGACCGGCAAGCCGTTGCCCCACAAAATCACCTTGTCACCAATACGGGTATCGGGTTGAGTACGCAGGTCCACGCAGATCATATCCATCGATACCGTGCCAACCAAAGGCACGCGTTGACCGTTAACCAGCACCGGGGTGCCATCGATTGCGTGGCGAGGATATCCATCACCGTAGCCTGCGGAAATAACCCCCACCGGCATATTCGAATCACACGTGTACCGTCCACCATAACCAATACGCGCACCTCGTGGCTGTGTATTGATCGCGACGATACGTGACTCAAATTGCATTACGGGGCGCAACCCCACATCGGCACCGTGTACGTCGCCAAACGGTGAAACACCGTACAACATGATCCCCGGACGAACCCAATCTGCGTGACTTTCCGGCCAACCGAGAATACCTGCAGAGTTGGCCACGCTGCATTCTGTATCCTGGCCTCTAACGGTCGAGTTAAATAAGGCCAGTTGCTCAACGGTGCGCGCATCCTCGCGATCGTCGGCGTTGGCAAAGTGGCTCATCAATACCGGCGAATTCGCAACGTTGTCACAACCAACAAGACGTTTAAAAACCGACTCGACTTTATCAACAGAAAAGCCGAGCCGATGCATACCGGTGTTGAATTTAAGCCAAACCTTCACCGGAGTTGCAAGCGTGGATTGTTCCAGCGATTCAAGCTGGCTCATGTGATGCACGACAAGTTGCAGATCGTGTTCGACCGCCAGCGACAACTGACTTGCTTCGCTTATTCCCTGCAAAACCAGCAAAGGTGTGTGTACCCCGCCTTGTCGTAACAAAAGCGCTTCCGCGACGGTTGCCACCGCAAGCATATCCGCACCGTCCAGTACGCGAGCAAGTTGCAGCATGCCATGACCATAGGCATTGGCCTTGATCACGGCAACGATACGGGCAGTGGGAGCTTGCTTGCGAGCAACGCTAAGATTGTGTCGAACGGCGGACAGGTCGATCAGGGCACGCGTAGCGCGTGTCATGCAAGGCCCTCGTCATAGGGTACTTCGTGGCTATAGTTTTCAAAACGCGTATAGCGTCCAAGAAAGGTTAATCGCGTTTTACCGATGGGACCATTACGTTGCTTGGCGATGATGATTTCCGCGGTACCCTTATCGGGACTGTCTTCGTTATAGACTTCATCACGGTAAATAAACACAATCACGTCTGCATCCTGCTCGATAGCGCCGGACTCACGCAAATCGGACATAACCGGGCGCTTGTCCGGACGTTGTTCCAGACTTCGATTGAGCTGTGAGAGCGCCACCACGGGTACACTGAGTTCCTTTGCCAGGGCCTTCAAGGACCGTGATATCTCGGAAATTTCGGTCGCACGGTTTTCCTTGGATCCCGATACCTGCATGAGCTGCAGATAATCGATTACAATCATGCCCAGACCATGCTCACGCTTGATTCGTCGCGCCCGTGAGCGCAGGTCGGTCGGCGTTAGCGCCGGCGTGTCGTCGATCAAAATTGTTGCCTCTGCCAGGATACCCACGGCGGAGGTCAAACGCGGCCAATCGTCATCATCCAGCTTACCAGTGCGGATCTTGTGCTGATCAATTCGACCCAGCGACGACATCATGCGCATCGCCAGTTGTTCACCCGGCATTTCCATGCTAAAGACAGCAACCGGCTCTTTACTCTTGATTGCCGCGTTCTCAACAATGTTCATGGCAAAAGAGGTTTTGCCCATGGAAGGTCGCCCAGCCACAATGACCAGATCTGCGGCCTGCAACCCGGACGTCTTTTCATCAAAATCGGTAAAGCCGGTGGGTACTCCTGTGTAAGGTGTATCCCGGTGGAACAGGGTATCGATCCGATCCACGGCCTTGACCAATAGATCCTTTATCTTGTTATAACCTTGCCGACCACGTGCGCCCTGTTCAGCAATTTCAAAAACAAGTTTTTCCGCGTTATCCAACAACTCTCTGCTGTCACGACCTTCCGGATTGTACGCACTGCTACCAATTTCAGACGACACCCGCACCAGCTGGCGCAAAATGGAACGCTCGCGAACAATTTCCGCATAGGCCTTGATGTTTGCAGCAGTGGGCGTATTTTTCGAAAGCGCGGCGAGATAACTCAAGCCACCGATGTTTTCCAATTCGTTGTTTTTGCCCAGCCACTCGGAAATAGTTACGGCATCAAACGGCTGTTGTTGATCAGCCAGGCTGGCAATGGCACGGTAGATGAGTCGATGATCGCGCCGATAGAAATCGTTTTCACTGATTACGTCCGCGACATTGTCCCAGGCGCTGTTGTCTATCATTAAACCACCAAGCACCGACTGCTCGGCCTCAACCGATTGCGGCGGAAGCTTCAGCGCTTCGCTGTCAGTGACAACGGCTTCAGATGGATAAACAACTTCCGGCATTTATGATTTTGGTTTGCTTTGTGGATTTTAATTCGCTGCGGGAACCTTCCATGCAGCACGACCGGTCAACAGAGAATACCCAGCGCACACTGCGCACGCAACCAAAACCGTTGCAGAATTTTGTTACGGCTTTCGATCAAAGAGTTACAGGGATAAATCAGAAAAGAAATGAACGAACAGGACTAAGTGACGCACCGGGGCCGTATTCTTCCCCGGCGCGCAACTTTTATTCGGCTTCGATAACCACCTGAATGGTCTCACTGACGTCCGAGTGAAAAATAACTTCCAGCGAGTACTCACCGATATGCCGCAGCGGGCCTTCGGGCATGGTCACTTCGCGCTTTTCCACTTCGGCACCGGCAGCGTTCAGGGCGTCGGCAACGTCGGCGGTGGAAACCGATCCAAATAGCTTGCCTTCATCCCCGGCTTTGCAACGCAAGGTTACCACACCCAGCTCGGCGACCTTGGTCGCTCGTGCTTGCGCGGCAGCAAGCTGTTCGGCAGCGGCTTTTTCAAGCTCGGCGCGCCGTGCTTCGAACTTTTCAATATTCACTGCCGTTGCCGGTACGGCCTTGCCACTCGGGATCAGGAAATTACGACCGTAACCGGGACGTACAGCAACTTTATCCCCCAGGTCACCCAGATTACTTACCTTTTCAAGAAGAATTACATCCATCAGAATTTACCTCGGGATCACTCGTGAGCGTCGGTATACGGCAACAGCGCCAGGTAACGCGCGCGCTTGATTGCCGTGGACAGCTGGCGTTGATAACGCGCCTTGGTTCCCGTGATCCGGCTGGGCACAATTTTGCCGCTCTCGGTAACGTAATTTTTCAAGGTGGCGAGATCCTTATAATCGATCTCTTTGATACCTTCAGCCGTAAAACGGCAATATTTTCTACGTCGAAAAAAACGTGACATGGTTCTGTTTCCTCACTGTTTGTGCTGCTCATCACTGCTGTTCGTGTTCAGCAAATCGAGCAACCGTGCGTGAATTACAATTCTGTATTCGCCCTGGCGATTGTCCGCGCGACTTAGAAATCCCGCTACCCGTACCCGGCTGCCTTCCTGCAGCTGCCGAACTACGTTCTGTAACTCAGTCCCGGCAACAACAACGTTAATCGTACACACCGCTTGCCGTTTTAAGCCGGCCTCCACTTGTTGCGATTCATGGCGCAGCGTGAAGCGACTGATGGGGATACCTGCCGGATTTTCGCGTGTGTCCGGGCGCCGGGTCAGCAGACCTTCCAGTACAACGCGATTGTCATCCGACTCAGACTTCAGGCTTTTCCGCCTCGCTGTCGTCAGACTCGGCTTCAACCGTCGCTTCTACTTCGGGCTCGGCTTCAGCCGCCGCTTCTACTTCGGGCTCTGCCTCGGCCTTCACGTCAGGCGTTGTTTCAGTGTCGGCAGCGACAGGGGCCGGTGCCTCGCTGCGCTCTTCCTTCTCGGATTTAACCAACGGCGATGGTTCCGTTACCGCGTGTTTGCAGCGCATGGCCATGTGGCGAATCACCGCATCATTAAACCGGAACGCGCTTTCCAGTTCGTCAAGCGCGGCCTGCTCACACTCCACATTCATAAGAATGTAGTGGGCCTTGTGAATCTTTTGGATAGGATAGGCAAGCTGGCGACGACCCCAGTCTTCCAAGCGATGGATCTTGCCATTGTGGCCTTCGATCATGGTGCGATAACGCTCGACCATGCCGCTAACCTGCTCGCTCTGGTCAGGATGGACCAGAAACACGATTTCATAGTGTCTCATTGACACTCCCTTTGGGTTACAGCCCCCTGTTTTACCCGGGTTTAACCAAGTAGCAGTGGAGCAAGGAGTTAAAAAACTTCATGCCGCACGAATTGCAGCAAGCCGGGGATTCTACTGAAAAACGGGGTAAAAATACAAGCAAAACGGGTAAAAGCCGGGGCGGCTCGAAGCTTGGTGCCTGATTTAACGGAATTCGCAAAAAAAAAACGGAGGTAACGCCATAATTCGGCCGATTTAGCTGAATTCTCCCCGTAGGCCGCGCTGTCTGACGGCCTCATACAAGCAGATCCCGGTGGTCACCGAGACGTTCAGGCTCGCCACGGAGCCCATCATCGGCAGGCTGACCAGCGCATCACACGTCTCCCGGGTAAGGCGACGCAACCCCTTGCCTTCTGCGCCAAGCACCAGCGCGAGTGGAAAATCCAGCCGTTGATCGAAAAGATCATGCTCGGCCTTGGCGTCCAATCCTGCCACCCAGATCCCCATGTCCTGGATCGCCTTGATGGTACGCACAAGATTGGTGACCTGGAAAAAAGGCACCCGATCGGCGGCCCCAGCGGCAACTTTTCGCACTGTCGGCGTCAGACTGCAGGCGCGGTCCCGCGGCACGACTACCGCATCGGCCCCGGCCGCATCCGCGGTGCGCAGGCACGCACCCAGATTGTGAGGATCCTGTACGCCATCAAGCAACAGAACCAGTGGCGGAACATCGATCGCCCCGAGCCTTGCCAATAAGGCACGTTCGTCGCCAATCACGCTGCCCTTAATGCGTGCCGCAACACCCTGATGCCGGGCACCCTCGACAAGTTCATCGAGCTCATCGCGGGGTAGCCGGATCACATTCCGTCCGGCCTGCTCTGCGGCTTGCAGAATTTCCCTCGACCGTTTGTCACGACGACTAGCCTCCAGCCAGACTTGCTGCACCTTATCGGGATCCTGCTGCAGCAGGGCCAGCACGGAATGAAAACCATATACCAGCTGGGGTTCACTCATGTAGCGCGGTGCCCCCCAATGACGTTTTATGTAGTGCGTGCTCAGTCAGAGGCTGTGTTCGGGTGTGTCCCGCGCTCATGCCAGTTCGAAATCGATGCGGCGCTCATCCAGATCGACGCGCGCAACCTGCACCTGAATACGGTCACCCAGTCGATAAATTTTGCGCGTTCGCTCCCCCATCAAACGATGGTGGGCGGCATCAAAATGATAATAATCATTGTCTAACGAAGTGACGTGTACCAGGCCCTCGACATAGATGTCATCCAGTTCCACAAACACCCCGAAGTTGGTCACACCACCGATGGTACCCGCAAAGGTCTCACCCACCTTGTCGAGCATGTATTCGCATTTCAACCAGTTGATCGTATCCCAGGTGGCTTCATCGGCACGGCGTTCCGTCATGGAACAGTGATCACCGAAGCCGCGTATTTCTTCCGGGCTGTAAACAAAGTCGTCGGCTGAACCCCCCGCCAGGACATGACGTATGGCGCGATGCACAAGCAGGTCCGGATAGCGCCGGATGGGCGAGGTAAAATGTGCATAGGCATCAAACGCCAGCCCGAAGTGACCGATGTTGTCCGGGTGATATACCGCCTGCGAAAGACTGCGCAACAACACGGTCTGGATCAAATGCACGTCGGGCCGGTCGTGGATTGAATTTAGCAAAGTCGCATAATCTGTTGGCCGCGGTTCGTCACCTCCACCCAGTTGTAAACCCAGTTCACCAAGAAACTCGCGCACGTTGGTGATCTTTTCAGAAGTAGGCCCGGCATGATTGCGGTACAAGGTCGGCATTTTGTGCTGGTGCAAATACGTCGCCGCCGCCACGTTCGCCATGAGCATGCACTCTTCAATCAGGCGATGCGCATCATTACGTACCACAGGAATAATGGACTCGATTTTTCTGTCCTGACCGAACACGATACGCGTCTCTTGTGAATCAAAATCGATTGCGCCCCGTTTTTCGCGCGACGCATGCAGCACGTGGTATAGGGCATACAGGTTTTCCAGATGCGGCAGCACTGCAGCATATTCACGACGTAGCGTTTTATCGCCATCCACCAGCATGGCGGCAACCTTGGTGTACGTGAGCCGCGCGTGGGAACGCATTACCGCGGGATAAAATCGGTGTTCGTTCAGCCGACCGGCGGCACTGATATGCATCTCGCATACCATGCAAAGCCGATCCACTTCCGGATTCAGCGAACACAAGCCATTGGAAAGCACCTCGGGCAGCATGGGGATCACCCGTTCGGGGAAATACACCGAGTTACCCCGCTCTTCTGCCTCGACATCAAGCGCCGAGCCCGGATCCACATAGGCGGACACGTCCGCGATGGCAACGAGCAGGCGCCAACTGTTGCCGTGTTTCTCACAATACACGGCGTCATCGAAATCGCGCGCGTCCTCGCCATCGATTGTCACCAGCGGGAGATCACGGATGTCCTCGCGCCCCTGTTTGGCCTGCTCCGGAACGCTTTTACCAAACTTTTTGATTTCTTCCTCGACCAAAGGCGACCAGTCCTGGCGCAAACCAAAGCTACGAATGGCCACGTCGATCTCCATTCCGGGCGCCATATGCTCACCCACGATCTCAGTAATACGACCAATCGGTTGTCGATACGGCGTGGGTTGTTCCGTGATAAGTGCGACAACGATTTGACCGTGCTGGGCGCCCGCGCGCTGTTCCACTGGAATTAGAATGTCGTGATGGATGCGTTTGTTGTCAGGCACGATAAATCCAACACCCGCTTCATAGAAAAAGCGTCCCACTACTTGTTCCGTGGCCCGCTCCAGCACTTCGACAATCGTGCCTTCCTTGCGTCCACGTCGATCTTCGCCCATCACACGTGCCATCACTCGATCGCCATGCAACACTGCGCGCATTTCTCGCGCCGACAGATACAGGTCCGTGCCGCCACTTTCCGGGATCAAAAACCCGAATCCCTGGGCATGGGCGGAAACACGCCCGCACACCAGGTCCATGTGCGAAGCCAGACCATAGCCGCCGCGGCGATTGCGCATGACCTGACCTTCTCGCGCCATCGCCTTGAGACGCCGGCGTAACGCCTCGGCCGCTTTCGGTCCGTGAACATCAAGTAACTTCGCCAGTTCATTAACGCCCAACGGCACACCTTGATGATCCAAGTGTTGCAGAATGAATTCCCGGCTAGGAATGGGGTTCTCGTATTTTTGCGCCTCGCGCCGAGCATGAGGATCGTCGCCCGGTGGTGGTTCGACCGTCTTCCGATCCGACCGACTGCCGGTTCTTTGGGTGCTTCGTTTGCCGGTCTTCTTACCGGTCTTCTTACTAGTCTTCTTACTAGTCTTCTTACTAGTCTTCTTACTAGTCTTCTTACTAGTCTTCTTGCTAGTCTTCTTATTACTAGTCTTCTTACTGGTTTTCTTACCGGTCTTCTTGGCCGTCGTTTTCGCCGTCTTGCGAATCGGCCCTTTTGCGGATTTGATTGTTTTCTTCGTTGGCATTGCGATGTGTCTTTAAAGGTTTCTCGTTGAATTCAGAACGCCGTCGACTCCAATCGGGAGCGAGTCTTGTCACATTGACATGCCCGGAGACTCCCGGTAAAGTGCGCGGCCTCAGGCTCGACGGTCATCCGTCGTGTGCCGTTATGCCGAGGTGGCGGAATTGGTAGACGCGCTAGCTTCAGGTGCTAGTGGGGGTAACCCCGTGGAGGTTCAAGTCCTCTCCTCGGCACCAAACCAAGTCACCTTAGCAAACCCGCGAACCTTTCACAAGCATCTGTTCTAAAAGCGTTTTTTATCCCGCCGGATAATCCTCATGTGTGTCGCGAGTTGTGATTCATGCGGCTATGAATAGTTGGAAAAGTCCATGGCACGAGCTTCTCATTAGAATTGGCCGAGATAGACCCGGTGGATCACGGATTCACCACAGATTTCTGATGGTATATCACGGTCGAGCGACGTGTAGACACGATACTTAGATTGTAGGACTGTCGGAATACTTCCACGCTTTATCCTATTTCTTGCGTCATTTAGTATTCGACCAATCTTTACCGCCGGTACAATCTCCCAAACCGGTTGCCCTTGTTTTAAAGAGAACAGTAAGATGTTCGCCCTCATTCATAGCGAGAGTGACACGTTCGCTACACCGTGGCGGACAACCCAGTGGACTGATTTTCGATTTGTTCCGACGTGTTTGTTATGTCTTCTTTTTCAGCCCGGTATTGTTTGGCGATAAGCATGTACAGAGACGGGACGACGAACAGTGTGAAGACAGTACCGACCGCCATGCCGCCCACCAGGACCAGGCCAATCGAGTTGCGAGCTGCGGCCCCCGGACCGTCTACCAGGATTAACGGGAAGTGGCCGGCAACCGTGGCAACGGAGGTCATCAGTACCGGACGCAGACGCGTCATAGACGCTTCTTGTATCGCCGCCAATTTATCCACGCCACGAGCCTGCAGTTTGTTGGCGAACTCTACAATTAGAATTCCATTCTTTGCTATGAGCCCCACCAGAGTCACCAACCCCACCTGGGCGTAGATGTTCATTGTTGTCGTCCAACCATTGGTCCAATACGGCATGTCCGGATTGGGTATTTTCAGTACTGTAAAGATCAAGGCACCGAACACCGCCAAGGGAACAGAACCCAGCAGGATCACGAAGGGATCACGGAACGAGTTGAATTGTACCGCCAACACCAGGAAGATCATCAAGATGGCAAAGCCCAGCGCGGGCAGGAACTTCCCTCCTTCGGTACGCAGTTGGCGGGATTCACCTGTGTAGTCGATGGTGTAACCGGGCGGTAATATCTCGTCGGCGGCGTTTTCCAGTACCTTTAAACCTTCGTTCAATTGCGCGGTCATGCCAGAAAGCTTGATGGCATTGAGTTGTTGGAAGCGGTTGAGTGAGCGCGGCACGGTGCTATCCCTGATCGTGGCGATAGTACTGAGTGGCACCAGCTGGTTATCCGGACCAGAAACGTAGATGTTTTGCAGTTGCTCGGGATTGAGTCGCTCGGCGCGGACAATTTGCGGAATGACCTTGTAGGCACGCCCCGCATTGTTGAAGCGGTTCACGTAGTTACCGCTCAGAGCGGCACCAAGATCGGAACCCACCTGGGCATTATTCAATCCCAGCGCCGCCACTTTCTGGTGATCGATGACGATCTCCGACTGCGGCTGATCAAATTTCAGATCAATCACCGGCGGAAAATAAAAAAGGTTGCTTGCCATCGCTTTCTGTTGCAGCTGTTGGGCCATTTGCAACATCTGCTGCGGTTCGGCGGTTGATGCGATTATAAATTCCACCGGGAAATTACCGCCGCCCGGCAAGGCGGGCGGTCGGGAGGCAAAGATCTGCAGACCGGGAATGGCCGATAACCCGGCCTGCATCTCCGGCAAAATTTCGTTAATGGAACGCTCGCGCTGATCCCAGGGCTTCACCACCATACCGCTAAAGCCACCGATACCCAGCGCGGCGGAAAATGGATCCGATGGTGACAGCAGCAGTTGGAAAGTCAGCGCCCGTTCCGGTGCGTCCAGAAAAACTTTTTCAGCAGCGCGACCGAAATGGCTTTTTTGATCGGCGGACGCATTCGCGGCGTTGTTTACGATGCCAAACATAAAGCCTTGATCCTCAACCGGAGCCAACTCCTTGGGTGAGAACATATACATCGGCAGGGTCATCAGACTCAGTATGATCCACACGGTGTATACCGCTGGCCGGGCATTCAAAGTGCGATCAAGCGCCCTGCCATAGGACTCACGCAGGCGATCAAAACGATGATTGATCCAGCCGGTCAAACCGCGCTCTTCACTTTCCGCGCTGCGCAGCAGGCGCGAAGCCATCATGGGTGAGAGGGTCAGCGCCACGATACCGGAGATCATGACGGCACCCGCAAGGGTAAGAGCAAATTCGCGGAACAACGCGCCAGTCAGGCCTCCTTGCAAACCGATGGGCGCATACACTGCAGCCAGGGTGATGGTCATGGCGATGACCGGACCGATCAGTTCCCGCGCACCAATCAACGCGGCATCGAACGGTGTACGTCCTTCACGCAGGTGGCGTTCGGCGTTTTCCACCATGACGATAGCGTCATCCACCACCAGGCCGACTGAGAGTACTATGGCCAGTAAGGTGAGCAGGTTCAGGGTAAAACCGAACAGCTGCATTAAAAAGATACCGCCGATCAGCGACACCGGAATGGCCACTACCGGAACCAGCACCGAGCGGAACGAGCCCAGGAACAAAAAGATCACGCCGACCACAATAAGCAGTGTATCGGTAAGGGTGCCCACCACCTCATGAATGGCGTTGTCCACATACTCGGAGGTGTCATAGCCGATGCTCACCTCGAGTCCGCGCGGCACGTCCTTCTTGATCGCCTCCAATTCGGTTCGCACCCGTTTTACAACATCGACGATATTGGCATTGGGTAGCGCATGGATCCCCAGGAACACAGCACTTTGGCCGTTAAAGCTTACCCGTGTGTCGTAGTCTTCCGCACCAAGCTCCACATCGGCCACATCCTGTAACCGCACGATGGTGTCGTTCTGCCGGCGGATCACCAACTCTTTAAACTGCTCCACCGTGTGCAAATCAGTATTGGTGGTCAGATTAACTTGTACAAAGGCGCCTTTGGTGCTGCCCACTGCGGCCAGGTAATTATTGGCCGCAAGCGCGTCGCGCACTTGCGCAGGGCTGACGTTTAACGCCGCCATCTGCGCCGGTTTTAACCAGACCCGCATGGCGAAGGTGCGTGCGCCGAAAAATTCCGCGCGCTGCACGCCGGTGACGGCAGCCAGTCGCGGTTGCGCCATGCGCACGATGTAATCCGTGATCTCGCTCTGGTTGAGCGTATCCGATGAGAAACTCAGGTAGGCCGCAGCAAACTCGGAGTCCGCTGACTGAACACTGATGGAAGGCACTTCCGCCTCGGGTGGCAATTCATTGCGCACCTGATTGACCTTGGCGGTGATATCGGCGAGTGCCTTGGTGGAATCATAGTTGAGCTTGAGGCGCGCGGTGATCAGCGACAAGCCCAGCAGACTTTTGGATTCCACGTAGTCGATGCCGTCTGCGGAGGAGATCGAACGCTCCAGCGGCGTGGTGACAAATCCGCGCACCAGATCGGCACTGGCGCCGACGTACACCGTGGCAATAACAACCGATGCGTTTTCGCTGCGTGGATATTGCCGTACGCTCAGATTCCACCAGGCCTGCAGGCCGGCCAGGACGATGATAACGCTCACCACGATGGCCAATACGGGGCGCCGAACGAAGATATCGGTAAAGGCTGGCATCAGTGTGCGAATCAGGTATTGTCAGGTGTCGGCGCGAACTTGAAGTCGGGTGCCAACGTATTGTCAATGACGACCCGCATGCCGGGTCTCAGTTTGAAGACGCCGGTGGACGCCACTTGTTCGCCCACCTCCACACCTTGCGTCACTTCCACGAAATCACCCTGCCGACCACCCAGGCGAACGAACTGCTGCCGCACCACCAAAGGTTTTTTACCTTCCGCACCGGTGCCTTTACCCTCTTTATCCTCTTCCACGACAAACACGGAGTCGCCAAAGGGTGCGTGCTGCACTGCGGTTTCAGGGATCACCAGGCGCTTTTCCGTTCGCGCCAGAATGAGTTCAACCTCGACAAACATGCCGGACCGTAGCCTGCCATCGGCATTAGCCAGGGTGGCCTGAATCCGAACGTTGCGCGTTGCAGGATCAATATTTGGATTTATTGCAGTAATTGTCCCTTTAAATGACTGCTGCGGATAGGCATCAGAGGACACCGCCACATCCAGCCCCTGCGATAACTCACCAAGCCGTTGTTGAGGTACGGAAAAATCAACGAACACCGGATCCTGGGCCTGCAGTGAAACGATTGGACTGCCCTTTTGCAGAAACTGGCCAATGCTGATACGCCGTATACCGAGTTTGCCGGCAAACGGCGCGCGTATGGTTTTCTTTTCGATAAGCGCCTGGATATTATCCACCTGGGCCCGAGTTTGCCGCACATTAATTTTGGCCTCATCGTAGTCCGCTTGAGAAATATTTCGTTTGCCGATGAGATCCTTGGAGCGTTTGAAAGTAGAGCGAGCCAATTCGGCGGCCGCCTCGGCTACACGCAATTGGGTTTTTTCCACGTCCGCATCCAGTTGCGCCAGTACATCTCCGGCCTGCACCATGGAACCCGCCTCGAAGCGAATCTCTCGCACGACGCCCTCGACCTCGGTACTCACCATGGTGCCTTGCTTCGCCTTCACCGTACCCACTGAGCGTACTCGGGGTTGCCATAGGACTTCGCGCACTCCAATGGCGTTTACGGGTTCCGCCGGCATCACCATTTGTGCGGCCGCCTCGCCCATCGCGCCAAACTGGAGCAGCTTGACGCCAACGAGAGCACCAACGATCGACAGGGCGATGATCATCCCTGTAACGACGAAGCGGAGTCCTTTCATCTTCTTCATATAGCGTTGACCCTAATCCCTAAGTGCTTTATTGGAGGATTTGTTGAGAAGCTACTCTGTACCATATGGTACAAGGTCGTCAACCGGTTAAATATCGTGGATATTGCAAAATCGCGAAAAGCTCTATGATGCACGGCCCAAAAGTATTAGATTATTCGCGGTTACACAAATTTTCGATTATCCTTCCTGATAGTTCAACCTGAACCGCTCAGTACAAATCTGCTGCATATGAAGACAAAATCGATTCCCGCAGACAACGCCCGGCAACGCATGATTCAAGCCGCCCAGGAGTTGTTTCACCTGCAAGGCATCCATGCCACCAGCGTGGACCAAGTCCTGCGGAAATCCGGTACCGGTAAAAGCCAGTTCTCGCATTACTTCAAGACCAAGGACGGCCTGGTACACGTCGTGTTGCAGAATATTCACGTCTGGCTGCGGGGACCGGATGCCCCGGTAAACTATGGCGTCCAAACCTGGCAGGACCTGGAAACCTGGTTGCGGTTTTTTGTGCAAGCGCAGCAGCGCTATGGATGCGATCGCGCCTGTCCCGTAGGCACCATCGGCAATGATCTATCCGACAAGCAAGTCCTCTTGCGCCAGGACGTTCGACTGATTTTTGAGTGGGTACGGGGACAACTGAGCCGATTTTTCGCGGAGCGCAGGGCGTTGGGTGAAATCAAAGACACCGTCGACCCGGAATCTCTGGCGGATTTTTGTATTGTCATTGTGCAAGGCGGCTTGTTCGTGGGCAAAATCAACCGCGATGGCTCCGCCTTTGATAATACTGTTAGCCATGCGCTTGCCTATTTAAAGTCCATCAAACAAAATCATGTTGAATAACAACTTCTGAATTTCTGCTGATTTTCTTTTGCGCCCATTCGTGCTTGATTTAATTCCTCCGCGTTCACCCAATTTTTATTGTATAAAGTGTTTAATTATACAGCCGGATAACCCACCCGTTGGCTCATCGGCCTCCCGGTGCGCGAAGGCGCGACCCTTCTGAAAACGGGTTATCTGTACGGTAAGATATTTTTCAATTCACAGGAGGGGTTGTAAAACCACCGCGGCACACCTAACTATCTAAAGGATCGGCAAAAACGCTTTGCCAAAAACCGGTCACGAATTAATTGACGCAGGCGTACAAGGGTAACGGGAAACCGAGTAATGGAATTCAAAGACTACTACGAAATAATGGGCGTCAAACGCGACGCGACCCAGGATGAGATCAAACGTGCCTACCGCAAGCTGGCGCGTAAATTTCATCCCGACGTGAGCAAAGAAGCCGATGCCGAGAAAAAGTTCAAGGAGGTCGGTGAAGCCTACGAAGTCTTAAAGGATCCGGAAAAACGCACCGCCTACGATCAGCTGGGTGCCAACTGGAAATCCGGCCAGGATTTCAAGCCGCCGCCGGGCTGGGATGCGGGTTTTGAATTCAGTGGCGGCGGGTATACCGGAACGGATGAGGCCGCCTTCAGCGATTTCTTCGAGAACCTCTTTGGTGGCGGATTTCAGGCTCGTGGCGGACATGCCGGCGGCAGACAGTTTCATGCCCGCGGAGAAGATCACCACGCCAAAGTGCTTATCGATCTGCAAGATGCCTTTAACGGCGCCAGTCGCCTGATCACCCTACAGGCTCCGCAAGTGGATGAGCAGGGCCATGTGCGCACGCGCGAACGTAGCCTGAACGTCAAAGTTCCCAAGGGCATAAAACAGGGACAGCAGATCCGACTTGCCGGCCAGGGCGCACCGGGCATGGGTGATGGCGGCGCAGGCGATCTTTACCTGCAGGTCGTTTTCAAGCCACACGCGATTTATAAAGTCGAAGAACGGGATTTGTATCTCGAGCTGCCCGTGGCTCCCTGGGAGGCCGCGTTGGGCGCAACCGTTAAAGTCCCCACGCCCGGTGGTGCCGTCGAACTCAAGGTGCCTGCAGGTTCGAGCTCGGGCCGCAAATTACGCCTCAAGGGACGTGGCATTCCGGGCAAACCGGCCGGAGACCTGTATGTCATCCTGCAGGTTGCGCTACCTCCTGCGGATAGCGAACAAGCCAAAACACTGTACACAGAAATGCAGAACAAACTGGCGTTTAATCCACGCAGCAGCTTGGGAGTCTAAGGAGGAAAATAAAAATGGTGAAAAATCAAATCACACTATCCGGTTCCATCCTTGACGAACAAACCGACCTGACACTCGGCGATCTGTGTCGTGCCTGCGCCGTACACGCTGAATGGCTGGAGGCCCTGGTGGACGAAGGCATATTGGAGCCAACCGGTGCCAATGTTCAAGTTTGGCGCTTTACCGGTTACGAGTTGCGCCGGGCACGTACGGTGCGACGCCTGCAGCAGGATCTCGGTGTCAATCTGGCAGGCGCCGCACTTGCGATTCAATTACTCGAGGAACTTGAACATATACGTAGCCGTCTCGCTGCCATTGAGACGCGCGACTGATTCTACTTCCGGTGTCACTTACGTCGACACCGAAAAAAGTCGCAACCACTTACGCTAAAAACTGACGTTCAGATTTAATCGGAAAATGAAAGCATGAATGACCCCGTACACCTTGTTTGCCCGCACTGTACTGCAATTAACCGCATACCCAAGGCTCGATTAACGGACGGGCCACAGTGTGGCAAATGTCACCAGGCCTTGTTCAGAGCGCAGCCCGTTGAACTGAATGGCGCCAGCTTTGCCAGGCATATTTCCCGTAACGATGTGCCTGTGTTGGTGGACTTTTGGGCACCCTGGTGCGGCCCCTGTAAAATGATGGCACCGGCGTTTGCCGAAGCGGCGCAACTGCTGGAACCGTACGTGCGACTGGCGAAGGTCAATACCGAGGCTGAACAGGCGCTGGGAGTACAATATGGTGTTCGCAGCATCCCGACGCTGGCATTGTTTCGAAATGGTCAGGAGATCGCACGCCAACCGGGCGCGATGGGTGCGGCGGATATTGTGCGTTGGACGCAGGCGCAACTGTAAGGAACGAAATTAAAACCAGCTGTTCCGAAGCAAACTACTGTGAACCTGTTAATTACAAGCTAAACGAACCGACTAATCGAAGGGATGACGCAACACTATGGTCTCGTTGCGTTCTGGCCCTGTCGAAATAATATCAACCGGCAAGCCGGTAATTTCCTCTATACGCTTTAGATATGCCTGGGCGCTGCCGGGTAAGTCGTCATAGACACGCACACCAACCGTAGACTCCTGCCAACCCGGCATGTCTTCGTAAATGGGTTCGCAACTATCCAGTGCATCTGCTCCCACAGGCGGAGTGTCCTGAACCTGACCGTTGTGTTTGTAGCCGGTGCACAAACGCAGCGTGTCCAGACCATCCAGCACGTCCAGTTTGGTAATACACAAGCCACTCAAACTGTTTATTTGCCCGGCACGGCGCAGCGCAACGGCGTCAAACCAGCCGCATCGACGGGGGCGGCCGGTAGTGGAACCGAATTCGTGACCCCGCTCGGCCATGTGCGCACCCACCGCGTCTTGTAATTCATTGCCGTCGTACAGCTCTGTGGGAAACGGGCCTGCACCGACACGGGTTGTATAGGCTTTGGTGATACCGAGAATATAGTCAAAACTTCGCGGTCCCAGACCACTGCCGGTGGCGGCACCGCCCGCGGTGGTGTTGGAAGAGGTAACAAACGGATAAGTGCCGTGGTCGATATCCAGCAGCGTGCCCTGCGCACCTTCGAACATAATGTTCCGGCCTTCACGCTGATGCTGAAACAGAAGTTCGGTGACATCCGCCACCATAGGCAACAACTCATCCGCAAACGCCAAAGTCTCATCCAGAACTTGTTGGAAATCCACGGTCTCGGCCTTGAAGTAATGTTGCAAGGCGAAGTTATGGTAATCCAGCACCTCACCAAGACGGGCAGCAAAACGTTCGCGATGAAATAAATCGCCGACCCGTAGCCCGCGGCGAGACACCTTGTCTTCGTATGCGGGACCAATTCCACGGCCGGTGGTACCAATGGCACGTTTGCCGCGCGCCCGCTCACGGGCATGATCCAACGCAACATGGTACGGCAGGATCAACGGACAGGCCTCACTGATTTTTAATCGATCCCGGGCCGGCACGCCATTGCTCTCCAACATGCCGATCTCTTCCAACAGGGCACCCGGCGATAACACAACACCGTTGCCAATCAGACATTGGACACCGTCGCGCAGGATACCCGAGGGGATCAAGTGCAAAACGGTTTTTTGCCCGTCAATGACCAGTGTGTGGCCAGCGTTGTGACCGCCCTGAAAGCGGACCACGGCCCCAGCACGGTCGGTTAGCAGATCAACGACCTTGCCCTTGCCCTCGTCACCCCATTGGGTGCCGATGATGACGACATTTTTGCCCATTTACTCGTTCCCACCTGACGGAATACAAAAAAACCTGCGCATCATAATCGTTTTTGTCACGCGCGCACAGCCACCCCAACAACACATCTGTTATTGGTCAATCAGTTAATCTTATTTGCCGGGGATCAAATTGATTCGACCTGCCATTCGCCGTTGCGTAGCACCAATTGCCGATCGCAACCCATCGCCCTGGCATCACCCGCCTGGTCAGCCAACGCCTGTATCACCCGTTCCCCGTCGCCACGTAACGCTTGCACGCGTTCGGCCTGTTTTGGGTCGTCGCTTATGGACGCAAAAACAGCGCCGGGACTTGAAGCAGGCTCTGACGCCAATTGAATCAGTGTTTTCAAATCGGCGCTAAATCCCGTGGCCGGGCGCGCCCGACCGAACACCTTGCCGATGTCATCGTAACGCCCACCCGACGCGATGGCCTGACCGTGTCCCGGTACAAAGGCGCCGAATACCACACCGGTGTGATAGGCATAGCCGCGCAATTCCGCTAAATCAAAGTGCAACGCGATACCAGGAACATGGTGCTGTACCTGCACGGCCAGATTTTCCAGATCGGTCAGTGCTGCGAGAACCTCCGCGCTGGCAGTGGCCAGTTTTTTTCGCGCGCGTTGGAGGACATCGTCGCCACCGTTGAGTTCAATTAATGCACGCAGCATGTCTCGGCAGACGCTATCGATAGACCAGTTTGACATTAAAGTATCGAATTCCGGCACCGCCTTACGTTGCAGGGCATCGAAAAGCTGATCTTCCTGCTCGGCGTCGAGTCCGGCCTGTCGCGCCAGCCCCCGAAAAATGGCCACATTGCCCAGATCGATCCACGGTTGCTCAATGCCGGTAAGACGCAATGTCGCCACCATAAGCTGTAGAACTTCCAGATCACTGTCGATACCCGCGTGCCCGTATAGCTCCAAACCAATCTGCAATGGGCTACGTGAACCGGCGAAACCATCAGGCCGCGTGTGCAACACCGTGCCGAGGTAACACAGCCGGGTGGGAACATCACGTTTTAGCTGGTGTGCGTCGATGCGTGCCACCTGCGGGGTAATGTCTGCACGCACACCCATCATACGGCCCGTTAACTGATCAGTAAGTTTAAAGGTCTGCAAATCCAGATCGTTGCCGGTACCGGTCAAAAGTGATTCGAGGTATTCAATAAACGGTGGGATCACCAGCTCGTAACCCCAGCTATCAAAAAGATCCAAAAGCCTGCGTCGTAAACGCTCCACGCACCTGGCCTGATCGGGCAACACCTCTTCAATACCTTCGGGCAGTAGCCAGCGGTCGGATTTATCCATGGTTGATTACGAACATGATTGAATGCAAACGATTGAGAACGAGACGCGGTGTAAGCTCAAGTCAGCAAATAGACGAGTATGGCACCGACCAGCATGCTGGCCAGCCCCATACCCCGAACGAGCCGGTCTTCCAGACTCGATACAGTTTGTAACGTGCGCCGATATCCACCGGGGTTGAGCGCGGGGAACAAGCCCTCGATCACAAACACCAGGCCAAAGGCGATCAGAAACTCCTGCAGCATGTCTTTTATCTATCCGTTCAACACGCTCGGCGCCCCTGAAGCCGCCTATTTACCCAGCTTGGGTTGTTTGAAATATCGGAAAAATTCAGAATCCGGCTCAATGACCAGTTTACTTCCCGGATTTTCAAACGTTTTTCGGTACGCCTCAAGACTCCGGTAAAAACCATAGAATTCCGAATTCTTGTTAAACGCCTTGGCATAGATTTCCGCGGCCTTGGCATCGCCTGAACCACGTAGCTGCTGCGACTGGTTATAGCCTTCGGCCAACAAAATCTTGCGCTCTTTCTCAGCCTCGGCGCGAATGCGATTACCTTCACCTTTACCACTGGCACGTTGCTCATTGGCCAGTTTCAGGCGGTCGGACCGCATACGTTCGAAAATCTTCTGGAAGGTTGACTGCGGCAATTCAATACGCTTGGTTCGCACGTCGACAATCTTGATGCCAAACGGATTGACCAGCGCGCGCGCCGTTTCGGTAATTTTAGACATTACCTCGGCACGGTCTTCGGATATCACTTCCCACTCCGTACGCTTACCAAACGCATCCAGCAAACCCTTGTTAACAATGGCGTTAAAGCGGTTCACCGCATTGCCTTCCTGTCCACCCATCTTGCGATAAAAGGCCTCGACGTCATTAATGCGCCACTTAATGTAGTAATCCACATTTAACGGATTACCTTCCTTGGTCAAATAGGTTTGTGGTGGCGCGTCAAAGGTCAGGATGCGCTTGTCAAAAATCTGTACCCGGTGATAAAAGGGGATCTTGAAATGCAATCCCGGTTCGAAATCGCTTTTTTCGAACTTACCCACGGCGAAGCGGATGGCAAGATCCTTTTCTGTCACGATAAACGTTGACAGGTAAACGATAAACAGCACCAGCAGCACGCCGATGAGAGTGAACATCTTTCCATTACTCATTTACCTCACCTCCCTGCTGCGCTGACGATCCCGTCGACTGTCGAAACTGCCTCCGCCGTCTGATTGGGCCGGATTGACGGGTGGAGGTAACGTTAGTGGATTTGGACCTGCGCCCGCGGCACCAGTCTGCCCGAGCGGTAAATACAGCATGTTGTTACCTTTTTCCACGTCGATCACCACCTTGTCCGTATTAGCCAAAATGGACTCCATGGTTTCGATGTACATGCGTTGCCGTGTCACCTTGGGCGCCTTTTCATACTCTGAGAGCACCTTAAGGAAACGATCCGCCTGACCGGTCGCGCGCGCAATCACTTCCTGCTTATAGCCTTCGGCCTCTTCGATCATACGCTGCTGTTGGCCTTGCGCCTTGGGCAGGATGTCGTTGCGATAGGCGATAGCCTCGTTGATATAGCGATTGCGATCCTCGCCCGCGGCTAAAACGTCATTATAGGCCGGTATAACTTCGCGTGGCGGTTGCGCCACCTGCAGGTTAAAACTGGTCAATAAGAAGCCGGTATCGTAAACGTCGACGATGTTCTGAATACGTTTTTGCGCCAGCAGGGCAAACTCACTGCGACCCTCGCCTCGCAAGTAATCCAGTGTGTGGTTACCCGCCAACTCACGAACCGCACTCTGCGTAGCATGTTGCAGGCTTTTCTCGGGATCGCGGGCCGCGAACAGGAATTTCACCGCATCCTGCACGTGGTATTGCACCACGAATTCCATGTCAACGATGTTCTGGTCCTTGGTCAACATCAGCGCTTCGCTGGTGCCCTGGCCGATATGCACGCTGCGAATATTGGCGACATCAACAACATCCACGGTCTGGATAAAGCGCGGATACCAGTGAAAACCCGGATCACTTATTGAGCTGAACGCGCCGAACTGCAGGACGACGCCCTGTTTGCCTTCGTTGACGATATAGATGCCCGACAGGAACCAGATGACCAGTGCCACAGCCGCAATCAGGCCGAATCCGAAAGAGCTCCCGGAGCCGCGCCGACTACCCTTGCCGCCTTTGCCGCCTTTGCCGCCGAACAGGCCGGTAAGTTTGTCCTGAAACTTCTTCAGAACTTCATCGAGATCTGGTGGGCCGTCATTCCCGCCGCGATTACCCCAAGGGTCGCGATCTTTGGAACCACCCGGTTCGTTCCAGGCCATGCTGACTCCGTATTATTTGTTGGTTGGAAATTGGACCTTGCGGCCAAAGTGCAGATTCTATGGGGCTTGACCGCCAGCCGCAAGGCATGGCGCATCCGGATCGCTAATGATATGTGCATCGATACCGTCATGCTTGCACAGGGCGTCCCAATCGTGGCGATCGATTTCGACGTTTACCACCGCGCAACCATCCTCGGCGGTATGCTCGGTATGGACCGTACCTAGCTCGTACAGCCGCGCCCGTAGTCGCGCCGAACCGGCTGGAAGCCGGACTGTGTAGCGGACTTTCTCGGCGTATAGCCGCTCGGCCATCGCCGCCAGCAGCAAATCCAGGCCTTGGCCATTGGCCGCCGACAGCCAAACACGGGCGGGCAGACCTTGGGCATCCCGATCAATGCGCGGTGTAAAACCGGGCAACAGGTCAATTTTGTTGTACACCTCCAGCTGTGGTACCCCGCGCGCATCGATGTCGGTCAAGACCCGATTAACTTCGTAAATAGTGTCATCCCGATCGGCCGTAGCCGCATCAACAATATGCAAAAGCAAATCGGCATCACGCGTTTCCTGCAAGGTTGAACGAAATGCCTCAACCAGGTCATGCGGCAGATTACGGATAAAACCGACGGTATCGGCAAGTACAAATGGCCGACCATCTGGCAGATCGACTCGACGTAATGTGGGATCCAGGGTGGCAAACAGCTTGTCCGCCGCGTAAACGTCGGCATCGGTCAGCTGATTAAACAGGGTTGATTTACCGGCATTGGTATAACCGACCAGGGACACGGTAGACAGGGCGGCACGGCGGCGCGATCGCCGTCCCTGTTCACGTTGCCGGCGCACCTTTTCCAGTCTCTTTTTGATTTGCTTGATGCGATCACCCAACAGCCGGCGGTCGGTTTCCAGCTGGGTTTCACCCGGGCCGCGTAAGCCGATACCACCTTTTTGCCGCTCAAGGTGAGTCCAGCCGCGAACCAGTCGCGTGGAAAGGTGCTGCAGCTGTGCCAGCTCCACCTGCAACTTGCCCTCATGGGTGCGTGCACGCTGCGCAAATATATCCAGGATGAGCCCGGTGCGATCCAGCACCCGGCATTTAAGCAGGCGTTCGAGATTGCGTTCCTGGGCAGGCGATAAGGCGTGGTCGATCAACACCACCTCGGCCTCGTGTTGCTCAATGAGTTGGCGGATTTCCTCCGCCTTGCCGGTGCCGACGAAAAATTTTGCATCCGGGCTGCGGCGACGTCCCGCCAGGCTGGCAACCGGATCGGCCTGCGCCGAGGTCACCAGTTCCCTGAATTCCGTCAGGCTGTCATCTGTGTCCTGGGAGTCAAAATCGATTCGAACCAGAATGGCACGTTCACCGGCACGCGGACGTTCAAACAACCCGGACGCCCCTGTCGGCGACCGGGCCGAAACTGTCCTCAGGCATTACCGGGGGACGGTGCGTTACCGGGTGACGTCTCTTCAGCAACCACCGGGAGTTTAACGTTGCGTGAAGGAACCACGGTTGAAATTGCATGTTTGTACACCATCTGGCTAACACTGTTGCGTAATAACACAACGAACTGGTCAAAGGACTCAATCTGGCCTTGCAGCTTGATTCCGTTCACTAAAAAAATCGACACAGGGATGCGCTCTTTACGCAGCGCATTAAGAAACGGGTCCTGCAATGCCTGCCCTTTACTCATCGTTATTATCTCCTTGTGATTATAATTGATGGAGTCCTTCCTACAGGCCGGTGAATGCCGGACAACGGGGCTCTCCAAAAAAATACCGCAAAAAAATCGCCAAAACCCCAAAAACCATTAGAAAAACGAGCAAAATACCATCAAGTCAAGCTAAATTCCGCCTCACACCAAGTCTAGCACAAGGCTCATGGCCAATTGATGGGGGCGGCCTGCAACAATTTCAACACCCGGTCGAGCCGGGACGGGTCCCGGCTGTCGAACCAGTTTAACTCCTGCTCGGCGCGCAACCAGGTCATCTGTCTTTTAGCCAGTTGCCGGGTGGCGGTGATGGCCTTCTCGCGCATGGTTTCGTAGTCACAGCGAGCATCCAGGTACTCCCAAATCTGCCGATACCCCACCGCGCGCATACTGGGCAGCTCGGCATACAAGTCTCCCCGTTGGAAAAGTGTCTCGACCTCGGCAACCAGCCCCTGGTCCAGCATTGTCTGGAAACGTCGGGCGATATCGATCCGGCGCTGCTCGCGCTCGGCCTCCGCCAGGGCGAGTTTCACCAACGCGAACGGCGCCGCGGTTTGTGCGGCGTCCTGCAACCATGCACTCAACGGCCTGCCGGAAATCGTGTACACCTCAAGTGCGCGCTGAATGCGTTGCGGGTCGTTGGGATGAATGCGCTGTGCGGATTCCGGATCGACCTCGCCGAGGCGGCTATGCAGTGTCGCCCAACCCTTTTGTGCGGCCTCGGCCTCCAGTTCGGCACGCACGGCCGGATCGGCTGCCGGCAGTTCCGCCAGCCCATGTTGCAATGCGCGAAAATACAACATGGTGCCGCCGACCAGCAGCGGTACGCGACCTGCCGCGTGGATCGTTGCCATCTCTTGCAGCGCATCGTCACGAAACCGCGCTGCGGAATAGGCCACAGACGGATCGACGATATCCACCAGATGATGTGGCGCGCGCGCCAATATCTCTGCGTCCGGCTTCGCCGTCCCAATATCCATACCGCGGTAAACCATGGCCGAGTCAACGCTAATAATTTCCAGCGGCAACCGCTCAACCAGCTCTACCGCCAACTCCGTTTTACCCGAAGCCGTGGGACCCATAATACATATCGCCGGGGGATACGCCGTGTCGGTTTGCATAAGCATGAACGTTACAGACTTCAGGGTGACACTAGTTTTTCAGCAATGCAGCCAACTGAGCAGCGCCCACGGGTGCCATCACCCTACGTGGCGGTGAAAGGCCCTGCGGACGGCTCTGCAAGGCCCGCCAGATTGATTCAAGTTCAGTCTGGCTCATTGCTGCGGTCGAATCGAATTTACACGCGGCAACCAGGGCCTCGGCCTGTTCCGCTGAGGGTGTAGAACCTGGCTGCATGCCTGCAACCACCTGTGCGAGTCCGGCAAGCATCGACGCCAACTCCATCTCGCCCAGCAGTGCAGGTATGCGGCGTACCAGCACACAGCGTGGCGCACTGCGCGTTAGATCAAATCCCAGACTTGCCACTTCATCGGTCCGGGTGTCCAGCAAATCCACCGCGGCTTCGTTAAGTTCCACGCGCGCGGGTATTAAAAGGGGTTGTGCCACAACCTGGCCGCTTGCGAACATCTCGGTTAATTCCTGTTTCACAAGCCACGCCCGGGCGGCGCCCAGATCAACCAGCATCGTCTCTTCGTTTTGTGCGACTAACAGGTAGCACCCATGCAATTGTACGAGTCTCAGATCCTGATACGAACTCGTGCTAAAGGACTGATGTCGATTCCGATTTGATACCGGGCGCATAACTCCGGAACGTAACGTTCCGGGGTGTACGGCTACGCCTCCCGCGTCCCCGAATACTTCGCTCGAATAGTCTGTCGGCGTTTCCGCAACCTGGGTAGTGTGCCGTACCAAGGTTTCACCGGAAAGGGATGGGCTACTCTGCTCAATAGTGCCGAAAGCTGAATCTGACCGCGCGATATGCAGCGCGTCATCGATACAGTGACTTAAAAAATCGTGCACGAGACGTGTATCGCGAAACCGAACTTCGTGTTTAGTGGGATGAACATTAACGTCGACCAGACCCGGATCGATTTGCAAATGCAGCACATACGCCGGGTGCCGCCCCGCTGGCAAACCTTCGCCGTACGCCTGACGCAGCGCGTGGCCGATAAGACGATCCCGCACCAAACGGCCGTTAACAAACAAAAACTGCAAATCTCGCTGGCTACGCGAGAAAGTTGGCCTCGCCAACCAGCCATTCAAACTCACAGCACCCGAAGTGTAATTCAGGTGCAGCGACATACCGACGAAAGCGCGACCGCACAAGCGTAGTACGCGCCCTTCACGTGCCGGGTCGTCTTCAGCCGTCGGTACGCGGAACACCGTTCGTTGATTGTGTGTCAGACTAAAGCCGACATCGAAGCGGCTCAAAGCAAGCCCACGCAGCAGTTGCTCAATATGTAGAAACTCGGTGCGTTCGGCACGCAGAAAACGCCGTCGGGCGGGCACATTATGAAACAAATCGTCCACAATCACCGAGGTCCCGGGCGGGTGTGATGCGGGTGTTGCCAAAGACGGATTTGAATTGTCGCCCCGCACCGACCAGGCCGAATCGGCATCGTGTGGCCGACTCACCAGTTCCAGCCGCGCGATCGATCCAATACTGGCTAACGCCTCACCGCGAAAGCCAAGGCTGGTGATGTGAGCCAGTTCTTCAGCCGAAACGAGTTTGCTGGTGGCGTGACGGCACAAAGCCAATTCGAGATCCTGCTGACGCACGCCGCAGCCGTCGTCGCGTACCCTGATACGCTTGCTGCCGGCCTGTTCGATTTCAACATCGACACGTCTGGCACCCGCATCCAGACTATTTTCCACCAGCTCCTTCACCACCGAAGCCGGTCGTTCCACAACCTCACCGGCGGCGATTTGATTAGCCACCTGGGCGGACAATTGCTGGATTGGAGTTGGCGGCACGGACATGGGCCAAGCATACTCAATATAGTGACGAGGAACGAGGGACGGGTAACGAGGAAAAATGAAACTGTCGGATTTAACTACTTGCGGTGAAATTTTGGCGCCTGACGGCTTTTTACCCTACGTCACTCGCCCCTCGGCCCTTGTTTAACTATCTGTATACGGGATGCGTAACACGCGGCCAACTTTGAGCACGTCGCCTTGCAGTCCGTTAACACTGCGTAAGGTGGCCACGCTGACGCGGTAACGGGTCGCAATTTGTGACAGGGTATCGCCACGCGAGATGACATGCCGGCGTGGACGGCTGGCCAGCAAGGTGCCGGTCGGCGGATTACGGCGAAAATAGCTGCGAATACCTTTCATGACCGCTCCGGCCAGCCGCGCCTGATGGCTGGGACTGCGCAATTTACGCTCTTCAGAGGGATTGGAGATAAACGCCATCTCCACCAGAATTGATGGAATATCCGGGGCTTTTAGAACACGGAAACCGGCTTGCTCCACTCGCGATTTGTGTAAACTGTTCACCTTGCGCAATTCACCGAGTATGCCCCGCGCCACTTCATCACTATCTTCAATAGTGGAGTTTTGCATCATGTCGACGAGCACCAGTTTCAGCAGGTCGTCCTTGTCTTCCAGGCTCACACCGCCGATCTGATCGGATTTATTTTCACTCCGGGCGAGCCAACGTGCCGCATCACTACTGGCACCGCGCACAGCCAGAATATAAACAGAAGAACCGTGAGCACTGGACTTGCGAAACGCATCCGCGTGCAGGGACACAAACAAGTCCGCCCGATGCTCGCGTGCCTTTGTTACCCGGCCCTTAAGACTCACATAATAATCGGCGTCACGGATCATCACTGCCCGCATGCCGTACTCGTCGTTCACCATACGTCTTAAACGCCGCGCCACGGCCAGCACCACGTCTTTTTCACGTGTGCCACGCCGCCCGATCGCGCCGGGATCGTCACCGCCGTGCCCGGCATCGATCGCGATGACCAACTCTCGCGGTCGCCCTTTCGGTTTGTCTACCGTCCGCGGCGTTGTTGTGGCCTTCTTGCTGTTGGCGTCAAACAGGTCGATCACCAAACGGTGGCCGTATTCACGATTGGGCTTGAGCACGAAACTCTTTGGCCGCACCGAGCCCTTAAGATCGAGCACGACACGCAGGCTTGCGTTGTCACGCGACGCGTGGCGAATTCCCTTAAGCAGACTCTTATTGAAGTCGAACTTTGGCACGCTGCCGTTCATGCGTGTTGCCTTGAGATCTATTACGAGTCGGTCGGGATTTTTGAGCGAGAATACCCGGTGATCCACCGGTGCGCTCAGGTCGAACACCAGACGCGTGTTATCCGGTGCCGGCCACATGCGCACACTGCGTACCTGCACGTCTGCATATGCCACACTGCTGAGCAAAAGAAGACTTGTCAGCGCAATTACTGCCCGCATAACCGAACACCTGTGCCTGCGTTTTTCAACCGGATAATCTAATTGTGCAAGATTTGAGAAGAAATTCAAGAAATTTTTCTATATTTCTTAAATAGATAGCGCTTAAACTTCGTCCATGATCTGAGAAATTACCCCAACCGCCGATTACCGCGTATTTTGTGCGACCGAGTTTCCCATTTCTGTCGCCCATGGGCCGGAAAATCGCACTTCGCGCCCACTCTCACAGTATTCGAGCTGAATCACCAAATCCGCGGGTGCCAACTCACTCGCGGCCCGCTCGGGCCACTCCAGCAGACAAATCGCCGAATCCGCAAACATATCCCGAGCGCCCAAAAACTCAAGTTCCCCGGCGTCGACGAGTCGATATAAGTCGAAATGGTACACCGTGCGCGTTTCAAGATAATACGGTTCCACCAAGGTATAGGTGGGGCTCTTGACGGTGCCGGAGTATCCCAGGCCGCGTAGAAATCCCCTCACCAGAGTCGTTTTACCGGCACCCAAATCACCCCGCAGATAGATCACTGCGCGCGGCGGGCAAAGATTTGCCAGACGCCGACCCAATTCAAGCGTTGCCTGCTCGTCGGCAAGTAAAAATCGATTTTCGACTGCCACAATGAATCAGGGGAGTTGATCAAGGGGTCGGGTTTGCCAGACGACGGATCCACGGCATTAAATCCGAGGCCAGTAGTCCCCGCTCACCCGCTGCTTTGGCGGCGGCATCACCCGCGGCACCATGCAAACAGGTGCCCAATTGCGCGGTTTGCAATGGACTCAAACCCTGCGCCATCAATCCGCCCAGAATCCCGCTGAGGACATCGCCCATACCGCCGCTGGCCATGCCCGGATTTCCATACGTACACAATCCCGTTGTGGCGTCCGCCGAACGGACCAGACTTCCCGCCCCTTTCAGCACCACCACACCACCGTAACGTTTTTGCAGCCGATCGGCGGCACCGAACCGGTCCGCTTGCACTCCCTCGGTCTCGACTGAAAGCAGGCGGGCCGCCTCGCCGGGATGTGGGGTCAGCATCCAGTCTTCGCGATGAAACGGATCCTCCGCGAGTAGATTAAGTGCATCGGCATCCAGGATCAGTGGCACGCGGGAATCCAGTAGTATGGGGAACAGCTCACGTGCCCACGCGCCGCGACCGAACCCCGGGCCGGCCACGACCACGCTGGCACGCTGCAACAGTAACTGCAGGTCATCGGCCCGTTCCGCACCGTGACACATCAATTCCGGTCTGCCAGCGCTGAGCTGAGCGGCGTGTTCCGCGCGCGTCGCGACACTGACCAGCCCGGCACCGACTCGGGCGGCGGCCTCACCGGCCAGGCGGGCTGCGCCGCTTAATCCGGTATCCCCTCCCACAATCAGTACGTGACCGAAATGACCTTTGTGAGCATGGCGATTACGGGGACGGAGTACAGCCCGAAGCTCGTCCAACTCAAGTCGTGCGGCAGACGGCGGCCCTTGTGTGTAAACCTCGGGCGGGATATTTAGATCATTGAAGATCAGCTCGCCGGTATACAACCGACCGGCCTCCATCATCAGGCCCCGCTTAAGACCGATAAACGTCACCGTCACCGTTGCTTCTACGGCAGCGCCCATCACCAGGCCCGAATCAGCGTCCAGACCCGACGGCACATCAAGTGCCAGCACCGGTACACGACTTCGGTTTATCGCCGAAATCGCACCTCGCCAGGGTTCACTGACCTCGCCACTCAAACCTGTGCCGAGTAAACCGTCCACCAGCACGTCGAACTCAAGCAGCTCGTGCCCCGAGAACGGCTCGCCTTGCACATCCATGCCCGCCAGTCGCTGCACCGCAGCCAAAGCGTCGCCTTGAATCTTGCTGTCATCACCGACCTGAAACACCGTGACCGTCAGGCCCGCTTCCCGTCCCAGGCGTGCCAGCACGAATCCGTCGCCGCCATTGTTGCCGGTTCCGCAAAGCACGGCAATACGCTTTGCCTCCGGCCAACGTGCGCGTAGTGTCTGAAACGCAACCGCACCCGCGCGTTCCATCAACACGTTGCCCGGGATACCAAAGGATTCGATAGCGATACGATCAAGTTCGCGTACTTGTTCGGCGCGATAAAGTTGGCGAGGAAGCTCATTCATGCAGGTATCATAGCTCTATGGCTTTGATTCCCAAAACCTCCGGCCCACAATCTGATCTCGCTCGGCTGGTGAGCGACATTAAACGCTGGAGTCGTGAACTGGGTTTTCAACAAACCGGTATCACTGACACCGATCTTTCCGCGGCGGAAACCGCACTACTGAGCTGGCTCAAGGCCGGATATCACGGTGATATGGAATGGATGGCGCGGCACGGCAGCCGACGTACGCAGCCTGCCGAACTGGTTCCCGGCACTTTGCGGATTGTCTCCGTACGCATGGATTATCTGCCTCCCACCCGAATCAGCGCCGAGCAGCGCGCCACGCAGAGCGATCTGGCCAATATTTCATGTTACGCGCTTGGCCGTGACTATCACAAATTAATGCGCAAACGCCTCCAACAGCTCGCTAGTCGCATACAGGAGGTAGTTGGACCGTTTGGTTACCGCGTGTTTGTCGACAGTGCACCGGTTATGGAACGCGCCCTCGCCGAAAAAGCCGGTCTCGGCTGGATTGGCAAACACACCAATTTGATCGACAAAAATTCCGGCTCCTGGTTTTTCCTCGGTGAACTGTATACCGACCTGCCCTTACCCACCGACACGACTGCAGAAAACCATTGCGGTACGTGCAGCGCCTGTATCGATATCTGCCCGACACGTGCCATCGTCGCGCCCTACAAACTGGATGCACGTCGCTGCATTTCCTACTTAACTATCGAGCATGCCGGCCCTATACCGAAAGAATTGCGCCCACTCATGGGTAACCACATTTACGGCTGCGATGACTGTCAGCTGGTTTGTCCCTGGAACCGATACGCGCGCGTGACTACTGAAGAAGATTTTTTTCCACGTGAAAACCTGGACGCGGCGAGCTTGCTGGAGTTGTTTGCGTGGGACGAAGTGACTTTTCTGAACCGTACCGAGGGCTCGGCAATCCGCCGCATCGGCCATGAACGCTGGCTACGAAACATTGCGGTAGCGCTGGGAAATACAGATTATCAGGCGTCGATCCTAGCGGTGCTGCAGAACCGGCGCTCGCAAGTGACTCCACTGGTACGTGAACACATTGACTGGGCGCTAGAGAATTTGGAAAGTAGGGTAAAGAAAGATTGAACCCACAGAGGGCACAGAGAACACAGACATTAAAAAATTCTAAACAAAGGAACCTCCTCTGTGCCCTCTGTGGTTATTCTCTTTCGCTAACGAGAATTCAGGCTTTCACGTCAAGCAAGGTACCGAGCATATCGCTCTCGGCGCGCACCACGTCGACGTTCGCTTCAATATGGTGGGCGGCCTGCTTAACGTTGACCAAGGCCTCCGCGGGCAAACCCTCGCCGCTAGCGGTTTCGGCGCTGGCAACTTTCGCAGCGTTGCTCTGCATGTCATGCAGGCCCTTGCGAATTCCTGTTAATGCGGTCTGAGATGCGGGATTAATTTTCATCGGGCGTGTAAAAAC
Source organism: uncultured Ectothiorhodospiraceae bacterium (assembly GCA_947259765.1). Classification (GTDB taxonomy): domain Bacteria; phylum Pseudomonadota; class Gammaproteobacteria; order CAMYNG01; family CAMYNG01; genus CAMYNG01. The sequence goes on from CAMYNG010000009.1 coordinate 42,872, forward strand.
GTGTGTTGGTGTAATTATTAGCGTCCGCCCAGGCTGGCTTTAAAGCCCCTTTGTTTTAATATTAATGTCTTAAAAAACAATGGATTAATAATTTCCGCCGTTACCCGCCCGCGGTCGGGAGCGCAGACTACTCCGTACGAGAACTTGCGTCACACGGATGAAGTGCCTTTAATAAACCCGCCGAAGCAGCCTGCGATGTACCGTTATGCCGTTGAAAAATCTTAAATGCCCGATATTGGGTTTCGCCGCCTGCTCCGGCACCGGCAAGACCACCCTCCTCAAACAAATTCTGCCACTACTGATCCAGCGCGACGTGCGCATCGGCATGATCAAACATGCCCACCACGATTTCGACATTGACCAGCCGGGTAAGGATAGTTATGTATTGCGCAAGGCCGGTGCCGAGCAAATGCTGGTCGCCTCCAGCCAACGCTGGGCATTGATGACGGAAACGCCGACGGGAAAATCCGATCCCCGTCTTGAGGATCTGCTCGTGCACCTGGATCAGGAGCGGCTCGACCTAATCCTCGTCGAAGGTTTCAAACATGTGGCGTTTCCGAAAGTGGAACTACACCGTGTTGAACTCAATCACCCCTGGTTATTTACCGAAGATCCGTCAATCATCGCCGTTGCCAGTAACGGACCACTGCCGGAAAGCTCAACACTGCCGCAACTCGATATCAATGAGCCGGGAGTTATTGTGGAGTTTGTTCTTGAAGAAATTCTGCATCGAAGTGCGTGAATTCCTCGTCCTACGCACTGAATAGCAGTTTCAAAAAAGTACCCATCGGAACCCAATTTTAGCCGCTTCGGTAACGTTATTTATTCTTGAAACATGGTTAGCAGGAACGAAGCATACCGCCGACAAGGGGTATAATGCCCATCGCAAAACATTTGGACCAAACGAGTACCCCTGCTATGACTAAGGCATCTGCGTGCGACGAACATGACCCCCATTGGCTGAGTCTGGAGCAGGCTTCAGTGCGCATTCTTGATCAGGCCGACGCCGTGAAAGACACTCAACGCTTGGGATTGCGTGAGGCGCTGAATCATGTGCTGGCCGAAAACGTGCGCTCGCCCATTAATGTTCCGTCCTATGCCAACTCGGCCATGGACGGCTACGCTGTGCGAAGTAACGACCTGCCTGATGACGGTGCACACACCTTGCAGTTAGTTGGCACCTCCTGGGCCGGTACGCCATTTGATGGCGAACTGGACTCCGGTCAATGCGTGCGTATCATGACCGGCGCGAAAATGCCTAGCGGCACCGACACGGTCATCATGCAGGAGCAGGTACAACGTAACGATACACAGATCACCATCGGCAATGGACACATGTGTGGTGAGAATGTCCGTTACCCCGGCGACGATATTAAGAAAGACAGCGTGGTCTTGACTGCCGGCAAGCGACTCACGCCAGCCGACCTGGGTGTAGTGGCATCGCTCGGAATTCCCGAGCTCACCACGTTCCGTCCGCTCAAGGTGGCTTTTTTCTCTACGGGTGATGAATTAAAACCGGTCGGCGAACCCTTGGCCGAAGGCCAGATTTATGACAGCAACCGTTATACCCTGCATGGCATGCTCACGCGTCTCGGCGTGTCGTTTGTCGATCTTGGTATTATTCCCGATCAACCCGAGGCGGTGGAACAGGCTTTCTTAACTGCGGCCGACCAGGCGGATGTCGTGATCACCACTGGCGGCGTATCTGTAGGGGATGCCGACTACGTGAAGGCCACGCTGGAGAAACTCGGTTTGGTCGATTTCTGGAAAATTTCCATGAAACCGGGCAAGCCACTGGCGTTTGGTCGGATTAAGCAAGCGGCTTTTTTTGGCCTGCCCGGAAACCCGGTCTCGGTCATGGCGACCTTCTACCAGCTTGTACAGCCCGCACTGCGCAAGATGACCGGTGAAACCAACGTCGAAGTAATTACCCTCTCGGTGCCAACGACAAGCACGCTGAAAAAACGCCCGGGACGTACGGACTTTCAGCGCGGCATTTTGCACTACAATGACAATGGCGAGCTAGTTGTATCCACCACAGGCATGCAAGGATCACATGTTCTCAGTTCCATGAGCGAAGGTAACTGTTTCATCGTCTTACCGGCCGAATCCGGCTCCGTAGAGGCCGGCTCACCGGTCACCGTGCAGCCGTTCAGTAGTCTGGTCTGAGATCGCGAACACAAAACGACGCGATTAAAGGGTTTGATCGACGCATTGGCTTGAATGTCCAATCACGAATCCCCATCTCGTGTCTGTTGCTACAACCAAAAAATAACAATCGCCATGAATGATGAATCCCGATCTGACGACACCATTACCGAACACGAAGTGTTGCCCGCAGAAACCACCGCAGACCAACGCGGTCTGGCCTTGCCCGGGCAGGCATCGCCCACAACCCTGCATATTCTGCCATTAACCGAGCGGCCCCTATTCCCGGCGCAAGCGCTGCCGTTGGTGATCGAACAGGAGGCCTGGCAAACAACCGTCGATGAAGTTGGTGAAACCGCTCACCATATGATTGGCCTGTTGGCCGCGGATAGCGAAACTTCACGCGATGCCCTTGTTAAGGATTTTGCCAAAATCGGTACGGCGGTTCGCATGCACCACCCGGCCCGAAGTGACGGTCAAATTCAGTTCATCGCAGAAGGACTTCGGCGATTTAAGGTCGTCAAGTGGCTAAGCGAAAAACGGCCGTTTGTTGCACAGGTCAAATATATCGAAGAAATCCGTGATGGCGACGAGGATGAAATCAAGGCCTATGCTATGGCTATCATCAACACCTTGAAAGAATTGGTGCCGATGAATCCGCTGTACAGCGAAGAACTTAAGTTGTTTCTGGATAGATTCAATTTCAACGATCCTTCCTCGCTGACCGACTTCGCCGCGGCCATCACAACCGCGGACAAGCAATCGCTACAGGAGATTCTTGAGTCAATCAGTCTTCGTGATCGCATGAAGAAGGTGCTCGTACTGTTGAAAAAGGAACTTGAAGTTGCCCGCCTGCAAGCGAAAATCCATGAGCAGGTGGATCAACGCATGAGCGAACAGCAGCGACGTTTTTTCCTCAAAGAGCAGCTCAGAGCTATTCAGCAGGAACTGGGCATTGCCAAGGATGATCGGACCGCCGATTTGGATCGTTTCCGCGAGCGGCTAGAGGCACTCGTTGTTCCCGATGCCGCGCAGCAACGTATCGATGAGGAAGTGGAGAAGCTCAGTATACTCGAGACGGGTTCACCCGAATATGGCGTCACACGTAACTACCTCGACTGGATTTCCTCCCTGCCCTGGGGCAAGTTTTCCAAAGACAACCTCGACCTCCCGCATGCCCGCGAAATTCTTGACAAAGATCACGAAGGCCTGGAAGACGTCAAGGATCGGATCATCGAGTTCCTTGCGGTCGGCAAGCTGAAAGGCGCCATCGGCGGCTCCATAATCTTGCTGGTCGGCCCACCCGGTGTTGGTAAGACTTCCGTGGGACATTCGATCGCAAATACTTTGGGACGTGAGTTCTACCGTTTCTCACTCGGCGGTATGCAGGATGAAGCGGAAATCAAGGGGCATCGGCGCACTTACATCGGTGCCATGCCGGGTAAGTTTATACAGGCCATCAAGGATACCGGCACTTCGAATCCGGTGATTATGCTCGATGAGATTGACAAAATTGGCACCTCATTTAGAGGCGACCCGGCCTCGGCCTTGCTGGAAGTCCTGGACCCGGAGCAAAACAGCGAGTTTCTCGATCACTATCTCGATGTACGCTACGACCTCTCGCATGCTTTGTTTATCTGTACGGCTAATCAACTCGATACGATACCGGCACCCTTATTGGATCGCATGGAAGTAATCCGTCTCGCCGGGTATATCACTGAAGAAAAACTGCAAATCGCAAAGAAACACCTGTGGCCCCGTCAGGTACAACGTGCTGGATTAAGGCTCAAAGATTTGAAGATCACCAGTGCAGCGCTACGCTCACTCATTGATGGCTACGCACGCGAAGCCGGTGTACGCAATCTTGACAAACAACTTGCCCGTATCGTGCGTAAGTCGGCAGTAAAACTCGTCACTGGAAAACGAAAACGGCCGATACGAATCGACGTGGATGACGTCGAGAACTATTTGGGGAAACCACTGTTTACGCGCGAGTCTCCGCCACGAGGCATTGGTCTGGTTACCGGTCTGGCATGGACCGCGCTCGGTGGTGCAACGCTGACTGTCGAAGCTACTCGCGTACATACCAAGAACCGTGGATTCAAACTGACGGGCCAGCTGGGCGATGTCATGCGTGAATCCGCTGCCATAGCATTTAGTTATATTTCGTCACACCTGGATGAATACCGTGGCGATCCGCGCTTCTTTGACGAAGCCTTTGTACACGTACACGTCCCCGAAGGTGCTACGCCCAAAGACGGGCCTAGTGCCGGCGTGACCATGGCCACCGCGTTGCTTTCACTGGCGCGCAATGAACAGGTAAGGCGACCGCTGGCCATGACCGGTGAGCTAACGTTAACCGGACAAGTATTGCCTGTTGGCGGCATTCGCGAAAAAGTCATCGCCGCAAAACGCGTCGGGATTAAGGAGCTGATACTGCCTGAAGCCAACCAGCGCGACTTTGACGAATTACCGGAACACGTGCGTAAGGGAATGAAAGTTCACTTTGCAGATCACTATAGCGACGTTGCGAAGCTCGTATTTCGCTTATCGTAAGCTACAAATCGGATCGTGGCACACTCGCGCATTCGCTGAAAACACGTTTGTCGCAGGTCGCACAAATGGACTTGTCGAGTTTCTGGAAGATGGCCGTGATCGCCGCCGTTTTTGACTGAAAAACGTTACGCGAACCCACCGCATCCAGGCAGCCACATTTTTCCAGTGAGTCCCACAAACCCTGCTTCACATGAACCATATACATGTCGCCGCCCGCTGCTCGGCGTCGGCGGGCTTCCTTGACCAGAGTTTCTCCGCCGGTGATATCTGCGAAATTAATTCCCTGCGCAACAACCGCCAAGTGCTTTTGTTCCGGATGATCCCTGACAATATTTCCAAAAGCATCCTTTACGTGATTGATTGAGCCAAAAAACAGCGATCCATCGATACGCATAAAGCGTAATTGCGGACACTGTGGCAAATCCGGATCGCTTGAGAAGGCATGTTTCGCCAGTCGTGGATCGGGCGTGCGGGTCACGATTCTAGGTCGCGACGTACGCATTAAATACAACACCAAGGACAGCAGCACACCCGCGAAAATGGCAAATTCGAGTTCAAGAAACAGAGCACCGAAAAAGGTCACTCCCATTACCGCTGTTTCCATCCGGTCACTTTTCAGAACGTGGCGGATCTCGTCGAAATCGATGAGTCCCCAGGCCACAAGAAACAGGATCCCTGCCATGGCGGCATTAGGCAAATAGGCCGCAAGCGGCGCAACCAGCACCACGATAATGATTAAAAGTGAACCCGCGAACACCGCGGCCATTGGAGTTTTGGCACCTGCCTGGTAGTTAAGACCGCTGCGATTGAAGGAACCCGTAGCAACGTAACCGGAGAAGAAACTACCGGCGAGATTCGATAGACCCTGGCCAATAAACTCCTGATTTCCGTCAATGCGCTGTCCGCTGCGTGCACCCAGTGAGCGTCCAATAGACACCGCCTCCGTCAGAGCAAACAAGGTCACGGCGAGCGCTGCGGGGGCCAGGTTGCGGATGGTTTCCAAAGTGAAATCCGGTGATGACAAGGGCGGTAAACTCTGCGGCAATGCACCGACAGTGGAAATTCCGATCTCCGCCCCGAACAGACGTTGCAGTAGCAGCGCGGCCAGGCTGCCGACAACCATCGCGACAATAAGATAAGGAATTTTCGGTAACCAGCGCTTGATTGCGATACCCGAAAGCAAAGTGGCAAGTGCCACAGCCGTGACATACCAATTAATCTGTGGAATTTGCTGGAAAAAACTGAGCAGGACATCGTGCAAATGGCCACCGCGAGGAATGGGTACGCCAAAAAAGTTCTTAAGTTGCTTGGTCGCGATCAAAATGGCTGCACCGGCGGTGAAACCAACGATCACCGAATGAGAAATAAAATTAACTAAGGCGCCCATGCGCGCCAAGCCCATCACCAACTCAATCACACCGACCATGAATGTTAAGGTCAACGCCAGTGTGACGTAATTAGCGGTACCGGGCTCCGCGTACAAGCTCAGCGAGGAAAACAAAACGATTGAGGCAGCCGTAGTGGGGCCGGACACCAGATGCCATGACGATCCGAACAAGGCCGCGATGATCGCCGGAACCATGCCCGCATACAGGCCATACTCGGGGGGCATACCCGCAATGGTGGCAAAGGCGACACCCTGCGGTAACACCACAACTGCTCCAGTCAGTCCAGCGAGTAAATCGGTACGCAGGTTACGGGGTGTAACGCGATGACGCCAACTCAGGAATGGAAACAGCTTGTACCAGAGATCCGGATTAGCAACGCGCATTGATTTTTTCTACTCCACGACAAAAAGCTTGAGCCATTCGGTCGGTAAAATCCGACCGGGATCAACTCAAGACACTCGAATTGGTTGGCAATGGCGCTCACTCGAAAGGCGAAACGCCAGAAAACTACATCGGAATCCTGCTAAAAGGACACCGTAAAAATTGTGTTCAGGAATTGGCCTGTTCAGACTCCGCGACTTCCTTATGAACCTGCGCCATATCCAGTTCCCCGGCCTTGGTAAGCAACTCTTCGAATTGCGAGGCCTGCATCGCGCCCGGGTTAGAAAAAATTACGACCTGTTCACGAAAGATCATCAGGGTTGGGATCGAGCGGATCTGGAAATGGCCGGCAATCTCCTGCTCTTGTTCAGTATTCACCTTGGCAAAAACAATGTCCGGAAACTTCTCCGAGACCTCTTCATAAATTGGCCCAAACGACTTGCACGGACCGCACCAGGGCGCCCAAAAGTCGATAATGACAAAGTCATTGTCGTTGATAGTATCTTCAAGATTTTCCTGGGTTAGTTCAACAGTCGCCATGGCGATCTCCGCTGCGTCAAATAGAGGGATTCGGACAAAACAAGGCGGCGCATTATAGAAGGTTTATCGACCGGATGCGACTCCGGACGCGACACTTAGGGGAAATGAGAATTGTTCTCACAAAAACCGGAGCCACGTCGTGGATATTCGAGAATTTTTCTCGCGCGGCAGGTCGGGGTAATTTTTCACAGAACGCGGGTGACTTTAGCCACCGAACTAGTTCCAACAATCCTGTATCTATAAGGGCAATCCCCCATTTCCTGACATCCGGTTACGAGAACGTACCGGAATCCATCTCAACCCACATTCGGGAGGAAGCAGTCATGAAATTTGCCAGTTTTAAATCGGCCGTGATGTTCGCTGCGGTACTCCTGGCAATTGTTGCCATGTTTATGAATTTCATGCACTCACGTAACGGTGATGGAAACCTAGTTATCCGATCTGGTGACAATGAGTTTCAAATGGGATTCTCCGGTAATGAACTCGATCTGGACGACTTGCTTGAGAAACTGTCGCAAGACCCCAGACAATGGAATGCAACAAAAGCCGTCCTGCGCCATACCTATGATCTTTATGATATTAATGACACTCACCTTGTAGACCGGTTGCGCAAGGAATCGGGGGACTCAACGACGGCATCAGCCATTCGAGAGCTGCTCAGCGATTTAAAAGGACCGTTTCAACGCAAATTTCATTCATTTTACGACGTGACACAAACGGAAATTGTCACTGCCGTTCAGGACCTCGACTATAACCACTCGGTTGCAAAAGAGTTCCGGCGTCTGCGGGACCAGGCAGAGGGAATTTTCGAAGAGCGCGGAATTGAAGTCGAAGTAAGTTTTCTGCATGAAAAAAACGTCAATGACGAGCACGCAATACTCTGCAACGGTAGCCAGTATCGAGGCCTGGATCTGTTACTGCTGAATCCCGATGACTATCAAAAAATCGTCAAAGTTTTTGCGCGTAGTACGGGGCCCTGCATTAAACCACCTTCAGGAACAGTCGCGGGGCTGGAGCAGGTACGCATCAAACTCAAAGCGGGGCGTAAACTTTTTGGAACTATTGGCGTACAGAATTCAGCTCGTGCCATTCTTTATCCGGTAAGAAACGGATACACCGTTAAACCATTTTCTGCTCAGCACTTCGAGGTTGCGGGGACACACTGATTGGAGGTTTATGATGAGAGCGTTAATCACGATCCTAGTCTTCGGTATTGGAGTATTTTCCAGTGCCCACGCTGACTGCAGTTACGATGGCGCCACATACCCGACGGGTACAGTCATTGGACCATTGGTTTGCAAACCGGACGGAACCTGGAGGCCACGTTAGAGGCGTCGCCAAAGAGACATTAAATCAGAGTGAACTCAGCGACGCCGTTGCGCCGACCGACTTTCTGCCCGGTTGACTGAATTAGGTTTTTTTCTGGTAACGCGATTGTCGCCCGTACCGGTTGGCTGCCATCGAGGCACCAAATGGCGCTTGCCGTTGCCAATTAAATCTGCCCGCCCCATTTCCTTGAGTGCTTTGCGCAGCAAGGGCCAGTTTTCTGCATCATGATAACGAAGAAACGCCTTGTGCAAACGCCGCCGCCGCGCACCATGCACAACATTAACCGTCTCTGATTTCCGTGTAACCTTACGCAGGGGGTTCTTTTCCGAATGATACATGGCGGAAGCAATTGCAAGTGGTGTGGGTAGAAAAGCCTGAACCTGGTCGGGTCTGAAGTTATTGCGCTTTAACCATAGTGCCAGATTCAGCATATCCTCGTCCGTGGTTCCCGGATGCGCGGAGATAAAATAGGGGATCAAGTACTGTTCCTTACCGGCTTGAGCGGAATATTTATCAAACATTTTTTTAAATTGATCGTAGGCACCAATTCCCGGTTTCATCATTTTGCCAAGCGGGCCGGATTCTGTATGTTCCGGAGCGATCTTGAGATACCCGCCGACGTGATGAGATACCAGTTCCTTAACATACTCAGGCGAACGGACTGCCAGGTCGTAGCGAAGACCGGAGGCAACCAAAACTTTTTTTATCCCCTTTATGTTACGTGCCCGACGATAGAGATTAATTAGTGGTTGATGATCGGTATTGAGATTCCTGCAGATGTCCGGATAAACACACGAAAGTCGGCGACACGCTGATTCAATTTTTTCGCTTTTGCATTTTAGTTTGTACATGTTCGCTGTCGGGCCGCCAAGATCGGAAATGTTTCCCGTAAAACCCGGTGTGTGATCGCGAATCGCTTCGATTTCACGAACAATCGAATCTTCCGAACGACTCTGAATAATTCGACCCTCGTGTTCCGTAATGGAGCAAAACGTACATCCGCCAAAACAACCACGCATAATGTTCACCGAAAAACGGATCATCTCCCAAGCGGGTATTTTGGCGCCGCGGTAGCCTGTGTGTGGCACGCGGGCATAAGGCAGCTCATACACCCGATCCAATTCCTTACTAGTTAGCGGGATCGGGGGCGGATTGATCCAGACATAGCGCTTGCCGTGTTGCTGCATAAGTGCGCGCGCGTTACCCGGATTGGTTTCCAGATGAAACACCCTTGACGCATGCGCATAAAGTACCTTGTCACTACGAACCTGCTCGAAAGACGGCAGGCGCAGCACGGTTTTGCCTCTGTCAGGTTTTGCAGGCTGGGGCTGAAAATGAACAACCTGTCCGCCGGTATTCGAAGTGGCCTGCTGTTTCTGGGGCGAGCACTCCGCCTTGTGTGCATAGGGATCCGGATGGTTTTGCACACGTCCGGGTACATCCACGCTGGAGGAATCAATCACCGACCAATCTTGCGGCGCAAGCTCTGTCATGAAGGCCGTACCACGTATATCGGTTATTTCAGAAATTGGTGTTCCTTGCGCAAGACGATGAGCAAGTTCAACAATGGCGCGCTCGGCGTTACCGTAAACCAACATATCGGCTTTTGAATCCGGTAACACGGAGCGGCGAACTTTTTCAGACCAATAGTCAAAATGGGCAATACGCCTCAGACTCGCCTCTATTCCGCCGATTACCAAGGGCACATTTTTGTAGGCTTCCCGTACTCGTTGCGCATAGACAATTACGGACCGGTCAGGGCGCATGCCCGGCATCGCTTCGGGCGTGTAAGCGTCGTTACTCCGTGTTCGTCGGTCAGAGGTATATCGGTTGACCATGGAGTCCATATTACCGGCAGTGATGCCAAAAAAAAGATTCGGCCTGCCCAGTCCCATAAACGCCGATTTATCGTCCCACGCCGGTTGCGCAATAATGCCGACACGAAATCCCTGCGCTTCCAACAATCGGCCCACCAGGGCCATGCCGAAACTGGGGTGATCAACATAGGCGTCGCCGGTGACCAGAATTACATCACAGGAGTCCCAGCCAAGTTGATCCATCTCGTCCCGAGACATGGGCAAAAACGGCGCCACCCCAAAACGTTTGGCCCAGTATTGACGATAGGAAAAAAGATCGGGAGCGGCTTGCATGGATGGCGACACGGGGATTAAAACCGCATTCTAGCACCTCAAGCCGAAATAAAAACGGGCAGATCTTTATGGTAATCAAATGTGGCGCTGCAGCCCCGGATTTTAGCGGTAAACACAATCGATCGGCACATGAAAAAAATGGCGCAGAATGATAACCGGTTGGCATATCCTGACAGGCGATACACAGCGCTGACATCTATTCTATAAGAGTTGCGGCATCGCACTGTTGTGGAGACGAAACGAATTGGAAGACTTTGCGACTGAACGCCGTAGAACAAACAATCCGGCTAATTCCACTCAACAAGGAAAATGATGATGCATTATTTTGTCTTTAAGCGTCACGGCGCACGATGGGATTCACTTCGTTTGTTGTCCGGACCGTTCGAACATATCGATGCAGCAAAACAGAGTTTTGCCCACCTGCCGATCGCTCAACAACATCAGATATTTATTGTGCAGGAGATTGAAAGGAACCCACAACTGACAAATAAGGCCTCTGGCCCGGATAATGTCGTTACGGATGCCTATCCAAAGATCCGTAGTGTAAAGCAGTGAAGTAACGGCTTCGAAAACATTCCGAGCTTCCGGCACGACATTCAAGCTCTCGCTGCGACAACTAGTGTCTTACCGATCATTTAGTGTCAGTCGTTTCATCTGTCTGGAAATTCCCGTGAATTTGACCCTTAAAAACCTACATGGCACCAAAATTGCTTTAGTAGATTAAGGGAACTGAAAACCGAATCGGTCCGGATGCGGAGGAAACAGCGTGCAGGTAAATAACCAATTGATAATACGGTATTTTTTTCTGTTTTTCGGTATCCTGCCGGCGATTGCCCAGAGTCAGGATTTCGACACCACCGTCGCGATGCAGGACAAAGGCGCGTCAACCTTTTACGTAAGTGGCGAAATTGACGGCTTTGGACCAACAGACCTTATGGTCGACACCGGCTCCGGCTACATGACCATCAACGAGGAAACACTTGAGATCCTTTTAAAAGAGAATCGCGCCCAGTATGTAAAAGAACTCTCTGGCACGCTGGCGAACGGCGACAAATTGATTGTTCCGGTATATCTCCTCTCCGGAATCAACATCGGCGGACAATGCATACTAAACAATGTGGAGGCTGCCGTATTTCCCGGCAAGACGCGATCGATTCTTGGATTAAGTGCGCTCAGCAAGGCGGCGCCGTTCATTTTCTCTATGGACCCGCCACAACTTGTGCTCAGCAACTGCGCGACCGAGAACCCACGCATAGAAACCGCAGGTTAAACAATAGAATAGAATTCAATCGGTGACGTGAAAACAGGGTTGGGCGGATCCTAAGCGGATCCGCCCGCTCCAGGATTACTTCACCATTGTTTTTGGGTCAGCCGAGGGCGTTGCCGTTGATGATTCAAACGCGCTGAACTCAGAGGCATCGAGATTGCCGTCCTTGTTCGAATCGAGTTTGTTGTAATTTGCTGAAATCCCTTTATTAGCTTCAGCTTCCTGCATATTAATGACACCATCGGCGTCCGTATCCAGTGCCTTAAAACCCGCTGACGCACCACCTGCGTGTACAGGCAATACCGCGACTGCGGCAGAAAAAGCGATACCCAAAGCCATCAAACGTTTTACTGACATTTGCATTTCCTCCATGTTCCATGCAAAAGCGCACATTGCGCAATCCAATTTCAGTCTGGAAACCATTTCAGCAGACTGTCTCACGTCAACCGATCCCGACCGATTAACCCGATCAGTTCCGGCAATACGGCACGGACGATACTATGAATATTGTTTCAAAAACATGACACAGTTCACGATAAGTCCGTACTTATTCACCATCTACCCGCCCATGTAACTTACTGATTTAGGGCATAATTTCCCAAAATCGTAAGCCACCGCCAACTTAGAATGCGCCGTAGCGTGATGGTGTCCGAAAGCTTACCTCAAAAGACTGCAAAACACTTCGATATTTTTTTTTGACCAATAATGAGAGGCCTTACCATCAATACTCATAGACGCTACCTGAACTGGACAACGATGCGTTTTTGGACACCTGTTTAGAGCAAATGCCGACCGTCAAATACGTCAAATTCCAACGCGTAGGAGTCCACACCTTCAACGCACCCCAGATTGGCGCGGTAGTGTCCCGGTTTCCGTGAAGTTTCGTGAAACGTATAGATTCCGCATCGCTTACAGAAGTAATGCCGTGCCGTCTTGTTTCCAAATTGATACAGACCCAATTGTTCGTCTTTTGCATCAAACAGGAATTTATCCTGAGGGATAGGCTCCGCACTCATCAATGCACCTTTACGCACACAAATCGAGCAGTTACAACGAAGCCCTTTGGTTATAGCATCACTCTCGAATGAAAACCGCACTGCGCCACAGTGACAACTTCCCGCAAATTTTTGGCTCATCCGTAATTCACCCCCATATCCCAATTGTTACCATTTCTTGCGCAGCAACATCATTTCTCCATCGCGCTCCATTCGGGTTCGATTCAGAAATGATTGCCCCAGTAAAACTTCACTGGACCGATTGCCTTCCAGTACGGCGCCGCGTACATTCAATAGTTCGATATCACCCACCTTCACCTTGTCCAGATTAACCACGTAAATCTTCACCGTGCCGTTGGCGGTATTCGCATAGCCAGGCTCACCACGGTAGCGAAAATCGATACCGAGTCTGCGTGCCTGATTTGCCCCCATTGAAACCCACGTCGCACCAGTATCCACGAGAAAGTGCACCGGCTGACCATTTATAGAGCCTGCGGTGAGGTACATCCCACTGGAGGGCCAAATGCGAACCTCGTCCACATCGCCGGTAGTAGCTTCTTCTTGACTCGGGGTATTTGAAATACTGACGTGGCTACCCAGTGGAAATGTTTCGCGTTTACCCTTGATTTCGATTACAGCCTCGTTACTGTTGGCCGAAATCAAACGAATGCCGTCGTCGGTGGTTTCACCTGCGCGTAACTTTACCTGCTTACCATCAATACGTAGTATTGCCATATCCTTGAATAGGCCCAGCACAAGGATATCCGCCGCCTGCGACGGCGGAAGCGAAGCCAAAAGCATAAACAGCCCGAGTATAAAAATACGCATCAGTCTGAGATCAAAATTTTCCACTAAACCGGATCCGGTTTCGTCGATGTTTACAGCCAAGCTTCTGAACTACTGACAATGACAAAACCCACAGAGTTCATTAATAATCCAGAGTTCTTGACCCTTTTAAACCACTTTTTCAGTTATCGGAGCAGTCTTTACTTTCTGCGATAACCATCGCTAATGCTTGTGCTGTGTCGCACCGCTCTCCTTCTTTTCTTTGTCTTTTGTTTTACCCGCGGGTTCGCTTTGTACGATTCCAACCGCTTTTCCTCTACCTGACAGGTGGTCGAGCTTCACTTTCATGCGTCGAGCACTCCAGCCGTGCACTTTGTCGTGAGCTTCGATGAAAATAACTTTGGTTTCCGGAGAAATTTCCACATTATGCAGGCTACGCGTAAATGGTTGCTCCTTGTCGTGCGGATGATGCAAGACGCGTTTGCCGAGTTCTTTTCCTTGCCCGTCGACAATACGCCAGGCGTCCGCATAGTGATTCCATCCTGCATCGGCATGACGTAATGTTACGCTTGCGTTCCAATCAACTGAACCGCGGGAAACGGTTGCGTCAACAACTTCAACTTCGCCTGAAAACACCGTAAAACTGATGAGCAGGAAGCCTAAAAAAATACAAAACCTTGGAATCATGATTACCCCTGAAAATAAGTTGACCATACATATACACTCAATTGGAGACCAAGCAACGCGTAGATACCGGCTAACACGTCATCCAGCATAATCCCCAATCCACCCTTGACTTGCCGATCAATCAATCCGATGGGCCAGGGTTTGACAACGTCAAAAAGGCGAAACCAGAAAAAACCGGCAACAATCCACACCCAACCAACGGGCGCGGCAATCATGGTTATCAAATATCCAACAACCTCGTCCCAAACGATGGCACGGTGATCCTCAACACCCAGCGCTTTGGTAGTGTAGTCACAAATGATCACGCCGATGACGAACGTCACCACCACAATCGCGATATAAAACCAAATTGATAGCGACTGCATCATCAGGTAGATGGGGATCGCCGGTAAGGTACCGACGGTCCCGGGAACGTACGGGGATAAGCCGGTACCGAAACCGAGACTGAACAAATGCGCCGGATTGCGTAGCAGGCGTACACTCGGAATCGGATTATCAGTATGAAAGGTTACGCTCATGCAGGGCTCCCCTGGAAGTGGTCGAATCCCGAGGTCATCAGCTCGAATTGGGTACCGTCATCATACACCAGTCGCAATTCCTCTGACTCACGGATCTCTCCTACTTCGGTCACATTACAACCAAATTCACTTATACTTTTATATATACTCAGCTTGTGTTCCGCCGGAACACAGAAACATAATTCGTAATCGTCACCACCAGTAAGCATCAATTCCAGACGTTCGGAATGATCTGCGCATACGGCGCGGAAGGAATCGGAGGCCGGCAGCGCGTCGACGTTGATCCGGGCCCCAACGTGACTCGCCCGCAATATATGTCCCAGATCGGCGGCCAGGCCATCCGAGATATCAATACAGGCGGAAGCCCGACCACGTAAAAACCGGCCGAGAGCAACACGCGGTTCGGGGCGATTCAAACGACCTTGAAGGAAGTCGTTCTCTGCATTTCTCGAACATTTATCTGCATATGCAAAGCAGCAGGCCGCATCTCCCAGCGTTCCGGAAACAAACACGGCGTCGCCTGGTCGTGCGCCCGAACGTGGTAGAGCACACCCTTGCGGAAGATAACCCCCCACCGTGATGCTCACGGTTAACGGACCCCGTGTCGTGTCACCACCAATGAGTTGAATATTAAAACGCGTGGCCAGTGACGACAGACCAGCCGCAAACTCCTGTAACCAGCTTTCGTTCGCGGTGGGCAGACTCAACGCCAGGGTGAACCAGGCCGGGTCGGCGCCCATTGCTGCGAGATCACTCAGGTTGACCGCCAGGGCCTTGTAGCCGACCTCCTCTGCGAGCGCATCTGTAAGGAAATGCCGACCTTCGATCATGGTGTCAACCGCAACGACAAGTTCATGGCCAGGTGGAACGGCAATTACTGCGCCGTCATCTCCCACACCGACGCGCACGTCTTTACGCCGTGTGCCGAGTGAAGAAAAAAAGCAGCCGATAATGTCGAACTCAGACAAAGACATAACTTTGATTCCGGCTCCAAAAAGCGGGGTTGACCCAACTAGGAGATCGGTCCGGGCTTATCCTGCTTTGGAAACAATCACGCCTTAGGGCCACGAGGAGCAGCCATGCGCTGTGCGACTTCATCGGCACGTAAACGTCCGGCCAGCTTATCGAGTATTCCGTTTATAAATCGGTGACCCTGTTCTGCGCCAAACAACTTTGCCAGTTCCACGCCTTCATTGATAACTACCCGATATGGGATCTCCGGATGGTGTAACAATTCATAGGTACCGATACGCAGAACCGCACGCTCAACGGGATCAATTTCTTCGATACCGCGGTCAGTCATCTCGGCAAGACAACTATCCAATTGCGCCAGCTTTTCCGGTACGCCAAATAACAGATCAGAAAAATAATCGACATCCAGGCGTTTGTTGCCCTGTTCGTCAAGAAACTGCTTCTTGATGTCAGTGATTTCCGTGCCGGCTACTTGCCACTGATAGATTGCCTGAACCGCCAGTTGCCGGGCACGTGTCTTGGATCTGCTCATGGCGACTGCCGTTCCGCAGTTCGAAAAACCATTCAGGTGATCCGTTGCAGCAAATTGACCATTTCAATGGCTGACATGGCGGCTTCTGCACCTTTGTTGCCCGCTTTGGTCCCTGCTCGTTCAATGGCCTGCTCGATGGTATCGACTGTTAACACACCGAATGCGACAGGCACGTCATGTTGCATCATGACCGCGGACAGGCCTTTTGTGCATTCGCCCGCGACATATTCGAAATGTGGAGTACCGCCGCGGATCACGGCGCCGAGCGCGATAATAGCGTCATATTGCCGGCCGGCCGCCATGCGTTGCACTACCAGGGGCAATTCAAACGCACCGGGCACCCGAACAATTTCCAGATGGCCCTCATCGGCACCGTGACGTTTCAGGGTGTCGATCGCGCCGTCGAGTAGGCTCTCAACAATAAAACTGTTGAATCGCGCGACGGCCAATCCAAATCGCGCGCCCTTGACTGTTAACTCACCTTCAAAACTTTTAATCTTAGTCATTACCTTTTCACCGTCCTGTTAACCCTCACATACCGTGAGCCGTTATTCCGTGCCGTAGTCCTCATCATAAACGTATTCCACTACTTCCAGTTCAAAGCCTGATAAACCGTGCATTTTCTTCGGCGCACTCATTACACGCATGCGCCGTACACCAAGATCGATGAGCACCTGCGCACCCACGCCATAGGTGCGCAAGTCCTCAGGATGTTCAGTGCGAACCTGTTCCTCGCCCGCATCCTGCAACGCGTAGTGCTGTATGCGGTGAATCAAAGCTTCAGGATCTTCCTCAGGACGTATCAATACAACCACACCCTCGCCTTCATCCGAAATGCGCTGCAAGATATCCTGCAAGGGCCAACCACAATCGTCGCGCAAACTGCCCAGATTGTCACATAGACAGTCACTGACCTGCACACGTACCAGCACAGGCTTCTCTGGTTGAGGTTCACCTTTCACCAGCGCAAAGTGAACTCTGCCATCAATCAAGTTGCGATAGGCATGCATTTGAAAGTCACCGTAGCGTGTCGGCAGTTTTGCACTGGTGACTCGCGTAACGGTTTTTTCCTTTTGCATTCGATAGTGGATGAGTTCGGCAACCGTGCCGATCTTCAAACCGTGCGTTTTGGCAAGTACTTCCAGGTCTGGGCGTCGAGCCATACTACCGTCTTCGTTAAGGATCTCGACGATGACTGCCGCAGGTTCAAAACCCGCCAGTCGCGCAAGATCACAGCCGGCTTCCGTGTGTCCGGCGCGGGTTAAAACACCGCCGGGTTGAGCCATCAGAGGAAACACATGGCCCGGTGTCACCACATCACCCGGCTTGGCATCATGCGCGACGGCGGCCTGTACTGTTACCGCCCGGTCGGCGGCAGAGATCCCGGTGGTTACACCTTTGGCGGCCTCAATGGAAACAGTGAAGTTGGTTGTGTGTTGGTCAGCCGCGTCCTGAACCATGAGTGGCAGACGCAAGAGTTCACACCGCTCGCGAGACAATGGCAGGCAAATCAGCCCACGGCCATATTTCGCCATGAAATTGATGTCCTCGGCCTGAGCGCAGGATGCGGCCATAATTAGATCGCCCTCGTTTTCGCGATCCTCATCATCCATCAGAATCACCATTTTTCCCTGACGGATATCCTCGATAATTTCTTCTACGGAGTTCAATTGCATTTCAATATCTGCGTAAGCTAAAAAAACAGTTCATAACCACTTGTGCAAACGAATTACTGAGTCACGAGCGTGGAAACATCTTGTTCACCGGCGTTGTATCTAGACTTTTGCAAAGCCATGTTCCTGCAAAAGTTGTAAAGTCACACCCTGCTCTGCGGCGTGCTCGCCTAATAGCAGACGCTCGAGATAACGCGCAATAACGTCGATTTCCAAATTTACCTTATTGCCGATGTGCAGAGCACTCATGGTAGTCTCTTGCAGTGTATGTGGCACAATGTTGAGCTCAAAATCACTTCCCGAAACCGTATTCACGGTCAAACTAATACCATCCACGCAGATCGAGCCCTTTGCCGCGATGTATTTCGCGAGTTCATCAGGCGCTCTAATTACGAAACGTTCCGAGCGTCCTTCACTATGCCGCTGTTGGACTTCTCCAATACCATCGACATGGCCGCTGACCAAGTGACCTCCCAAACGAGTTGTTGGCGTCAGGGCCTTCTCCAGATTGACTGCATTTCCCGTTTTAATATTTCGCAGGTTCGTACATGCCAAGGTTTCTGCGGAAACGTCGGCCCAGAAACCGTCTCCGGGTAGTTCTACCACCGTCAAACAGACACCGTTAACGGCAATACTGTCGCCGAGCACGACGTCAGATAAATCAAGTTTTCCGGTTTCGATTCGCAATCGCGTGTCGGCACCCTTGGCCTCAATGGCACTCACGTTCCCGATTGATTGAATTATTCCAGTAAACATGCCTATTTCACTTTCGCTGTAATCCGCCAGTCGCGACCAATCGCTCGCACGTCATCAATTTCGAGTTCAATTTTTTTGTCCATGGTTTCGACACCCGGAAGACGGAACAAAGGCCGTGCTTCATGGCCCATTAACGTGGGAGCCATATAAATCACGAATTCGTCGATGAGCCCTTCACGTAACATAGCGCCACTAAGCGTCGCGCCCATTTCCAGTAACACTTCATTCATTTCGATCTGGCCAAGGTAATCCAGAACTGCAACAGGGTCGACGCTATTGTTCCGCGTCGCCACTGTAACCACCTCGGCACCGGCCTTTTGTAATTCCTCTTTGCTGCTCTCACTATCCTTGCCAGTCATGACAAGTGTACGCCCTGGCAAACCAAGCATTTTTGCATCTGCCGGCAAACTCAAATGAGTATCCAACACGACACGCAAGGGGTTATTATCAACGCCCTCCATGCGCACCGTAAGTGACGGATCATCGGCTAGTACGGTGCCCACACCTGTCATTATGGCGGAGCTGCGCGCACGCAATCGTTGCACATCCGCTCGCGCTGCAGATGAGGTTATCCATTTGCTCTCTCCCGAAGCCAGCGCGGTCCGTCCATCAACACTCATGGCCAACTTACTTCGCACATAAGGCCGACCGTACCGCATGCGCTTTACAAATCCCGGATTAAGAGATTCAGCCTGGGACTGCAATAAGCCGCTGTCGACCTGGATGCCGGCATCGGCCAGTGCCTGCAGCCCCTGGCCAGCCACCTGTGGGTTAGGATCCTGCATTGCCGCCACGACGCGCGACACACCCGCCTCGATCAGGGCCTCCACGCATGGTGGCGTCTTGCCCTGATGACAGCAGGGCTCAAGCGTCACATACGCCGTGGCACCACGCGCCTGCGCCTTACCGGCATCATGAAGCGCGTTGATTTCTGCATGCGGTTCACCGGCCCGTTGATGCCAACCTTCGCCAGCCGTCTTGTTGTCTTTCACCAGCACACAACCGACACGCGGATTAGGATCGGTGTTAAATAGTCCGCGACGTGCCAACTGAAATGCACGCCCCATAAATTCATGATCTGCCTTAGTGAAAGACATCTATCTTTTTGCAATGCTGTGTTGCTGAGTTTTTCGACTCACATTCGACCGGTCTGGTGAACGGAAAAAATTACTCACCACAAAGATCACAGAGAGAAACATTTAACATTCCAAAACTCTGATTTCTCAGTAATCTCTGTGGTTGCAATCGCAGCATGCTACACAACAAGGTCCGGCCCCTAACGAGATATATTTCGAAGTAAATGCGTAGCATCACTCCGTGATTAGTCTTCGTCCGATAACAACGAAATTTGTTTACGTTGCTGCTCCGGTGACGGCTCATTTTCCAGGCGTTCAATTTCCTCCTGAAAAGCACTGACGTCCTGAAAACTCCGGTATACAGAGGCAAATCGTACGTAGGCCACCTTATCCAGTTCGCGCAACGCGTCCATTACCCAGCCACCAATGGTCTGTGAAGACAACTCACGCTCTCCGGAGGCCCGTGCTCGTTTCATAATTCGGCCAATGGCCGCTTCAATGGTTTCCGTGTCCACCGGTCTTTTTTCCAACGAGCGCATCATACCAATTCGTAGTTTGCCTTCATCGAACGGTACGCGGCTGCCGTCGTTTTTAACGACGCGCGGCAATACCAACTCAGCGGCCTCAAAGGTTGTAAAACGCTCGCCACATGACAAACACTCGCGCCGCCGTCTTACCATCGCTCCTTCATTAGCAAGTCGGGAATCGACTACCTTAGTATCGTTTTCGCCGCAAAATGGACAATGCATAAAATCAGTTTCGAGGGACTAGGAACGAGGTACCAGGAAAAGAGCTGCTACTCCGCATTGTTTTCAACTGCTTCAGCAACCTTTCCTAACCAATAACCTTGTCACCCGTCACTCGGTCCTCGTTACTTATAAACTGGTAGCCGCTTGCAGATTTCCAACACATTGGCCTGGATTCTTTCGGTAGTTGCGCTGTCGCCGCGCGCGTCGATTACGTCGCAAATCCAGGAGGCAAGCTGGGTGGCCTCATCTTTGTTGAACCCGCGGGTCGTGATCGCGGGTGTGCCAATACGGATACCGCTGGTCACAAACGGTGACTGTGGATCGTTCGGCACAGCATTCTTGTTTACCGTAATGTTGGACGCATCGAGCCAGGCATCGACGTCCTTGCCGGTTAGACCCTGTTGAATAAAGCTAACCAGAAACAAATGGTTGTCAGTGCCGCCTGAAATCACATCAAAACCGCGATCAAGAAATACCTGTGCCATCGCACGCGCGTTCTCAACAACTTGTTTCTGGTAGGTCTTAAACTCGGGTTGCAGGGCTTCCTTGAACGCCACCGCTTTGGCGGCGATTACATGCATCAGCGGGCCACCCTGGGTTCCCGGAAACACCATCGAGTTGAGTTTCTTTTCGATTTCTGGATTTGATTTCGCGAGAATAATCCCACCCCGCGGGCCGCGCAGGGTTTTGTGGGTGGTAGACGTCGTAATATCGGCGATATTCACCGGGCTGGGATATTCGCCTGCCGCCACCAGACCTGCGATATGCGCCATATCCACGAACAAATAGGCGCCAACACTGTCGGCAATATCGCGAAAGCGTTGCCAGTCCATGACGCGCGAGTAGGCGGAAAATCCACCGACAATCATTTTCGGCTTGTGCTCCGCTGCCAATGCAGCGATCTCATCATAGTCCACTTCACCGGTGGCCTCGTTCAGGCCGTATTGCACTGCATTGAAGATTTTCCCGGAGAAATTGACTTTGGCACCGTGGGTCAGGTGCCCACCATGCGCGAGACTCATTCCCAGAATAGTGTCACCCGGCTGCAGCAAGGCGAGATAAACGGCCGCGTTGGCCTGGGAGCCGGAATGCGGCTGAACATTGGCATAATCGGCATCGAACAATTCTTTAAGCCGGTCGATAGCCAATTGTTCGGCGACATCGACAAATTCACAACCACCATAATAGCGCTTGCCGGGATAACCTTCGGCGTATTTGTTGGTGAGCACCGAACCTTGCGCCTGCATCACGCGTGGGCTGGCGTAGTTCTCCGAAGCGATCAATTCGATGTGTGTTTCCTGCCGCTGCTCCTCATGCTGGATCGCCTCCAGCAGTTCGTCGTCGAATCCGGCAATGCTCATTTGCTTGTCAAACATGAAA
The DNA here is from genome assembly GCA_947259765.1 of uncultured Ectothiorhodospiraceae bacterium. GTDB lineage: Bacteria > Pseudomonadota > Gammaproteobacteria > CAMYNG01 > CAMYNG01 > CAMYNG01. Next base: position 64,755 of record CAMYNG010000009.1, read on the forward strand.
TCCCCTGGACATCTTAAAAATTTAATAATCTCAGCAAGTTAGCTATTCGGTCGGCGCCCAAAACATAACCGATAGGCAATAGTCGGGGCGGCCGAAAAGGGCGTCAAGCTTACCCGATCCAAGGTAAAAATGCAGTTCAAATGAGGGACTTACCGTGATGTGTTGGGGTGGCGTAAAAAAAGACCCCGACAAAAGTCGGGGTCAATACCAGTCGCAATGCGGGATATGGAAATGTGGTTAAAAACCACTCCGCACAACGCTGAGGAGTGCCATCCTGACATTCTCAGCAACACCGGAAAGACCTGCCACAAGTACTCCTAACTTACGACATGCAACGGTACAAACACCGCTACGCCGGTCTTACCCGGATTCTGTCACCCGGTAACGTCCTTCACCGGGAGTTGATCGCAGCACCACTCAGGCCTCTGTGATCAGAAATCGTCACCTGGCGTGCCACCGGCAGCCAGTGTTAATGCCGCTTCCAACGAATTGGGGGCGCACATAATGGATGCAAAACTATTACTCCCCATCATGGAAAGATCGGGAAAACTAATCGCAATACGAAACTCTGCCGGTAACGCATAAACCATCGTCCCGGAAACCAACATCTCGTAGGGCAAGTGCCCTGAGGATTTCATCGGTTTAAAATCTATGCGTTCCATAATGTACTTGTCGCCACTGCACTCTTCTTCTGAGCCACTTATTTTCACGCCAAAAACGGATTCTTTCTTACCCGGAATATCAACGCGATAGACTTTGGTCACACCACCCGCGTTTTTGGCCAACGCGGCTTCCACGGCCTTTAGCGCAGCCTCATGGCTCGAAAATTCAACGAGCTTCAGTGGCTCGTCAAAATACGGCATTAGAAACTTGTAGTGATATTTGCGGAGCTTTTTAGCCGTGAGGCCTTTTTCGGATCCATACTCGCCTTCGTCGCCAATGGCCTTGGCCAAAGCGGCCCGCACATCCGCCAAATCCGACTTCATGCGATACGCGTTGGCCATGTATAACGGGTTGGTGTAGGCGATTTGAATCTGTTCACCAACCTTGCTCAGCGTAATTCGCTGTACCGCACCGTATGCGCCAAACTTGGTCTGCGCGGCAGCGTTCTTAAGTGACGCATTGGTCACGACAAGAATCGTGGTGCCTTCATAGGGTGATACTTCGCCGACAACGTCGAAGCCACCTGCCTTAAGTTTCGCACGTGTATCACGCGCTGCATCCTGCAGGGTTCCGGACGTCGTGCCGGCCAGGACAAACGGCTTGAGGCGGGTTTCGTCGTTATCTGCGGCAAGTGCAGCGCCACTGAGCCACAACAGGGTAAAAGACAATACGAACGAGAGTTGTCTGCTCATATCTGCTTTATTGCTCCAGTTTCAAGTTGGGTTGGAAAAAGCAAATCGCCAGGGATCTTGCTTACGATCCCTGGCATTGATTGCAACAATTAGAACTTCCATCCCCAGTTGAAGCCGAGTTCAAACTGGCTCATCTCCAACGTGATCTTCTGTGGTGTACCGTTCAACGGGTTCGGACCCGAAATCTCGGCGTTTGGTGCATACATTGCGGAAATATCAAATTCCATGTCCTTACCGACTGCCCTCGTGAAACCGAAAGTCACGTGATTCTCAACCGTCGCCGGTGCAAGAATGTTGAACAGCACTTCAGAATCCGGAATCGGCGCACTACCGGTACTCAATCCCACGCGCCAGGTCCACAGTTCACTGGTCGCCCATTGATAGCCGATCTTATAGATGGTCATGTCCTCCCAGCCAAAACCGGCACCGTTGTCGTTACCCAGCAAGGCGGTTTGAATATTGGGCAATAACGGATTGGCAATAGCCTTGATATCGCTGTACATAATCTGTTGCACATCAAAAGTAAGTGTGGACTTGGGCGTCGTATTGAAAGCCAGACCGATGGTCCAGGTCGCCGGAATATCAAAATCGCCCTGCTCGGCAAACAAGCCCTTGTACTTATCAAATTCAGACATATTGATCTTGGTTTGATAAGAGGCCGCAAGCCGCAGGCCCTTGGCGACTTCACCGCTCAGACCAAACTTACCGCCGAAACCGGTGGAAGAGTCCTTACCGTTGTTTGACAGACTGTCGGGTGCCGAAGAAAACTGCGCAAATGATCCAACGCCCTTCGCCTCAAACTGTTGATAGGCTACGATGGCACTAATACCCCAGGATGCCTTGCCGCCGGCAAACTTACGCGCATAGGTACCGCTGACAAACAATTGCGAAAGATCAACACCTGTTTGACCCGCGTAGAACGTCCCGCCCATGCCCGCCGACTCAGGGTAATCGGAGTTCATCCCGCCATTGCCGTAGACACTCACGCCGACCGAGCTCTTTGAATTCAACATAAAGTTGGCACCGAAACTCGGGATCAGAAAGTAGTTCGAATCACTATCCACGCTACCCGGAACAAGACCAAAAGCAGGTGGTGGATTCGGCGCGCCTTCGACTGTATAACTCCGACGCGGACTAAACAGGCTGATTCCCAAATCGTAGCGCTTGCCGACGAAAACCATGTTTGCGGGATTAACCGCGGCATCCAGGGAATCCAGTGGCAGCGCAGAGCTGGCACCCGCCAAGCCCTTACTTTTTACACTGTAACCGTGGCCAAAGTAGCCATTGGTTGCAAAACCGGTTGCAGGTGCAGCAAGCGCCGCCGCCACTGCCAAACCAGTCAGACGTTTAGCAAACGTTTTCATTAATTGATCTCCTCGGCTTTGGTGGGTTTCAATCCGAAATTTTCTTGTTGTATTAAAACCACGTTATGTTGTTTTTATGCAACTACGTAATAGTGCATGAAGCAAACAGATATTCGCCAACCTGCCTACGTGTTGTCAAGGGGTTTTTGGTTGCGCAAAACAATCCGTCAAGACACTGTCTAAAACAATTTAGCTGCTGGCGTTCGGTTGAACACCGCTCGGTGCATTGATAAAAACAAAAAGCAGCGTTAGTAACGCGTCACTGTCTGCACGTCCGAGAACGAGAGAAATCATCCACGCCTATACAAAACGTAAAACTTACCTCCATCGTTCGTAACCTATAAGAACTTGTGCTTTAATCCTTTAGCAACAAAGCAAAAAAAAGAGGATGAATACAATGCGCACAGGGGACAAGAGACATTTAACTACACTGATTACGGCCTGCGTGCTGGCCGGTTTTTCCACCAGTGTACTGGCCTCCGGATTTCGTGTACCTGAAGTCTCGGTCGCCGGACTCGGTACTGCCAATGCCATGGTCGCCAATAACACAGAACTCGGTGCCCTTGCCTACAACCCTGCAGCCATGAGTTTCCACAAAGGTAATCACCTGGTGGGTGGTGTCGTGGCCGTTAACCCAAGTACCAAGTACACCGACCCGGCCGGAAACTCTACGGAGACAAACAACAAAGATTTGTTTGGTCTTCCTAACCTTTACATTATGGGTGATTTGCAAAACAACTGGTCATGGGGCCTCGGTATTAACGCTCCGTTCGGTCTGGAGACCCGTTGGCCGAAAGATACCTTTGCCAGTTTCGCCGGTCCTTTAGATGGGCTAGAACCGGAACTCAGTAAACTGCAAACTATTAACTTCAATCCCAACGCTTCGGTCAAGCTCGGTAAGAACACCAGCTTTGCTTTTGGTGTCGATTTCTACGACGTACGCGATCTTGCCTTAAGCTCACAGGCATTTGAAATCACCGGCAGCGGCGAAGGCATTGGAATTAATTTGGGTTTAATGCATGTCACCGGGCCGTGGAGTATCGGTTTTTCCTATCGATCTTCGGCGGATATCGACATCAACGGTACTGCCGCCGCATTCCCTGCGACAACGAAACTCGAACTCCCATCGGTGGCACAGTTGGGAGCCAAGTACCAGTTTGGCAAGAGCTTCTCGCTGGAGCTGGATCTCGATTGGACCGGCTGGAGCTCGTTCGACGAAATTGTGATCGATGTGCCGACGGCTCAGGGGGGCTTCCCAACGAAAATTACCAGCACCAACAAATGGGACGATGCCCTTGCGGTTCGCCTTGGCGCTACATGGAACGTCACCGCAAAAACCCAACTCCGTTTCGGTTATGCGTTTGACGAAACACCACAGCCCGATGAATTCTATTCCGCCCGTATCCCTGATGCGGACCGACAATTGCTCAGCATTGGTGTCGCGCACAGCTTTGGTAAGTGGTCCATTGAAGCCGGCTACATGTATGCCTTCTTGGATGACCGCACCATCAATTCATCAAAGAACTACATCACCCAAGCACTAGGCGGTAACCCTGACCCGAATGGTACAGACGCCTTCAACGGCAAATACGAATCTGACGTTAACTTGCTAGGTTTGGGCGCAACCTACTCGTTCTAACCCCACTCCTGTTCGTAAAGTATAAGCCCCGGCATACCGGGGCTTTTTCTTACAGGGCCTACATCCTAGACACTGAGTCACGAGTAAACTCCAACCGCGCTTCGAAAGTCGCAACGTCTTCACCCTTTAGCTGCCGCCTCACAACAGTGACGTCACTGCTGTCCAACGCGAAGGGAAATGAATAAATGTCACCTGGGGTTGAATCACCGTAAGGACGATTGCAAGCAGAAATTTCATCGTCGTCTTTGCCGGGGCAACCCGAGGTGCGAAATGGCTTGCCTGACTGAATAAGTGCGTTCAACCGATCCGCATCGATGCCGTACCCGGTAATCTGGCCCGCGGCGTTGAATCGCATGGAACGCAGATTTCCGCCGGCATAGTCGATAATAAAACGGGCCAGTTGAGCCCGTCGCCACTGAGCCCGATCCACAGGCGACCAGTCTTCCATCATTGAGCCGCGCTCCGGGAAAAAAGCAAACATGTGATTGTGTCCACGCATATCACGTATACGCTGACAGATTTCAAGGATCTCAAACTCCGTCTCGCCAAGCCCGCAAATCAAGTGTGCACCGAACTTTTCCGCGCCAAAAATTTCTGCTGCCCAATTTATAACCTGCCAGTATTTTTCCCAGGTATGCGGACTGGCGACCGTTTTGCCTCGGGTACGCTCGAAAATGGCCGGTGTTGCCGCATCCAGAGCAACTGTAAAAATATCCGCACCCAGGTCCTTCATGCGAACCAAATCATCGTACTCAAGCGTGGTTGGATTGGACAAAATCGAAACCGGTATGTGTGGAACCTGACGACACCATTTTTCCAACAGTACAAAAGTGTCATCATCAGAGCGCGGGTGAGTAATCATGGAAATACACATACGCTGGAATTGCCCGCTGTCTTCACTATGCAATACACGTGTGATCAAATCATCAAAGTTTGCGGTTGGCCAATCAACACGAATGAAATTCCGGTCTGCGTAGTCGCGATTTTCCTCGCGGTGACGCGCCAAGCCACAATACGCGCAGTTGGCACGGCAACCCTCAGGATAAGTGACCAACAGGTTGAGGCAGTGGGTACACGCAGTACGATACATCGAGCCCGAAACCAGCCCTAGTGTTATAGCCGCGGCTGTAGAGAGCTGGACGTACTCGGGCGAATTCATGTCCGGAGTTTGCGTATGCTCGTCTGGGCGGTAAAACTGTATGGGAACGCTGGAATCCACGATTTAACTCACCTTTTTGGAAAAAAATCCTAAAACATTTCGACCTCGGGAAACACGGGGAAAACGAATTTCAATTCAATTTTTAGAATTCCCCGTGTTCCCCGTGGTGACTATTCTTGATTTTCGTTCGTGCGGCGTAATACTCGTCAAATGCGATCCATGCACGACGCAAGGTCGCATCGTGATCGCCTTGGCCTTTACGTATGCGGTTTAACAATTCCCGCCGCCGGGTGACCGCGCGCGTTAAGCCGGGGCCAAACTCGTCCTGAATATTTTCGGAATAATCTTCGAGTGCCGTTGAGCAACCTCGCAGATGCCGGGCGACCGCTTGTCCGGCATATTCACCCGACGTGATCGCGGCGGCGATCCCGGCACCTGTAATGGGATGGGTTAATCCAGCCGCGTCACCCGCAAAAACCACGTTTTGGTGTAAAACTTCCTGCCGCATACCACCAACCGGAATCAAACCGCCAGTCCTGGACAGAACCCGCTCACCTACTCGCCCGCTTAACACCAGCTCCCGATGCAATGAATCCAGAACAACCTTTGGTTCCGTACTCAGACCCTCGTCAAGTCCGATGCCAACGTGTGCAAGTTTTTCCTTCGGAAACAACCAACCGTAGCCACCGGGAAACCGTGAACCCAACCACACATCCGTTGACAGCCCGTGTTCCAACAGCGGCACCGTGTATTGATGACATTTCACAACCGGTAAGCATGCAAGCCCAAGCTTTCTTGCCACCGAAGAACGAGGCCCATCAGCGGCAATTAAATAGCGAAACCGAATGCTGCACTCTCGATCTTCATGCCTGACAACTGCCGTTGAACCGGCAAGGTCCAGAGCTATCAGACGAGTAGCAGGCCGGGTTTCGACACCGGCCGAATCCGCCAGTCTTGCCAAATGTTGATCCAAGCGATCACGATGAATAATACAACCGCGAAAATCATTCGACACTCGACGGCCGGAAGGCAGCTCTGACAACATGTGTTGCACGAACTGGCTCCGCACGCCGGCAGCACCGAGTCCTGATGCGTAGCTCGCAGTGGGTAGCGAAATAAATTCGGCACATTGCACGGGTAGGCCGATTCGCTTGCGACTCTCAACGGCAACAACCTTGCAACCATTAACCGCCGCCTCGCGGGCTGCACTGCTGCCGGCCGGGCCAAGTCCGACAACCAAAACATCGGTGTGCGTTGTAACCAACATCACACGGAGGTCAGTTCTGTGTCACAGGATCGCAGCGCCTCGCGCACTGCCGCAGTAAAGTCTGCGGCACGTAGCAACAACATATCAACCTGCCTTTGACGGAAAAAATCGCTGATGCAACTCTCGACTTCTTTCACCGGAATATCTTTGAGCGCGGCTTCCAGATCGGGTATGGTGCGGCGCGGATGAACAAAGAAATCCCCATGAAACCAGACTTGGGCAATACGCTGGCGACGTAAATCCAATTTCAAATTCACGCGTAGTATTCCGCCCTTACTTCGATAAACCGCCTCAAGCGTCGGCGACTCGGTCAACGCACGATCGTGTTGGAACACCCATTCCTCGGTATCAATTTCCGCCAGCGCATGTTGATAGCGCGAATGCTCAGTTTCAGTCAATTCATTGTCAGGTTTAAACCCGACACCAAATTCGCTCGCGAAAACTTCGACAAAATTCTGTTTAATTTCCTCCAGATCGGGAATCATACCCAACAACTCACTTAAATTGACAACGCGATCTCTTGCCGAGTCAATCGCCTTATCAGTTAGTTTTTCCATCGGAATCCGCAACACGCGGAGCATGCGTTCGACATCGAAATTCAGCAATAAGGTGCCCTGATAGAGAATCGAGTCACCGTCAAACGCACCACCCGTTCCGGAAATCTTGCGCCCATCCACTTCAATGTCATTGCGCGGGCGAAACTGAGCGTCAATACCCAGGCGTTGTAACGCTATAGCCGCCGCATTACAAACACGTGCTGCAATCACTGACAGATCGCTTGTTTTAAAAACATTCTTGTGCAGATAGAGTTCCCACCCCAGTTGCGCGGGATCAAAAAAAATTGCACCACCACCCGTAATGCGGCGTTGAATGGAAATATCATGTTGCCGACAGTAATCCAGCCGCAGCTCCTGCTTAACGTGCTGATGAAATCCTAGCAGTGCTGCAGGCTGAAATCTTAAAAAGCGTAAGGTGTGCGGAGCTTCGCCCGCCTGATGCGCCTCAAGCAATGCGCGATTGAGTGCGATATTCTCGGCTGCAGAACGTAGACCGGTATCAATCACGCGCCATGGATCATCCGCACCCCGCGTCATGGCGATAACACCGGCACGTTGGCCTTGATTCGGACGGAAACCGCGGCAGGCGGCGAGCTTATACCGTTTCCATCAGTTGCATTCAAACCTGAAAATACCTGTTCAGCAACGCCCACAGCACAACAATTCGCACCCAGGGTAACTGTCTTGCGCAATTTGGCAGCCAGTTCAAGCATGCCTTCACCAGGATAGGCGATGCCGTCAAGTCCGGCCATTACGGCATAGCTATCCATAATTAATTTGTCCTGGCCGGCCGGCCGTGCACATCCAAGTAACAATGGAGTATTTGGCAGGGCCTGTCGCGCGGTGTGAAAGAAACGACCAACGGCATGCGGATTCGGTGACTCAAACGCACGCTTGGCGGGCGCGTAATACGGCATTGCCACGACCAAAACAAGCGCATCAACCGCATGACGAGCTATCATTTCCAGCGCGCGCCATTCACCAAACAACTTGCCATAGTGCAAACCGATCACAATATGCGGTACAACCTGCATGGAACTGCTAGCTAAACTTTCAAGCGTGCGCTCGAAATCGTCGACCGCACGCCGTAAATGATAAACCTGGGTCACGGTATCCTGCGCACCGATGACATCAAGCATCGCCACATCCACTCCGGCTTGTTCCATATCGAAAACAGCTTCAGCGTTCATGAGCGCCGTGTGACAGGCAATACGAAAATTCGGTAACGCATCCTTAATACGGCGTACCACCGGCAGAAAGGGGCCATACTCGACTTCATTTCGGTGAGTGGACCCACCCGTTAACAACATGCCCTGCGCACCTTGCTCAACCAGTGAATTAGCCAGCGCCCACAAGTCGGATGGCGTCGTCGCCGGGATCATGGGTTCGAGCACCTTGGCCTGACAGTGATCGCACTGCAGCGAACATTTGGGGCCGGTTATGGAAACCGCCGGCCAGGCATTTGGATTGCATGCACCAATTTCTGAGGAACAATATTTTTTGAAACTCGGCGTATAAAAAGTAATCGGATCGCGGTGACGGGTTAGCGATTCTTCAAAGTACGCCTGCAACCCCGCGACCAAATTTGCATCGAGAGAAACATCTTCAAGTGCTTCTATTGTTTTGGCAATATCAAGCCAGTTCCGTGGTTCTGCACGCATTACGGGACCCGGCTTAGAAAAATCATCGTGTAAGAAATGAAGGCCAATAGTATTTCCATTTCCAGACGTTCTCCTCCAGCATTAAATTCGCTTAGCTCCGATTAGCACCCACCAAAGCCGTCTTCTTCCATTTTAATCTCAAATTGGCGGACAGCAGCCTCTCCACTTACCAGATAGACCGAGTCACGTGACCAGTCCTCCGGCAGGATAATCGCTATCCAGCCGCCACCATAGGGCGCTCTGTTTATAATGTCGGGCGTATCCAACAAACTCGTGTTGATCTCGACGATATCACCGGCAACAGGAGCCTTGACCGGCCCGACCCACTTACCCGATTCAACAGTGGCACACGATTTGTCCTGCTTAACAAATTTGCCGACCTTCTTCGGTGTCAGCGCAACAATTTCGCCCGCCAGCGAGCAGGCGTACGTGGTCATACCAACGCGTACACGGCCATCCTCCTCCATGCGCGCCCAGACATTACTCTCCACGTTGTAAAACAGATCGTCGGGCAATTCGCAGCCGCTAACAGAACTCATTCCTTACCCCTCTGAATTCGAGAAGTTCATGGTACCACTCAAGAAGTATAACCAGAATCTGAATAAGGGTCCGAAGCGGACGCAGATGGGTTGACCAAGTTTTATAATTCGACAGCGAAAAATCGTCGCCAAGCGACCTCGGGGCTTCTGCCCCGGGGTCGAAAGCGACACTGATTTTTTGACGACTTTGCCTGACGGGCAAAGTCAACTTGCGGGGATTAAATGAACAGGGTGATGTCTGACTCGCCGGCGAACTCAAAAAACGTTGCCGCGCCACCGAACTCAACGCCATCAACAAATTCACGCGGATTCATATCAAATAAATCAACGGTCATCTGACAAGCAATCATAGTTACGTCGGCTTCCAGGCAAAGCTCACGAAGTTCCTCAAGACTGGCGACACCTTTGGACTTCATTTTGGATTTCATCATGGCGGTCATCATTGACTCCATACCAGGTATTGCCGTACCCAAAACCGGGAACCATTTGTCCATGCCAAGCGGCATGGGCATACCCGGATTGCCCAAAGGGGAAACCTTCACTTTCATGTCTTTCTTTAAAAGCTGAAGACCATAGAAGGTAAAGAAAATCTGGGTTTCATAACCCAGTGCCGCGGCGGTAGACGCAAGGATAAAGGGCGGATAGCCCCAATCCAGGGTTCCCTTGGTTGCGATAATAGCGAGTTTTTTCTCAGACATCTGTCACTCCTCGTGTTGAGAATCCCCGCTTGCTAACTGGCCTGTACAAAGCGTTTCTGCTGAAGCTGAAATCTAGTTGTGTTTTTTCCTGTAAACCTAAAGCCTGATTGACTCAGGATTTCTTCAGCAGGAAATAAAATTTGCCGCCGTCTTCTTTGGACTCTACTAACTCATTACCAGTTTGCTTGGCAAAAGCATCAAAGTCCTTAACAGAACCGGGATCGGTTGCAATGATATGCAGCACCTGACCTTCAGACATGCCCGCGAGTGCCTTCTTTGCGCGTAAAATGGGTAACGGACAGTTCAGCCCAGAGGCGTCCAGTTCTTGATCAAAATTTGGCATTTCTTTAACTCCTGAATTTAAAACAATTACTCATAAATATAGCGGCATTTACCGCGAGATCGTAAATTAGAATTGCAGTTAACCCTTATATGCCAACTTCAAGGCTTTCGCAAGGATTTAATTGGCCCTTAAATTTTAGCCTACCTAGAGACATGCAGTGCGGGCCCGGCGAGGTACGTGCGCTCACGCACTTTCTGTATAAATCATCAGGCAACCAACAGCCCACTTCGCACCCACGCCAGAATTCCCCCGCGTAGATTCTTGACATTATCAAAGCCGCGCGAGGCCATAAATGCACAGGCCTGCGCAGAACGTCCACCACTCTGGCAGTAGAACACCACGGTTTCATCCCCAGGGAGACCGTCAGCGTGAATCGGCAACGTATGCAAGGGCAGATTTTGCGCCCCGGGTATCGCACCTCGGCTTGCTTCCGTAGGATTGCGTACGTCGATCAGTTTCACGCCTTGTATATCACCGAGCAGCGATTGTAATTCTGCAACGTCAATTTCCTTGACTGGATACATGGCCATTCTCCCTAGTAAAAAAATGGATTAGATTCTTCGATTCAGTATCGAGGTTGAATCTGCAAGATTCACCATTATATTAGTAAAATCTTATATTTCAAGTCCGGGACGCGCCGCGCAACAGCGGATTCCTTGCGGGTGATACACTATCGATGCCGAAGATGTTCGCTAGGCTTGTCATGTAAAGGTAAATTTGCGGCATTTTTCGCTGCTCGGGTTTGTGTCTTGTGTAACCGTCGATTATTAGTCGATGAGTGACGGAACCTGCCCGGTAATTTTTTGGTCATAACGTCTAGTGAAAAAATCGATGTACCGTCTGGCATAGTGAAGCAGGTTTGTCATTCCTCATGAAATTTCAAAAAAACCTCCTCGCAGCGGTGATCCTTGCAGGCTGGTGCAGCCTTGGTCCGGGACTCCGAGCCGACGAAATTAGGCTCCCGGATATCGGAGACGCGGGTGCGAGTGCAATGAGTTCTGCTGAAGAACAGCGCGTAGGCGAAGCCGTCATTCGCAATATTCGCCGGGCGGGCGGATTGATAGACGATTTATTGATAACCGATTATCTGAACAATTTAGGATATCGGCTTGTCGCGGCCAGCGATTCGTCACACCGCGATTTTAATTTTTATGTCATCAACGACGCTGCGATAAACGCATTCGCCTTACCAGGAGGCTACATCGGCGCCCACTACGGGCTGATCCTGGCTTTCGACTCCGAAGGCGAATTGGCGGCGGTAATGGCGCATGAAATTGCGCACGTCACGCAACGACACCACGCACGTTCTTACGAACAACAGGGCAGCGGCCTCTTAACAACGGCGGCGATGATTGCCGCCATGTTACTGGGCGGCGCCGGCGACGGACAACTGGCCTCGGCCGCGCTCGCCAGCGTTTCGGCGGGCAGTGTACAGCAACAAATCGATAACATCCGTGCGCATGAAAAAGAGGCTGATCGCATCGGCATTGCATTATTGGCGGGTGCCGAATTTGATCCCTACGCAATGGCATCATCTTTTTCCAAGATGGCTCGCGAGTCACGTTTGTATGGACCGCAAGGACCGGAGTTTCTGCGTACTCACCCGGTAAGTCAGAATCGAATCGCCGATGCCGAATCACGCGCACGTCAAATGCAAATTGCTCTGCGGCCGCCCGGTATAACCTACGAGCTTGTACGTGCCCGCCTGCGCGTCATCACCGCAAAAGACTCCGAAGCCACGGTCATCACATTTAGAGAAAATCTGGCAAACGGCCGCTATCACAACCGCGACGCAGAACAATACGGTTACGTTCTGGCCTTGTTGGTTGATGAACAATTCAATCTGGCAGCAAAGGAGTTGAAACCTCTGCTTAAGAAAGAACCGAATCGAATTGCTTATCGTTTGATACAGGCAGCCATCGAGGTGCAGCGCAAGGACTTTAACGCCGCCATCAAGATCTATAGACAGGCCTTATCTATTTCACCCAAGAATTCACTGTTAACATATCGCTATGCCGAAGCGTTGCTAAAAGCCGATAGGCCGGAACAGGCACGCAAGCTACTCAGCGACTACCTGCGATCACCCGCGAAGTATCCGGTGTTTTACAAACTCATGTCTCAAATAGAATCCAAACTTGGCGAAAAAGCCAGCTCGCATGAAGCCATGGCGGAATTTTATTACCAGACCGGGCAAACTCATCAGGCTATAAGCCAACTGACCATCGCAAGCAACCAGCCTACCCTTAATTTTTATCAAAGCTCACGCATTAACGCGCGCTTGCGTAAATTGCGTTCAGAAGCCGCCCAGCAAAAAGACAATTAGAAAATACTAAATGTCCCGCATCGGACATTGTGCGAAGGGCCGTTAAATGGGATTTGGCTGGGATTTGGCTGGGTTTTCGCGAGGAGAAGTGTCTAAATTCTCTTGAGCTCTGTCTGACCCGCGGGTATTTAAGAGATTGCTGATGTTCTAATCTGGCCCGAAACTCCTTGAACTCATGGTCGGTTTCGGTATTCTATGGGCACGCAGTAAACGTCGCTAGTACGTAGTTTCTGCCAAAAAAAATAAGCTTAAGCCCACGCGAATTAGCGTATTTGGGGTTTACGTCTTTCGAAAGACCTATAACGAGGAGGAAATCATGCGGAAAACCGCTACTCTTGTAGCTGCCGCCAGTGCAGTTGCTGTGCTGCTGGGTACCGCCAGTATTGTGGTACCTGGTGTCGCTCACGCCGAAAACGATCTTGTGGCCATGGGTAAAAAAGTTGCCGAGAATCGCAAGAAAGGTAACTGTTTCACCTGCCATCAGTATCAAGGTGCCGTATCCCCAGGAAACATGGGACCACCGCTTGTTGCCATGAAAGCGCGCTTCCCGGATAAGGCGAAATTACGTGCGCAAATTGCGGATCCTACTGCCGCAAATCCGACATCCGTTATGCCGCCTTTTGGCCGGTTTGAGGTGCTTTCGGACAAGGAAATCGATGCCCTTGTAGAGTGGGTATACACCCTGTAAATCTCAAGCCATCCGATTCTCTAACATTTGACACGTTCACAACTGCAACGTAATTTTCCTGGGAGTAAACCAAATCATGTTACGTAGAACCTTTCTGAAAGGCAGCCTGGCCACCGGTACGGTTGCTGTGGCTGTCGGTGCCGGTCTGCTCAGCCCGCGCGCCGTGCTGGCCGC
>CAMYNG010000010.1 GCA_947259765.1 uncultured Ectothiorhodospiraceae bacterium
ATATTCCCCACTGCTGCCTCCCGTAGGAGTCTGGGCCGTGTCTCAGTCCCAGTGTGGCTGATCGTCCTCTCAGACCAGCTACGGATCGTCGCCTTGGTAAGCCGTTACCCTACCAACAAGCTAATCCGACGCAGGCTCATCTAATAGCGCGAGGTCCGAAGATCCCCCGCTTTCCCCCGTAGGGCGTATGCGGTATTAGCCCGAGTTTCCCCGGGTTGTCCCCCACTACTAGGCAGATTCCTACGCGTTACTCACCCGTCCGCCACTCGTCAGCCGGAAGCAAGCTTCCGCTGTTACCGTTCGACTTGCATGTGTTAGGCATGCCGCCAGCGTTCAATCTGAGCCAGGATCAAACTCTTCAGTTTAAAAGTAGCAGTTGCTTAAGGAGCAACTAATCCTTTTTCGATGAAGAGCAAATCCCTTATTCAAAACGCTTAAGGTTTTGACATAGGTTTACTTACATCGACGTTCAGTTGGCAGAGCCATTCGTCAACGCAAGCACCCACACAAATTACCTGATCAAATTGTAAAAGAGCATCCCGACACTTTTGGTCGGGCCAGACGAACAATTATCGCCCGTCTGTATGTTTCCGTCAACCATCAGGAGCCACTTATATCGGCGCAAGCGGCCGTTATTCAAGGGAACCCGGCAAAACGGAAGCGCGCATTATACGGTTGCGGAGAGGTGGGTCAAGCCCCGAAAGGAATTTGTTTCAATTTAATCCGTACGTTTCAAAAAATGACCGGAATTTAGAAACTTAGCTCAGGGTCAAAAACGCGAATGAGCAAGAAAAGGGAGTGTACACGTACGCGACCACAGTACACTCTCGCAAGAAACGCTAATCGACCAGAGGTTTGGGCCGCTCAATGCCGAAGCCCTGGGCGTAATCAACACCGATGGCCCTCAGCTTGTCTTTTATCGCCGGAGTTTCCACGAACTCAGCGATGGTTAACAGCCCGGCCGTATGCCCAATGCTGTTAATAGCTTCAACAATAGCGTTGTCCATAGGATCGTCCAGCATGTCACGGACAAACATGCCATCAATCTTGAGGAAATCCGCAGGGATAGTCTTCAGGTAGGAAAACGAACTGAGCCCGGAGCCAAAATCGTCGAGTGCAAAATAACAGCCTGCATCCTTGATGCCTTCGATAAAGCCAACGGCCTTGCTTAAATTGGCGATAGCAGCCGTCTCGGTGATTTCAAAGCAAATCAGATTTCTCGGAATTTCATACTCCTCAAGACGGGCCTCGATATACGCGAAGAAATTGTCATCGCTCAGCGAGGCCCCCGACAGGTTAATGAAACAGGTGCCTTGGGGCTCCTCAGAGGAATTGCCGCCAACCAGACTTTCAGCAACGTGCGAGAAAGCGGCATTAATTACCCAGCGATCCAGCTGTGGCATAAGATCGTAGCGTTCTGCCGCTGGAATAAAGGCTCCCGGCAGAATAAGACTGCCGTCATCGGCGAGCATGCGGACAAGGAATTCACAGTGCTGAGCAGTAGCGCCATGCCGGCCAAGAGGAATAATACATTGTTTGTGGAGAACGAAACGGTCCTGTTCCAGGGCAAGGTTAATTCTCGACACCCATTCCATTTCACCATGTCGCTGCGCAAGTTCGGCGTCGTCATCGCTGTAGAAATGGATGCGACTACGTCCCTTGTCCTTGGCCGAGTAGCAGGCCATGTCCGCGGCGCTGAGCACATCAGTCATCGTCTTGCCGTCATCTTTGACGGCGACCAGACCAATGCTGACACCAAGGGCAAACGTCTTGTCTCGCCAGGTAAAACGAAAGTCCTTGATTGCTTGTAAAAGACCTTCAGCAATCTTCATGGCGCGATCCACTGGACAATTTTCCAGCAGAACGCCGAATTCATCACCACCCAGGCGAGCCAGCGTATCCGATTCCCGAATTGGCCCCTGAAGTACGACCGCTAGCTGTTTCAGCAGTTCGTCACCCGCAACATGCCCACTGGTGTCGTTGATTATCTTGAATTGATCCAGATCGAGGTACAACAACGCGTGCTGGGTATCTCGTTCGTGTGTCGACGATAAGGCTCGCCGCAGCCGGCGCTCAAATTCGTGTCGATTAGTAAGGCCGGTTAAAGCATCGTGATACGCCATATGGCGAATTGTTTCCTCGGCCTTACGGTGAGCACGCCGGGTCTCGACTTCGCGAAGCTCTCGTTGGATTGCGGGTACGAGCCGAGTCAAATTGTCTTTCATGATGTAGTCGTGCGCCCCGGTCTTCATCGCCGCCACGGCAATATCCTCGCCGATACTACCGGAGACGATTATGACAGGAAGGTCCTGACCCGTTTCCTGCACCGCGGCCAGCGCCAGCGCGGAACTGAATCCGGGGAGGTTATGGTCGGTAATGACGAGATCCCACGCCTCGTCAGACAACGCCGTGATCAGATCATCACGTGAATCCACACGCCTTATACTTGGAGAAAAGCCACCTCGATGTAGCTCGCGGACGAGGAGCAAGGCGTCGTCCTCTGAATCCTCAACTACCAGAACACGCAAGGGAGTTGCCACGCTAAGTCACCCTCTGATGCCGAGGCGATTGATTTAAAACCAACCAATACAGCCCGAGCTGTCTAACGGCCTCGGTAAATTGATTAAAATCAACCGGCTTACGAATATAGCTGTTTGCGCCCAATTTATAACTTGAGACCAGATCTTTCTCTTCGATGGACGTTGTCAGCACAACAACGGGCTGCAACTCAGTGCGTGAGTCGGAACGCAACTGACGTAACACTTCAAGACCATCGATTTTGGGGAGCTTGAGATCAAGCAAAATGAGCTCTGGCTGTACAGTGGTGTCACGGCCTTCATACTGACCGGTCCCGAATAGGTAATCCAGCGCATCGGCACCATCACGCACCACGATTACCTCATTTAAAATGTTGTTTTTTTTCAAAGCCCGCAACGTCAGTGCTTCGTCGTCGGGATTATCTTCAACCAACAGAATTATCCGCTCCTGCATCACGCATTCCCTCAACTGCTCACCCCGTGAAGTGTAGACGCTTGATCAGTGGGTTCGCAACGCGCCGCCAACCAAATCTCTTTTCCGGCAGGTAATACCACACCGTCAGTCCAGTCTGGTCTCACCATCATCGCTCGTCTCGTTCAGAGAAAAATAAAAAACTGCGCCCTCTCCCTGCGCAGCTTCCGCCCAAATTTTTCCACGATGCAGACGAAGAATACGTTGCACGGTGGCAAGGCCTACGCCGGTGCCGCCAAACTCACCTGGAGCGTGGAGACGTTGAAACTTGGCGAATAGATTCTCCGCATAGCGGGAATCAAAACCAATTCCATTATCCTGAATATAGTAGACGGATCGTTGCGAGCGTAACGTAACACCGAATCGTATTTCCGGATGTTTCCTATAACGTACCGCCTTAAACGCGTTGTCAAAAAGGCACTCCATTGCAAGCAACAAGAGTTTTCTATCTACAGGTGCCACAATTCCTTCGGAAATTATAACTTCCGCTTCAACTTCCGGGTACCGTCGCGAAATATGTTCAAAGGCAATTTTAGCGAGCTGACTTAGATCCACTCGTTCGAACACGGGAGCGATTCGGGAAATGCTGGTAAGAATAAGCAGGTTATCAAGCAGCGTCGCCATGAACTTGCCTGCGGTGATCACTCGTTGTAATGCATCCTTGTCCTCGCTGTTTAGCTTTTCCTGTGAATTTTCCTGCAAGATCTGGCTGAACCCGGTTACAGCACGTAGTGGTGTTTGCAGATCGTGAGCCAATGAGTGGCTGTAAGCTTCCAGTTCTCGATTGGCAACCTCCAGCTTTTCAGTTCGTTCCTTCACTTTTTTTTCCAGTGAACCCTGATAGTCAGCAAGTTGCACCGCTAAACCCGCCTCACGGCGAAGTACCAGAATCGAAATCAATACACCTGACAATAAACCTATGCCAGTCAGGATCATCGCGATCCAAATTGTATTTCTGAACCTTTGTCTGGCAAAACCCAACTGAGACTCCACTTGTTCTCTCTGGATCTCGATCAGGAGCTTCATTCCCGCAAACGCCTGATTCTGGGCCTGAATCGCCTCCGGTAGTTTATCGGCAATTATTTTGGCGGAGCCACCCTCCTTGATGGCGTCGATCATTTCCTGTTGGTCAATTGACCCGGATGAAGCACCGACGGTGAGTCTTTCCATGGCCTTCTTTTCAGCTTCACTTAAGCCCAATTCTATTAGGCGAAGACGCGCCATCATAAACCGGCTGGCAGCGAGAGTGTGCTGCTCCCAAATTTCTTCTCGATCTAGCCGATCGTTACTGATAAACATATCCCGTAAACGCAACTGCCGCTGACGCATTGCATCGCGCATTTCAAAAACCTGATCGGATTTTAGACTTGTTTCGATTATTAGCTGAGCGATATATTGATTCAGCGTTCCGATGTGGATCAAGCTAGCCGCTGTCACCACCCCCATAATCAAAAGAACCAGCGCGAAACCGAGCAACAAATGTCGGTTTGATTTTTTAGTGTCAGACACCTGCACTTAAATTCTACCAATGTGGTATTAAAAGTATTTTTACAAGATTCCCGCTTGACCTACCATTAAAATATCAGCCATCTGAAACCCATGAAACATCCGCAAATGTTTCAGACTACAAACCCAAAAAAAACCCAAACCCTAAATCAAGGCTTGCAGGCATGTTGACTCATTTAAACAAATAACGTAACTACGGAAGATTAAAATAAAATGTGGCGCCCTTACCAACTTCCGCTTGTGCCCATATCCTGCCGCCGTGTCGATGAATGATCCTTTGAACGGTCGCAAGCCCAACTCCGGTCCCTTCAAAATCATCCGCGCGGTGCAGACGTTGGAACGCGCCGAATAATTTGTCTATAAACCGCATATCAAATCCAGCCCCATCGTCTTTGACAAAAAATGTCATCTTTCCGTCTATGCGGATCTTTCCGAATTCTATTTCAGCGGCCTCTTTCTTGCTCGTGTACTTCCAGGCATTTCCAAGCAGGTTTTCCAGGACAATTCGCATCAATTGCTCGTCGCAATTCGCTTCCAGTCCGGGATGAACTTTAAAGATTACCCGGCGAAGGGGTTCTCTTTCCTCCAGTTCACGTATAACTTCTGCGCCAACTGTGTTTAGCTCTACATTCTGCCGTTTGAGCTCGGTCCTGGAAACACGCGAAAGTTGCAGAATGTCGTCAATTAGCTGTGACATTCGATTGGCACCAACCCGTATTCGCTTGAGATAGTCGCTACCCTCATCGCCAAGAGACTCCTCAAAGTCTTCAAGCAACGCCAAGCTGAATCCATCTATAGCGCGTAGAGGTCCTTTAAGATCGTGTGATACGGAATATGAGAAAGCTTCCAGCTCATTGTTTAATGCTTCCAGTTCACCAGTTCGCTCCGCTACCAGGTCTTCGAGATTATCTCGATAATTTCGCAGCTCGAGTTCCGTGTTATGCCGCTCGGTTACATCCGTTACTATCCCCAGCATACGAAGCGGTCGACCGCCTTCGTCGCGAAACACTTCCCCGCGCCCGGAAATCCAGTGTACAGAACCATCTGCCCAAACAATGCGATGCTCAACTTTGTAGCGCTTGGAACTCTCCATTGTTTCACGAATCGTATTTTCCACTATCGCAAGGTCATCCGGGTGAATACGCTTTTGATAGGTTTCATAGGTGCCATCAAAGCTCCCCGGCTCCATACCGAAAATTCGCTCAACCCCTTCGGACCAAGTCACCCTATTACTCGTAATTTCCCACTCCCATGTTCCAGTTCCCGAGGCAGATAGTGCTAACCGTAAGCGCTCTTCACTTTTTCTCAACGCCTCACCGGCTTCGTACGACTCGGTCACATCTTCTGCAAAGCCAACAATTTTCTCGACTTTATGCAGCTCATCCACCACAGGATACAATCGAGTCCTTATCCATCTGACAGCACCATCCGGCTTTAAAATGCGAAACTGATGTGGACTCAGTTCCGCGGCACCTACCAAAATACGCTGTTTCACATCATTTATAAAAAGATCGCGATCTGACTCGTGGATTGCCTCTAGCAAGGATTCGGGAGCGTGGTAAAGGCTGGCACAGCTTCGCCCCCAAATTTTTTCGTACGCCGGGCTGATGTAGCTGATTTGTTTTAAATCAGAGGACCAAATCCAAAAAACCTGATTTATTTTATCCGCAACCTGCCGAAATCGCGACTCGCTTTCCCCCAGTTCACGTGTACGAAATGCCACCAATCGTGATACGTGATAACTGTATAGAATCGAAAGAAGGAGAAATATACCAACTCCTGCGGACAACCAAATCCACCAGGTTACGTCTCGTTTCGCTCCGACCTGGGACAGCCATTTTTCCACTCCAACATAGTAGAACGAATTTTTTTCTACTTTCGCTTCGCTTAAATGTCGATCGATCGCAGACAACATGACATTGGATTTTTTGGGTGACGCGAAACGCACTTCCACCGGATTAAATATAATCGACGTTGGCTTGACGTTGTAATCCGTTGTTACCTTGAAACTAAAAACGCGGTTTATTACACCCGCATCGGCGCTATTGTCATCTATCGCCTGCACAACCGCGTCATAGTTGGCCACTTCAACGGACCTAAACGAGAACCCAAAGCCCTCCATCAATTTTGCGAAGACTTTAGAGTGAATGCTTTTTCTCATTAATGCGATTCGCTTACCTTCCAGCTCGTGAAGCGAGGTAAGATTTCCGTTGCCAGCCTGATAAACCACTCCCCAATTGTTTACCAAGGTTTGCTCAGTAAACTGGAACAATTTTGTACGTTTTTCGCTGTAGGCAATTCCAACCAGCAGGTCAAGCTCCCCTTTTTCCAACAAGGTGTAAACTTTCTTCCAGGAGCCGTGTACATACTGAATTTTCCAGCCTTCCTGTGCAGCGATATAATCCACAACGTCCGGAGCCAAACCGGATATTCGTCCATTTTCGGCACGGAATACGATCGGTGGATTGTCGAAAACCCCTACCTTAAAAGTTCGAGTTTGATCCTGGTTTTCCGCAACCGCTAGCGTTGTCGACAGCAACGCCATACTTGCCAAACCGACAGCAGAAATTAGCGTAAAAAAAGGTAGCCTCAAAACTCCCAGCACGCTTAGCATTTTTTCCCTTTTAATTTTCTTGCCGGCGCCAAATTTAAAACTCGCACTCGAAACATAAGGTAAACTATAGCCTGCGTCAGCCGCGCAGCCAGCGCTTTTCGCGGAAAAGTGTGCTTATCCGGTAGAAGTTGAGACAGCACTTATCTGCATAGCACAGTTGTCCGGGACCAGGCTTGTTGACTGGGAGAAGGATGTCAGTCGCAAAGACGCCGGTGGGAGACAACCCACTGTGAAAACCTGCCACGGCGGATAAACGAAAACGTCAGTTGGCGGAGGTGATCGTCTGAATAATTACAGCGAACGAACTAAATAACTGCTCCTAAATTGAGGGTTAGGAACAGTTATTTAGTTCGCCGGCCAAAGTTAAAATGCACGAAGCAAACCCGAGAGTACCCTAAGAACCCTTTATCGTGATTTTCGCAAATCCACGTTTACCCACCTGGACAACATAAGATGCGCCGGCCGGGAGTTCGAGTGTTTCGTCTTCAACTCGCTCTCCATCCACACGCACCCCTCCCTGACGAAGCGCCTGTCTTGCCTGCGAAGTACTGGGACGTAAACCGGCCTGTTTGATCGCGACTGAAATGGACATTGATGGCCCGCTTGTAGCCAACTCACATTCGGGAATTTCGTCGGGCATCTTTCCCTGTTGAAACCGTTTGACGAAATTTTCCCGAGCCTGAGCGGCGTCTTTTGCAGTATGAAACCGGGTGACCAATTCTTCACCGAGTAGAAACTTGATATCCCGGGGGTTCATTCCGTCTTGTGTCTGTTGCTTGAGCTTCTCGACCTCCACGATGGGCCGAAAGCTCAACAGCTCAAAATATCGCCACATAAGCGTATCGGATATCGACATGATTTTACCGAACATTTCATCTGCAGGTTCATCTACGCCGATGTAATTGTCCAACGACTTGGACATTTTTTGTGCGCCGTCCAAACCTTCAAGGATCGGCATGGTCATCACTACCTGCGGTACCTGCCCATAGTGCTTTTGCAGCTCGCGCCCGACCAGCAAATTAAATTTCTGATCGGTTCCTCCAAGTTCCACATCCGCCTTCATGGCCACTGAATCGTAGCCCTGGATGAGGGGATACAAAAATTCATGTATAGCAATGGCCTGACCTGAGCGATAACGCTTGTCGAAGTCGTCCCGCTCAAGCATGCGTGCCACAGTATGTTTGGCTGCCAGCTGGATAAGATCAGCAGCGTCCATCTCATTCATCCAGCTGGAATTGAACATGACCAGGGTTTTTTCCGGAGCAAGTATTTTGAAAATCTGTTGCTCATAAGTGCGCGCGTTGTCTATCACCTGGTCCCGGGTTAGCGGTGGCCGGGTTGCACTTTTCCCGGTTGGATCACCAATCATACCGGTGAAGTCTCCAATTAGAAAAAGCACTTCATGCCCTAAATCCTGAAACTGGCGCAGCTTGTTTATGAGAACGGTGTGCCCCAGGTGCAGATCAGGCGCCGTTGGATCAAAGCCGGCTTTAACACGCAGCGGCCTACCCAGGTTGAGTTTTTCTACCAGACCGGATTCCAGGAGAATCTCATCGGTCCCACGCTGCAATATTTCCAGCTGTTCCGTACCCACTGCTGACATTTTTATCCTGTTCCCACGTGCCACTGGTGCAAAAGGCCGATAGGGTACCATAAACGTCGAAAATCGCCGCGGCTCCGCCTGCACTGGCGGTTTCCGATACTGAAGGTTATGCTTGGCCCGCACTGAGCGGTGGGCTGGGCGGCCAAATCCGGTTCACTCCAATATTTGACGATTCGAAGCTAAAGATCGGGCTGGATTTACCGATGAATAGTTGACCAAACCCACCGCTTCGGGCTATGTTAGACCAAGCTAAAAAATGACCAAATTTCCGTGGATTACAACTCTTTCTTAAAACGTGACTATAAGTCGCTCGGCGAACCTCTGGCGGTTAAACCCGGCATCCGCTGGTCGCGACTCCACGTATTGCTCGTGCTGGCGGCCGTTACCGTGGTCGGAACCCTGCTGACCTTGGCTTCGCACGACGCCGCAGCAACCCGCGAACCCGTTGTGCGGGCGTTCCCGCATCTATCGACTGGCGCCGAGCCTCGGAACCGGACTACACAATTTTCGCCCACACCGACCGGGGCGTCATCAACCCGGCCAGGCTCGGTTCCCGCAGTGCGCGTCACACTTCCGTTACATGTACCTTCGCAACCCGCCAAATCCGCCCAGTTGCCCACGGCAACAACTCCTAACGAAGATTTCCAGTTGCATGAAGTCAAGGTAAAACGCGGTGACACCTTGTCCGCTATTTTTAGCCGGCTGCGTTTGAGTCACACTGACCTGCATAACATCATGGCGTTGAAAAACGAGACACGTGAACTCAAGCGTCTCGTGCCTGGACAGGCGTTTCGCCTCTGGTTGCATGACGGCGAAGTGCAGGAATTGGAGTACGTTAAAGATCAACTGCATTCGTTAAAAGTGAGCCGGATACCTGATGGTTTCGAAGCACAGCAAATTACGAGAAGCACCGACCGCCGCGTGGCCTTCAGCGAAGGCGAAATTCAAAGCTCACTTTTTGAAGCGGCAATGGCTTCGGGCCTGTCGAATTCCCTCACCATGGAGTTGGCTAGTGTCTTCGGCTGGGACATCGATTTCGTGCTCGATATGCGCCGTGGCGATCACTTCAGAGTGATTTTTGAAGAACAATATCTGGATGGAAAAAAGGTCGGTGAAGGGCCAATCCTCGCTGCCGAGTTTATTAATCAAGGCAAGACCTATCAGGCGGTTCGTTATGTTGATTCCAAAGGTCGCGGAGATTATTTTACGCCGACCGGCATGTCGATGCGCAAAGCCTTTATTCGAACACCAGTGGACTTTACCCGCATAGCCTCACGTTTTGGTAAGCGCAAACACCCGGTTCTCAATCGTATGCGAGTACATAAAGGTGTCGACTACGCCGCAAGAACAGGAACACCGATCAAGGCATCGGGTGATGGCAAGGTTGTCTACCGGGGACGCAAAGGTGGCTATGGCCGAACCGTCATCGTTCAGCATGGTGGCCGCTACAGTACATTGTATGCACACATGTCGTCCTACAGGCGTAAAGTGCGGGTCGGCAGTCGTGTCAAACAAGGGCAAATCATCGGCTACGTCGGCCAATCGGGACTGGCAACAGGCCCTCATCTTCACTACGAGTTTCGTGTCAATGGCGTGCATCGCAATCCGCTGACGGTACGATTGCCCAATGCGCAGCCAATTGCGACTCAGTTCAAGGCGGACTTTCTGGCACACGCGGAACGCATGATGACTCAACTCAAAATCCGGGACGATCAAACCCAAATCGCCTCGGCAAACTGATTACTTTTTTTACTTCGTACCTGACTTCCCGAATGCCAGGAAGGCACCACACCCTGTGCGTTCCCTGGTATCGCGCTTAAAACCCCCAGCTTAACGAACAAATGGACACAACGGCATAATTACAGCACCCTGTACTCAATGTCGTGTTATTGCACAGAAGCGGAAACATACCCATGAAGGATTACTTCATCGGACTGATGTCCGGCACCAGCATGGATGCCATTGATGCCGTATTGGTCGATTTTACCAATCTGCCGCCAACGCTCGTTGCCAGCTGCGCGGTACCCTTGCAGGATAATGTCCGACGGGATTTGCGTTTGCTCAGCCAATCGGACCATATTGAAACCAGTATGCTCGCACACATGGATGTCCTGCTCGGGCGTTTATTCGCTAAAGCAGCGCTTTGTGTCATTGAAAAATCAGGTCTCAGCATCCCACAAATTCGCGCGATTGGCAGCCACGGACAAACATTGCGCCACTTTCCGCATGGTGAAAATCGCACATCAATTCAGATTGCCGATCCCAACGTAATTGCTGAACACACGGGTATAACAACAGTGGCGGATTTCAGGCGTCGGGACATGGCAGCCGGTGGTCAAGGAGCGCCAATGGTGCCCGGGTTTCATGAGGCAGTGTTCCGCACACACGACCGGCAACGTATCATTTTAAATATCGGCGGCATCGCCAATATAACCGTGCTGCCGCAGAACACCGATGACCCCGTGTACGGTTTTGATACCGGTCCGGGAAACACATTGATGGATGTATGGTGTCAACAGCAACAGGGGCACGCTTACGACAACGAAGGCGGTTGGGCACGCGGCGGAGCTATCGACCAAATACTCCTGTCGAAGTTTCTAGACGATCCTTATTTTTTGCAGCCACCGCCCAAAAGCACCGGACCCGATTATTTCAGTCTTAAGTGGCTGAATAAATTTGTCACAAGCGTCGATCTCGATACACGAACCATCCAGACCACGCTTTGCGAGCTCACGGCACAAAGTATTGCCCAAGCGGTCCATCAATTTGCTCTTGTCGACACCGAGGTATTGGTTTGTGGCGGAGGTGTGCGCAATCTGTTCCTAATGGAAAGGCTTGCGGCGGTTATGCCCGAGAGCCGCGTACGGAGCACTACCGATGCGGGAGTCGATGCAGCATGGATGGAGGCGA
The DNA here is from genome assembly GCA_947259765.1 of uncultured Ectothiorhodospiraceae bacterium. Lineage (GTDB taxonomy): Bacteria > Pseudomonadota > Gammaproteobacteria > CAMYNG01 > CAMYNG01 > CAMYNG01. Next base: position 11,643 of record CAMYNG010000010.1, read on the forward strand.
TGGCATTCGCCTGGTTGGCACGGCAAACATTACTCGGAAAACCCGGTAACATCCCCTCAGTAACCGGCTCACGACGTAGCGTTGTACTTGGCGCGATTTATCCTGTTACTTCCTAGAAATCTTGAGTTGCGGCTCCAGCCGGAACTTACGTTGTGCAACAAACTGTAAAAATTCACTTTCGAAGATCGGCTTGCTGATGAAGTAGCCCTGAGCGCTATCGCAACCCATGGTTTTAAGTAATTCAAACGCGTGCTCACTTTCCACTCCCTCGGCCACCACGCTAAGTCTCAAGTTACTCGCCAGATCAATAATCGTTCGGACGATTGCGACATCATCATTATCACTAGCCATATCCATTACGAACGCCTTGTCAATTTTTAGTTCATGCACTGGAAGTTTTTTCAGATTACTCAATGAAGAGTAGCCGGTTCCAAAGTCGTCGATAGACAAACATATACCCATATCCTCCATTGCCGATAAAATTTTCATCGTCTGCAATGGATCATGCATAATGGTTCCTTCGGTAATTTCAAACGTGATATCACTGCTTTGGACATGATGTTGAGCCAACATCGAATTAACAAAACCGGGAAGATGGTTATCGCGAAGATTGTACATCGACAAATTAATTGCCAGCGGCACCCGCAGACCCGAGCCGCACCACCTTGCGTAGCTCTCAAAGGCATTGCGAATCACCCATTCAGTCAGTGGTTTGATTAGACCCGTCTGTTCGGCAAGCGGAATAAACTCATCGGGGGGAATAAAACCCTTGTCCGGATGTTGCCAACGTAACAACACCTCGGCGCCAATTACCTTTTTGGACTGCAAATGTATCTTGGGTTGAAAGGCTAGACTCAGAGTATCTTCAGCTACGGCTCGCCGCAACTCCCCCATCAAACTGAGTCGCCGTGGTGTATTGGGGTCATTGTTGAATTGGTAGACGCAGTAACCTTCCTTGTTCTGCTTTGCCTCGTACATTGCAACGTCTGCCGACTTTAACAATGAGGATGGATTTACGCCGTGCTCAGGAAATGATGCAATACCCAAGCTTGCCGAGATCGACAACTCCATGCCATCGATGTTTATCGAATCCTCCAACGCAGTAAGCAGCTTATTCGCCACCAGCATTCCGGTTTCAATGTCCGCTCCAGGGAGTATAACTGCAAACTCGTCGCCACCCAGTCGACCAAAGGTGTCGGTTTCGCGAATGACCTGTCGTAAGCGCTGGCCAACTTCCATTAACAGCAAATCACCAAAATTATGTCCGAGCGTATCGTTAACTTCTTTAAAGCGATCCAGATCCATCATGATAACTGAAAAGCTATGCTTGTCGCGTTTGGCCTCGAATACGCATTGTTGAAGTCGGTCCTGAATTAAGGACCGGTTTGGAAGATTCGTTAACGGATCATGTAGCGCTAGGTGTTCGAGTTCTTTATTAACAATTGCAAGCTCTTGGGTGCGTTCCTCCACCCGAGACTCCAGGTTGGCGTTCAAGTCCTGCAACTGAACCAGCACCGTATCTTTTTCCTGCGTACTCGCCTTTAGTTTCGCTACCATTTTATTGAACGCCAACGCCAGCCGGCCAAGCTCGTCATCCGAACTCACATTGACAACGGTATCCAAATCGCCTTGTGAAACGCGTCGGTAACCCTCAACAAGACGCACAATAGGTCGAAGTGCACTAATCCTGAAAACAAGAAAAATACATGCTGCCAGAAAGAGAATTATGAACCCGCTGCCAAGTAGTTGACGATAAAGATCCTGGCGCGAAAGGTCATTTACTCTCTTGCTTGTCATACCCAAAACCACATTCCCAAGAGCCTTTCCACCAAAGAGAATTGGAAACTCCATAGAGATAATTTCCGGCAGGGAATTTAGTTGCTTAATAACCGGCATGACTTGGGTTAGTTCAGCCGACGTTGAGATCTGCCTTAGGTAGGGATCATTGAAGTCCAGATATGACGTCATATTCTTCCCATCAGGCGACACAATCACCGCGTACACAATATCCTCGCCGCCGGTAACATCGCGGACATAGTCGTTCAAGGTTACGAAATCATACGACAGAATAGCCTCGACTGAAATCTCGGCAAGAAACCGCCCTACCATGGAGCCTTTGTTTTGAAGATTTTGTAGAAACAACGAGTTTTGCGAGTTGTAGTTTACAAGCGTCGTGACACCCATTGTCGAGGCGAGCACGATGACCACAAGCAAAATGAATCTTCGTCCCAGACTTGGATACCAACTACCGGCAGATAAGATTCTGCTTTTAAACATAGTCAATACTTCTCGCCCAAAACCGCGTTGATGATTTTCCGGTGTGCGTCGTATTCGTCATCCCTCGCAGGCAAAAGTCCGGTTAGGTCCGCCTGTTTTAGCACTGCGCGCCCACGCCTTGTTTCTGCCATACCCAGAAATATTTCGGTTATGTGTTTACGCAGGGGTTCTGGCATTTCCTTTTTTACTGCCCAAGGCAGATGGGACAGCTGCTCTCCGATCGCCAATATTCTGAATTCTGAGATGTCGACGGTGTTAGTCACTACCGAAAGATGAATATTTGCATCAGCGCTCCCCGCGGCAGGTACCATGCCAAAGTATGCGGCAAGCAATGCATTTGCCGGGCTGCGTGCAAACTCCTCGCGATAGTCCCCTGGCTGTAAGCCGGCCTGACGCAAAAGGTAGCTGGTTACAATGTAACTCTGCATTGCCATACGCCCGCCACCAAAAAGAATTTTCCGACCACGCAAGTCTTCAAGCGAATTTATGTCACTTTCACGGCGCACGACAATCACCCCCGCCATGGTCGAGCGCCCATGCTCTTCGTTTTTTGCAATCACATCGTAGGAGTGGGAGTTGTGCGCACGAGCATAATAATATTGGTTGAAATGCACCAAATCGTATCGGCGTTTTTCAACACCCTTCCAAAACGCTGCGAAGTCGGGCGCACTTTCCAGCTTCACAGGCCGATTGAGTTTTTCCGCGAGGTAGTCTGCGAGAGGGGCAAACGTCTGCATCGCCACCGTAAATCCCTTACGGGGGAATACGCCCACCACCAAAGGCTTCTCGGAATCAGCCGGCCCTGAATCAACCGGCTCTGAATACCCGGCTTGTACCACCAGGAATAGACCGACTACAAACAGGCCAACTCGATAAAACCTTGCGGTTTCAATGTATTTCCGAATTCGGGGCATTCAGGCGCTTACCTCCGGTCCTGGCGGGTAAAAAATGACCCCACCAGCGAGCGCACGGAGGTATTCCCCGCCGCAGGGGATTATTCAAACGTTCCTTATTAGTTCGGCAAATGAGGGGAAATGTTTAGCAAATCAGGGGGTAACTAGACTGCGCATTTGAGCGCGCCGCCAACAGAAAACGGGAGGCGGGCTCGGCAGGTTAGCGCTGCTGAATCGATATATATTTACGCAGCGGCTCGCCGGTGTATACCTGCGTGGGTCGAAAAATGCGGTTGTCAGTAAGCTGCTCGCGCCAATGCGCCAGCCAGCCCGCCGAACGGGCCATAGCGAAAATAGTCGTAAACTGGTCGGAAGGAATGCCCATTTCCTGATACAGGATACCTGAGTAGAAATCCACATTGGCATATACACCCTTTTTCGCCAACCGATCCTCACAGACCTTTTCCACGGCACGTGCGATTTCGAACATCGGATTGATATCACCGCCGCGGGCTTCAATAAGCTCATCGACAAGTTTTTCCAGGATAGTCGCGCGAGGATCTTTGGTCTGATATTCACGGTGTCCCATACCCCAGATGACTTGCTTTTCAGCCAGTCGTTTGTCGACATATTCCTCTGCGTGTTCAGGTGATTCGATCTCGTTCAGCATCTCAATGACTTTCTGGTTCGCACCACCATGCAGTGGCCCGGAAAGCGCGCCGATGGCGGCGGCAATGACACTGTTCGGGCTCGCCAGTGTCGAACCGTTCACCAATACCGAGAAAGTCGACGCATTGATGGTGTGTTCGGCGTGTAAAATCAGGCAAACATCGAGTATGCGAGCCAGGAGCGGGTCGGGTTCCTCGGCGTTAAACATGTAGAGAAAATTTTCCGCGTAGGAACGATCTGTTCGCGGTTCTACAGGATCATAGCCGTTGCGGATATGCTCCCACATCGCGACGATGGTTCCCATGCGCGCGATTATCTTAACGGTCATGTTGTAGATGTATTGCAAGTCACGACAGGCATCGCCTCCGGTCAGGCACTCGTTACCCGGGTAGAACATGCCCAGACTGGCAACGGCCGTCTGCAACATTTCCATGGGGTGCCCTGTAAATGGAAACGTCTTCATCAAATCGCGGATGTGATACTGCACGCGGCGATTCTGACGCAGGTTTGCATCGAACTCCGCCAGCCGCTCAGCAGTTGGAAGTTGCCCGTCGAGCAACAACAGGGTCGTTTCCTCAAACGTGCTTTGCTGCGCAAGTTGTTCTATGGGATAACCGCGATAGGCGAGTATTCCCCGTTCGCCGTCGATATCGGAAATATTGGATTTCGTGGCGGGAACGCCCGCAAGCCCCGGTAAATATTCGCTCATTAGAAATTACATCCCGCCCGCCAATGGGCGATTAGCATAACAAAATTTCTGGAAAATGACCGGCTACGATCGGGTGAAAGTCTTTCGCTACCTGCCTGGAGGTACGTGTCGGCAGGAGACCACCGACGTCCCTACTGCCTTATTCTTGGTCTGGATCCGCTGTTCCGCTGGCGCGTAAACGCTACATGGAAAATGAAGAACCGCAACCGCAGGTCGTGGTTGCGTTGGGATTGCGGATGACAAATTGGGCACCCTGAAGGTCTTCCTTATAATCGATTTCCGCTCCGGACAGATACTGAAAGCTCATGGGGTCAATCAGCAGCGTAACTCCGCCGTTTTCCACTGCCGTATCGCCGTCCTGGATAGCTTCATCAAAAGTAAAACCATACTGGAAACCCGAGCAACCACCACCAGTGACAAACACCCGCAATTTCAGTTCGCTGTTGCCCTCTTCTTCGATCAGACTTTTGACCTTGGAGGCCGCGCTGTCGGTAAACACAAGTGGGCTTTCGGTTTCGGTTGTCACAGTATTCATAAGGCTTTCTCCGGCTACCAAAGTGGGGCCCCGACGGCCCCGTGTAATATCAGTGAATCCTGATATTATGGGATTCTTGAGCACAATGGTCAAGAATCAACGTTGGCTTTTTTTTCCTCCGGTTTAATAGACACGACCGGCTTGTCCGCTTCCGCACGATGCACCAGATTACCATTGACCTCGGCACCCATGGCCATCTCAATAAGATTATAGTAAACATTGCCGTTGACCCGGGCCCGAGTGGCCAGCTCGATATGCTCCAGTGCGTGAACATCGCCGACGATAGTGCCATTAAGCACCACATTGGGAACCTTAACCTCGCCTTCGATGATACCCCGCTCACTCAGGGTCAGCACGGAGCCGGTACCTTCCTCGGCAATTACATTGCCACGAACGGTGCCATCGACGTGCAGGCCGCCACTGAACACCACATCGCCGCGAATTTCTGAATTTTGGCCGATAAGTGAATCAATCTTGGCTGATTGTTTCGGCTTTCGCATGTTTCCCCACATGGACTGGTTACTCCTCAGTCTTCCACTCAAAAGTTTTTTCGATTGCGTCCTTGCTTTTACCACGCGGCAGTACTTTCACCGCCACCCGTTTCAACTGGAAACCCTGCGGTAATTTGAACTCACCTTCCATGTCCTGAAAGTATTTGAATCGATACTTCAGCTCCTTGACAGGCTTCTCAGTCACATCCGCCAGCGCCAATGTGCGCGGCCGCCCGCCCTGAGTCCCTTCCAGCTGCAATTTTACGGCGCCATAGACCACCCTATCATTTTTCAATACCTGCGTTAACACCAGCTTGTAGCGATATGAGCCGTCGCTGGCGACCGGCGTCAGTTTGAAACTCTGTAGGCGCAGGCCCCGTGAAGCGTCCTGGGGCGACACAATACCGCGGTAAAACGCCAGCTCCTCGTTTAAATCGAGGATTTCGGCCTGCAGCGCACGCAATGAAATCTTGACGTCTTCAGTGGCCTTACGCTCGACCTGTACCGTGCGTTCAAGCACGGCATTGCGCTCCCGCAACTCGACCAACTGGTCCTCCAGCGCCCGTTTTTTCTGTGCAAGTTCACGATAGTCCTGGGCGGCCTGAATATGATCAAATCCCCCTCGATAGCGCCCATACTCTAGCAACGACCATCCGGCTGAAACCAGCACAACGACACCCAGCGCGAGCAGCACCCAGGTCGTCCAGGGTCGATGTGTCTTGACGACCAGTCGGTTCATGGCACCACGGCTACATGCTGGAGTCCGCTTGTTTCTTCCAGGTCGAACAGGATGTTCATGTTCTGTACGGCCTGGCCGGAAGCCCCCTTGACCAGGTTATCGATCACCGACAACACCACCACCGTGTTACCGTCCTGCGGCCTGTGTAAAGCAATTCGGCACGTATTCGCGCCACGTACGCTGCGGGTCTGCGGATGGCTGCCGGTAGGCAGCAGGTCGACAAAGGGCTCATTGGCGTAGCGCCGTGCATACAGGTCCTGCAGGTCTGGGACCGAATCGCCAAGGCGCGCGTACAGCGTGGCGTGTATGCCGCGAATCATCGGTGCCAGGTGCGGCACGAAGGTTAAACCGACCGGCTTGCCCGCGGCCTGTTCCAGACCCTGAAGGATTTCGGGCAAATGCCGGTGTCCGGCGACCGCGTAGGCATTCATGTTTTCACTGCACTCACCGAGCATGAAACCCACGCTGGCCTTGCGCCCGGCGCCACTGACTCCGGATTTGCAGTCTGCAACCAGCACATCCAGTTCCACCAGGCCTTGCTCTACCAGGGGCAGAAAACCAAGCTGTACTGCAGTCGGATAACAACCGGGATTAGCCACCAGGCGTGCGCCGCGTATCGCCTCCCGATTCAATTCGGGAAGCCCATAAACCGCCTCGGCAAGAACATCGGGGCAGGCGTGGGCCATGCCGTACCATTGTGTCCAGCTTTTCGGGTCTCGAAGCCGGAAATCAGCGGCCAGGTCGATCACGCGCACTCCTGCTTCCAATAATTGCGGAACCAGCGTCATGGCGGTGCCATTCGGGGTTGCAAAGAACACCACGTCGCACTTTTTCAGCTGCGAAAAGTCCGGCTCACTAAACGCCAGGTCAACGTGTCCGCGCAGATTGGGGAACATATCCGCCACCGGTGTCCCGGCCTCGGAACGCGAGGTAATGGCCACCAGATCCACCTCCGGATGCTGCGTCAGAAGTCGCAACAACTCCACACCGGTATACCCGGTCCCGCCGACGATGCCTGCCCGAATCATGCTGAATCTCGAATCCTGAATATAACGTTAAGGGATGCACATAATATAAGGTGCCCGGGCTATTCGCAAAGACACGGGTTGCAGACAAAAAATTTAACTTTTCAGTGTTAGGCCGGGATCCGGCCCTGTCGGGAGAAACACGCAGGCCCAAAAAGAAAAACCCCGGCCGAAGCCGGGGTTGGAAAACAATCGCAAACGGTGTTTTTTTAGAAAATAGCCAGCACCTGTAGCGAGATCCGATCATCAATCCCGTCCAGGATCTTGTTCGGATTTGCAGAACTCGGCAGGTTCGGCGCTTCCGCATCGCGGAATTCATAGTTCACGATTAGCCGGGTTTTCTTGTTGAAGAAATACTGTAAGCCCAGAGTCGCTGTCTCGAACTGTCGCTCGTTAGCTGACACCTTGGTATTAAAGTTGGTGATATCGTAGCGAACATCCACTTCCCACTTTGGATGCCAGCGGTAACCGAAATCGACATACCAACCATCGGCTTCTTCATCGGTAGCCACGTTGAACGATGACGTTACACCTGGACCTGCGGAAGCTGATCCCGCCCGGGCGGCGCCGTCGGTGCCCGCGAAGATCATACCATCGGCCTTGATATATTCGGCAGCCGCGCGGAACTTACCTTTGCGGAACGTCGAACCGAAACCGTAGCGAGTGCGATCGTACTCACCCGCACCGGCTGTCGTCAGGGTACGTTTACCGTCCTGCCACCAGGCCAATAGTTTCCAGCCTTGCCGGCGTGGACCTCTACCACCATAAACGCGTTCCGATGCCCAGTACGCATAGGTATCCTTATTATCGTCGTTATCCCCACGCGCAATGCCGTTGCCATTGCCGTACATTAAGGCATAACTATGTTCCCACTTGCCCATCTTGAAAGTCTCAAACATTTGGATACCGACGTCACGGAACGCGCCGACCGATCCATTCGGTGCATTGACATCACCGCCGGGACCGCTGTTGCCTCCAGGAGTAAAGAACGTGTCAGAACCGTCGCCGTCAAAAAAGCGCTCCAGCAAAAGCCGATCCGTCACGTTGGTAAAGTTAATGTAATCGAAGGTGTGGATGGCCTGCAAACCTTCCTCCGCACCGGGATACTTGAACTGACCGATACGGAATCGCGCACCCTTGATATGATTGAAGGTCACGCTGGCATCGGTCAGCTTGGCACTGCCTGTGCCGCCGGCACTGCTGGAGTTGCCGCCGGGCTGAGTAATACCGTTGTTGCCGAATTCCGCCAGGAAGAAGTAATTGATATTACTATCCAGGGGAAATCCCGTACCCCGTACACCGATACGTGCACGTCGGATTTGGAAGGTTTCATTGGTGTCGAGGTTCGGCCGAATCATATTGAACTGTGCGTCCTTACCCTTCCACGGCCCGGCCTGGAGTTTCGTGCCATCGGTCTGTTGATATTCAGGCTGAATAAATCCCCACAACTTGGCCCGTGGCGCGGCACCCGCAGGTTCCGTACCTTGTAGCATGAGCCAGTTGGAGGCCTGAGCTGTTGTCACGCCCCCCAAGGCGGTAACGCAGGCAGCCGCAAGAGCTGTCTTTTTGATTTGAAACTGCATTTTAATCTCCTTAGAACTACAAATTGGTCTTTAATCAATTTTTTATAATGCAAAACGCGGATGGCTTACGGCTTAACGAGCTGATAACCGTCGTCGACCAGCTCAATGATCCGGACCACACCGGCGGAAACCTTGACCGCGTTTGGATCCAGCTTGGGCGCATAACCATCTTTAAGCTTGGTCATGTTTTTAATTGTATTTTCGCAAGCGGAAAACTTGACGCCGTTGGCGGCTAAACCCTGAATGCGACCCTTGTTTGCATTTTCTGCAAACAACAAACGCAGTCCGGGACCAAACGCAACGATTTCGATAGCAACCTGATCCGGACCATAATGCTTGACCAGGTTATTGGCGACATTTAAAACAAGTGTTTGTTTAAACGGATTGGGATCGCTGATTTGCAGAACAATTTTTTTGTCCGCAAAGGATTGATCCTTGGGTGCGGCACTGGCTGAGAAACTCAAAACACTCGCAGCCAGTATCATCAACAACGCGTAAACGCGTGATACTGTCGGTTTCATAACACTCCCCTAATGATAGTAATTAGCTAATTAGCGCAAAGCCATTGCAGCGTTGCGACATCTGCAGCCTTGTTCAAATTCCAGACGGACTTGAAGTCGGGCATTAGATTGGAGACGTCATAAATACGGATTTTATTCCCTGCGGTAAATAAATAAGTTTTTAATTATATTCTTAACTACTTTTTGTTCTTTACCAACGTTTCGTGCTCTGATCGCCGCATCCAAAAAAACGGAATAATTCCAGCCTGGACTGCGTCTACATTACAACCGCAACCAGACCCATCAGTTCACTGGCCCTAAACTGCACAAGAAACTTCGGAATCGAAATTGTGAGTGTTTTAAAACTGTTATGTAAAGGCCGCGACTACAAGCGGCTACTTGGGGAACGCAGGCAGCAACTTTACCGGGTTGCCTTTGCCTGGACGCACGACGCCGCGCTGGCAGATGATTTAACCCAGGAGACCATGGTCAAGGCGCTGAAAAAAGGTAACCAGTTGCGCGACATCAAGGCACTGGATAAGTGGTTGTTTGGCATCCTGACTAATTGCTGGCGGGATCACTATCGCCGCCAAAAACCAACAGAGATACTTGACGAATCTCAGCTTGTTGATTCGGTCACGCCGGAGGACACCCAGGCCCAGCGCCATATTGTCGATCAGGTTCGCAGTGCGGTTGCGGAATTACCCGACGGACAACGCCAGGTCATATCCCTGGTGGATCTGCAGGGCTTTAGTTATGCAGATGTCGCCGAGGTGCTGGGTATACCGATTGGCACAGTTATGAGTCGTTTGTGTCGGGCAAGAAAGCAATTGTGTAACGAACTGTTGGAGATTAAACCCCGCGTGGAAAGCGATATGCCACGCTTGAGGAGAGTTAAATGAAACACATGGACGGTTATTCGGACGAGTTTCTGAATGCGTTTATTGATGGCCAGCTTGACGACGTTGAACGTGGCACGCTGCTTTCGGAACTACGTGAGGATGAAGCGTTAAGCCGCCGCGTATGCCAGTTACGCAAAATGCGAGACATGGTGCAACTCGCCTATCTTGACCTCGAACCCGGCGTGCAGGACGGTGATAATAGACACCATTTCGGAAATCGCACGCGCATGGCTATCGCGGTCAGTATTCTGGTGCTGTTCGGACTGGCTGGTGGCTGGTTCTCCCATGCTCGCTTCGCACATCAGCCAAGTTTGACGGAACTTGCGCAATCAGTTCAATACAACACCAACCAGAAGGACCCCTGGCGACTTGTGCTGCATGTCACCACAAACGACGCCTATCGGCTGAATACGGTGCTCAATGAAACCGAAGACCTACTGCGCAAAAATCGTGCTGCCGGACGGAACACCCAGGTGGAACTGGTCGCTAACGGCAAGGGTGTCGGGCTGCTGCGCACTGACACTTCATCCCACCGCCAGCGCATTCGTGCGATGAGCCAGGAATTCGAATCACTATCGTTTCTTGCCTGTCAAAAAACGTTGCAGCGTTTGAAATTGGAAAAAGGAATTAGCGTCACACTGTTGCCCGACGCACAGACAGTGCCATCCGCATTAGGAAAAATCATGCAGCGGCAGCAGGACGGCTGGACCTATATACGTATTTAAAACAAAGTAAAGTGCGGACAAGTGGCCCGTTTCCGGAACCGGTCTTTAACTCTATAATTCATGTTTCCTGATTAAGCTTCGCGTATTCGCGGCTCAGCGGACAGGTTCCCGAGTGCCCGTTGCCCAATTCGGTCCAGGCCTGATCAATCGCCTGTTGAACACGCGGAAAGAAATGCTGCTCGCCAATTTCTTCCATGGCACCGGTACGGCGTAACGTGTCAAGAAACTGTTTTTTCGCTCGCGCAAAGAAGACCTTCACACCGGCTACTTTCAATTGCTGAAAAAGATTACAGATAAGCTCTTCCCCGGTCGCGTCCAGCTGATTAATGCCCTGCGCGTCGACAATGATGAATTTCAGATCCGGCTTGCTTCCCAGACGTTCGAAAATTTGGTCTTCAAAATAACTCACGTTGGCAAAATAGAGTGAGCCATCCCAGCGCAATAGCGATATTTCATTGCAGGTGTCCAGCTTGTTAACCTCGACATCGCGATAGGTGCCGTCTTTATACATGGCCAATTCGGCTACGCGGGGCTTCATGCTGCGATACAGAAACAAAGCCAAGGACAGCAATATGCCAACAACAAGACCCGTCTCGACGTGCGGCGCCAGGATGAGCGTAAGCACGAACGTGGTTACCGAAGCGAGACCATCGTGAACATGCGTTTTCCATGCATGTAGGATCGGTTTCACGTTCACCAATCCAATTACCGCCATCATGATCACCGCCGCCAGTGTGGCGCGCGGCAGGTGATAAAGTAGTGGCGTCAAAAACAGTAGCGTTATCGCCACAACGATGCTGGTAACAACAGAAGAAAAACCGGTGTGCGCACCTGCGCTGATATTAACCGCCGAACGCGAAAAAGACCCTGAAACCGCATAACTGCCAAACATGCTGCCCACAATATTGCTCAACCCCTGACCGATGAGCTCCTGATTCGGGTCCAGTCGCTGACGTGTACGCGCCGCCATGGCTTTCGCGATCGATATGGCTTCCATGAAACCAATCAGGCTGATAAAAATTGCAGTGGAGACAAATTCCAATAGACGCTGCGTATCGAATTGCGGTAAAGCGAATGATGGCAGTGCTTGCGGTATGGTGCCAACGACCTTGCCACCGGCATGAAAATCGATCTGTTCCTGTGAAAATGCCTCAATTCGCCAGATATCTTGGACGACAACACCTGTGGGGATCTCATCTTCAAGATAGAATTTCACACCGTCATTTTCGTTTCCAATCGGAACCATGCCAAAACGAAGCGATCGAATTTCACGTGTTCCTACTGTGAGTTTCTCCGCCAGGGCTTTTGCGTCGATACCCAGCGCGTCCCGAGCTTCCATCGCCAGCAGCGTATTTGTATGCTCTTCACCAAACTCTGTCTTGGTGCTGGCATACGTATCACGCGCATTAACGAGCTTTACATCAAGTTCAGCGCCACGCGCTTTCAGTTGCATCTGCTCGTTCAAAAGCGAAGCAACGGCAACGGATTGAATTTGATTTGGCTTAGCGATCGTTTCCTTTTGAAACTCCAGCATCCACGACAACAAGGTCGTAACAACGACCGCGATAAGCACGCACGGTGCCTTGGGTGAAAGGCGTTTGAAACCAACCATGATGGCGAACGCAAGTACCGCCATGAAAAACGTAGGCCAATGAATATTGTCCACTGCAGCCAGCACCACTCGCCAAACAGTTTCGTATTGGTGTTCTGCCTTGTCCACGCTCACACCAAAAATTTTGGATAGTTGTGAGGTCGCGATAATGATCGCCGCGGCGTTGGTAAATCCCAAAACAACAGGATGAGAAAGAAAGTTAACCAAAGCCCCCAGGCGTAATATTCCTAATGACAGCTGGAACACGCCAACCATGAACGCAAGCAAAATTGCGTAAGCGATAAACCCGGGGCTTCCACTCGCAGCGATCGGCTCCAGTGCGGCAGCGGTCATCAGAGACACAACCGCAACCGGTCCCGTGGCCAGTTGCCGGGAAGACCCAAATAGGGCGGCAACCATCGGTGGCAAAAAAGCTGCATATAATCCGTAATAAGGCGGCAGTCCCGCCAATTGTGCATACGCCATTGACTGCGGAATCAGGACCAAGGCAACCGTCAAGCCAGCCACTAAGTCCGCCTTTAAAATCGTTCGGTCCTGGAGTTCCGGTAGCCAGCGCAGAAACGGTAACAAGGTATACAGCCATTGATTCTTATCGGTACGCGTCATTAATCAGGTACTCTCGTTTATCAATCAGCCAATCGACAAATCTCAAACAGGCCGAATTCAACAGAATTTTCGACCGGTAGCGCATTAAAACGGTAGTCTTAAGAATGCTTGAGTCCCTGGAGGGCGGGAATTCACAGCGTAAACCAACTACGTTAGTTGTTCTCTTAATGTATCGATAAAAACCGTTTTTAACATCCTTTTAGCGTTTCGATGATTATTCCACAATGGCGCTCCTTTATTAACCGTCTTTCGATTCCAAGCACGCCTCAGGCTGGCGACTCCAGGATGAAGTACACGAGCTGCGTGTGGTAGTATTTTCTCCGTTTTGCAACGCTCACATGATTGCGACGGCACGAGGAGCGATAAATAAGAATGAATTGGGTACACGGCCTGCACCTTAATAATATTCGCGGCGATGTTTACGGTGGTATCACCGCCGGGGTCGTGGCACTGCCGGCCGTACTTGCCGGCATTCTGATTAAGGTTGGTACCGACATTATCGACTGGGATTACCTGCGCCGCATTCGTCACGCCCCCAAGCCGTGTGTCGTAATGATGCTAACCGTGTTGTTCCTGACGGTATTTGTCGATCTGATAACCGCGGTAGCGATCGGTATGATTATGGCTTCCATGGTGTCCATGAAACGCATGACAGACATACAGCTCCAGGGCATCACGGGAATCACAGAACCCTCGGACGAAAGTCCATTGTCCGAAAAAGAAAATGCGTTGTTGGCGGAGACCTGTGGCCGCGTGCTGCTGTTTCATCTTGGCGGCCCAATGGGCTTTGGCGCTGCAAAAGGTATGGTTCGACGACTCGCCGATTTTGATGAATACGACATTTTGCTACTGGACTTCACCGGTGTACCCAGCGTGGACTTTACCTCAAGCCTTGCGCTCTGTGACATAATTGAGGGCGCTCAAGCCAAGCACCGTCCTTTCGCGCTGCTTGGCATGAAACCCAATGTGTTGCAGGCGTTGAAGAAACAGAACGTGTTGAGATTCATTCAACCCGAATGTCTGTTTGCCACGCGCCTGCACGCCCTTCAGCATGTTGTTAATGTGCTTAAAGACGAAAACCGCCCGCCGGGTTGCGATTTGGGCGATCTGCATCAATCCTGAGTGGATGAATCGTGGGTAACTCAATGCAAACACACTCTCGTCGATGGCTGCCTGTCCTGATATTGCTGATTACCTTTGTCTCCGGCGCTTACCTTGGTTTTAAATTCTGGCAAAGCAGTCCGCCAGTCATCAACGCAGCACAGGCGGTTTTCAAAATTACAAATGGTGATTCGTTTAGCGTGGCAGATTTTCGCGGTCAACCATTGCTGGTTAATTTCTGGCAGTCGCATTGCCGACCCTGCATGGAGGAGATTCCGCTGTTCGCGGATCTATATCGGGAACTGTCGCCACGCGGCTTTCGCGTGATAGGTGTTGTTATGTATTATGACCGACCTGATCAAGCGCTGGCAGTAGCAAAGCGAATGCAGATACCCTATCCCATCGCGATTGATATCGACGCGAAAGTGGCCACGGCTTTTGGCAACGTGAAACCAACTCCGACGACGTTTCTCATTGCGCCGGACGGTCAGGTTGTGTTTCAGCGCACCGGACTGGTGCCGATCAAAAAACTGCGCAACCGGATCCTCGGTATGCTGCCCGAGCCCGAAGCTTGAATACAGCAGCTTGAACGCATGCACCTGAACAAAAGAAACTAACCCGGAGAAACCCCATGCTGTGGATAAAATCCCTGCACATTATTTTCATGGTGACCTGGTTCGCCGGTTTGTTTTATCTGCCCCGCCTGTTCGTTTACCACGCCATGAGCGAAGACGAGATCAGCAACGCACGTTTCAAAATCATGGAGCGCAAGTTGTACTTCGGCATCATGACACCCGGAGCTATCCTAACTTTGTTGTTCGGCGTCTGGCTGTGGTTGGCTTATGACTTTAGCGGAACTTGGCTGACGATCAAGCTGCTACTCGTGCTTGTTTTGGTTGCCTACCACCTCTACTGTGGCAAACTTGTGTTCGATTTCAAAAAAGACCGCAACGCACACGGTCATGTTTTTTACCGCTGGTTCAATGAATTCCCGGTTCTGATCCTCATTGCCGCCGTCCTGCTGGTAGTCCTTAAACCGTACTAAACAACTGTTCCTGAATGGTGCCCATTAGGATCCCGGGGGGAAGGCTTTGACGTTTCCATGGCAAGACTCTTTCGGCAGCAGGGATGCTGCCGTGAAGCCTACAGGGATGTATTTACGGCGTGTCTTGCCATGGAAACGTCAAAGTTTGACCCTCGAACGTATGTATTCAACGATTTGTTACGTGGGCACCATTCAGGAACAGTAACTTAGTACCGGTAATTCCTACTGGGGTACTGCGTTAATAAGCGGAGGGTAGCGTACTTTAACTGTACAAGCCCGCCCCGTCTTGGCTACAATTGCGCCGCATTTGGATACACCGCCCCGCTTGATTTTGGCAACGCCGGCTCGTCTGGGAGCGTTCCAATACCAGACAACCCACGTGCATTCACGGGTAACCGGTACATTACGTACCCGCTCGGCCTGTGGCGTGCCGTTTTTAGCAGCTTTTTTGGGAAACCAGCATGACTGAAACACTAACTTTATCCACCGAGATGATCGCGGTTCTCGGTATCCTCGGATTGACCATAGCCCTGTTTGTCTCCGAAGTGGTCCGGGTCGACGTGGCGGCAATCATTATAATGGTGTTGCTGGGACTCAGTTCCATCATTCCCGGTTACGACGGACTCGTCGCCCCCAACGAGCTGTTCGCCGGTTTCGCCACTAATGCGGTTATCTCCATAATTGCGGTCATGATTATTGGCGTCGGCCTGGATCGCACCGGACTAATGAGCCTACTGGCGGGCAAGATCCTGCAGTGGGCGGGAAAAACGGAACGCCGAATTATTCCGGCGATTTCCGGCACGGTGGGCGTTATCTCCAGCTTCATGCAAAACATCGGCGCCGCCGCTCTGTTTTTACCCGTGGTCAGTCGCATTTCCCGGCGTACCGAAATACCGATGTCCCGCTTGCTCATGCCCATGGGTTTTTGTGCAATTCTCGGTGGCACCATGACAATGATCGGCTCGAGTCCACTGATCTTACTCAATGACCTGCTGGTGACCGCGGAAGTACCTACCTATGACATTTTCTCGGTCACACCGGTGGGCATCGCCATGCTCACCGTTGGCATCCTCTACTTTATGATTTTTGGGCGCTTCGTTCTGCCGGTACACAAAACAGATGCGGCCGAACCGGGTGATACCACCAACTACTTTAAAGAGCTGTATGGCATTGAGGGTGACGTTTATGAACTGCGGATGAGCGATGAGAGTCAAGCGATTGGCTGGACACTTGGCCACTGGGAGCAGGATATGGGCTACCGCGTATCCGTACTCGCCACGCGCAACGGTGAGACTGTGCGCGTCGGCCCGGCACGTGATACCGACCTGTGGATTGGTTCCGAACTGGCGTTAATGGGTCCGGAAGAGGATGTGAAAAAGGTCGCCGAAAAATACAACTTCCACGTCAAGCCCGAGTTGGAAATGTTCAATGACATCCTGCAACCCAGCCAGTCCGGTATTTCTGAAGTGGTCATTCCGCCGGGCTCAGAAGTCATTGGCCGTACGATCCAGGATCTTAGAATGCGTATTAAGTACCGCACCAACGTTCTGGCCGTTTATCAGGGTGAGGATGTAGTCCGTACTGATCTGCGCGATCACGTACTGCGTGCGGGTGACGCATTGGTGCTGCACAGCCGCTGGGAAGATCTCGAAACGCTTTCTCACGATCAGAACTTTGCGGTCGTCACGGATTTTCCGAAAAAGGAAGTAACCCGGCCGGACAAAATTATCCCGGCGCTGATATTTTTCGCCATTGCACTGTTGCTGGTGTTAACCAAGGCCGTGCCTCTTTCGGTCGCCTTGCTTGTGGGCGCCATGGGTATGGTGGTCAGCAGGGTACTGAGCATTGATGAAGCCTATCGTGCAGTCGGCTGGCAATCGGTGTTCCTGCTCGCGAGTCTGTTTTCGCTCGGCACCGCTGTTGAAAATACCCAGACCGCGGCGTGGATTGCACAAGAGACGGTAAGGCTGTTGGACGGCATGCCCGCGTGGGGATTCCAGCTGGCTATTGCATTGCTGGCGACATTTTTCACTCTGGTTATGTCCAACGTGGGTGCCACGGTACTGTTGGTACCCATCGCCATTAATATCGCCCTACAAACCGGCTCCGATCCGGGTGTGTTTGCTCTCACCGTGGCACTGGCAACATCAAACTCGTTTCTGATCCCCACCCACCAGGTTAATGCGCTTATCCTGGAACCCGGCGGTTATCGGGTTGCCGATTTCATGCGCGCCGGCGGCATCATGACGGTTCTGTTTATTGTGGTATTGATGGTGATGTTGAATTTGATGTATTAACGGTGTAACTGACATTTTTTACACCACCGGGTAGTTAATGGTTTGTAAAAATTTTTTCCTGTGTCCCCTGTAGTTATCCCGGAGATAGACAGGCTTGCAAACAGCACCCGGAAAGACACACCGTAAATACGTCTCTGTAGGTTCGAGGGCCGCGTCCATGCGGCCCTCGGTCTTTACGGGTGCTGTTTGCAAGCCTGCCTGAAAGGTAAGTGCAGACAACATATTCCGGTTCCAGGAACTGAAATTTAAAGTTTGAAGGTATAGCGAAGATAAAGATCGTCATCGACACGCTTTTGATTCGCTCCCACTAGCCTCTCGAGGTCTTCACGGCGGCGGAGCCGGAACTCGATCTTGTGTTGTTTGGCCAGATTGAAACGGTAGCGACCCTCAATCAGGGTGTTGTTGTTGCGAAAGTCCGGTGAGATCAACCAACCCGCCCCCACCTGTCCCAGCACCAGGCCCAGGCTATGTTTCGGTACGAAATCCACCAGATTGAACGAAACCTGAAATGCACTTCCATCAGTGTCGCCCGTTGTACCGGTGTTGGCCACCGTTTTCAATTGTGTGTTGGGCGCATAACCTGCCGAACCACCCAGCAGAAAATACATCCCCCCCTGGCTAAGCGGCCAACGTAATGCGCCGCGAAATACCAGCGCCCAGTAACTTTCGCGCGTCTGGCAAGTCACCACACCATCCACACACAAGGCCTTCGGCAGATAGCTTAGATCGACTCCGCGCTGCACCAGTGGCCCTACTGCATTTTTGTTTTCGGTAGCAAAGAAGAAGCTGACACGGGTTTTGTTATCGGAAAAGTCCAGCGGCTTGCGACGCACTTCAGTCGCGCCATCTGAATAGTTGTACTGCGCCAGTACATGATTACGCCAACCACTTTTGGCCAGAAACGCAAACCCAATCCCGTCCGTCCAGGTGATTTGGGTTTCGTGACTCGTGTTTCGATCCAGGGATTTTTTCGCCACACCGTCCAGTTTGAAATTGCTCTGAAATCGGCCGAGTTTGATGTCCTGTGTCGGACTGTGCTGATAGCGGAAGAAAAGTTCGTCAATGGTTGTGTCACCGAATCGCAGACCCTCCGGCGCAGGTATAGAAGTGAAAAACTTAACTTCACCGGGGTTGTCCTCGGTACTGTAACGACCGGCTGCGCGAATCCGCCCACTCCAGCGATCGCTAAATTTGCCTTCCACGCCAAAACGCAGCCGCAAACGGCCCTCGTCTTTATCGGTACGGGAACCATCCCGGTCCTCACGTTCGCTGGCAAAATAACCGGCGCGCAAATCCCCCAGCCAGCGCCAGTTGCGGGTCGTCTCGCCCTCAGTAGCCACGTCGGAAGGGGCCGCCATAGCGGTGTTGGCCATGCAAGCAAGCACGAAAACACCCGCTAACGCACCGGTTAATTGCCGCATCGATTGTGTATCCACGCTAAATTTTCACCAAAATTCAAGTTGTTAGTCTAGCACGGGGCGCATCCGCGCGATTAAACACGATTGGTGAACGATTTGCTAATCTTAATGAGAATGATTTGCATTAAGATTATTTTTACGTACAATAGCCGCCAACTTCCGGGGATGCGTCGCAACAGGCGCCCCCGTAAAAACTTTTGAAGACTTGAGGTAAATCGAAATGAAGCATTTTGGGTTGGCCGGGCTGTTGGCCATAAGTTTGCTACCTGTAACCGCTACCGCCGAAAAATCCAGCGGTGAACTGGAACAGGAACTGGATTCATTAAAATCGGAAAACAAACGCATCATGGAACGGCTCGACGCCACCATGGATGAAGTCGAGAAGCTATCTGATAGCAAGGCCGATGAGACGGCGTCTGGCGGTCACGGCAGTAAGGTAAAAATCGGCGGGTACGGCGAATTGCATTACAACAATTGGCAAAACAAGACACCCGGCGGTGAAGACAAAAAGGAAATCGACTTTCACCGCTTTGTATTATTTTTCGGTTACGAGTTCACCGACTCCATTCGCTTCTTCTCTGAAATTGAACTTGAGCACGCACTGTCCGGCGATGGTAAGAATGGTGAAGTTGAAGTCGAACAAGCCTATGTTGAGTTTGACGTGAACCAGCAAACCTCAGCACTCGGTGGTCTGTTTCTGGTCCCGGTCGGCATCCTCAACGAAACCCACGAACCCCCCACATTCTATGGCGTGGAGCGCAACCCGGTTGAAAAAAATATAATCCCGACTACCTGGTGGGAATGTGGTGGCGCGGTCAAGGGTCGCTTTGGCAACGGATTCAGTTACGACGTTACCGCTACATCCGGGCTGCTTGCCAGTGCGGGTGACAATTATAAAGTCCGAAAAGGCCGGCAAAAATGCTCCGAGGCCAAAGCCGACGATCCCGCCTACACCGCGAGGGTTAAATGGACAGCTATACCTGGCCTGGAATGGGCAGCAACCATCCAGCATCAGACCGACATCACACAAAGTACCGACCCCACCGCCGGTTCGGCAAACCTGCTTGAGACGCATGTCGCCTGGCAGTACTCCGCTTTTCACCTGCGTGCCCTTTACGCCACCTGGGATCTTGACGGTAATGGCCCGGCTGCCATTGGCGCCGACGAACAATCCGGCTGGTACGTGGAACCGGCATGGCGGTTTCACCTCCCGATTGGTGTTTTTGGGCGGTATAGCGTGTGGGATAACCAGGCAGGTAACAATACCGATTCCGAATATACGCAATGGAATGTGGGTTTAAATTATTGGCCGCATCCGGATGTGGTGATCAAGGCAGACTACCAGGATCAATCTGTGCCGACAGGCAAAGACGAGTTCGATGGTGTTAATGTCGGCATTGGTTACCAGTTCTGATCAATCCGCCGGGTTCACATTCTACACGGGTAGCATGTTACGCTACCCGTGTAGTTTTTTTTGGAACACCGATTACCCGATGTTGTTTCGTACTTTAGCTTTTCTGGGACTGCTGCTGGCCGTGCCTGCCCTGCAGGCAAAACAGGGAACCTATCAAACACCCGAGGCGTTCCTGGATCAAACCTTTGCCGGGACTGTACCCAAACCCGGCGTCATCTGGTTAACAGGAGAAGTCGGCGAGACCGCAGCGCGATTACTGGAGCACAAACCCGACACCCGGCGTATCCGTTACTGGCAACAGGGCAACACCAGCGCATGGGTACTGAACGAGATCGGAAAACATAAACCCATCACTATCGGTATCGAGATCCTCAACGGGCGCATCAAATCACTTAAGGTCCTGGTATTTCGCGAAAGCCGTGGCTGGGAAGTCAAGACACCTGCATTTACACAACAGTTTACAAGCGCGAACCTGACGGACAGCTATCAGCTTGATCGATCCATCGATGGCATCACCGGCGCCACCTTATCCGTGCGTGCACTGAAGCGAGCCGCTCGACTGGCCTTATATCTTAACTCGCAAATCAATTCGCATGACTCGCCATAGAAAGCGTCGCTTTAAAATTCGCTCCATGTATAACTGGCACCGCTACGTCGGGGTCACCGCGGCGCTGTTTGTGTTGATTCTGTCCACGACCGGAGTCGCGCTTAATCATACCGAGACACTGCAACTCGACGAACGTTTTGTCACAACCGGTACTTTGCTTGACTGGTATAACATTCAACCGCCAAAAGGCCCCCCGAGTTTCCGAATTCAATCAGACTGGGTCAGCCAGTGGGACACCCGCTTATTTCTCAATGAGAATTTACTCGGTGAATTCCCGGGGGCCTTGCTGGGAGCCACCCGAGTAGACGATATAATCATTGTCGCCGTACCCGGCCGATTGATGTTGTTTACCCCGGCGGGTGAACTGATAGAGGAGCTTGTAGGCAGACAGGGTGTACCTGCCGGCATGCGCCGCATCGGCCTGCTTGCAGATGGGCGCGTGGCAACTCGTGGCGCGCATGGGATATACATGGCGGATGCCAATTTCCTCACCTGGGAAGAAACCGACCAAGCCGTGGACGTCAGCTGGTCGTCGCCGCAAGCCTTACCCGGCGAAATTTATATAAAGGTGGCCCGGCAGTATCGTGCGCATGTGTTGCCCCTGGAGCGTGTCATACTCGACCTGCACAGCGGGAGGATCGCCGGTACAGCCGGAGTGTTCATTATGGACGCGGCCGCCCTACTGCTGATTTTTCTAGCCCTGAGCGGGACGTGGATCTGGATTTTTCGTATTTTAAAACAGCGGCGCCACCGAAAATCCGCGCCGCATAAAGTGCGCGCAACACCATGAACCATCATCTGGATATTTTTTTATTTGTTACACGGGTAAACTAACTCAAGGGATCGAACATGAAAAAAGCATTGTATATACTCTTCTTCACGGTGATAGCCACCAACGGCCTTGCGGAAAACACAAAGTCCGGAGACTGGCGCAAAACCGGTAGCAATCAGGAAAAAATCGACAACATGGTCAAGGTGTTGCCTGGCGCATCCAATCTCATGCTGCAAATGGGTGAACGTTATCGCAATCTTTACTGGGCCGCCAAACAGGGTAAATGGCAATTTGCCGAGTACCAGCTGGAAGAAATGGACGATCTGGTTAACACGTTGATGATCACGCGACCGAAACGTGCTACCACTGCAGCCGAGTTTCTTGATGACGGTTTTAAAAAATTTCCTGCCGCCATCACGAACAAAGACTGGAAACAATTTAAAACCGCGTTTGAACACCTGCGGCAGAGCTGCATGACCTGTCACGGCAAGAACGACCACGCCTTTATCACGCTGCCAGCCTCGCCCCGTAAGGGCAATAGCCCCACGCTTGATTAATTATCAGTAGCGGCCGCCCAACTTGGGCGGCCCCTTGTACGTCACGGTGCCTGAAAAAACAATACACAGCCTTGGTAACCTCCATGTTCCGGACTGGGTCCAATGGATCGCACAGGATGCCGACGGAACCTGGTGGGGCTATGAATGTGAACCCAATGAAGCAGTTACCAGCTGGTATGAAAATGAAATAGGACGAAGCATACGTTTATCCAAACAACTTCCCAGCACTGATTGGCAATTTTCTCTCACGCAGCTTCGTCGCACTGAAACTCCAGAAAAATCTCCTTTTTCCTGATCGTTGAACCCACAGCGAAATCCGAGATCAACGGGCTATCCGGCACAGCATTCCGAATCCGCAGAGGGCGTACAACACGCACTCCCTTCTGATGCTCCATTCCGATCAAGATCATCACCAAACTTTGGCACCTCTCCCAGCGTGTGAAATGCCTCCCACGGTGTGCCTTGTGGATCTACCGTCCAGTATTTATCTGATCGGGCATAACAACACTCCGCATCGGACTGTGCTGTCACCTTCCCTTCCGTGCTGGCGAAACTCTGCTGAATATCCGCCAACTCCTGCTCATTTTCAGCTTGTATACCGACGTGATCCAAGCCAGCGGTTTGCGCGCCAGTTGATATTGCGAAGTTCACGCGCGGGTCTTCAACCATCCACTTTGCATAGTCAGGTTTCTCGACAGTGGGTGGCGCGCCAAACATTGCTGAGTAGAACTGAACGTTGGCCTCGATATTTTCCACGCGAAGGTGGACATGTAGTCGTTTCATTTCCTATTCCTCTTGTTTGTCATCACTCGTACAACACATTGAATCAGGTACACATACCTGACCCGCACAACAATCCGCGAGTAGAAAACTAATTACATCGCCAACCGTTGTAAATTGGGGCGAATACAACAACGATCGCCCTTGCCGATGAACCGTCACCAAGCCCGCCTGTTTGAGGCTGTTCAGGTGAAAAGACAACGTCGCGCCGGGCAAACCCAAATCCCGGGCAATCTCACCCACCGGTATTCCTTGGGGACCGTGTTGCACCAGGTAGCGGAAAACCGCGAGGCGGCTGTCATGGGCCAAGGCCCCAAGAATATCGACTGCATTAGTCATTTCCATTGTTCTAGAATAGTCGAATTATGAGCGAAGTCAAGCTCGATTTAAGGCAAAACCTTTTTTTGTTTATGCCGATAATTTCTGTCAACCAGCCGGACGGGGTTTGCGTTGTATGCATAGGGCACTGTGCGGTTGAACTGTGCCCGCGAGAAAAACAAGGCCGGTAGCCACCAATCCGGCACGGGAAAATGGGATTAAGAAGTTATGCGGGTTTACCCGTTGGAACGTTTTTTGAACTCGGCAATGCGCATGTTTGTGCTTGGAATTTTTTTCCTGCTGGGGCTTCCTGGCGAGGCGGACAGCAACGAATCCGGCATAGAATTTCAGATCAATGATAAGAATGTCTATTCATTATTGCTTGAAGCTAGTTATGACACGCTGGACATCACTGATTTCTATTCAGAGATAGACATTGAGCTGCCTAACGGCATCGCTTTTCAGGTGGGCGCCGGTAAAACAGATTATCGCTTTAACGATGGCTTCGGTGATCCATTCAATTATTTCCTGGGTTTCTCTACGGCGCGCTTCAAGCGCTATATATTTGGTTTGAGCTATGACCATTGGGGTGTCGACAGGGAGCTGTTGAGCGATACGTTCACCGCGGATTTCACCTTAAATACCACCGACTGGGTGATCAGGCTCAGCCCGAGTTTGCGTAATATTGAACTCTTCAGCCGGACTGTTCGCGGCCGTCAGTCTTCCACCCATACGCAAAGCCTGGGAGTTGAAGGTGAAGTGATTTATTTTGGTTTTCCGAACTGGGCCTTTTCCGTCACCGCCGCCGGCTTCGACTACGATAATGACCCGACCCGACTCGATACACTAGCCGCGCTGCGCCGGTTTAACCCGGGTGCGTTGCAGTTTTCACGCGGTTTTCTCGATCACCGTTACGCTGCCGAGGTAAAACGCTTTTTCGCCTGGGGCGCCTTGGGGCTCGAAGCCGGACGTAGTACCTCGGCGGTAACTGGGTCAGAGGCCGAATTGATTGCCATCGAGAGTCGCTACTATGTAGCAAACAAGGTCACACTGTATCTGGATGTGGGGACAGTACGCCCCGAGCAACTGGAAGACAGCATCTACACGACACTGGCGCTGGGTCTTCAATGGTAGTTTTTTGCCGGTACGCCGGCAGGCTAGGTTTTAGAATCATACACCGCCATAATTCGTTGCAATTCATGCAGCACGGCCGCGCGTTGGCCAGTGCCCAACTCCGCGGTTTCCGGTACGTTTTGCCCGGATTCAAGCCTACCAATCACCTCGCGAACCGACTCACAGCCGCGATCACACAAGGTTTCCACACACTCACTAATTTCTTTCTGGTCCAGCATCTGCACATCATCACCAGGTGGCTTATTAGAGTGACACACCCCGTTTTTATCGACAAGACCCCGCTTAATCTACACTTTCAAATTCGGTTAAAACGATTGCGCCTGCGTTAAAATTTTTCCGGTACCTCAAATAATGCCTGAGAACTGGTCCTAAAAGACTCTCACTTTGAAAATGGTAAAAAAATCGTAGGTTCGTGAGTCAGGCTATCAGGTTGCCGCGCCAAGCTAACCACTCCGATCAAAACAGACAATTGTTTTGATCCGTAACGTTTTGTCACCAACCCTGCACAGATCAAATCAAGGAGTAAAGAAAATCAGGCGCGGGAAACACATCGAATCCTGGTGTTGTGCTTTCATAAGCCTGCGCATACCAACAGCTTTAGTGCTGAAACCGGGTAGCTTTTCCAACACATGTTGTAATAAAAACAGTACTCACCCGTGCAAATTTGTTCCGACAGATGCAAGAGGTTATTGTTGCAACTGAAATTTGCAAAAAATCGATACTATAATGTTTTGTAATCTGATTTGCCTGCCATGCAAGAGAGGGAACGATGCACTGGTTTGCCAAGCACAATGAAGAAATTCTGCAGGAACTTAGCACCAACCCAAACAATGGCTTAACCACGGCCGAGGTTAAAGAACGCCTAGAGAAATACGGCCATAATGCACTTCAGGAGGCCAAACCCCCTTCCGGCATACTGTTATTTCTTAAACAATTCGAAAATCCTCTGCTCATCATCCTGATCATCGGCTCGGTTGTCTCCTTCTTCACCGGTCACCTTGTTGACGGCATCGCCATCGCCGTAATTGTTTTCATCAACGCCGTTATCAGCTTTCTGCAGGAGTATAAAGCGCAAAAATCACTCGCTTCTCTCAAAGAAATGGCTGCGCCAAGCTCGATGGTACTGCGCGACACAGAGTGGTCGAGCACCCCCACTCGGGAAATCGTCCCTGGCGATATTCTCAAGCTCAATACGGGCGATATCGTCGGCGCCGACATGCGTCTTTTGACGTCTGTTCAACTGCAAATCGATGAGTCCGCATTAACGGGCGAATCGGTTCCGGTGGAAAAAACCACGCAAGCCATCCCGGTAAAAAACCTGGGAATTGGCGATCAAACCAACATGGGGTTTATGAGTACGGTCGTCACCGGTGGGAACGGTATTGCCGTAGTAACGGCGACGGGAATGCAAACAGAGGTAGGCCACATCGCCGAAATGTTAACGTCTTCGGAAGAAGTAAAAACCCCATTGCAACGTCGCCTGCAAACACTGTCGCACATGCTCATCGGTGCTGCATTAGCCATTGTGGCCGTGATTATTGGTATCGGCCTACATCACGGGATGGATTTTATTGAGATTTTGAATACGGGCATTTCTCTGTCGGTGGCGGCGATACCGGAAGGCTTGCCGACGGTGTTGACCATTGTGCTAACGCTCGGCTCCCAGCGCATGGTCAAACAAAAGGCCCTTGCCCGACAACTGTCTTCGGTGGAAACACTCGGTTCTACTTCAGTTATCTGCTCCGATAAAACCGGCACGCTAACACAAAACCAAATGCAGGTTACCCACTTGGCTGTTGGGGGTTCGACCTGGACCGTGACAGGTCAGGGATTTGAACCACAGGGTGAGTTTATTAAAGACGACGAGATTACCACTAAGGCGGACGAAGAACCGGACCTTCACCGGCTGCTGATTTTTTCTGCGTTATGCAATGACGCTGTCCTGCTAAAAAAAGATGATCGACATACCGTACAGGGAAACCCGACTGAGGGTGCCCTGGTTGTGGCAGCGGCCAAAGCGGGAATTTCGCGCGACGGCCTACTTGAGCAAGGTTACGAGGTTGTCCAGGCATTCCCGTTCGATTCGACACGTAAAATGATGAGCGTCATTATTCGTGACCCAGATAAAAACCTGTTCGTTGTCGCCAAGGGAGCGCCGGATGTCATTCTGCGTAATTCCAAGCATGTTGATTGGCACGCACGTGATCTGGAACTCAGTGATGAATACCATACTGAAATCGAGCGCACCATTGATGGCTTTGGTACAAAGGCGCTACGCACTCTGGCATTGGGTTACAAGGCCATTGATGATCACCATTTGGATCTGGATCAGGATACACATGAGACTGAACTTACCTTTATTGGCATCCACGGTATTATCGACCCTCCTCGCCCCGAGGTGATTGACGCCATCGACGAGTGCTGGAGTGCGGGTATTCGAACAGTCATGATCACTGGCGATCACGCCGCGACGGCGCAGGCGATTGCGGAACAGATTGGTATTAAGCGCAGCAAAGACGATCTCGTGATAACCGGCGCGGAGCTTAACGAGACATCTGATCCTGAACTTAAAGACAAAGTCGATCACGTTGCGGTATTCGCGCGCGTGTCGCCTGAGCACAAGCTACGAATCGTCAAGGCGCTACAAGAAAGGAACTACGTGGCGGCTATGACAGGTGACGGGGTTAACGATGCGCCGGCATTACGTCAGGCCGATATCGGCATTGCAATGGGAATAACCGGAACGCAGGTCGCCAAAGACGCCTCATCGCTGGTGTTGCTGGACGATAATTTCTCCACCATTGTCACTGCGGTACGCGAAGGCCGACGCATTTACGACAATATCCTTAAATTCATACGTCAGGCGCTGACTGCAAACGTGGCGGAAGTCTCAGCCATTTTGTTTGCTTTTTTAATGAGCGCGGATGATCCCTTATTACCGCTAACGGCCCTAATGATACTGTGGATCAATTTAGTCAGTGACGGTCTGCCAGCGCTGGCACTGGGTGTCGACAATCCGGAAGGCAATCTTATGAAACGCTTGCCCAGATCACGACACGAGAGTTTTTTTGCTAACCAGTTAGGTGCGCGGATTGTGATTCGCGGCTTGACCCTGGGCTGGCTGACCTATTTTATGTTTACCTTCGCACTGGACGGACAATACACAATGGGTTACGCACAAACGGTGGCATTTACGACGCTCATTTTTGCCCAGCTTTTTCATGTTTTCGATAGTCGTACCTTTACCTCTATCTATCGCCGTAATCCGTTTGCCAATACGCATCTTTTGCTTGCCGTATTCGGCTCCGCAGCCCTCTCGCTCCTCATGGTCTATACACCCTTTGGGCAACTGGTTTTGAAAACAGAACCTCTTGAACTACGCCATTTGATTATGGTGATTGCCATCGCGTCGTTGCCGACGTTTTTGTTGTCTGCCGTTAAGGAAGTATTCGGTTTCAAATGGCTTTAATGCCCTATTGTTGATCCCGCGCCAAGTCACTCAGCTTGTCATCATCTTGAAATAAAAACCTGCACTTAGGTATGGTAGTTTCGCATTTAAAATAGCAGTTGTTCAGTCTGTGACCGTCTTGAATCACGGTACAAACTTCCAGTTTCCTGTCTATACTTTACGTGTTCGAAGGTTGTACGGATTCGCAGAAATTTGTACCAGGGATGACTTTCAAGACCAAAGGAAAACCTGACCGAACTCCGCTCGACAATCTATTTTTGGTATTTACACACCTGCTTTGTAAAAACATACGGTTCGCTATCGCCAGGAGATAAGCATCATGAGTGACAACCCGGTAAGCCAGCACCCCGACAAAACTGAGCAGCAGACGCTCTCCGACTCCGAGCTGCAGCTCATTGATGGCTACTGGCGAGCCTGTAATTACCTTGCTGCGTGTATGATTTATTTACAGGACAACCCCCTGCTGCGAGAACCGTTGCAACCGTCGCATATCAAGAACCGTCTGTTGGGCCATTGGGGCGCGAGTCCCGGACTGGCATTCACCTACACCCACCTCAACCGCCTTATCAACAAGTACGATTTGAATGCCATTTTTCTGGCCGGCCCCGGACACGGTGCGCCGGGTGTATTGGCACCGGTGTACCTGGAAGGCACGTATTCGGAGATTTATCCGGATAAGAGTGAAGACCTGGAGGGCTTACGCCATTTTTTCAAACAGTTTTCCTTCCCTGGCGGTATCGGCAGTCATTGCACACCGGAAACACCAGGGTCGATCCATGAGGGCGGCGAGCTCGGTTACAGTGTTTCGCACGCGTTTGGTGCAGCGTTTGATAATCCCGATTTGTTGGTGGCCGTTGTCGTCGGTGACGGTGAAGCCGAAACGGGCCCATTGGCCACTGCCTGGCATTCCAACAAGTTTTTAAACCCCGTACGTGACGGCGCCGTACTGCCAGTGTTGCATCTGAACGGCTACAAGATCAACAACCCGACTTTGCTGGCACGCATCTCCCATGACGAACTCAAGCAGTTGTTCCGCGGTTATGGCTGGAACCCGTACTTCGTCGAGGGTGATGACCCGGACACCATGCACCAACTCATGGCGGCCACGATGGAGGAATGCGTGTTGGAGATCCGAACTATTCAGGAGCGTGCGCGACGAGACAATACCGCGACCCGCGCACGCTGGCCGATGATCGTACTGCGCACGCCAAAAGGCTGGACCGGTCCTAAAGAGGTGGACGGTCATAAGGTGGAAGGCTTCTGGCGTTCCCACCAGGTACCGTTGTCGGGTTTGCACGATAACCCGGCGCATTTGCAGCAGTTAGAGAACTGGTTGAAAAGCTACCAACCGCAAGAGCTGTTTGACGATTCCGGCAAACTCATCCCTGAACTCAGGGCGCTGGCGCCAACCGGCGAACGACGTATGAGCGCCAGTCCGCACGCCAACGGCGGCCTGTTGCGTAAGGATCTGCGCTTTCCCGATTTCCGAGACTACTGTGCCGACATCACGGCACCGGCGTGTATCCGGCTGGAGAACACACGTCCTCTGGGAGAATTCCTACGCGATATTATGCGAGAGAATATGCACAACTTTCGCGTGTTTGGTCCGGACGAAAATACCTCCAACAAGCTCGACGCGATATACGAAGTGAGCAAAAAGCTCTGGCTGGCCGACTATCTGCCGGAAGATCAGGATGGTGGTGAATTGGCCACCGACGGCCGTGTTATGGAAATGCTGTCCGAACATACCCTGGAAGGTTGGTACGAAGGTTATGTGCTTACCGGCCGACATGGTTTTTTCGCCACTTATGAGGCCTTCGTGCACGTCATCGACTCCATGTATAACCAGCACGCCAAGTGGTTGGCCATTTGTGAAGAAATACCGTGGCGTGCGCCGATCGCGTCGATCAACATGCTGATCACCTCCACAGTTTGGCGCCAGGATCACAATGGCTTCACACACCAGGATCCAGGCTTTCTCGATGTGGTGGTTAACAAGAACCCGGAGGTAACACGGATCTACCTGCCACCGGATGTCAATTCGCTGCTGTCTGTCGCCGACCACTGCCTGCATAGCCGCAACGACATCAATGTCATCGTATGTGATAAACAAAAGCACCTGCAGTTTCTGGACAAGGACGCAGCCATCAAACACTGTACAAAGGGTATCGGTATCTGGGATTGGGCCAGTAACGATCAAGGCAGCGAGCCCGATGTGGTCATGGTCGGTTGCGGCGATATCCCCACCCAGGAGGCACTGGCGGCTACAGCGTTACTGCGTGAGCACTTTGACGATCTAAAGATTCGCTTTATCAATGTTGTCGATCTGTTCCGTCTGCAAAGCGATGGCGAGCATCCGCATGGGTTGTCCGATCGCGACTTCGATAGTCTGTTTACAGTAGACAAACCAGTGATCTTTAATTTTCACGGTTATCCCTGGCTCATCCATCGTCTCGCCTATCGGCGTACCAACCATCGCAATCTACATGTGCGCGGCTACAAGGAGAAAGGCAATATCAACACACCTCTGGAGTTGGCCATCAATAACGAGATCGATCGTTTCAGTCTTGCTATTGATGTCATAAACCGCGTTCCGAAGCTGCAGGTCGCCGGCGCCCACGTCAAAGAGAAACTGCGCGACTGCCAGATCGACTGCCGTAACTATGCGCACGAACACGGTATTGATATGCCGGAGATCAACAACTGGGTATGGCCGTACTGATCAGTATGCTACTCATCGAATCCTTCGTCTGGAAATACAAACCAAACCGTGTATGTTGGAGGGAGTCCCAGCATGAGTAAATCAACAACGTCTAATTCGGGTTCGAATCATGAAGCGATCCGGACCGGTTCAAGTGTAGAGGCACTGAAACGTGCCTGGCTCGACAATTTGTTCTATGTGCAGGGGCGTTTCCAGGACACGGCGACTTCGCACGATGTCTATATGGCTGCAGCCTATTCGGTTCGTGACCGGGTATTGGACCGCTGGATCAAAACGATGCGGAGTTACAAAAGTTCACAGGCCCGCACCGTATGTTACCTGTCTGCCGAGTTTCTTCCCGGCCCTCACCTCGGGAATAACTGTGTCAACCTGGGCATTGTCGAACAAGCAAAACAGGCTGCCGGAGAGCTGGGCGTGGATTACGAAGAAATCCTC
Organism: uncultured Ectothiorhodospiraceae bacterium; assembly: GCA_947259765.1. Taxonomy (GTDB): domain Bacteria; phylum Pseudomonadota; class Gammaproteobacteria; order CAMYNG01; family CAMYNG01; genus CAMYNG01. The sequence goes on from CAMYNG010000010.1 coordinate 42,978, forward strand.
GAGCAGGAGGAAGAACCCGGCCTGGGTAATGGTGGTCTTGGGAGACTGGCGGCCTGTTACCTGGATTCACTTGCTACCTTACAGATCCCATCCATCGGCTATGGTATCCGCTATGAATACGGTATCTTTGATCAGGAGATCCACGATGGCTGGCAAGTAGAGAAATCTGATTTGTGGCTACGCAACGGTAACCCGTGGGAACTGCCACGGCCGAAAATACGCTTTGCGGTCAGGTTCGGCGGCCACACCGAACACTACCCGAATGATAATGGACACTTACGGGTAAACTGGATCCCGGATTTGGTCGTCAACGGCGTTGCCTACGATACGCCTATCCAAGGTTATGGAGTAAACAACCTGACCTCGTTGCGCCTGTGGCAAGCGCAAGCCTGCACATCATTTGACTTTCAGGCATTCAATACGGGTGACTACTATCGCGCGGTCGAAGCTAAAGTAAACGCCGAGAACATCAGCAAAGTCCTTTACCCCAATGATGAACCGGAAGTTGGCAAGGAGTTACGCTTAAAACAACAGTACTTTTTTGTTTCCTGTTCGCTGCAGGATATGATCCGTCTCCATCTGTCGCTCAATGATGACCTGAGAAATTTCCATTTAAAATTTGCAGCTCAACTCAACGACACCCATCCGGCAATCGCCGTGCCTGAATTAATGCGACTACTCATGGATGAACATGATATGGACTGGGATCAAGCCTGGAATGTTGTAAGTAACACCTTTGCATTTACAAATCATACGCTACTGCCGGAAGCACTTGAGGTTTGGCCGGTCGAGCTCATTGGCAGGCTACTGCCGCGACATTTGGAAATCATTTATGAAATTAATAATCGTTTCCTGGATGAAGTACGAATGCAGTATCCCGTGGATCCTGACCGCGTTACCCGCTTGTCTATTATCGACGAAAACGGCTCCCGTAACGTACGTATGGCACATCTGGCAACCATCGGCAGCTTCGCGGTTAACGGGGTAGCGGCACTGCACACGGAACTGCTCAAATCGACCGTTATGCGCGATTTTCATGAGCTTTGGCCGGATAGGTTTCACAACGTAACCAACGGTGTGACACCGCGGCGCTTTCTGAGGTTAAGCAATCCGGAGCTCAGTAATTTAATAAGCCGCAGTATAGGCAATGAACATTGGATCACGCATTTGGAAGACCTGCGTCAGCTGGAACCCTTCGCCGAGGACCCGGCTTTCCAGGGTGACTGGCAGACTGTAAAGTCCACCAACAAGCGAAAACTTGCCAACCGTATCCTCACCTGGACAGGTATAGACGTGGACCCGGATTCGATGTTTGATATTCAGGTCAAGCGTATTCATGAATATAAACGGCAGCACCTCAACGCTCTGCACATCGTCACGCTCTACAATCGAATCAAGCAAAATCCGAATCTCGACCTTGTACCGCGCACCTTTATATTTGGAGGCAAAGCCGCGCCTGGATATTTTCTGGCTAAACTGATCATTAAGCTGATCAACTCGGTTGGTGAAGTTGTGAACCAGGATCCCCAGGTTAGTCGTTACCTTCGCGTGGTCTTCTTACCCAATTTTAACGTCAAGAATGCGCATGTTGTTTATCCGGCGGCTGATCTCTCCGAACAGATCTCACTGGCGGGCAAAGAGGCTTCGGGTACCGGCAATATGAAATTTTCCATGAACGGCGCGTTGACCATCGGTACGCTGGATGGCGCGAATGTTGAGATCCGTGAAGAAGTCGGTGCAGAGAACTTTTTTCTATTCGGACTTACTGCGGAACAGGTCATGCAGATCAGGGCCGAGGGTTATCAACCGCGGGAGCATTACCAGGGAAATCTCGAGCTGAGAGCCGCGTTCGATCTAATTGACTCGGGTGTTTTCTCGCACGGCGACAAAGAACTATTTCGCCCATTGACCGAAAACCTACGCCAGCACGATCCGTTTATGCTTTGTGCCGACTATCAAGCTTATGTCGATAGCCAGCTGGAAGTCGACCACGCATACCGGGACAACCATCATTGGTCGCGTATGTCGATTCTCAACACGGCACGTATGGGCAAATTTTCCTCTGATCGATCCATCCGTGACTACTGTAAAAACATTTGGAAGGTTGAACCGATGAAAGTGGGCACAGAAACACCTTTTGAAGCTTTAGCAAAATCGGACTCGCAGCAACGGACACTGCGAAAAGCAAAATCTGCTGAATTGATCAGCGAAGAGTCAGTCTGAATTGAGCAAGTTCGTGCGCTGCAGCTAAGTACTCGATACTCGCGATCGTCATGATGTCGCTTTGTATGCAGACCCAATTTACTCGGTGTTTACACCCGGCGGCGCAGTTCTCCACGGATAACCATGCTTAGCCCTGTTATAACCTTCGACGAAAAGCTCTCCCATGTAATTTGGATCGAAAGTTTCCTCAGCTTCGGCATCGAAATCCGCTGGAATATGGGTTAAGCGAAAATCAATTCCATCGCGGCGAGCACCCAGATAGATACGATAGAGATCACCAATACCTTGTGTCCGAATCATGGAATCAACGGTTCTCCCGGTGATGGGCACCAGCTTACGCTTTACCGTTTTCCAGCCGGGGTCCAGTTTCGAATTGCGGATCAGATAGAGTCGTGGACGTCCCTTGACTTCAAGCTGCTGTATTACCTTGCGGAAATTCAAACCGACGGGATAGAACGACACCTGTGAGGTAACACCGCCGTCAACATGAAATTCGTCGTAACGCTTGCCATCGAGCTCGACCTCAATCATGACCGGCGGAAACGCAATGGGGATCGACGATGATGCCAACATAATGTCACGAACAAGTTGCAACGCACTCGGCTGGCCACTCCGGGCTATTTTGGTGATGTTCCAAACCACGGGGCGAGCGGCATCCAGATTCGTAGTCGTGATCAATAATACGCGTCCTTTGCGCCCCTCGTCTGCAATGGCTTGCATCATTTTCTCGTCAACAAATCGGGCAATTAACGCCTTGAGCGGTGCGCTGCTAGCTGCCGCGTCGTTCCTGATGGTGTTAAAGAAACTGCGCTTTTTGTAGATGTCGTCACTGGAAATTTCGGTGTATACCTTTTTAAGTTGCGGATCGTAGGCGGGACCGAGAAAGGCAAACGGTGCCATCAACGCCCCCGTACTGATACCCGTGACGACTGTGAATTCCGGTCGGGTTCCATGTGCAGTCCAGCCCACCAGCATACCTGCGCCGTAGGCACCATTCGCCCCGCCGCCGGATATAGCCAGGTAATTATGTTCACGCCCAAAGATATTTGGATACTGCCTGCGAATCTCCGCTTTCGAGCTCCCCAACCAGCGTTTAGAATACGGAGGAGGCACGTCACCCCAGTTACGCGCATTGGGGATGCCTGGAATTTCCGCTTCATCACTCATCCCTTCCGGTATTGGGTTACGGGGTGGTGCGGATGCGCAACCCTGGATGGCGACAAACAGAACAACCAGCAGAACGACAGCAAGACGTCGTCCCAAAGTTTGACTGACTGGATAGGCTACACCGTTTGTATCTGTACACACTAATTGGCTTTCTGCATCTTCAGATCGCATTGTTTTTCTCCTGCCCAGCTATAGTCATGGCCGCATCCTTACCGTCGATTTTTCTACAATTGTGAGTCGATCGGAAACACACTTAAAAATTCAAGTCCGAAACGCCGCCAGAAACCAGTATGAGGGTCAACAATATACACTCCTTTCGGATCACCCTTGGGCGCATGCCACAGAATACGTTCATAGCCGTCAGCATCGATTTCCAACTCAAGGCGAAAGGCAACCTTGTCGATATTTTCGTCAAACCAGGTTGCCATTTCAACAGCCATTTCCTGTGAAGTCAGAACAATGCCGATTTCCGTGTTCTCATAAAACGAACGCGGGTCAAGATTCAATGAACCAATAAAAACTTTATTCCTATCCAAAATAAACGACTTGGTATGCAAACTGGCCTTTTTCCTACCTTCCTGGCCCTTTTTTTCCTTGCGCTGGCGTTTGTTCAGTTTTTTATCCAACTCATAAAGTTCAATGCCATTACGCAGCAGGTCATGTCGGTACTTGGAGTACCCCGAATGCACCATACCCACGTCAGTGGCCGCCAATGAATTTGTCAGTACGCGAACCCGCACGCCCCGTTCGACGAGCGCACTCAAACTGGCAACGCCGCTATTTGTCGGCACAAAGTAAGGTGAGAATATGATCAACTCCTTCTGAGTGTCTTTCATGATGGGACTAAGCTGCGTCGCCATCAGTAGTTCTGTTTTGCCCTTATCATAAAGTAGTTTTTCCGGGCGGTCGTACAGCGCATCTGCCTTGCCCCAGTACCAATGCACGGTCTTTTGTTGAATTTGCTTGCTCAAATCGGACTCACGCAAGGAATTCAGATAAGGTGAATCTGCATTCTCTGCTATAAAATCATCCAGTTTCTTGCGTAGTGCTTTGGCTTCTTCGGGATTGGTGGGCTCGGAAATAATCGCCTTTACGGGATAGGCCAGTTCACTGTTCCAGTATTCATCAAAAGATCGAGACACCTGCTTGACTATCGGTCCAATAGCCATTGTATCCAGATCAGAAAACGCCATATCCGGGTCGGCATCGAAGTACTCGTTGCCGATGTTACGGCCACCGACGATAGTGATCTGATTATCTGCCGTAAACGATTTGTTATGCATGCGGCGTGTCACCTTACCCAGGCGGCCCACAAGCTGTAGCGAACGGCTGCCCTCGCGATTGAACGGGTTAAACACCCGCACTTCGATATTAGGTATAGCGTCCAGCACTGCCAAACTGCGGTCCTTACCGGACAAGGCCCAGTCATCGATCAAAAATCGTATTCGCACGCCACGTTCCGCGGCCTTAACAAGCTCGTTGAGGAACAAGCGGCCGGTGAGATCACCGTGGAACAGGTAATACTGTACGTCCAGGCTGCGTTCCGCGTGGCGTGCCAGTCGCGCCCGTGCAACAAAGGCGTCCAGGCCGTTGGGAAGCAATACAAACCCGGACTTGCCGGGGTGTGCCGCAAGCTTTTTGTTTGCTGCATAGCCAAACGCTGTATTGTCCGTATCGGTAAGCGCATAGGATGGAACCTGCCCGGTGTTTTCCGGCATGCCTGCGCAACCGACTATTACCAATATTCCCGACACTGAAAAAACGGCCATCAGCCGGCGCAAAATCTTCATTTTAATCCCCCCAGGATGTCCTATGATGGTACATGATTCATGCGAAAAACAGTACACTACGGACAACACCGAAGGACCTTGAGACAGCGATCGGTTTGCGAAAAAAATTCCACATTTACCCGGCAAGGGTAAAATTCTGACAGGACCGACCATCTACCCACGATGAGCAAGCTGGCATACAATAAAACCAAAATCATATGCACCATCGGCCCGGCATCAGACTCGGTGGATGTACTTGAACAACTGCTAACCGCCGGCATGAATGTCACGCGGTTGAACTTTTCCCACGGAGACTTCGACAGTCATGCGCGGATCATTGACAACATCCGCGCTGCGTCCTGCAATACCGGCAAGCGCGTAGCGATCATGGCCGATTTGCCCGGACCCAAGATGCGTATTGGTGAGCTCAGTGAAGAAAAAATTGAACTCGCGGAAGGTGATGCAATTTGCCTTACCACTGACGAAATTATTGGTGACCAGCACCGGCTCTCCGTCAGTTTCACCCACTTGCCGCAAGCGGTAAAAGCGGGTGATACGCTGTTTCTCAATGATGGCGTTGTACAACTGACTGTTACGGGAGTGGAACAATCCGACGTTACCTGCACGGTGGAAGTCGGTGGTGAACTTCGTTCCCGCAAGGGGCTGAATCTCCCCGGAATTGAGCTGGGTATCAGCGCGTTTACCGAGCACGACCGCAACTGTCTTCAGTTCGCACTTGAGCATGGCGTGGATGCCGTCAGTCAGTCTTTTGTCTCGGACGCCTCTGATGTTCAAGCGGTACGTGATGCCGCCGCGGGTTTTGGTTACCAACCCTTTATAATCGCCAAAATCGAACGCGCCGGCGCGCTCGAGCGGATTGACGATATTATTGCTGCAGCCGATGGCCTAATGGTAGCGCGTGGCGATCTGGGCGTTGAAATTCCTATTCAGGAAATCGCCGTGGTACAAAAGCATCTGATGGATAAAGCCAACAAGGCTGGCAAACCCATTATCACTGCAACCCACATGCTGGAGTCCATGGTTGAGTATCGGCGCCCGACACGGGCCGAAGCTACCGACGTTGCCAACGCAATACTCGACGGTACCGACTGCGTGATGTTATCCGGTGAATCCGCCATGGGAAGGCATCCGGTTGAGGCGACCAGTATGCTCGCCAAAATTGCCGCGGCCACCGAGCCGCATCGATCCAGCGAGCAGATCCACAAAAAACTGCGAATCTTCCGACGCTCAGACAAACCTGCTGCTGTAGATCTCATCGCACTGAGCGTGCAACGCGCCCTCGAAAGCTCTACACCGGTCGCGTTGCTGGTGCCCACACGTAGCGGTGGTTCGGCGCGCAATATTGCCAGATTCCGCTCGCATGTGTGGATTACTGCATTCAGCCCCAATGAATCAACCAATCAGGCGCTACAGTTTTCCTATGGCGTAAATCCCGTCAAGGTCGATCGTGACCTTGCTGACTGGGACAACTTCTGCCGCAACTGGTTGCGCGAACAGGGCATAACCCAGGGTATTGCGTTACTTACACAAGGGCCGTCGGAGCAAAACCCGTCTGCTAACCATCGTCTGGAAATTCTGGAGTTGGAAGAACGTTAACCCACTCTTTATTCCGCCAACTGCCGGAATCCAGTTATCAACTACGTGGAAAACGTTGGGTTCCGGGCCTTCGCTATGCCACGCCCGTAATGACGACGAACAATCAAACCGCTAAACCTTCAAGTACCACCACGCTGCGGGGTTTGAGCCTATAACGGCCGGCGTCTACATGAATCTGTTCATCTGCAGGACTAATGTCATCGGGAGAGACCAGCCCGGTATCTACAGCACGTTTCCAGCAACGCGCGTCTACGGTCGGCACGTCCATCTCCACCTCTTTTGCTGACATATTGAACATTACATGCAAATCGGCTTCGTTTTCGTCAACCGCCGCCAGAGTAAATCCAAGCACTTGTGAATTCGTATCCTGCCAGTCCGGTTTGCCCAGCGATATTCCGTGCCAGGTGATATCGGGCATAGATCGTCCGTTGATGGAGTTTCCGGTCAAAAAGCGGCGGCGCATGAGTGACGGATGCCGGCGGCGCAGGGCACTCATAGTACGCACGAAGCGCAACATATCAGCATGAACCTCAGTCAGACGCCAGTCGAACCAGGTGAGTTCGTTGTCCTGGCAGTAACCGTTGTTGTTACCACGCTGTGTGTTCAGCACTTCATCCCCTGAAAGTAACATTGGTACACCCTGGCTAAGCAGTAGTATGGCAATCGTATTTTTCGCCTGTTGCTTGCGCAAGGCCAGGATAACCGGATCCCGGGTCTGTCCCTCTGCACCGCAATTCCAGCTCAGGTTGTCATTGTGGCCGTCGCGATTGTCTTCGCCATTTGCCTCGTTATGTTTCTCGTTGTAACTGAACAGATCGTTTAGCGTGAAACCATCGTGACAAGTGACAAAGTTGATGCTGTTAATCGGCATGCCACCCTGCGGTTGATAAAAATCGCTGCTGCCACCAATGCGGGTCGCCAGCTCGGCAGTGATGCCCTTGTCTCCGCGCACAAAACGGCGGACCACATCGCGATAACGACCGTTCCACTCCGCCCAGCGATAACCGGGAAAACCACCGACCTGATACAGACCCGCAGCATCCCATGCTTCTGCAATTAGCTTGCTTCCGGCCAAGGTTTCCGAAAGCTCGATCCCCCAAAGCACCGGCGAATCGTGCATGGGTTCGCCATTTTCACCGCGCGCCAGCGCGCTGGCGAGGTCAAAGCGAAAACCGTCAACGTGCATTTCACGAACCCAGTACTCCAGACACGAAATTATAAATGTCGCCACCACAGGATGATTGGCATTCACCGTATTACCGCAACCTGTGTAGTCACGAAATACACTCATGTCGTTGTGGTCCAGGTGGTAAAATACGCTGCTACCAATACCCTTGAAGTTAATGATTGGGCCACCCGCCCCCCCTTCAGAGGTATGATTGAAAACCACATCCATAATTACACCGATACCGGCCCGGTGCAGTGCTTTGACTAAATTGCGAAACTCTGTCCGATGGGTACCCTTATCCGGTGTCACACAATATTCAGGATGCGGACTAAAAAAACTGTGAGTGCTGTAACCCCAATAGTTTTTCAACCCCAGCTTTGCCGTGCTGTGCGGAACGTCCTGCTCATCAAATGCCATCACGGGCATGAGTTCCACATGCGTAATACCCAGCGATTGCAGGTACGGGATTTTTTCGATGAGGCCGGCAAAACTCCCACCGTGTGTCACGCCGGATGACGCATGGCGGGTAAACCCGCCGACATGCATTTCATAAATAATCGCATTCTCAAACGGCATGCGTAGAGGTTCGTCGTCTTCCCAATCGTAATCACCATCAACCACCATACTGCGCATGCTGGTTTCGCCGTTATCACCCGGACTCATTGCCGCTGACCGATCCCAGAGCTTTTGGCTCACCGCTCGCGCCCATGGATCCAATAAATGTTTTTCGCCATCAAAGCACACTCCGGTGCGGCGAATATCACAGGGGCCATCCATGCGCCAGGCATACCAGATGCCAAGCGGTAACCCTTCGAGATAAACATGCCAGGAATAAAAGCTTTGATTAACCTCCGCATCCAGCTCAACGATCTGGAACGGTTGTGGACTGTCACCGAATTCGAATAGTAATAACTCGACCCGGGTGGCGTGGCGGCTGAATATGGAAAAATTCACCCCGTCAGCATCGTGCTTTGCGCCACTGGGATAGCGCACACCGGGTTTGATTGTGTATGTCTTGCTCATAATTGTACGGTGTAAAATTGTCGTTATTTTGTTCGAAAGATTATCTTACATTGGCGGACGCGCACATTAACCAAAAAATCGAAGCTAAACCCCCTGTATAAATTAACGCCGGCACCAAGTTGGCATTGCAATCGCAAATCTAGTTAAGTTTGAGTCGATGATTGGATCCGAGCTGCTCCATATCTGTTTTTCCGATATCGGCCATTGCAGCAAATTCAGGCCATTTTTCCACGTTGTTTAAGATACTCTCAACAATTTCCTCAGGCTTGGATATGCTGAGCGACTCACCAACAGCAATCAAATCACGGCGAGTAAAATTGTCGCGGCAACCGTTGATACTCATTTGGTGCTGGCTTGTCCATTGTCCGTGGGGATTGTGTGAATAAATGACGTCAAATGCCGGCGACAACTTCCATTTACCGTCCCTACCCATGAGAAATGCAATATTTTTTGTATGATCATCTTGGTTACGTGCAACAACGTTAAACAGCATGCGGCGGAATTGTTGAGTCGCATCAGCTTTGCTCAAACGCAATGTACGCATTACCGTAAACGCCTGCTCGTAACTATAGGCGCCCGCCATGTTGAAATCAAAATGTGCGATTCCACAAAGTGACTGCATATGAAGCTTTTCTCCACCAATTCGGTCGAACCGCCGTGTCATGAAATGTGCCCGACCATTTTCTTCTAGTAGTTTGCACTCCGTCATATTAATACCGGCGGCATGGGCCATTAAATAATAGGCATACTCGATACGGCCATAGCCTTTCGGTTCACCAAGCTCCATATCGGTGACGCCGTCAAATTTGATTACCCAGTAATCAAAACCAGCGGGGGCCTGGGTCTGGCCGGACATGACTTTGCCGGAACCGTCCATGGCGATAACGGCTTTGGCGCGCGCCCCGCCAGCGGATGTTCCCACGCGCAGGATGTCCAAAATGGACTCTGAGTTTTCCCGGGCGGAATTACCCAGTTCCACGTTGAGTTTCTGACGATGCGTGACGATGTCCTGCGCCAGCTCTACCAGTTCCGCGATTTCCACGGCCACCGATTTGTCATATTTATCAATGGTGGCGGGATGGAATTCAAACGCACCCATGCCTCGCTTACCAGTGTAAGCCAGCCGCTCTACCGGACTGAAACTCGCGGGATCCCGGCCCTGGCGTGCCAGCCAGGAATCGATAATGCTGTTGCCGAATTTGTCCGGCAGGGCATCGGCCAGCAAACCCGGCAAACCCAGGAACGTCTGCTTGCCCAATGCGGGAAATGAAAAAATTCCGTCGCCCCGGCGCGCCGCGGAGAGACTCATATGAATCGGTGCAACATCCAGTCCCGAATTCAGAAACACGGGGTCGAATTCGAACACGCCATAGCCGGGGGCCTCCAACCAGGACACGGCGCCCACCCGTTGCCCCCAAAGTTCTACTGTGACGGTATCAGCCTTTTTTACCATTCCAGGTCTTCCTTCGCTTCATCTTTGATCCGTTTTCCTGACGCGCGTTTCCGCACCCGGCCTTGGGTCTCGGCCAACTGTAACGGGCTAATGGTGGGCGGAGCGATAAAGTTCTCGAGTTCGTGCAGCGCGTCCAGTTCGCGCATTACGGCAATAAGCGTAGAGAGTTTGCCGTTGCCGGACTCGAGCGATTTGATCACGTTGAGCGACAAGGTGGTCGACCCGGCCAACGCTTTCTGGGTGACATTCCTGCGCAGACGCAGGGAACGTACGCGCCGTCCAAGCTCTTGTTGGATCGCTTTATCAGACATGGCATAGGTATTCATAACAATCTTATTTAAGGCCTTAATAGGCAGTTGGTGGCTTTAATGACCTTATTTTAGACTATTTTTGAATATATGAAGGCTACTTCAAACGAGGGGCATGTAACAGCCCGTTTTAAGGCTCTTATATCGTTATTTGGTTGTAAAAGCCCAAAAAGGTACCCTTAAAAGCAGGTGGGAAAGTAGCTGCACAGCCCGTTGCTCTGCGCGCAACACGCTCTCTTAGCGTTTCATGGCGACTGCGACAACGGTGCGGCCGATTCGAACAAACATGAGTACGCGTGGAGAACGGAGATCCCCGGCACGCGAGTGGAACATCATATCCCGGGAAAAACGGGACTTTAATCAGCTGAATTTTACTCAGCCGGTAACGCCTCGATTGGACCCACTTTTTCAACGCGGAAGGGGGTTTGACCCACGATCGACCTCACGCGTTGCTCAATTTCCGCGTCGTGCTGGCGAATGAGTATCTTAATGCAGGGTGCGCCGTTGCAAAGACTTAAACCACTGCCGACTACGTTCGGTAACGCCATAATTGATTCCCGGTTACGCGCCAACGCATTCTCGACAGAGGTCAGATCGGATTGCATGTCGGATCCTGTCTCGTTTGACCATGCAGGGAAAGGAAGCATCAAGTGTAGAACAAAACAAAAGATGATTCGTTGTTTACACATGATGCTCTAGAGTGGATAAGAATAGCCGGGCCGGGGACTACTAAACTCCCCAACCCGGCAATCACATGCTCAATGCAAATTAATTTCTGCGATGAGTACTACGGCCGGAAACTGAAGGTTGCCTTAGGGCCAAACGCCTTCTTACCAGCTGCCAGCCCCAGTTGGCTCGTTAGGTTAATGGTACGTTTGCTGGCCGGCACCGGGATCGCGTTTCCGCCTTTCAACTCCCACGGTGCGCTGGTATCCAGCTTCGTTTTACGGCCATTGATAGCAAACTGGACGCTCTTTATCTGGCCTTTGTTTTGCGGCCACATGTACACCCAAATACCTCGCGGATGACTCTTTCCGGTAAACGCCTTGCCGTTACAAACTGGATCCTTACCGTTTAATATCTTGTTTTTGCTGCAGCGTAAGGTGAAACTGAATTTGTCACTGTAGGTAAAGTTCGCGCTCGGACCGTTTTGCTTTCGACCATTGGCCAGGGTCAATTCGCTAGTGATCTTGATCGATCGCTTGTAGGTTGGCAGCGCGATCGGATTGCCGGCCTTCAACTCCCACGGCGCGCTGGTATCCAGTTTTTGCTTGCGG